>CACWOX010000083.1 GCA_902762615.1 uncultured Ruminococcus sp. | reverse complement strand
GACGGTAGCCTGAGAATATTCTTGCAGGAAACCCTCGGCAATATGATGATGATACGCTCCTTTGCATCCGAACAGCAGACAGAAAAGGAAATGCTCGATAAGACAAAGGAACACAAAGCCGCCCGAATGAGAAAAAACCGTTTCTCCAATTTCTGCAATATTGGCTTCGGTACAGCTATTCAGGGAATGTACCTGTTTGGCGTGATATGGTGCGGTTGGGGAATCCTTATGGGAACAATCACTCTCGGAACTCTGACGGCAGTAACGCAGCTTATCTCACAGATACAATCGCCCTTTGCAAATATCACAGGCTATCTTCCGAGATTTTACGCTATGACGGCAAGTGCTGAGAGGCTTATGGAAATCGAAAGCTTTGAAGAAGAAAACACCGAGCCGCCGCTTCCGCTTGAAGAAGTCAGGAGCCTATATCGTGACAGCCTGCAGGAGATCGGGCTAAAAGCTGTCAGCTACACCTACTTTCCCCCGTCCGATAAAGTGACAAAGCTAACAAAGGACGGTATGCCGATTGTGCTGGATAACATCAATGTAAGTGTCCGGAAGGGTGAATATGTTGCTTTCACGGGACATAGCGGTTGCGGCAAATCAACAGTTATCAAGCTTCTGATGAGCATATACCGTCCCGATTCAGGCGAGTGTTATATCCGCACCGCAAAAGGCACAGAAGCACTTACAACCCGTTATCATCGCCTGTTCGCCTATGTTCCGCAGGGAAATAAACTAATGACAGGAACTGTCAGAGAAGCTGTTGCCTTTGCCGATAAAAGTCAAATGCAGGATGATGAAAAAATAGCACAAGCACTAAAAATCGCCTGAGCGGATGAATTTGTATCTGAGCTTGAAAACGGAATTGATACGCTCCTCGGTGAACGAGGAACAGGACTTTCAGAGGGACAAATGCAGCGAATAGCCATAGCAAGAGCTATTTTTTCCGAAAGTCCCATTCTGATACTTGATGAAGCCACAAGCTCACTTGACGCTGCAACAGAAAAGGAACTGCTTGAAAACCTGCGGCAGATGACAAACAAGACTGTTATCATAGTAACCCACCGCCCGGCAGCTTTGAAAAAGTCAGCTTGCAAGCCAAAAACAAAGCAAAAAGCTCACATTCTAAATGCACCCAAAAGGTGCATGAAAACTGGAAAACCCCTGCATTTTATGCTATAATTGAAGTAGATAAATCAGGCATAGGATGTGGCAAAAATGAGCTTTGATAAAATCATTTACAGACTTACTGACAAGAGAATCCCGGCAGCTACCGGGATAGGACTTGTCGGTGAAATTCTTGAACGTGCAGGATTTCAGGAGCAGTTCAGTAATGTCAGATCAGAAAATAAACGTTCCCGCAAACAGATTGACTGCGGTGCGATAATGACAACATTCATCGGACTGCTGTGCATGGGTAAGCCTGATTTTGATGTAATAGCAGAATTTCAGAATGATGCTGCATATTATCAGACTGCCCTTCATCTTACGAAAGGGTTTCCGTCTTCTGCAACGCTTCGTCAAAGAATGGACGAGATCGGAAAAACACAGCGTGAAGAGATTTTGGGGTTCAATACTCATCTTCTGAAAAGCAATCATGTTGAGCCGACAGCATTGAAGAATGGCATGATACCTTTGGATATGGATGTTACACCGATGGATAATTCCAACACGAAAAAAGAAGGTGTATCTTTTACCTACAAGAAATTCATGGGCTATGCTCCGATGATGGCATACATCGGGAAAGAAGGTTATCTTGTAAACACCGAGCTTCGTGAGGGAAAACAGCATTGTCAGAGCGGTACACCTGAATTTTTGCGTCAGACTATGGATCTTTGCCGCAAAATAACCGACAAGCCTGTTCTTGTCCGTCTTGATTCAGGCAATGATGCTGCTGAAAATGTAGGTATTCTGCTGGAAAACGGTGCTTATTACGTTATCAAACGCAATCTTCGTAAAGAAGACAGAAATGAATGGGCTGAAAATATCAGATCATGGTGTAAGGATATCCGTGAGCCGAGAGAAGGTAAAAAGGTTTATGTCGGCAGTACATTCAAGGATCTATTTTACGCGACAGAAGACGGAGAGCAAAAAAGCATTTGCAATCGTATTGTTTATGAAATGATCGAGCGTGATTCATCTCCCGATGGTCAGTTTTTTCTTGAACCGGAAATCGAACTCAATATGTTCTGGACAAATCTTGGAGAAAGTGATCAAGAGATCATTGACCTCTATCATGCTCATGGAGAATGTGAGCAATTTCATAGTGAAATCAAAACAGATATGGGTGTAGAGCGGCTTCCGTCAGGCAAGTTTGACACAAACGAGCTTGTTCTCGAACTCACTATGATCGCTTACAACATCCTGCGTATGCTTGGTCAGGAAACGGTTCATCAAGGTAAAGCTCCTTCTAAAAGAATTGTCGCCCGTAAACGCATTCGTACTGTTATCCAGAATATTATTCATTTTGCAGGGCAGCTTACAAAACACGCACGTCAGCTTTTTCTTTCTATCAGCAGAAGCAATGCCTGGGCGAATACCTTTTTGGGACTGGTGCAGCGCTTTGCTGCTTGCTGAGTTTCACGGATTCAGG
>CACWOX010000082.1 GCA_902762615.1 uncultured Ruminococcus sp. | reverse complement strand
CGGTGGACATACCTTTGACCTTTTTGCTCTTGGGAACGACCACCGAAAAGCCGTATTCCATACAGAGCTTGTCCGAGGCGTCGCGCAGACGTTGGATTTTATGGTTATCGGAATGGAACTTCAAACCCGTCTCCGCGTTCACGGAATTGACAACAAAGTGCGAATGTACGTGGTGACGGTCGACGTGAGTGGCGACCAACACCTCATAGCCGGGGAAGTTTTCTTCGGCAAAACGCAGAGCAATTTCGTGCGCGGTCTCGGGTGTGATCGGCTCGTCCGGATGGAAGGATTGCATGATGTGGTAGTACTGTCTGCCGCCTGTTTTGCGGTATTGCAGCTTGGTATTCACCATTTCGTTGAACGCAGACTGCGCCACGCAGTTGATTCCGGTGACTAACTTTCTTTCGTTATGCATGGTTTTCTTGTCTTGCATACAGTAGTGAAGCAACCCCCACAAGCCCTGACGGGTCTGCGTTTTCTTCCGCGCAATGATTGTAACTACTGCTATGCTGCCCACCTCTTTCTGTCCAACAGCTCCGTGAGTTTACGGTTAAGCGCGGCGTATTCTTCGGTCAGCTCTTGAAGATTTACGCATGAAATCTTTCCCATGTTTTCGGTCAGCTCTTGAAGATTTACGCATGAAATCTTTCCCATGTTACTGAGAACAGTCAGCCGGTTGAGGTTTTTACCGATAGCTTTCTGCTGACGGATGACCTCGTCCAAGCCGTTGATTACGAAGATTTGTTTACCGAGAGCGCACTGTGTGACGTACTCGGTCAGAGATAATTTTGCCAGCTCCGCTTTGTAGTGGACGATATTCAGATCGTCCTCTGAGATGCGGATACTCATTTTTTTATCTTTCATTTGGTTCCTTTCTGCCGTAAAACGGGTGGCGGGTGTCCCGCCCCAGCTGCATCGGCGGTCGCTGCGCGACCAGTCGAATGCGATGCTGGCCGCAGACGAGTCTGCGCTAAACCCGCGTTTTACACCCGTTTTAAGGCTGCTTCTAATACCCACGCAAAAGAACGCGGTTTATTTATCTTGTTTTGATTAGCGGCGACAGCGCGCCGACATTCGCCCAAATCCTCACGTGTTTCGCTGTCGGCTTGTTTCTCAGCCTTCTGTGGAAAATCTCACACAGGGGTACACACGGCGTGACAACGCTGTCGGACGGTTCGGACAGCAAGGACGGCAAGGACAGCAAAATCTCCCGCGGGCATTTGCCGTACCTACCGTACTTGCCGTACTTTTCAGCGATTGTCAGCCGATGGGTCGTAGCTGATATCGATACAGCGGTCGTTGTTCCGCTTGCAGTCCTCAAAGGTGACGCCGTTTTCCTCAAGCTCCAACCGATGCTTTTTCATCATCTTTTTCATGACGTTGGTATGGATTTCGATTCCCGTGTAGCTTTTGAACTCTTCCATGAATTCAGCGTTGCTGCCCGAGAACGCGGATTTATCTTTCATCATCTCAACCAGCTTTTGCATAGGTCTCGGGAGCAGTGTTTCCGGATTCTCCGCACTGTCGGAAATGAAACTCCACGTACAGGTTTCCTTCTCGAATCGAATATCGATTTCCCGATACTCGATATCACGCCCCGTGCAGAAGAGAGTAGCGTCCGAGGAACAACGCTTGCTCTTTTTCAAAACAAATATCGTGTCCGCACATCCTGCCAAGCCGTTGCTGCCCGACATCATATTGAACGGGTCTTCATCCTCTTTCTTACGCACATGATGTACAAGGAGAATGGTGATGCCAAGTTCAGTCGCCAGCGATTTCAAAATCTCGGTTTCAGAATAATCGCCGCCGTAATTGATTTCGGTCGTTGTGCGAATCTTCTGGAAGATATCGATCGCAACCAATACCGTGTCGGGATGTTCTCCAACGAAGTAGCGAATCTGTTCCTCTAATCCGTTGCCAATGGTTTTGCAGCTGATGGCGAAGTGGACATTTGGCGGCACCTCGTTTGTGACCGACAGCAGGCGGTCTTGCAAGCGCGTGTTGGAATCCTCCAAGCTGAGATAGAGGGTTGTCCCTTTGGTCGTCGGATAATTCCAAATGTTTTCGCCTTTTGCAATCCGCACACACCAATCAAGCGTCATCCATGACTTACCGATTTTCATAGAGCCGCTTAGCATGGCAAGTCCCTGTGGCAGCAGCTCTTTGATAGCATACTTGATCGGCGGCAAATACATATCTGCCAATGTGACACCATCAACGGTTTGGAGCTGGTTTTCGATAGAATCCAAATCAAGGTCGTCAAATTCATAATTTTCGTTCATGTATTAATCTCGCTTTCTTGAAATTTGGCATCCTATCCGGCTACAGTTCCTATGCGTGGCTTTTCGCACGTTGTCATCTTTCGCCGCTTATAGCCCGTTTCTCGCTCGCTCTTTCGAGGTCATGGCGCGGTACTAAGTGTTCGCTCGCTTTCGGTCGTCGCATAACTACGGTTCCGGATGTATCTCTCGCTCGGATAGGATTATTCAGTTGTAGTGCCTTTAGCTATTGGCATTTAACGATCGTTATGCT
>CACWOX010000081.1 GCA_902762615.1 uncultured Ruminococcus sp. | reverse complement strand
CTTTTGGGTGAGTACCATATTTTCTTTTTCCGGCTGTCAACGCCCTGTTTTGCGCGGTTTTCAACTTCTGCACTTTTTCAATTTCACGGATTAAGGTTTGAGATGTTTGAACCGGGGCAACTCAAGCGTCTGTCCTCCGGCGTTTACTGCACCAACGAGCATGACAGCCTGAAAATGTCCAACGGCAAATGGTTCTGGTGGTCGCGCGGCGTAGGCGGCAAGAATGCCATTGACTTCCTCATGAAGTGCAGACAGTACCGCTTTCAGGACGCGGTGCTGCTGCTCACCGGCGGCATGACACACGATTTTACGCCGACAAATTCGGCGCGAAATACGAAAACCGAAACTGAAAAAGTGCTGCTCCTGCCGCCGAAAAACGGCAGCAACGACAGGGTAATTCAGTACCTTTTCGGTCGTGGACTGGACTTGAAAATCATACAAGACTGCATTGCCGAGGGCATACTTTACGAAAGTGCGAGGTATCACAACGCCATTTTCATTGGCAAAGACGGGAACGGGACGCCACGCTACGCGGGCTGCCGCAGCACGACAGGCAGCTTCAAGGGCGACGCCTCCGGCAGCGACAAGCGATATTCCTTCCGCCTGCTTGCCGAGCAGCCCACCGATTCAGTGCATTTGTTTGAAGCCGCGATTGATCTGCTGTCCTACGCCACCTACCTGAAATGTCAGGGAAAGGACTACCGTGCGGAGAATCTGCTGTCACTCTCGGGCGTATATCAGCCGCAAAGGAACATCAGCGAGAGCAAAATTCCCGTTGCGCTGGAACTGTATCTGACTGAAAATCCGCAGATTCATACCGTCATTCTACACCTTGACAATGACCGCGCAGGGCGTATTTCTTCCGCTGCGCTGAAAGAAATCATGCGGGACAGATGGGAAATCATCGACGATCCACCGCCCCGCGGCAAAGATTTCAACGATTTCCTGCGACTGTATCTTGGCGTTCCTGCGAAGAAAGAAAGCTGTGAATCGGTCAGGTGATACGGATTGACTTTGGTTGATGGGTATGGTAAAATGAAATCAATGATGATGGTCTGTCTTTTCACTTGTGCTACAAATCTAAAAGAAGGTGATGAAAAATGGAAAAGAAAATGGATAGCGTACCCACAAAAAATAACTCGGAGGAAGTATATACTCGGATACGTTCTTCCGTCATGGCAGCGCAGAACAGGGTTTATGCTGCTGTCAATTCGGCGATGGTTATTGCCTATTGGGAGATTGGCGAACAAATTTACAAGGCTTGCGGAGAGAATGACAGGGCGGAATATGGAAAGAATCTGCTTCATTTTTTATCGGAAAAGCTCACTTCCGAATTTGGAAAAAGCTTTGATGAAAGTAATCTGCGTAAAATGCGGCAGTTCTATCTTACGTTTCCAAATCGAGACACACTGTGTCTCAATTTAAGTTGGTCGCATTACCGTTTGCTGATGAGGGTTACTGATGAAGAATCCCGAAATTTTTACACGGAAGAATGTGCAAAATCAGCGTGGAGCGTTCGCCAATTGGAGCGACAGATTCACACCATGTATTATCAGCGGATACTGGCGAGCAAGGATAAGCTTTCCGTCGCTGCCGAGATACAGAAAAGTGAGCCAAAGGCGGAATACGAAAAAGCCATCAAAGACCCCTATGTTATGGAGTTTCTGCAAATAAAGCCTGATACGCACGTTTATGAAAGTGACATCGAGCAGGCGTTAATAGAGCATTTGCAGCAGTTTTTGTTGGAATTGGGACGAGGTTTTTCGTTTGTTTCCCGCCAAAAACGGTTTACACTTGACGGACAAGACTTCTTCATTGACCTTGTTTTTTACAACTATATTCTGAAATGTTTTGTCCTGTTTGACTTGAAAACAGACAAGCTCACCCATCAGGATATTGGACAGATGCAGATGTATGTCAATTATTATACCCGTGAATTGATGAACGAAGGAGATCATCCTCCGATTGGCATTGTCCTTTGCGCTGAGAAGAATGACGCCGTGGTGAAATACACATTGCCGGAGGATAATCAACAGATATTTGCCTCAGAGCCTGTTCAGAATCTTCTTAAAATGAAACGAATAAAAGCAAGAGAGAACATTTGAAAAGAATTTTGAAGAAGCCTTTCAGCGTTCTTCCATAG
>CACWOX010000080.1 GCA_902762615.1 uncultured Ruminococcus sp. | reverse complement strand
GCACGATTGTTGCTGATCTCGATTCCGGGGTCGGCAAGAAAACCGTACAGATAACGCTTCTCGTTCAAAGCGTATTGTACAGCCTTTGCAAGCTTGCTGCCGCCAGCAGGATTGACTGTCATCAGCCAGTTGAAGAAATCATCCAGAAGCGGTCTGACCTCTTCATTACGACGGCGGTGTTTTTCTTCAGGAGAGAGCGGCTCCCGTACCTGTTTCCCGTCCTTGTCCTTGCCGTCAAATTCTCGTTCAAGGGCAAACAATCGGTCGCAGCGTCTGACGCCTTCTGCAGCCGCAGATGTTGCCCATAATTCTTTGTCAGACGGCAATGCTTCAACAAGCTTTCGTCTGACATGAGCAAAACAGCCGCAGCGTTTTGCCTGTGTCAGTCTGTTGTAGCCGTCATAACCGTCACAGACTACATATCCCGAATAATTTCCGAGGAAGCTGACAGCATTATATCCGCCTCTTGTCTGGCAGTAATCATAAAGCACGAGATATTTCCCACTACACGCCGGAGTGCAATAGACCCACATACGGGATTGTGTCTTTGCGCTCCGTCCCTGTTCGTGTAAGACCTGAACTACCGTTTCATCAGCGTGAATGATCCTGCCGGAAAGCAGCTCGGCTTTCATCAGCTCATAGACAGGCTTTGCTTTTTCCTCGGCGATCTTTATGATCCAGTTTGCCATAGTGGTTCTGGACAGCATAACACCGTGATCCTTCATATCCTGCTCTATGCGATAAAGCGGCATGGCATTGTTGTACTTTGAATAAATGATATGAGCTAAAAGTTCCGGTGAACAAAAGCTGCGCGGAATCAGCATAGCAGGAGCCGTTGCCTTGCGGAAATGCTCCTTTTCGATATCATCAAGCTCTGCGTCCCTGGACTCATCCTTTCCGCAGGATACGCATTTGACTACCTCGACATAATGCTTGCGTATGAACAGCTTTGCCGGCACATACACAAGCTCATCATGTACGAATTCTTTACCGACCTGTTTCATTTCGCTGCCGCATCTGTCACAGGTCTTGTCCTCAACCTCATGAACAACTTCTTCGACAGGCAGATCCCCCAGTATCTCAGCACGGCTGCGCTTTTTCTTTCTCTTATGAGCTGGGACAGATACTTCTTCAGCTTCCTCACGGCGTGCTTCGGTTTCCGCTTCATTGAACAGGCTTAGCTGTTCTGCATTTTCGGTATCATGAAGAACCTTCTTTTCGCTTTTGGATCCGAATACTGATTTTTTGAGGAAATTCACCTGCTGCTGAAGATATTCGATTTCTTTATTAAGTTCGTCAGCTTTTTTACGCAGAGCGTCATTTTCGGCGGCAAGCTCATCTATTGTACGTTCTTTTCTTTGTTCTTCCATAACTCATGATCTCCTGTATATGATATTTCTATTCTATCATAAGCAGGTGAACATACTGTATCCATGCTATGAACTCAATACAAACATTTTCTTTGGCCCGGTTTGATCGCTTTTTTCTGCTCAATTTCAAGACCCTCCATCAGCCATCTAAGCTGCTGTGAGGTAAGCTGCTTTGCCTCGCATTCTGTTCTTGGCCAACGATAGCGTCCGTTATCCAGTCTTTTGTAAAGCAGCAAAAATCCGTCTCCGTCCCACACAAGTGCTTTCATCTTTGTGTTATTCCTTCCACAGAACAGATATACTGCTTTACTGTACACATCCTTTCCGATAGTACCTTCTACGATCTGTGCAAGACCGTCTATTCCTTTTCGCATATCCGTATATCCGGTTACGATATACACGGTTGCCCCGATCAGTATTTCCGTCAGCATTTCAATGCACCGATTATTGCTGCGATCTTTTCCGAAGGAACATCCGATGACATCTCAACTTTCAGATCTCCGGATACAATTCTGATCGCCGCATGGTCTGTTTCTGTTTTCTCCGTGATCTCAGTAACTGGTACAGGTATCTGCTCACACAGGCTTTCTCTGATCTTGCGCAAACGATAATAATATGCGCTTGTGCTGATCCTTTCCTGCCTGCACCACTGTGTTACTGTCAGACCGGATTCTTGCCTTGCAAGCTCTGCCTCCGACCAGTTTTGCATTTGTACTTCCTTTTTGACCATTGCTACTTTATCCATGCAATTACCTCCAATGAACTCCAATTGAAGTTCGTTGGAGTTCATTGGACTCCGTTTCACTTCATTGGAGTATTTCTATTCGGAGTTTATTTTACCATGGTTTCTTCAATTCGGCATGGCGCGGGGTTATTGGGCGGATACGTATATGCAGTACGTTTTTCTATTCTGCCACCGTTTTTTTCTGTTTTGGCGCACTTGTCCATATGTTCGTTT
>CACWOX010000079.1:1238-3809 GCA_902762615.1 uncultured Ruminococcus sp. | reverse complement strand
GTGGCGGATCAGGCTTTGAAAATACGCTGGTTGGTTCCTCCGAGCATCTTTCCAGAGAAGACTGTGAAAGTGAAGACTATAAATTCCTGAACGGCAGACAGTTTGACGGGGTATATATCCGCTGTGCCTATGTTGATGAACCCGTTCTCCTGTCTTATCAGGAATTCTATGAAGCATTGTGGCATTATTATATATGATAAAATAAAACTGAGCCACTTTCCGCGAGAATGATAATAAAAAATTGAGCCACCAAAGAAAATCCTGTATAATGAGAAGTAACAGCTCATGGTACAGGAGGGAACAGGAGTGGCAATTGCAATGGATATCTACGAAAAGATCCGGTATTATCAGGCGCATACAGATTACAGCCAGCGAACAGTGTCGAAAATGCTTGGCATATCACGAAATACCGTCAAGAAATATTGGAAAGGACAGACGGTGCCGTGGGACCGCAAACCAGGCAGCGGCCGCAGGAATGACATCATCACAGCCGATGTCAAAGAGTTTATCGCGGAATGTATCGAGGCCGACAGGAATGCGCCCAGAAAGCAGCGGCATACCGCGCACCGCATCTATGAAAGACTTGTCAATGAACGCGGCTTTGAAGGCTGTGAGGCTTCCGTTCGGCGGACAGTTGCCGAGATGCGCAGCACCCCGCGGGATGTGTTTGTTCCGCTTGCCTATGAGCCTGCTGAAGCGATCCAGATCGACTGGGGCGAAGTAACCGTCGTTCTTGGCGGTGTCAAACAACCGATCCAGCTTTGGTGTATGCGTGAATGCAGCAGCGGAGACTGCTTTGTGACGGCATTCTACCGGCAAAACGAAGAGAGTTTTCTGGAAGGTATTGTCAAGGGACTCGAATACTTCGGCGGTGTGCCGCAGAAAATGATCTTTGACAATGCGCGGGTTGCAGTCAAAGAAGGCTTCGGACACCATGCCAAAGCGACAGACAAATACCTTGCACTCTCTGCGCATTATGCGTTCCGCCCTGTTTTCTGCAATCCGGCACAGGGGCATGAAAAAGGACTTGTAGAAGGTCTGGTCGGACTGGTGCGCAGAAACTACTTTGTGCCTATGCAGCACATTGACTCCCTTGAAGAACTGAATACAGGTCTGCTTGCATATTGCCGGAACTACCGTAATCACAGGATTCCCGGCAAAAGCATTACTGTCGGAGAAATGACGGAAATCTGTGAAGATAAATGGATCCCGCTGCCGCCATACCGCTTTGACACTTCTAATACAGTGCAGGTTCAGGCAGATGATTTCTCACTGGTCAGATTCGATCATAACAGATATTCTGTGCCGTACCGGTTCAGCGGAAAGACCGTTACCGTGAAAGGCAGCGGCAACAAAGTGAAGATGCTGTACCGCGGCGAAATGATTGCGGAATACGAACGGGATTATCGTCATAACCAGACGCATTATCGTTTGGAACACTACATCGGACTGATCGAAAAGCGCCCGCGAAGCGTATACCACGCCGCGCCTGTCAAAGAGACAGTACCCAAAGCATTCTATAGTTTCTTGATGAAACTGCAGAGCCCGAAAGAAATTGTCAAGGCACTGCGGCTCTATCTGGAGGAGGGAGATACGCTGCTGCAATATCTGCCTTATGCGGATTCTTATGAAACGCTGTATGCCTGTACCTGCAAAGCAGAAACATCCGCCATTACCACAGCGCCGGAGATTCATATTCTGATGCCGAATCTGCAGCGATACGATTCACTTCTGAAAGGGGGTGAATCCGTATGAACAGCGTACAAAAGGAAACGATCCGGCTCTATGCCAAACAGCTGCGGCTTCCGACTTTCAACAGTTACGAGAAGATCATCCGGCAGCTTTCCGCAGAAGACGGCTATGAACAGTTCCTGATCCAGCTGATGAAGCAGGAGCTTGCTGAACGTTCCGTCACCGGACAAAAGCGACGAATCAAAGCGGCAAGGTTTCCTTCTCCGAAAACACTTGACGAATTTGATCTGACACGACTGGAGAACGTGAGCGAAAGCACAGTTCGCCAGCTGGCTTCCTGCGATTTCATCAAACAGCGGCAAAACATCGTCATGATCGGAAATCCCGGAAGCGGCAAGACGCATCTGTCGATAGCGCTTGGAATGAACGCCTGTGAAGCAGGATACCGTGTGAAGTTCTATACCGCTGTCAATCTTGCAGCAGAGCTTGCAGAGGCAGTACAGATGAACCGGCTGTCCAGATTTGAAAAGGCGCTGAACAAAAATGAGCTGCTGATCATTGACGAACTAAGTTATCTGACTTTCAACAGATACCAGTCCGAGATGCTGTTTCAGGTGATCTCCGAGCGCTCTGAACGTTCCAGCGTGATCATTACGACCAACCTGGAGTTCTCAGAATGGACACAGCTTTTTGACAACGAAATGATGCTGGCTGCGCTCATAGACAGGGTGACATTCAGGTCTTTTGTTCTCAACATGAACTGCTCATCCTCTTATCGCTTTGATGCGACCGTCAGCAGCTAGTGGCTCAATATTTTTTTATCAAAACTGGCTCATTTTTTTATTAGCGCTCTGGCTCAGTTTTTTATTGACAAACGCA
>CACWOX010000079.1:0-1175 GCA_902762615.1 uncultured Ruminococcus sp. | reverse complement strand
TTGATGCGACCGTCAGCAGCTAGTGGCTCAATATTTTTTTATCAAAACTGGCTCATTTTTTTATTAGCGCTCTGGCTCAGTTTTTTATTGACAAACGCACTATGGGGAAATTTGGTCAACTGCCACAAAATCCACAAAAACCATAGCGATATGAATCATCTGAACTTTCCGCATTTTCAGCACAATAGGATTTGGAAAATGCGGAAAATGTTGAAAGTTCACGCTCCAAGGATTGCAGAAATCTGTCTTTTGGGCTTTTTGCACCTTTTGTCTCACAAAAAGCCAAAAAGGTGCAAAAGCCATACTCCGAAAAATATGAACTATCAGCATTTTCAGCACGATCGGGTTTCGATGATGCTGATAATGTCGATAGTTCATGAATCTGCCACTGAAAAGAAAAGTCATATCAGTGTATATTTTTCGCAGATAGGCAGTAGCCCCATTCAACACAATGATTTATGTATTAAAAATGAATTTTACAATTCTATCACTTGCTACATCAGTAGCTTTTTCAATATCCTGCTTGCACCAATAAGGCTTAGTATCGTTCTCGTATTTCTTGACTAAGGCAGTAGCAACAGGATATTCGCTATCAATATAGCCTGTCTTATCGGAGAGCTTAGTAGATACCTTTGTCCTGAACCACTTGTTACCGATAGACCTGTTGATCTTTTCTTCAAGAAGAATCTTGTTGCCGAGCTTATTTACCGTATCATCAAACTCTTCCTTGCTGTCAATCTGGGCATCTTTTCTGATAGCATCAAGGTTTGCACCACTCTGAGGCATAATATGTTCTATGTCATACTTGCTGCCAAGAACAAACGACAGTCCATTTTCCTGAGCAAAAAGATACTCGTTCAGGTATACAAGCATATTCCTTTCATATTCAGACACATATTTCTTGATTTCATCAGCTTGCCATTTCTCAGATATATGCTTATCGAAATCAGCCTTAATATCCTGCACAGATACAGAGCTGTCAGCCATTTTAACTATCTCACCGAAAAGGAATGTCTTGAATGTACTGCTGGAATAGCCTATATCCACAAGTTCCAGTACAGTAAAGAGCCTTAACAGGCAATTTGCAATTTCAATAACATCTTCTTCGGATATTTTGTCTGCATCAAAACGGTGGAAATAGCTTGCTAAAAACAGCTTTGCATTATCATTAAACT
>CACWOX010000078.1 GCA_902762615.1 uncultured Ruminococcus sp. | reverse complement strand
CTTCATCGACATGAACGCGGACGCGAAAATGACCGATGTGGCACGGTGCATCACCACCCGTCAGGATTCGGGCATCGGCAAGCACAAGGGCGAAAAATCCGGCGTGTTCGTGGAATACGACGGCGTGTACCCTGTCATCAACCCTGACCGTGAAACGGTTCGTCAGAACGGCCCGCGCATCCGCCCCAACGGTGCGCCGGCATTCTGTCTGACAGTGGTAGACCGCCACGGCGTAATTCATCACGGACGGGTCAGGCGGCTTGTCCCCCAAGAATGCTTCCGGCTGATGGGCTTTGAGGACTCCCAATTCTTCAAGCTCCGGAACGAGCTTCATCTGAGCGACGCAAAACTCTACAAGCTGGCGGGAAACAGCATCGGCTACATTGCGCAACGTCCCAACGTGGAATTCGTCGATGAAAATCATTCGCACGGTCTGTTTACGGACAACGGCGTTCCCATTGTCATGAGCCATGTGATGCAGGAAGTCGCCAATCACAGCGGGAATATCTGGACGCACATCATCTCGCTTCAGCGTGAGGACGCGGAACGGCTGGGCTTCAACAGTGCGGAGTCGTGGATGAATCTGCTCCGGTCTCAGCGCAATTCCATCGCCCGAAGCATGAAAATAGCACCGGAAAATTTCCGGTGGTACGCGGCATTCCACAAGGAGAAGGGGCATCCGCACGTCCACATGGTCGCCTATTCGGTCAATCCGAGAGAGGGTTTCCTGACCGAAAAAGGCATCGAGCAGATCAAATCGTCGCTGGCGCGGGAGATTTTCCGAGAGGATATGCTCTCGATTTACCGTGAGCAGACCGATTACCGTGACGAGCTTCGAAGCAGTGCGCGGGAATTGATTGAAAATCTTGTGCGTCAGATTCAGTCGGGCGGGTGTGATAACCCCAAGCTGAACGAATTGCTTCTCAGGCTGGCGGAAGAATTATCGCACACGGAAGGCAAAAAAGTCTATGCGTTTCTGCCTCCGGAACTCAAAAATCTGGTGGATGAAATCGTCGATGAGCTGGCGAAGGACGAACGGATCGCCATGCTCTATGATTTATGGTACGAGCAGAAAGAAAAAATCGCCGCCATCTATACCGACGAGCCGCCCGAAAGAGTGCCGCTGTCGGAGAACGAGGACTTCCGTCCCATCAAAAACGCGGTGATAAAAGAAGCGGACAGCCTGTTTGCCATGTGCAACGCAAGGCTTCGCTCCAAAACCAGAAGCGGTTACGCCGCCGTCTCCGCGCTCCGTCTGCTGCAATATTTATCCCAGATCATGCGCGACAGGTATTGTGAAGATCAGAACGAGCTGAATGATATGGTGGACAGCAAGCTCATGGCGGAGATCAACGAGAAAAAACGCGCACAGGGATTGAAATCGTAAGAGGGTGAATTCAATGTCAACAACAAATTATGTCAGTCTGTCAAAGGAAGAAATCGACCGCGCCAAGCGCACCGACCTCGCTTCACTGCTCACGAGCATGGGCGAAAGTGTCAAGCGCTCCGGCTCGGAGTATGAGTGGCTGGACGGAGGCAGAAAGGTTACGCTCCGCGGGTGCGTATGGTTTCATCAGTACGAAATGACCGGCGGCGACGCGATTGACTTCGCACAGCGGTTCTTCGGAAAGACCTTTCCAGAAGCGGTTGTCTTTCTCAACGGCGGCAGCAGCGCACAGCTTCTCCGTTCTTTACCGGCAGAGAAGGAGAAAAAGCCATTTGCACTGCCTCCCAAGAATGACAATATGCGGCGGGTGTTCGGTTATCTCTGCGGCGGCAGAGGGATTGACCGTGATGTGCTGCACACGTTTGTCCGCAGGAACATGGTCTATGAATCCGCCGATTACCACAACGCGGTGTTCGTTGGGTACGATAAGGACAACATTGCCCGACACGCTCACAAGCGCGGTTCATGCAGCCAAAGCAGCTTCAAAGGCAATGTGGACAGCAGCGATCCCGCTTTCAGCGCCGATAGATATGCTGTCTTTTATTTCCATGCACAAAAATAACTGGCAGCAGCACAGCTACGCGGCAGCCTGTTCCGTCTCTGACCTTGTGCTTTTTCAGTGCATGAAGGACAGCAATATCGACAAGGTGTACCTGTGCCTTGACAATGACGATGCGGGACAGACCGCCAACCGCCGTATTGCCACCAAGCTGGAGGAACAAGGCGTGGAATATGAAATACTTGTTCCGACAATGAAAGACTGGAATGAAGATTTAATGTCCGGCTGTGGGGTAGTTCAGCTTCAACCGGAACCTGAAGAAAGCGAGGAAGAAGTATGGATGGCTCTGTCACTCTGATCATCGCGGGAATGTTGATGATAGGCATTCTCGGCGCGGTTTCCTATTTTTCCAACAACATGACGCTCAACAATATCAAGAGCAAGACCGTCGGTGACGGCCAGCACGGCACGGCTCGATGGGCTACGAGCAAGGAAATCATGCGTATCTATCAGCACGTCCCCTTCACGCCGCAGAAGTGGCGGAGTCAGGCGAAGGAAGGCAATGCCCCGACCGTCGGCGATAAGCCTGTGCCGCAGGGTATTGTGGTGGGCTGCACCGGCAAGAAATCCGTCACGGCGATTGTGGATACGGGCGACGTTCATGTGTTGATGATCGGCGCGGCAGGCGTCGGCAAGACCGCCTTCTGGCTCTATCCGTGCATCGAATACGCCTGTGCAAGCGGTATGTCATTCATGTCAACTGACACAAAAGGAGACGTAATGCGTAATTACGGGACAATTGCAAAAAACTATTACGGCTACAATGTCTCCGTCATTGATCTGAGAAATCCCACCCGTTCCAACGGAAATAACCTTTTGTATTTGGTCAACCGCTACATGGATTTATACAAGGCAAATCCTGACCAACTGGTGTACAAGGCAAAAAGCGAAAAGTACGCCAAGATTATTGCCAAAACCATTATTCTTTCGGGTTCGGACGCATCGAGCTTCGGTGCGAACGCCTACTTTTATGACTCCGCTGAAGGTCTTCTCACCGCCACAATCGCCGCACACTTTCTTCATGGTATCCCTGATTATTCAGCAGTTGTATCGTGAAATCCTGTCGGTTGCGGACGAAACAGGTGGTAAATTAAAGAATAGATGTGTCTTCTTATGCGACGAATTTGGAACCTTGCCAAAGATTGAGTCCGCCGAAATGATGTTCTCTGCGGCGCGTTCAAGGCGTTTGCAGATCGTCCCTGTCATACAGTCCTTTGCGCAGTTGGAACGAAATTACGGAAAAGAGAGCGCGGACATTATCATAGATAATGTGCAATTAACGCTGTTCGGCGGCTTCGCTCCCAATTCTTCATCAGCCGAAATTCTATCAAAATCACTCGGAAACCGCACTGTCCTGACTGGCTCCGTCAGCCGCGGAAGGAATGATCCGTCGCAGTCATTGCAGATGACAGAGCGTCCGCTGATGACTCCTGACGAACTGAAAGCCCTTCCGAAAGGCACATTTATTGTGATGAAAACGGGTTTCCACCCCATGCAGGTCAAGCTCCGGTTGTTCTTTGAATGGGGCATTACCTTTGAAGAACCCTACACGGTTGAAGAAAAGGGCAACCGCAAGGTTCATTACGCCGACAAAGAAGAAATCATCGACGGCATTATGGCGAAGTACCATGCCGATGATTACCAGACCGAGGAAATCCCACCCGTCGCAATGCCGGCGGACGTTCAGCCGGCAGAACAGACAGCGGAACAGACAGCAGCCGAAACCGCAGGTGACATTACCTCTGAGAAGGCTGATAAGGCCAAAAAAGCCAAAGCGTCAGGCGAAAAGAATCTCAAGCTGGAACCGACGGTATCGGCTGACGAAAAGGACGGTGAACCAAATGGAGAAGCATAATATCTATCAGAAAGAACTGCCGCATCGTGCGGTGACAGTCTATGTCTATCTTGCGGACAGAAGCAACAGGCAGGGCGAGTGCTGGCCGGCCATCAGCACCATTGCCCGTGATCTGAAGCTGTCTCCGTCTACCGTCCGGCGAGCTTTGAGGGATCTGCGCAAGGCTGGCGTGATCGAATCCGAACAGCGGTACCGTGACAACGGCGGCAAGAGCAGTCTGCTCTACAAGCTGGACTCGCAGTGACGCGAAAAAGTACCACCGTCACAAACAAGGGAGTACTATACCCTCTTGCAAGTGACAGGTGGTACCTGTCATGGTGACAGGTGAAGAACTTATTCAACGGAAGTAATTATTACTGTCAGAGAGAAAAAATATTTGGGTTAACGTAGCAGTTGAAAATATAGAGATATGCGCGGGAACTTTAAAAAATCAAGAAGTTATGCACGTTGAAAAGTGGATAATGAAGTTGAAACAGTTGAAAAATCGGCGTGTGAGTTGTGTTTTAGGCACTGATTTCGAAGACTCTCCTGTTCTTCTTTTCTGCCAGTAGCTTGAACTTGGCTGCTCCTCCCCACGAATGTTTGACGTATGTTACCACGATGTCAGCCGCTTCAATCATGGATTTGTTTCGGTAATTGATGGCAAATCTCGGAGGGATATTTTCAATTACGTCAGGAAGGATTGCGTGATCGGCGCGGGGATTTTCTTTTTCTGCCGGTAGATACTTAAGCACGATGTAGAAGCGAAAAGCCCGTGTTTCCGACAGTTCCGAGAGAACAGCAATTGCCATGCGGTCAAAATTGCCGTGATTGCCGACGTAGAATTCATCCGCGCCTTCGTTGTCAATCAGGTCGAGAATGACCTCCCGCAGTTTCGGTTGAATACGCCACGGCGCATCGCTGTGTCCGAAGAAACAGACCTTCCTGTTACTCATCAGGCTCACCTCTGAATATTACTATCTACATAGTAATTACTATATACATAGTAACATCTAAAAAAGCGAATAGTCAAGGAGTAACGACGGAAGTAGAATTATACATGAAAGGGATGAAATGCTATGGAATCAAAATCTGTGTTTACCATCAACGAATAAGGCAGGATTAACATCAGACTCAGGGAACTCATGGACAGCCGACACATCACAAGGAACTACCTCGCCAAAGCGTCCAACACCCGATTTGAAGTTATCAACAAGTGGTATCAGAATCAGGTTGAGAAAATGGGCTTGGACATCCTCGCCCGAATCTGTTTTGTGCTGGACTGCACACCGGCAGACATTATCGAATATGCACATCGCTGACGCGCTGTGGCTTTACACTGCGGCGCGTTTTTTTGTTGAAATGTTCGGTGAATTTATGCCGAAGTTTTCAATGGATTTCTACACTTGTGGAATCATGAAGAAATCCATTGAAGTAATTATTCTGCTGTCAGCTTGTAGACCGAATGTGAATCCAATCACTGTTTGGAGGAATACATTCTTCCAATAATTAATTTAAGTTTTTTGCTTGCAAATATTAAAGATACTATTTCTCGAAGGTCATCATCACTATTTATTTTTTCGATAGAACTTATTTTCAGCTCATCTTTTATCCCTTCATCCACTTCTATTTCTATAGGAAATACTGGGCGAAAATTTAATATAAACACTCTAAACCTATATGTGTCGTTGAATATTTCAAATTTATACTTTGTATAGTTATATATACTGTTAAAATCTTTTTTTCCTTCAAGTTCTTTGTCAACTACTTCTTCTTTTCGGCTTGCAATAGACAATAATGTCTTTCCGAAGAGTTCAGGAGTAGTTGTTTTGTATTCAATTTTTGAAAATGTAGCCTTTATTTTTCCTTCTGTTTTTTTTTCCAATAGTCTAGTGTATTGACATATTGAAATTTATTAAAATATTGATATTTTGTAAAAGATGTAGTAAGATATAATCATCACAAAAAGGTGGTGGTTATATGGCTC
>CACWOX010000077.1:1218-5240 GCA_902762615.1 uncultured Ruminococcus sp. | reverse complement strand
AATGCGGTGTCAAACCTTCAATGCCCCTTTAGGGGTTGAGCCTGTATTTGCCCCTTCTAGGGGCTGTGCAAACCACCACTTCAGTGGTGGTTATGATTTGGGCGTGTGCTGTCTGAGCATTTCCGCAAGGTAGGGCAATCGCTCCACATTGGACGTGACGGAAGACCAGTCGGTGTTTGCGAAAAACGCCTTCTTCTTTTCCGCCGATTTCGGTTCATACCACGCGGTGTCTCCGTCGTCATCCAGAAGTACCTTGTACTGCAAAAATTTGTTCCGCGCTGTGGTTCTTCTCCTGAGATAATCGTCCAGATAAGGCTTGACTCCGCTTTTTGCCGAGTCTATCTCCAGACCGATCAGGATAGCCAGCACCTCTGTTTCCTCGCGGCAGCGTTCACGCTCCTCCGCGGTGGAATTCTCGTCGTAAGCGATAATGCTGCGGTCAAAGGCGGCGTTGCAGATCTGTCCGATGCGGGAGGAAAACGTATCCCGTATGGTGAGAAAGCAATCGTGCCAATCCGCCGCATTCCTGATGACCGGTTCTTCTGTGGGAATATATAGCAGCGGAAAATTGCTCGAATTATTAAAATCTCCGAATAAGTAATTGCGTTTGACACAATCGTTGACGATCGGGTCCGCAATGGTCTTAATCATATCCCCGTCATAATCCGCGCCGCCCAGCCGTTCCGCTGTCATCATTTCCGCGTCCACCATGACCACGTCGTGCAGATGTCCGAGATAGTGCTTGCGCATCTGCTCGACCTTCTGATACGGAGCAAGCTGTATTTCCTCATTGCGTGCGATGTGAGGATTGCGGAGCAGCGTACATTTTTCGCTGCGTTCGTAAGCCGCTCCCGGCGCATAAAACGAATTTCGAACAAACTCACTTGTCATTGCCACCCTGAAAAAGGTATTAGTCCGTCGATTGCGGGATTTAATTGATTCTGGCTCAATCAATAGTACCATCAATTCCAGCAAATCGCCCGACAGGAATCGATTGTCGCCCGATACGATCAACCGTCCCAGCGCATATTGTTTCAGAACATGAGCCGCCGCGTCATCCAGTTCCTTCACGCATATCGGCTCATTGAGAAAAAGCGGATTCCTCTTGACACATCGTCCGATGGCACTGTTCTTTTTGACAAAATACTCCCTGCGGTATTGTTCATTGGCGCAAAGATCGTAGTATCGCTGTTCCGTGGCTTTGGTCAGCCAATGACGTTCCTCGTCGGAAGGGCTGTGTTCCCAGCCGTCCGGCAGATCGGCGGGGCGAAATTCCCCGGCGGTGATGGAAAGGGTGTTCAGAAACTGATAATTCAGTTCCGTGTATGGCTGTGCTTCCGGTTTGTCGGTGTTGGTGATGTAGAGCGCATGATGGTATTTTTCAAAGGCCGACCAATAATCCTCCCACGTCATATTGTTCTCCCGAAGCCAACCACATCCCTTGAACATGGTTCTGGTCAGAACAATGTCGATCTCCTCTATCGGGTGACGGATTCCGAAAATGTCCGTGACATAGGTACAGCCCGCGCTTCGCACGAAATCCTTGAAATCTACCTTGTGCAGCATTCCCTTGATGAAGGGCATTCGAATCTGAAACGAAGAATGGATGTGCTTTCCGCAGAGCTTTTGATCAATCAGCTTGGCATATTCTTTGGAAATCAAGCCCTCCCCATCGAAACGGATTATTTCTATTTGTTTGTGTGTTTCCACTCGGCGGTAGCGTTTAAACCCCTGCTTGTTTCCGTCGTCTTCCAGAGTAATGACACGGGCAAGTCTTTTAATGCTAAAATTATCAATCACAATCACGCGGTGCGGTCTGGTGATTTCAATGCCGTCAATGCGGATTCCGCCAGACAGCATCAGCCCGTTGTAGGCATAAAGCTGGGAGAGTTTGCATTGAGTGACCGTCATATCCATCATGATTCTGCGCCGGACTTGGTCATAAAAATCCGCTCTGATGAAGGAGAGCTTCGCCTGTCGGCTCATGCTTCCGGAGCGTTCAAAGGCGCGGTAGTGATGTTCTCCGCTGCCGAAGTCAAGCGTGATTCCCTCCGGACGGAACATAGCTTCCGCTTTTTTCTGGCGTTCCAGATACTTGTTTGAACCGCTTCTGTCAAAGATTCCTCCGAAGTCCACATAGAATATCACGTCCGCAAGGTCAGGAATGACCTGTTGTTTCCTCGGTGTGATGAAGCCATCGCCGCGTAGGACGCACATGATCTGATAGAATAATGCGTTGTCATCCTGCTCATGCGCGGCTCCGTAAACCTTGCATTTCTCCGTTGCTTTGCGGCTGAGTCGAAAAATATATTGGTCATTCTCCGCCTGTGCATAACTCAGAATCGCTCTTGCCGACAGAGAATAGATACGATATCGGATCTGCATACGCTCACCTGCCCCTGTGGTTTGTCAATCAAGTATATTCTATCACAGATATTTTGAAAATGCAATTATGAATACTGCTCCCACAAATATTTTTGTCGGGAGCTTTTTTGGTGTTCAATTTTATATTTTAAGGAGGTTTTCTACATGAATGAAAACGAATTGCAGCTCATCAGAATGGCTGATGTAGAGCTGCAGAAGGTGGAGTGGCTGTGGTTTCCGTTCATTCCTTTCGGAAAAATCAGCATGATTCAGGGCGATCCGGGCGAGGGTAAAACGACACTTGCCCTGCGTCTGGCGGCGGCTTGTTCGCAGGGGAACTCCCTTCCGAACACGCTTACACAGGAGCGTGTGCCCATCAATGTTATCTACCAGACGGCGGAGGACGGCTTGGGCGACACCATTAAGCCTCGCCTGATAGACGCTCATGCCGACGAGAACAGAATCTTTTGCATCGACGAGAGCGAGAAGTCACTGACCTTACTCGACGAGAGAATCGAAAAAGCTATCGACCAAACGGGCGCACGGCTGATCATTCTCGATCCCGTGCAGGGCTATGTGGGAGAGCGTATCGACATGAACCGCGCCAATGAGATACGAACCGTGATGAAAAAGCTGGCGGCTGTGGCGGAGCGGACAGGCTGTGCGGTGGTGCTGGTCGGGCATCTGAACAAGAACGGCGGAGCCAACAGTTCCTACCGAGGACTCGGCTCTATCGACTTCCGCGCCGCCGCCCGGAGCGTCCTTCTGGTGGGCAGACTCAAGCGTGAACCCAACGTCCGCGTTATCGTTCACGACAAGTCTTCTCTCGCGCCGGAAGGTAAATCGCTGGCGTTCTCTCTGGGTGACAGCGATGGATTCCACTGGCTGGAAGGGTATGATGAGGTGACTTCAGAGGAATTGCTCTGCGGCGTCAGTCCCGAAACCAAGACCGCGGCAGCCGAAAATCTCATTCGACGCATGCTGTCCGACGGCAATCCGGTGCCGGCGGAAGACATTTTCCGCATGGCTGAGAGCCAGCACATCTCCCGACGCACCGTGAATGAGGCGAAGAAAAACATTCCGGAACTCGTCACAAAGAAGGTCAATAAGATTTGGTTCTGGGCTATACCCACGTGAAGAATGCAACATTGCAGGTTGTTCTTAGGGAAGGATGCAGGGTTTGCATTCTTCCTTTGAGTGTGTTTGCATTGTTGCATTCTTCTTTTGTCTTGCTAAATTACAAAATCATTTGCTGTGTAGCGAAAGTATTTCAGATGAAGAGTGCAACATTGCAGGTTGTCTCTGAGGAAGGATGCAGGGTTTGCATTCTTCTTTGAGTGCCTTTGCATTGTTGCATTCTTCTTTTGTCTTTCTAAATTACAAAATCAGTTGCCATGTGGCGGAAGTTATTCAGATGAAGAGTGCAACATTGCAGGTTGTCTTTGAGGAAGGATGCAGGGTTTGCATTCTTCTTTTGGGTGTGTTTGCATTGTTGCATTCTTCTTTTTCTGCCCAACGCTACGCCCTGCGGCTCGTTCTTTAACCGAGTGAGTCATGCAAAACCGGCAGAAAAAGAAAAACCAGCCCCGCAAAGATTAACCATGTGAAATGAAGATTACAACCTGCATTGTTGCCTTCTTCCATTTCTTCCCCGACAG
>CACWOX010000077.1:0-1213 GCA_902762615.1 uncultured Ruminococcus sp. | reverse complement strand
CCCGTAAATGCCCTGTGTCGCATTCTTTTGCCGAATGGCAGACAAGTACCCGTCTGACTGAAATCAGGGCTGTAACGCCCGATTTGAAGCACGAAAAAAATCAGCGTTTTATTTTTGTGCCGAATTAGTTGACAGCGTATCAGAAAGTATTGTTTCAGTCTTTTTTCAAAGCTATATCGTCTTAATATCAAGCAGGAAAAAGGGTGTGTTACTTGAGGGGTAGTCAATTCCCCTGTACGCCGACCGGCAACGCCGTTCGGGAGTTTGAAAAGGTGTTACTTGAATACTATTCGTGTTACCTGTTGGTGTTGACGAACGCCTGTATAGCGTTGTTTCAGCCATTTATGGAGTGTTACTATCGTATTCAAAAAGGTGTTACTTGTCGGTTATGACCAACAAAAACGAAACTTTGATAAAATTTGAAAGGAGCAAAATTATTATGGAAAAATTGAAATTTGATCAGGAGGAGAGCTTTCTTCTCTCTGACGGTGAGTACTCTATCGACGCCGATCTTGCGATTAGGCGCAGAACGGTTCACAGAACCGACGATCACAATATGGTCACGCAGAGAAAATATTTCGTTGAAGGGAAGAGGATCACGGTCAATTCTGTCTTCAATATGCTGGAGAATCAGAGTGCTGTGAACGGTATCAGGCACCTGATCGACAGGGATTTTCAGCAGCAAAACTAAAATATTTAAAAATATTCAACTGGATTTATGAACCGATTGGGAGTATCCTATGCTTGCAGAAGCAACTGCGATCTCTCAATCGGTTTGATTTTTGAAAGGAGTTCACTATGTTACATCAAACCGATAACCTATTAACCGTTCTCTATCTCAGACTTTCGCGCGAGGACGAAAACGAAGGTGACAGCAACAGCATCGTCAATCAGAAGGAATTGCTCCTCCGGTACGCGCAGGAACATGGATTTACCAACATCAAAATCATTTCTGACGACGGTTATTCAGGCGTCAGCTTCGACCGCCCCGGCTTTCAGGAGCTTCTCAGTCTGGCTAACGCGGGCAAGGTTGGCGTCATCATCACGAAGGATCTGTCCCGTCTTGGAAGAAATTACATCGAGGTCGGCAAGTATTCTGAGGTGTTGTTCCCCAGTCTTGGCATCAGATACATCGCCGTCAACGATGGATTTGACTCGGATGATCTGGACGGAAATGAGCTTGCGCCCTTCAAAAATCTCTTCAACGAGTGGT
>CACWOX010000076.1 GCA_902762615.1 uncultured Ruminococcus sp. | reverse complement strand
CGGAGGACGTCATTTCTTCCATCATGCAGGAGGAAAAGCCCAACCAGCGGCAGAAACCCGCGTTTTCCGATGAGCGTATCAACAAACTCATTCCGTCCACCGTTCCCAAAGGAGGCGAGAACGATTATGTGGTCAAGGCACTGGAATTTTACAACCGCCATTTGCAGAAAAAACGCAGCAACGAGGCGCGATAACAGCCACACAAAGGGATAGTTATACCCAAAAACAGGCTGCTCCGCTGAAAAAGACCTTTCCCCCTCTCCACACCTCACCCCCTTAATTACTGCCTGTTTACTATCCGAAAAGGAAGTATATTTTCTTCTTGCTTTAAGTGCTATGTTGTTTTCAACAAACAGAAGGTGATTGAAATTGATTTTTTAACCAAATGCAGCAGCGTTTTTAAACTTGAAAGGTGGATAACTGAAATTACAGTACCGCCTTAGATTTTTCAACAGAACAGGAGGAAGCAGATGAAAATTCCTAATTTTTTCAAGAGAACAGCCGCGCTTGTGCTGGCGGCGGTTTCGGCTTTGACGTTGATTCCGTCGGGAGCCGTGTATGCCGCCGAACCGGAGAAGATCGGCTCCGTCACCGCGAGAGTGGCACTCGACAGCGACGGCAACGAGATTCATTACAACGGCGAAACGACGTTTGAAGGTCGTCATGTCGGCGGCAAGGGCAAGGAAAAATACCGTCTGTTCGTGGACGGTTACAGCACGTTCTGTATCGAACCCGGGGCGTCGCTCCACAACGGAAGCGAGCTGAAACAGACCTCGTCCGACGTGTGGGATGCGCTTTCCGCGGACAAGAAGAAGGCAATCGGTCTGACGCTGCTCTACGGTTCGCAGGGCAACAGGGACATTCTTCCGGGCAGTAAGGACGAAGGCTGGCTCGGCACCCAGATCATCATCTGGGAGTATATCATGGGCTGCCGCGAAACGTCCGGCAGCTTCAAACGCCTGAACACCACCGCCTGCGACATATTTTTCGGGGAAAATTACCCCAACAAAGGCGTGGAAAAGGCATATAACTACGTTGCCAATCTCCTTGCGCGTCACAATACCATTCCGTCCTTCATGTCGAAGGAGAAAAACAAGGTGGTCAAGGAGCTGACGCTCACCGACGGCAAGCGCAGCATCACCCTGACCGACGACAACAAGATGCTTGCCGAGTATGATTTTTCCACTTCGGACAAGAATGTCACGGTTTCCAAAAACGGCAATACGCTCACCATCACAGCCGCGAAGGATTTTGACGGCACGGTGCTGATTACCGCCTCCCGCAACAATCTCCCTACCGGCGACAACACCTGCCGCCTGATGGCGTATGGCGATACCACCTTGCAGGACGTCATTGTGGGCGCGGACGATATGGATACCGTGGTGGCGTATATGAGCGTGGAAGCCCCGTCCGGCGGTCTTGCGCTGAAAAAGGTGTCCGACGACGGCGTGGTGGAAGGCGTGATCTTCACCATCAAGGGCAACGGCGTGGAAAAGACCGTCACCACCGGCAAGGACGGTTTTGTGAACGTGACAGGACTGTTCCCCGGAACCTACACCATCACCGAACAGACCATTGACAGGTATGAACCGCAGGAGCCGCAGACCGTCACCGTGGAAGGCGGCAAGACAGCGACTGTCACTTTCTCCAACAAGCTCAAGCGCGGCAGTCTGGAAGTGGTTAAAACCGCCGAGGATAAATTTATCGAGGGCGTGAAATTCCACCTTTTCGGCAAGTCGTATGCCGGAACCACCGTTGATGAGTACGCCATCACCGACAAGAATGGGCTGGCAAAGTTCACCAATATCCCCATCAGCGGAGACACGCCCTACACGCTGGAGGAAGTGGGCGCGGGCGACCAGTACACTAAATGATATAGCAATATGGATGAATAATTAATAATTTAGTATCTTATTGAACAAAAAATACTTGACAAAAACTATTTATCGTGATACTATGATAAAAACGTGAAAACAAATACTACAAGATTATTCGTGGAATTTTCATTTAGAAAAGTTGTTTTCGGTTGATTATTCAGGAGGTATGAAAAATGATTTGTCCAAAATGTGGAAGCCAAAATGTGGCAATTCAGGTTGTAAATGAAGTGAAATTAAAAAACGCCCATCATGGATGTCTTTGGTGGTTAATAATCGGATGGTGGTGGATCCCGATAAAGTGGATCTTTTTGACTTTTCCTGCATTGTTAGCTAAAATATTTATTCCAAATCGCCAAAAAGCGGTTAATAAGACGGTTCGTAAAGCAGTATGTCAGACATGTGGAAATATGTGGTCTTTTACAAATTCTGATATGAAACGAGAAATCGGAAATCGAAATAGTATGGCGCAGATTACTGTAGAAGATTCGATTGATCCAGTAGATAACAATGAAAACGCTTTGTATTCTGCTGAAAAAACGTCACAGACAAATAGTTTACCAGAAAAAGAAACACTTCAAAATGAATCGTATTTTTCAGAAATAACTAAGCCAATCACTAGTTTTAATCTGAATTCGATTACAGATTATTTTCGTGATAACAAAACTTTTCCTCAATGGCCTGTTAATCAAAATTCAATTTTTGATAAATTCGCTGCATGGATTGATAATTTTGTATTTAATTCTGATTATAGAATTACAACAGACAAAGTGTTAATCGTAGCGTTGATTTCAAATGTTCTAGGATTTCATCGAGTGTATTCCGGTCGTAAAATATCCACAATCTTAGGCTGGATTTTACTGCTTTTTTCCTTCTTCTCACGTGATATTGCCTTGTTCTTATTGCTTCCTTGGCTAATAGTAGATTTTATTAGAATCAGTTTAGGAAATTATGGCAGATTAAAAACAAATCAAAAAGCTGATTTTAGAAAGGTAAAAGATCATTTTCTCAATAAGACATTAACTAAAAACACCGCGATCATACTATCGGTCTCATTGCTATCACTACTGTATGTTCTGCTGTTTTCGCCAAAGACAGATACGTCAAAATCAAATGTCACAGTCTCGCAAACGGATATTGTTGTTTCTAATTCCGATAATAATGATGATGCTATCGATGTAACACTCACAGTAACTCCAAAAGTGAACGATGAAAATGGTTCTGTATTATTTGGAATTACAACAAATCTCCCGGAAGATACCGTCTTGATGGTTACAGTGTCAAATGACAATTTTATCGGACAAGATAAAGCAACGATTTTATCTAGCGGAACAGGTTATACAGCAGAGTTTTCAAACAAGGGTAAAGCCTTAAAAGGAACATATACAGTTTCAGTTTCAATGAGTTTGCCAAGACTTCAAAAAGATTCCGTTCGTCAGATTATCGGCGAAAAAGGCGAAAAAATAAAGGGACAATATGTTTATAAAAGCGATATTTCTGATGAAAACGTGGTTTCAGCTGAATTTGAATTTGAATTTTAACTGCATCTGATTATCTTATCTTCACAATAGAACAGCATCTCATAAAAAGGGCGTTTGGACAGTACTCCGGTACACTTCCAACGCCCTTTTTGACTGCCTGAAAAAGAGAGGATTTTCGAAATGATCAAAACAAACAATCCAAGCACACTGCCCAGCGAATGTCAGGGCTATGAGATTATTTTCAGTTACAGGGTAGGCGAAACCACGCACGCCATCGGTCACAATCCGAAAAAAGCCGCTTCCTATGTCGTATGGTATTACACCCCGCTGAGCGGATTCTTCTGGGGGAAATACGCCGATTCCTTTGAAAAGGCGATGACCAGCCTACTGGAGCGCGTGAGAATGGGCGACATCCAGAGCCTGAAAAATCACGGGGTTATTCCCAGCGTGAAAGATGTAAAAGACGCGAGTGACGCGCCTGTCGTGAAGGACGTGCGCAGTATTTCGGAGTGCAAAGGCTGTCGTTTCGCGCATTACACCGACAGTCAGAAAAACTTCTGCGGATTCTGCACGAAGAAAATCCTCGCCGAATGGCGGCAGGAAAAGGCGGAGCGGGAAGAAAGAGCAAAGGAGGCGTCCGGCAATGGACGAAGCACGGAAAATCAACAATTATACGATCGAACACAGCTTTAACGTTGGCGAGCGCGAAGTGGTGATGGGCGTGGACGAAACAAAGGAAGATCCGTATGTGGTCGCCTACGCCGAATTCTTTACGCCAGCGTGCTATCATCTGATGAGCAAGCTGACGTATTACAAAACCTATCTCGATGCGATGAGCGGTTACTGTGAACGCTGTGCCGCGCAGGTTCAGGCAATGCAGGAGGAACACAGCCGTTTCAATTTTGACGGCACGACGCTGACAGCGCAGGACTGTATTCCCTGCCCGTCGGACGAAAGCATCATTGGCAAGGTGGTCGTCATGGACGTATCGAAGAATCGCCGCGAGTATCGCCATTGCGCGTATCAGTTGGTACTGGCGGAAGCCGGCAACGGTGCGAGTGGCGGACGAGGCAGCGCGATCTTCGGCACCTGCCTTGCCACCGGCGAAAAGGCGCGGTGGGAACAAATGCCGTTCTGGGCAAAGGACGCATTGAAGAAAATTCAGGAACAGTCGGCGGCGGAAAAAGCCGTCAGAAAAAGACACGGGGAGGCGCGTTAAATTGGTAGAAAAAGTAATCGGATCGGAGTCATATGACAGCAACGGAATGATTGTGTCCGTGGGAGATTACACTATCCGGAAGCGTAAGAAGGTGGGATTCATGGAGGTCATTCTCGGAACCCGCGAAGACTGTGTTTATGGGTATATGGTGGCACTGTTGGTCTATCATTCTATCCCCATATCTGTTTCGGTTGACAATCCCGTTGTGGTGAAAAGCTACTCCGAAGCCATGCGGCTTTTTGTGATGACGGTGAACGAGGCACATCTTCATCTGGAAAGGCAAAAGGCGTTTGAGCTTCTTTGCGACGATGAAATCAAGGTGGAATTGAAGCCGTTTACCGACAGGGACTGCTGTCCGATTGGCACACACGAAGATATTACCGGCAAAATTGTGGCGATTCAGTCTGAACCGACGCGATTCGATTTTACCCATTCGGCATATCAGCTTGTCTTGGTGGAAGGCGGCTCAGGAGCGACTGGCGAACGCGGCTGGACATTTTATGGAGTTCGCCTTGCGTCACGCGAACGCGGTATCTGGCGCAGATCGGATATTCTCGGTGTCCTTCGTCATGACTGTATGCCTTTGTGGGCGATGTATATGACACATGAAATCAGGAGGTGCGGCATTTATGGAAATCCGTCCGATGACACAGGCGGAGCAGAAGTACACGTTTAAGCAGAGTATGCAGATTGAGTCGCAGACCTGTCAGGTGGGGTATCTGCGGGGCGATTTCGGCATCAACGGCAGGGAATTTCATACCAGTTGGCACGATACCGACAGCAGGCGCAATACCGACGAGTTTGCGACGGAGTTTGATGAAGTGATTCATACCCTGCGCTCCGAGGAATGCGGACTGTTTGCCAGCCGTTACGACATGAAAAGATATGTGGCGGAACACGCTGACAGCGCGTTCGGTGACAGTCACAGACCGGCTTACGGTTTCCGCGTGGACACCGAAAAGCACGTCTATCTCCTGCGTTGCAATCCGTCGCCCAGCGATTACTTTTTTTACTGCTACTGTTATGAAAAGCCGTGGCTTGACCGCAATATCGAAAAGGCGGCGCAGGGAATCCGCTTCAAAGACGCCAATTACAGGGAGCTTTTCAGAATCCCTGACGGTGGTAGTATCGTCATCACGACGGCGTGGGGCGAAAAAATCGAACAGGCTTGCCGGTATATCGACGACACCCACTGCGAAGTCGGATCAAATGTGTTCCATGTGGACGAGTTCGCCGAACGTATGGCGCGGAACGGTGCGACCTACGCGCCGAAGCCCGATACTCCGCCGAAAACAAAACAGCAGGCACGATAACCATTTTTATACCCAATTCAAGAATATCAGGTGAAGGAAAATGATTCAATAAATTTACGATGAAAGGGACGAACGATATGAAAATATGAGGAGGATATTCTTGTGAAAGTCAATCAGAAAGCGGTCAAGGTGCTGGAAAAGCTCTTTGACGCGAAATACACCAATGAGCGGGCAATTTCCAGCCTGACAATCGACCAGATTCTCGCGCTGAAAGGCGTAACC
>CACWOX010000075.1 GCA_902762615.1 uncultured Ruminococcus sp. | reverse complement strand
TGATGCCATAGATACCGCTTTCTCCGCTGTTCATCCATCTGATTGCATGGGCTGGTTTAAGTCGTGCTTTGTGTCTTGCTGATTATTTGGATTGCTATAGTTTACCTTCCTTTCTCTTTTCCCTCAGTGTGCGAAAGAATGCCGTCAGCAATTGTCCGCATTCCTCACCCATAAATCCGGCGATTACCTCCGGGCGGTGATTGTAGGGCAGGTCGAAGAGATTGATCACCGAACCGCAGGAACCCGCTTTGCGGTCGGACGCCCCGTAGACCACGCGCCGTATGCGGGCATTGATGATGGCTCCGGCGCACATCGGGCATGGCTCCAGCGTCACATACAGCTCGCACTGCCAGAGCCGCCAGCCGCCCAAAGCCTTGCAGGCTCCGTCTATCGCTTCCAGTTCGGCGTGCGCAAGGGCATTCTTTCCAAGCTCACGGCGGTTGCGTCCGGTGGAGATAACCTCGCCGTCCCTTACCACTACCGCGCCAACGGGGACCTCGCCGTCCAATGCCGAAAGCCGCGCCTGCTCCATCGCCAGACGCATGATGTTTTCGTCCGGCTGAGCAAGCGGAGGCAAGATGGTTTCCATGTGTCTTCACCGTCCCTTTTTATTTTTTGGATTGCTTTACATATTCGTTGACACATGCCAGAACGTCAGGCGCGTATTTTTGCGATTTGAATTCGCCTATGCCGTATATCCCGCGAAAATCCTCATCACTTCGGGGGAGCTTTGCGCATATGTCAAACAATGTGTAATCGCTCATGACGCTCAGGTCGGTTTTGTCCTCACGGACGGCAAATCCGTGCCGCAGCTGAGCCAGCCGGACAAACAGCTCCCTGTCGATGTCCGGCGCTCCCTCAAATCCGTCCGGCTCGGAGAAATTGCCTGTGTAATGCCGTATAACATCAATGAATAATTTGCCGTAGACCAGACATTTGGAATTGCCTATGTGTATTTTCTCCATCAGCTGAAAACGTGTGACAGGTTTCAGTTCGCTCATTTTTTTGAGCGTTGGCTGACTGATAATGCGGTTGAGCGGCGTGTAAATCTGATGATTTAATTCATGACTCAGCTTCACAAGCAAGCCGAACAGCTTCATATCGGGGTTACTTTCACAGTCGCATGGCTCGGCAATATTTTTTCCCTTGGTTTCCATATGCTTTCGTATGGTAAAAATAATCTCGCTGCCGCAGTATTCCAGCGTGTGGGGCGGCAGTATTCCCATATGCCGCAGCCGGTCGAGCGTGACGGGCTTCTCAACGCAAAGCTGTGCGAGCGCGTCGGTGCTTGCAAGGACATTGGACTGTATGCAGTAATCGGAGGAGAGGTCGGCGCGCAGCGTTCGCAGCGCCGCAAACAAATTGCCGTCGGCTTCGGGCGGCAATTCATAATTGCCGTTTGCGTCCTTGGTTAGATGTATGTTGGGTTTGTTGGGAGCAGCGCTTCGGCGTGTCCGGCTGTTTTTCTTTTTTTCCGGCTTGGGAGCCATGCCGCGTTCCGACAAAAACGCCTCTATCTCGTCCATGAACTTGCGCCCGAATTTTTCGGTCTTGACGCTGCCCACACCGTACAGTCTGCGGAACTGCGCTTCGCTGGTGGGCATTTTCTCCGCCATGTCGCGCAGAGAGGCGTCGTTGAAGATGATATACGCCGGAACGCCCTTGATTTCTGCGACCTTGCCGCGCAGCCTGCGCAGACGCGCGAGAAGCTCGGGGTCGGCATTGAGACCGATCTGGTCTTCCCTGCGCCGGCTTTCGCTGTCGGGTGAAGTGTGCTCCTTTACCGTGACTCTCATGCCGCTGCAGATCACGCCCCTTGCGCCTCTGCCCCAGCGCAGAATGCCGTCGGGAGCTTCGTCGATGTATTTGTCGGCGATCATGGAGTCGATCATTTTGTCTATTTCGCGTGAGCCGGAGTCCTTCATGATGCCGAAGGTGGACTGCCGGTTGCCGCCGCAAAGCTCCACACGGTTGTTGAGCGTGCCGCGGAGTATGTCGATGATCACCCATTTGGTCTGGGCTTCGTTCATTCGCTTGATGCAGGAGAGAATTTTCTGCGCCTCGGTGGTGATGTCTTTTGATTCAAAATCAGTGTGCGACTGCGTGCAGTTGGAGCAGTTGCCGCAGTTTTCAAAATCAGGGCGCTCTCCGAAATATTTTAATATGAACCTCCTGTAGCAGTATTTTGACGTGCAGTAGAATGTCATCTGCCTGAGAAGCTCCAATTCGTTGGCTTTGAGCTTTTCGGCGGTTTTCTCGTCCAGCTCGGCGTTGTCTTCATAGGTCTTTTCTATCAGGAATGTGTTGATTCTCACGTCCTGCCCGCTGTAGAGCAGAATACATTCCGCAGGCTGTCCGTCCCGTCCGGCTCGTCCTGCCTCCTGGTAATAGCTCTCCATATTCTTGGGCATATTGTAATGCACCACAAACGACACGTTGGATTTGTCTATTCCCATGCCGAACGCGTTGGTGGCTACGATGATCGGCTTTTCGTCTTTGATGAATAATTCCTGCGCCGCGTTTCGTTCCGCGTCGCTCAGTCCCGCGTGGTATCTCGCCGCGTTCCAGCCTTCTTCTGTCAGGCGGTCGCATACCTCCTCCACCAACTTGCGGGTGGCGCAGTAGACAATGCCGCTCTTGTTTCGGTTGAGCGACAGGAAGGAAGTGAGCGCGGCAAATTTGTCCTTAGGCTTGACCACCTCAAAATATAGATTCGGGCGGTCGAAGCCTGTCGCCGTCACCATCGGGGATTGCAGTCCCAGATGGTTCACAATGTCGTCTTTCACCTTGTCGGTGGCGGTCGCGGTGAATGCCGCCGCAATCGGGCGTTTGGGGAGCGATGCGATAAACTCCGCGATTTTCAGATAACTCGGGCGGAAATTCTGCCCCCACTGGGAGACACAGTGCGCTTCGTCCACAATGACCATTGCGATATCGGCGTTCAGCGCAAAATGCAGAAAAGAGGGAGTGGAGAGTCTTTCGGGCGCGACATAGACGATTTTATAAATTCCGTTGGCGGCGCGGTACAGCGCCAGCTCCGACTGACGCGGCGTAAGCGTGCTGTTGATGAAGGCGGCGCTGACGCCCGACTGCACCAGAGCGCTGACCTGATCCTTCATCAGCGAGATCAGCGGAGAGATGACCAGCGTAATTCCCTCCTGCATGAGAGCCGGCACCTGATAGCATATGGATTTGCCCGCGCCGGTCGGCATGATTCCCACCACGTCGCCGCCCGAAAGAAGCCTGTCTATGATTGGCTCCTGTCCCTCACGGAAGCTCTTGTAGCCGAAATAATGCTCCAGTGTCTCAGTTTTTCCAAATTTTTCCAAATGCATCACCCGATTCCTTTTCCAATCAATTTTACCACACAATACAGTCCAATTCAACCCGATATTTTTTATATTTTTTTATCAACCCAACCTATTGCACTTTTCGCGCGTATATATTAATGTAGGAAAGGACGGGAGGAAGTGAATGGACATGCCGGACGGACTGGAAGAAAAAATATCGCGGTACGGCAAACGGCTTTACGGTCTGTGCGTCAAGCTGTGCGGCAATCCATATAACGCTGACGACCTCTATCAGGAAACATGGCTCAAGGTACACTGCAAGCTGGAAAAGTACGACGATTCACAGCCCTTTGAGCACTGGCTCACGGCGATATGCGTCAATTGCTACCGCGACAGCCTGAGACGCGGCAGGTTGGAGCGGCTGATGGTTGATTTTCCTACCAATCAGGAAAAGGACAGCGAAATGGGTTCCGTTCCCGCCCAGGACAACGCGGAGAACGCCGAGCTGTGGGAGGCAGTGCGCAGGCTTCCCGAGAAATACCGCACGGTCATCATTCTGCATTATTTCAAAGGGTACGATGTGAAGGAGCTGTCCTCTATACTGAAAATACCCGAGGGTACTGTGAAATACCGCCTGCACAGGGCAAGAGAACTGCTGAAAGGAGAGCTGTCGCCATGAGTTTTTCAGAATATTCCGGGAAAAAATTGTTGATTTCAGATCAGCAGCTTGAGCAAATGCTGCTGTCACTCAGGGAAGAGGAAAATACAGCGGTTCAGCCGCCTGTTGTAAACACATTCCGGCTGGAAATGGAAAAGGAACGGCGCAGGAGCCGTATTCAGCTGGAGATTGTTACGATAGCGGCATTTGTATCGGTCATATCGACGGCTGTATTTACGGCGGTGTTTTTCCGATTCATGCTGCCCGAAATGATCGCTTACAGCGACCGCCGCACAAGGGGATATTTCCTCTCGCTCAAATCGGCTGCAGAGGCGGCTTTCAGGCAATTCGGCAGCATTTTCATCGCCATAGCGCTGGCGGTGCTGATGGGGTATATATTCAGCGCTGTGCTGCTGATTGCGAAAAGGGACAGATTTTTCTTGGACAAGAATAGTTTCGATAGTCGATTATAAAAGCAAAAATGAAAAAAAGAAAGCGCGCAGCGCCAATTAGCCGAGCGAATGCGAGCGTGGGAGTCGAGGGGGTCTGGACCTCCTCGCAGGTCAAGGGCAGCGCCCTTGCGGGGTAGCTCTTTTCACATAAAATCTGAAAAGACAGGGACAGAGCCCCATATGCACTAACTTAAGGTTGACATAATCATTTCCATATGCTATAATATGAGTATAATATTATGCTCGGAGATATAGAAAAATGGAAATGATTG
>CACWOX010000074.1 GCA_902762615.1 uncultured Ruminococcus sp. | reverse complement strand
AGCCTATATTTTGTGTCAAATAACATATTTAAATTCATAGCTGCACAATATATAGATTCATATGCGAACTATAGTTCAATTAATTGGGATTCTTTTAATCAATGCAAACGCCGGAATAAGGGACACGCTGGTGGGCAGAGATACATTTGATCTGCTGTCCCTTTGTGTCAGATACGGCGAGCTAACCGGTGGCGTGTTCGACATAACAACGAAGCCGCTGACCAATGCGGGAGAATTAAAAGCAAGAGTGGATTATCGCGATGTTCTGCTTAACAATAAAAGCCTTTCGGTGCGGCTGCGCAACCGCGGTCAGGGCATTCATTTAGGCGGCATAGCCAAAGGCTACGCGGTCGACAGGGTCGCGGAAATTCTGGAGCGGCAAGGCGTGAGCAATGCTTCCGTTAATTTGGGCGGCACGGTGCGAAACATCGGACAGAGCAGAAGCGTGGGCATACGCAATCCCTTTGAGCCGAACAGCATAGCCGCATCGCTTGACAGCGCGGATGAAGCGGTGGTGACCTCGGGACTTTATGAGCGCGGGAGCCACATATTCGACCCCAAATCCGGCAAGCCCGCCGAAAACGAGCTTGCGTCAGTCACAGTGGTGGGGAAGAACGGCGCGGCAGCCGACGCAGCCGCTACAGCCTGCATGGTGCTGGGAACCGAAGGCAGCGTGCGGCTTCTGAATTCACTGGGGCTGGACGGAATATTGATTCTTCGCAGCGGCGGAATATTCGCCACGGAAAACGTCAGAGAGCGCGTAAAGACAGCTTGATATTTAGTAAAAGGAGTGTAACTGAATATGGAAACCAGACAGTTGGCAGTTATCAACAAGAAGGAAATATCAATTTTACAAAGCATAAGTGTGACGCAGGTGGTCAGGCACGTTATTCAGGCAGTCAGCTTCCTGCTCATGCCGGGACTCTTCATACTGGCGCTCGGCTCTTTCAAGGGAATATGGCAGGCGATACTCAGCGGCAGTTTCACATGGACGGCAATGGGGGCGCACCTGCTTACGCTGCTTGCGATCATTCCGATTACCGCGCTGTGGGGCAGATTTTTCTGCGGCTACCTCTGCGCATTCGGCGGAATGCAGGAGCTTGTAAGCTACATCGGCAAAAAGCTCAATGTGCCTAAGGTCAAAATTACGCCCGAAGCCGACCGAATTATGAGAAAAATCAAGTATGGCGTGCTTGCAGTGCTTTTTGTTCTGTGGACGTTCAGCATTTCGTATGAATATATCAGTCCGTGGAGCGCATTCGGACAGTATTCCAATTACAATGGCTGGAGCGATCTCACCGGATGGATTTCAGTCGGCGGACAGCTGCTCATCGCGGTTGTCCTCTTCTCACTGGTGGTTGAACGCGGCTTTTGCAGATACTTCTGTCCGCTGGAAGGCGTGTTCTCGCTGATCTCCCGCGGCAGATTCTTCAAGGTCAAGAACAACGGCAGGTGCGTGAGCTGCAGCAAATGCGATTCCGAGTGTCCGATGGGCGTGAATGTCTCGGCGGAAGCGGGCGGCGCCATTCCCGGCGGCAGTGTCAATTCCTCAGAATGTATCGACTGCTTCCGCTGCGTGGACAAATGCGGCGCAAAGGCATTGTACACCTCGCCGCGTGAAGCGGTGGCAGGCAGCGCGGCAGCAATCGCCATTGCCGGAATCTATCAGGTGGGCGCCATCACTGTCAATTCCCCCATTTCAGGTATTTCCGGATTGACAGCAGCCTCACAGGGGCAGTATATCGACGGCAGCTATGAGGGCAGCGCACAGGGTTACCGCGGAGCCGTTAAGGTCAGGGTTAAGGTTTCGGGCGGCAGAATTACATCCATCGACGTGGAAAGCTACAGCGACGACGATGAGTTTTTCAACCGCGCAAAGAACACCGTTATCAATGAGATCATTTCGGGGCAGACCACCGACGTGCAGACCGTCAGCGGCGCGACCTTCAGCAGCAGAGGAATCATTCAGGCGGTAGCCAATGCGCTCGGCGTTACACCTTCCCAGACGGAAGAATATGAGACGCTCCCCAATGAGCACGGCGGCAGAAGTCACGATTTCGGCGGCAGCAATAACGGCGGCGAGAGAAAGAAACCCGGCAGCAGCAATAACGGCGGAAGCAGCGAAAAAGGCGGATGCAAAAAGAAGGGTCGCACCGGAAGCAGCAATGACAGCAGCAGCGACCGGAAGGGCAATTCCAATGCGGACAGCAAGCCTTCGACAAATCAGAATGCAGCCCAGAGCGCCGCTCTTGACTTCAAGGACGGCACCTACAGCGGCACAGGACAGGGCAGAAACGGCAGCATAGAGGTCACGGTAAAGGTCAAGAAGGGCAAGGTATCCTCCGTTACTGTCGAAAGCTCCCAAGAGGATTCGCAGTATATGAACAGGGCAAAGGACACCGTGATCGGTGAGATCATCGACAGCCAGTCGCTGAATGTCAGCACCGTCAGCGGAGCCACCATGAGCAGCAACGGCATTATTGACGCGGTTGCCAACGCTCTCGGTATAGAATACACCAACGCCAACAGTCAGCTCGGCGGCAAAGGTCAGCACAGAGGTCACTGATTCGGCATTTTTAACTAAGTGATGCAATTATGCCGCGTAGATAAACCGCTTCGCAAAACAGTCATAAACAATCAAAAACAAAAAGGCAGGACGTATCTATTGTCAAAAACGCGGATACGTCCTGTTTTCGTCTATGGGCAAGAAGATTACATTTCTTTAATGAAGCGGTTGCTTTTTATTTTAAAAGGGTATATCATTAGGTTGTAAGGCTGCTTTCAATTAAGGAGTGTGAAAAGCATGAGTAGCATGAAAAAGCTGAATATTCTTATGGTCAACCTGCCGTATTCCGGACATACCAATCCCACGCTTCCGCTTACCAAGGCGCTGGTCGAAAGAGGACACAGCGTCACCTATATCAATGCGGAGGCCTTCCGTACACCTATTGAAAACACCGGTGCGAAATTCGTGCCGTATGAAAAGAATTATCCCGAAAATCCCACAGAGAATCAGAAAAAGCGCATGTCGTTCCGCGCTGCATTTGACACGGCGCTGTCTGTGGGGGAGAGGGAGAATTTCGATCTGCTGGTATACGAAATGTTCTTCCATCCCGGCATTGAGGTCGCCAAAAGGCTGAATATCCCATGCGTCCGGCAGTTCTCGCAGCCTGCGTGGTCGGAGGCTACATGGAGCAAAGCGCCGAAAATGTTCAGACTGTCGGCGTGGCTCATCGACAGGCAGGTGCTTTCCAAGGACGACATCAGACATATGGGCATAAGCGGAAGATCATCGCTTCGTGAAGGCGTGATCCATGCGCATCCCGAGCTGAATGTCGTCTATCTGCCCGAACAGTTTCAGGCAGAACGTGACAGCTTCGACGACAGTTTTATATTTACCGTTCCGCAGCCTGAAATGACGTCAAGCGATGTGATAATTCCCTATAACGAGATGAAAAAACCGATCGTCTATATCTCACTGGGCAGCATAATAAGCAACAAGGGCTTCTGCAAGGAATGCATGAGGGCATTCGGCAACAGGGAATTATCTGTCATACTCAGCACCGGCAAGGTCAGACCTGATTCACTCGGCAAAATACCGCCGAATATTTACGCCTATTCATTTGTGCCGCAGATAGAGGTGCTGCGGCATGCCGACGTATTTCTCACCCACTGCGGAATGAACAGCGTCAACGAAGCGCTGCGTCTCGGTGTGCCTATGGTGGCGATGCCGTTCATCAACGATCAGGTGAGCAATGCCGCCCGACTCACCGAGCTGGGAATGGCAAGGCGTGTGCGTTCCTTTCCGAGCAGCGGCAAGCAGCTTTACCGCACGGTTCGGACGGTGGCGGCTGACAGCGGAATGAAGGCGAAAGCCGATGAAATGCGCCGCATGATTGAAAATCAGCCGGGTATTGGCAGCGTCATTGAGAGAATGGAACAGATTTCCGATAAGCGGTGAATTATCTCTCGCGGAAGCAGTATTCGCCCTCGACAAGGGGAATTGTTTTTACATACATATTTTCAATGGTGACATAGCTGCCTCTTTCGATTGCCTGAATCACCGAGTCGATCTGTTGCTCTGTGCCCTGAATTTCCATTGATACCGAGCCGTCGTATTCGTTGCTGACCCAGCCCGTTGCGCCGACTGCGTCGGCGGCGTGACAGGCGCGGTAACGGAACCCTACGCCCTGCACCGTTCCGAAGAATTGAATGTATTTGCGTGTTTTATCCATTTGCGCTATCTCCTTTCTGATATGACCATGATAACACGCAGGCTCACGGCTTGTCAACAAAATGCGGAGGATCAGTTGCATTCCATTCACCAAAATTCATATCTCACATATACTGTTAGTGAAAAGCATTAGATAAAAATGCTTTATCGACAGGAGGTATGAATATGAATGACAGAAGATGCGGCAATATCGACATGGGCGGCAAGCCTGTGGCAGTCGATATTGAACGTCTCACCAAATGCAACATGAATTACAGAACGGCTCTCTGGACAGGGGAGCATTTGCAGGTGACGCTCATGTGTATCCCCGTGGGCGGCGACATCGGCGCGGAGGTTCACTGCGATACCGACCAGTTTATTTGCATAGAGAGCGGCTGTGCTCTCGCCGTGACAGGTCCATGCAGGAATCAGATGAACTGCCGCCGCAAGGTGGACAGCAACGACGCCGTGATCATTCCCGCCGGGACATGGCATAATCTTATCAACATCGGCAACACGCCCCTCAAGGTGTATTCCGTCTACGCGCCGCCTCATCACAAATTCGGCACGGTGCAGCGCACCAAAAAGGACGCCATGTGCGACGAGTATTGATTGAATATGTAATCCATCCGTCTTGAATGTATTGGGGATATCCCAATGCTTCACGGCGGATTTTTTTTAAAATTTTCTGAAAAAATCCTTGACAATTATATCGGATAGTGATATATTAATTACGGAATCCGATATATCGTATTACGTAATGCCTTAGTTTGCCAAATATGACAAAATTTGAAAAGAGGAATGTTTTATGTCGGTAACATCACAGAAAGCACAGGAAATTTTTGAAAATCATCCCACACGCTTCACCAAAAAGGAAAAGGCAGCCCTGAGAAGCACCCTTCGCGCCGAGCTTGTTAAGCTGGGCTATGCGGATGAAGCAATCACCGAGATTAACGCCTCCGGCACCAGTCTGCTGGTGGGCGACCCGCACGCGGAGTATATGTTCACGGCGCATTATGACACGCCCGGCAGAACCGGCTGGATGCTTCATTCGTCGTGGTTGTGGGGACAGATCGGCGCGAATATTTTTTTGATACTATAAATGAGCATAAAAGAGGCACATTCGTCAAAATGCACAAATGACGATTAAGCGACCATAGCCAAAAGGGCAGACTTCTCCCCGCCAT
>CACWOX010000073.1 GCA_902762615.1 uncultured Ruminococcus sp. | reverse complement strand
CTCCCGTGGGTAAATGTGTTTAGCAATTACATTATACCTCTCTCGGGTCCGTTTGTCCTTATTTTTTGTGCACTTTTTTATCGTGCTCATTTATAGTTTTTTATTATTTTTTCCGAGCAGCACAAAATCCCCTCGGAAATTCCTTGTATAGGAAATCTCTGAGGGGGGAGAAATGAAGACTTGAGACTGAAAACTCAAAAATGAATAAAGAAGGTTGCTGACTCCCTACGTAGAGGGAGCAGATCGGAGTGACTTGTATGCAGCATATGAAAGAATAAGAGAAAATCAGGCAACACCGAGACAACTTTTAAAAATTATGCTGCATTATAATTACGCTCATATGACTAAATTCAATAAACCCAGAACAAAACCGATCAATGCACCGAGATTAACGATGGCATTCAGTTCCTTTTTCATCACATCCTGTACCAGCCGTTCCAACTCGTCTATTGACATGGCATTGATTTTATCTTCTGCCAAGGCAGAGATATGGATATTTTGTAAAATCCCCTCTGCAAGTCGATCCACCATTTTGCGGTATATTCCAATGAAGGTTTCTCTCATCTTCTGCTCGTCAATATCCAATGGCGCAGCAAATCCATTCCCGAACCGGCATCCATTTCGCTCAGCTTGGTTTCAAGAATGGGCATAATATACTCTGTGCCATGTTCATCTATCATTGAGTCAAGCATTCCTTTAGCGGGCTGCATGACCGCATTTAAGGTCCTGTCGTTTACCAGCCATTTTACGGGAGGGGTATTGATTTTTTCTTTGAGTGCTTCTCCCACTGCTTTCAAAATGGTTTCGGTGACATTGGAGGACTGTATGGCTTTTACGATTTGGGCGCTGACTACCTGGCTAAGCTCAGATTTCTTTTGCTCATAGGCAACATCATCTGCATTGGTCAAATAACAGATTTCCTCTTTGATATTACATGAAAACTTTTCTACTGCTGTATCTGCCATTTTCTGCTCAATTTGTTCCGACAGCAGGTGATTTTTGATATCCTCTTTTGTGAGCAAATGTTTTTCCACTACCTCACCGATAGCGCTGGCAAGCCGTGACCTTCCTTTTGGAATTACACCGGGGGTCAAGGGTATCTATTCTAAATGCGTGACGATAAAAGCAGCTCGAAATCCCTATTTTATGGGATTTCCTATGATATTATCGTCACGTTTTCGAGAATCCAGGATAAAAGAGCATTTTTACTGCTATCATATTGGTAAAGTACCCGATAACTGCACCGACTAACGGTCCTGAAAGCATTCTCACTATTTCCGTCATTGTCATTGCCTAAAGCCCCTTTTTACTTCACCGAGAATACGATCGCTGTCTCAGCGGGAATATCAATGGTGAAGCTGCCATTGAATGAGTTTACAGACAGGTCATTTCTTTCTGTGCTTCCGCCGAAGCATTGCCAGTCGCTGCACAGTAAGGGAGTGATGCTTTCTGCGTCTTTGAGCGGAAAAGAATAGCGCTGCTTGTCTGCACCGCAAAAATTGAATACAGCCAGAAGTTTTTCGCTTTCTGATTTACGAAGCATGGAATAGACGCAGTCGCTTTCACTGTGGCAGTCAACCCATTCAAATCCGGACGGTTCGCACTCCTGCTCAAACATTGCCGGGTGTTCCAGATATATGCGGCTCAATTCCATAATGAAACGGCAGAATCCGTCGTGCATCGGATAGGCAAGCAGGTTCCAGTCCTGTTCACGCTTTTCGTCCCATTCTCTGAGCTGTCCGAATTCATTGCCCATGAAATTGAGCTTTTTGCCCGGGTGCATGTACATATAGATATAAAATGCACGTGCCTGACGGAATTTGTCCTCGTATTCGCCGTACATTTTATTGACGATGGTACCCTTGCCGTGAACCACCTCGTCGTGCGAGAGCGGAAGGAGATAACGCTCGTTGTAGTGATACATCATGGAGAATGTTAGCCGGTGATACATTTCGCTTCGTCTGTCGGGCGACTGAGAGAAGTAGTCAAGCGTGTCGTTCATCCAGCCGAGATCCCACTTGTAGTCGAAACCAAGACCGCCCATATCAACAGGCTTGGTGATATTCGGGAAGGAAGTGGAATCCTCCGCTATAAGCATTGCGGTCGGGAAACGGTGGCGAAGTCCCTTGTTCATGTTTTTTATAAATTCCACTGTGGAGCCGTTCACGCCTCTTTTAGGATCGCCCTGCCAATAAATGGCACGACTGATGGCGTCCATTCTCAAACCGTCAAAGTGATAGACCTTCAGCCAGAATTCCGCTGCGGATTGCAGGAAACATGCTACCTCACGGCGTGAATGCATAAAATTGCAGCTGCCCCATTCGCTTCGCCCGACGTCCTGATGCGGATATTCATACAGCGCGCTTCCGTCAAAATTTTTAAGTCCGTATTCGTCCAGAGCGAAGTGAACAGGCACAAAATCCATTATCACGCCAATTCCGTTTCTGTGGCACTTATCGACGAGTTCCATCAGCTCTGCCGGCGTTCCGTAGCGTGAAGTAGGGCTGAAAAATCCGGTGTTCTGATATCCCCACGAGCCGTCAAACGGGTGTTCGGCAAGCGGCAGGAATTCGATGTGTGTATAACCGTGCTCTTTGACATATGCAATCAGCCTGTCCGCGATCTGACTGTATGTGTACCAGCCGTTCGGGTCATCGGGATTGGTGTGCCATGAGCCGAGGTGTATTTCATATATATTGAGGGGCTTGTCGTAATGGAGCGTGCGGGAGGCAAGCCATTCACTGTCATCAAACTGATATGAATTCATATCCACTATGACAGACAGATGATTCGGGCGAAGCTCCATTGAGAAGCCGTAGGGATCACAGTGATGGACTGCTCCGGCTGCACTGTAGACAATGTATTCGTACTTCTGACCCGCCTGTGCGCTTTCTGCGATAAATGTGAACACGCCGCTGTTGTAATAGCGCACCATTTCGCATTCCTGCCAGCCGTTGAAGTCGCCCGTCACGGTGACACGCTGCGCATTGGGCGCATAGGTGCGGAAGAGGCAACGTCCATCGCCCAGCAGATGCGCACCGAAAAATTCGTAGCAATTGAATACCTTGCCGTCGTACATCCCCTGCATGTTGAAGTCTTCCATTTTTTCGATTGCTTTGATTTTTTCTGACATATTTTTATTCTCCTTTTCGTTGTCGTTACATTCGAGATAGAGCTTGTTTGACAGTGCGTTCTTTGCGTTATCGGCAAGCTTTTTTTCGGTGATAACCAATTGGCGCAGCTCTTCCTGTGGTATTCCGCAGGAAATCAGTCGATTGAATTTTTCGTTCATGGAGTTGACTTCGCTGATAATCAGGTTTCGGTTGGCGGCTTGGGTGAGCTTCAGGTGAATCACGCGTCGGTCGCTGCTGTCCTGCTCGCCTGTAATGAATCCCTTTTTCATCAGGGAATAAACGCCCTTTGATACATTGGATTTGGAAATGAATCTGTTTTCGGAAATATCTTTGGCGGTATCATCTGTAGAATCTCCAAATGACTCTCTAAATGCCAGATAAACCAGAATCTCACTTTCGATAGAGGTAATGTCAAACTTATTGAGCAGTTCCTCCCGCAGTATTTCGTAGAGCTTGTTAAGGTTGTGCCAGTAAATAAGGGTGGAATCGATGTTCATATTCTTATAATCGCCTCTGTTGGTTGCATATAAAACTGTTGCATTTAAAATAGTTTCCAAACGAACTGTTTAGATCATTATATAATGTAATTAAGAAAAAGTCAAGAGGCAGCTCTGATAAAATATGATGGCATGAAAATGAAAAACATGGCATCATCGACAGGGTAAGGGAAATCAGCAGTTTTTTGCGCGATTTACAAAATAACTTTCTATTGCAAAGACATCGGAAATAAATTATAATTAACTTACTAATTCATTGGAATACAAGTAAGCGATACATTATAGAAAGGTGAGGTATAAAATCATGTCAGGTAGCAGTAATCAACATAAGAAAAAGCCGTCCGGACAGAAAAACTCCTTGCAAAAAAGCTCCGTTGCTGTGAAAAAAGCATTTGCCGAAAGGTTCTTTGAACGGCATTCTCGCGCGTGGCTGTGGTTGTCGGGACTACTTCCCGTTATCGGATTGCTGGTCATATATGCATGCATGGGAATTTATCCCTTTGGTGAGAAGTCCGTTGCAAATGTAGATATGCTCCAGCAATATGTGCCGTTCTATGCTTCGCTGAAGGACGCCTTATTGGGCGGCAGAGGGCTGGAGTATTCACAGTCGCTTGGAATGGGCGGAAGCTACTGGGGGCTTATTGGATATTATCTGACAAGTCCGTTCGCGGCTTTGTCGCTGCTTGTGCCGAATCAACACCTGCTGGAATACATGGAAATACAGGAAATCATAAAGGTTGGTCTGGCAGGCTGTGCCTTTGCGTATTTTTATAGCGGAAAGTTTCAGCGCAAGGACATTGCCGTGTCGCTGCTGTCGCTCTGCTATGCCATGTCCGCCTTTTTTCTGACTCATCTGTGCACGATCATCTGGACAGACTGTCTCGTGCTGCTGCCGCTGATCGTCTGGGGACTGGAGGAACTGCTGCGCGGCAAAAAACCGTGGCTGTATATTCTTTGCCTTTCGGCTGCGGGTATTTCCAATTACTACATTGCTCTGATGATCGGAATATATCTTGTGCTTTACACAGCGGTATTTCTTACGGTTGAATTCTGCCATGCTGACCGGACTGCCATCATGAAAAAAATTCTCATGTTTGGGGCAAGTTCGCTGCTGAGCGTCGGAATTGCCGCCGGAATCCTGCTGCCGTCGGCTCTGCTGGTAAGTGAATCGGGCAATGCTGCGGACGAGGCTGCCTCCGGCTTCTGGGCGATGAATCCATTGCAGCTGATACCGCAGCTTTTGTATCATGCCGACAACCGCATACTCCTCGACGATTCTCTTCCGCTGCTCTACTGCTCGGCGTTTGTGGTGATCTGTCTTCCGCTGTTCTTTATCTGCAAAGATATTCCTGCACGAATCAAAATCGCTTTTGGCGCACTGTCGGGATTTCTTGCGCTGTCGCTTGCGGTGAACGGATTAAATTATTGGTGGCACGGAGCCCATATCCCGAACAATCTGCCTTATCGCTTCGCCTTCCTGCTGGTCTTTACCCTGCTGATCATGGCGGGATTTGTGATGGAAAATCTTGCGTCGGTTGCGGCAATCACGATTGACTTGGTACTTTGCGGCGTGATGGCTGTGACAGCCATTGCCTATTTCGCACAGGGCAGAAGCAACCATGTCATGCTGATCGGCACACTGGTATTGGCTGTGGGATATACGGCAATCCTTGTGCTGCGTGCCGAAAAGAAGCTTCCGCATGCCTCTGCCATGCTGGCTGTGCTGGTGCTGGCAGCAGTTGAAATGACTTCCGGCGGCGTGATGGCATGGCAAAATCTCAGCTCGGAATCACAATATTTTCCGCAGAATGAGTATGTGTCACATGAACGGCGTATGGCTGCTCTTACGGAGCAAATAACGGTCAGTGACAGCGACGTGTACCGAATGGCGACACTCACAGAGGGTTCGGTAAACAACAATGTCCTGACAGGTCATAGTGGCATGTCCAGCTTCAGCTCCACCAACAACGGCGCACTGATGAAGCTGCTTCATCAGGCGGGATACAACAGCGACGGACGCGTCAGCTACTATTACAAGAGCTTCACGCCGCTGATGGATTCGGTTTTGAATGTCAAATATGTGTTGTATAAGGAAAATGTGGGAGATCCGCCCTACTTGCAGGCGTTCGGCTCGTCCCACGGATATTTTGCCTATCGCAATACACTTGCGCTGTCGAGGGCGTTTGCTGCGTCGGACAGCCTGCGCGGGTGGAATACCGCACAGTCCGATCCCTTCCAAGTGCAGAATGATTTTGTCCGTAAAGCCGTTTCTGACAGTGATCTGACGGTCTATGAACCGCTACCGCTGGCGCTTGATGAATCGCTGACCCTCGGAGGGAATTATAAAGACGGTCGTGTGACAATAGAGCAGGCCGGAAGGCTGGTTCTGAACGCCGTTTCAGAGAAACGCCGCCATTTGTATGGGTATATTAACTGTGCGGATGCGTCGGAAATCTACATCACTGTGGGCGAAAAGCAATACACTATCAGCAACAAAGATGCTTATGTCATGGATCTCGGCTGGTGGGAACAGGGTGAGAATTTTACTGTTGCCGTGGCTTCGACTCATTCACTGGAAGGAACTGTTTACGCCGCCCTGCTTGATGAATCCGCGCTGGAAAGTGCCATTGATGAACTGGCACAGTCTCCGGCTGCATTTACAGAATACTCCGAAACACGCATTATCTGCAATATTGATGCGAAGAAAGGCGAGCTGCTGTTTACTTCTGTTCCATATGAAAAGGGCTGGCGTGTACAGGTAAACGGAAAGCCCACCGATATCGTTCCGATTGGCGAAGGTCTGATTGGCGTGCCTTTGCACGAGGGCAGCAACCGTGTGGAATTGCGCTACACTGTGCGCGGACTGACGGCGGGAATCATTATCTCGGTGGTGAGCGCCATAATAGCTGTGTGGCTGCTGTTCGGCAGGGAAAGAAAAATAAGGTGAAGGTGTTGTAATTTGTACTGCCTTTCGTTACATATGGAACAAGATTCAGTACAAAGTGACCTATACTTTATCAGTCATCAGGAACCCAAGCATATGGCAACCGGCAATCCCGAAACCTGCGACATCAACAGTGATAAACTGAATAGTACTTCTTTGGTCAAATTATCTTCAGGGCAACCGCATGAAAAAAATATTGAAAAGAGTAAAAATATGATATAATTGACCAAGGAGATGGTCGATTATGAAAAAATATTTTGAAGAATTAAG
>CACWOX010000072.1 GCA_902762615.1 uncultured Ruminococcus sp. | reverse complement strand
CGGAGGACGTCATTTCTTCCATCATGCAGGAGGAAAAGCCCAACCAGCGGCAGAAACCCGCGTTTTCCGATGAGCGTATCAACAAACTCATTCCGTCCAGCGTTCCCAAAGGAGGCGAGAACGATTATGTGGTCAAAGCACTGGAATTTTACAATCGCCATTTGCAGAAAAAGCGCAGCAATGAAGCACGATAACAGCCACAGAGAGGGATAGCTATACCCAAAAACAGGTGTTTCCGCTGAAAAGTACCTTCCCCCCTCTCCACACCTCACCCCCTTTCTTACTGCCTGTTTACTATCCGAAAAGGAAGTATATTTTTTTGTATAGCTTTAAGTGCTATGGAATTTTCAACAACAGAAGGTGATTGAAATTGATTTTTTAACCAAATGCAGCAGCGTTTTGAACCTTGAAAGGTGGATAACCCGAATCATTCAAAAAAAGATTCCACCTTAGATTTTTTTTACAGAACAGGAGGAAGCAGATGAAAATTCCTAATTTTTTCAAGAGAACAGCCGCGCTTGTGCTGGCGGCGGTTTCGGCACTGACGGTGATTCCGTCCGGAGCCGTGTATGCCGCCGAGCCGGAAAAGATCGGCTCTGTCACCGCGAGAGTGGCAAAAGACAGCGACGGCAACGCGATTCTGTATAACGGCGACGCAACATTTGAAGGTCGTCATGTCGGCGGCAAGGGCAAGGAAAAATACCGTCTGTTCGTGGACGGTTACAGCACGTTCTGCATCGAACCCGGCGCGTCGCTCCACAACGGAAGCGAGCTGAAACAGAGTTCTTCCGCCGTGTGGGAGGCGCTTTCCGCGGACAAGAAGCAGGCAATCGGGCTGACGCTGCTCTACGGTTCGCAGGGCAACCGCGATGTTCTTCCGGGCAGTAAGGACGAAGGCTGGCTCGGCACGCAGATCATCATTTGGGAGTATATCATGGGCTGCCGCGAAACGTCCGGCAGCTTCAAGCGCCTGAACACCACTGCCTGCGACGTGTTTTTCGGTGAGAATTACCCCAACAAAGGCGTGGAAAAGGCATACAACTACGTCGCCGATCTGCTGGCGCGTCACAATACCATTCCGTCCTTCATGTCGAAGGAGAAAAACAAAGTGGTCAAGGAACTGACGCTCACCGACGGTAAGCGCAGCATCACCCTGACCGATGACAACAAAATGCTTGCCGAGTATGATTTTTCCACTTCGGACAAGAATGTCACCGTTTCCAAGAACGGAGACGCGCTCACCATCACCGCCGCGAAGGATTTTGACGGCAAGGTGCTGATCACCGCCTCCCGCAACAATCTCCCGTCCGGCGACAACACCTGCCGCCTGATGGCGTATGGCGACACATCCTTGCAGGACGTCATTGTGGGCGCGGACGATATGGATACCGTGGTGGCGTATATGAGCGTGGAAGCCCCGTCCGGCGGTCTGGCTTTGAAAAAGGTTTCCGAAGACGGCGTGGTGGAAGGTGTTACCTTCACCGTCAAGGGCAACGGCGTGGAAAAGACCGTCACCACCGGCAAGGACGGTTTCGTGAACGTGACAGGGCTGTTCCCCGGCACCTACACGATCACCGAACAGACCATTGACCGGTATGAACCGCAAGAGCCGCAGACCGTCACCGTGGAAGGCGGCAAGACGGCGACCGTCACTTTCTCCAACAAGCTCAAGCGCGGCAGTCTGGAGGTCATCAAGACCGCCGAGGATAAATTCATCGAAGGGGTAAAATTCCACCTTTTCGGCAAGTCGTATGCCGAAACCACCGTCGATGAATATGCCGTCACTGACAAGAACGGTCTGGCGAAGTTCAGCAATATTCCCATCAGCGGAGAAACGCCCTACACGCTGGAGGAAGTCAGCGCGGGCGAGCAGTACACGGTTCCCGACAAGCTGACCGCGCCGATTGAATGGAACAAAGTCACCAAGCGCAGCCTGAACAATTCGCTCAAAAAGTTCCGCGTGAACGTCGTCAAGAAGGACGCAGACGGGACTGCTTCTCAGGGCGAAGGTTCGCTGGCGGGCGCGGTGTACGGCATTTACAAGGGCGACACGCTCATCGACCGCTACACCACCGACAAGGACGGCAGATTCACGACCAGCTATTACACCTGCGACACCGACTGGACGCTCCGCGAAATCTCTGCGCCGGTCGGATACACGCTCGACAAGACGGTGTACAACATCGGTTCCGACCCCAAGCTCTTCACCCTGACGCAGAACACCGTCAACATGGAAGTCAAGGAAACCGCCGCCAAGGGCAATATTGCCATCATCAAGCACACCGACGACGGCAGCACCGGAATTGAAACACCCGAAAAAGGCGCGAAATTCCAGATTTATCTCAAATCCGCCGGCAGCTTTGACGCGGCGAAAACCGCCGAAAAGGACACGCTCATTTGCGACAAGAACGGCTACGCCAAATCCAAAGACCTTCCCTACGGCTTGTACACCGTGCATCAGGTGTCCGGCTGGGAGGGGCGCGAGCTGATTGCCGATTTTGACGTGTTCATCAAGGACAATTCCGAAACCTACAGTTTCCTGATTAACAACGCCAATTTCCGCAGCTTTCTCCGCGTGGTGAAGAAGGATTCCGAAACCGGCAAGACCATTCCCTACGCCGGCGCGGGCTTCCAGATTTTCAATCCCAGCGGCAAGCGCATCACCATGAAACTGACCTATCCCGAAGTGAAAACCATCGACACGTTTTACACGTCCTCCGACGGCACACTCACAACGCCGCAGTCGCTGGAATACGGCAAGGGCTACAAGCTCGTGGAAGTGCAGGCTCCTTACGGCTATCTGCTGGACTCCACTCCTATCAGCTTTGATGTTACCAAGGAGAACGCGCAGGAGATCGACAAAATTCCGGTCATTAAAGTCACCCGCGCCAACGCGCCGCAGAAAGGTACGATTACCGTCACGAAGAACGGCGAAGTGTTCAGTTCCGTGAGCGAGGCAAAGGGCATTTATCAGCCGATTTATGCCGTAAAAGGCTTGTCCGGTGCGGTCTTCACCATTACCGCCGCCGAGGATATTGTCACGCCCGACGGCACGACCCGCGTCAAGAAAGGAACGCTGGTGGACACGATTACCACTGACGCGAAGGGCAGTGCAAAGTCCAAGCAGCATTATCTCGGCAAATACGAGGTCAAGGAAATCACCGCGCCCACCGGCTTTGTGCTTTCGGGCAAAGTGAAAACCGTTGAACTCACCTACGCGGGACAGGATGTGAAGGTCACGTCCACCGCGACGGAATTTACCAATCTCCGGCAGAAGGTGGAAATCGAGCTGAAAAAGGGACTGGAAATCGACGAGCTTTATGGCATCGGCACGAACGGCGAAATCTTTGATATTTCGTTCGGACTGTACGCCGCCGAGAAGCTCACCGCCGCCGACGGCAAGACCATTCCCAAAGACGGCTTGATCGAGATTCTTTTCTTGAGCGACGAAGGCAGAGGCAAGGCGAAAACCGATCTCCCCATCGGCAATTACTACGTCAAGGAAATCGCCGCCAATTCCGCGTATGTCGTCAGCAGCGTAAAATTTCCCGTGAATTTCGCCTATGCAGGACAGGAAAAGGCGACGGTTTCGCTCAAGGTCAACGACGGCAATTCCATCGCCAACAAAATCATTTACGGCAGCGTGAAAGGCAAAAAGACCGACGAGGACGGCAACGCGCTGGGCGGCGCGGTCATCGGCATTTTCAAGGTCGGCACGGAGAAATACACCGAAAAGACCGCCATTCAGACCGCGACTTCTGCGGAGGACGGCAGCTTTAGCTTTGACAAGGTTCCCTACGGCACATGGATTATCCGTGAAATCGCAGCTCCGACCGGCTTTGTCCTGTCTGAAGAAGAATTCCCCGTGACAGTCGGCAAGACGGAGCAGGTCATTGAAATCAGCATGGTCAACCGCTTCATCAAGGGCAATCTCGCACTCACGAAGGTTGACGCGGATTATCCTGAGAATACGCTTACCGGCGCAGAATTTGAGGTATTTTCCGATACCGATAACGACGGAGAGTTGGGAGAAAATGACCTTCTTCTCGGCTTGATGGCGGAAGGCGAACGCGGCTGCTACCGCATGGAGGAACTGCGTTACGGTCGTTATTTTGTCCGCGAAAAGACCGCGCCTGTCGGCTTTGTACTGGATACAAAGGTGTATGAAGTGTTCATTTCCGAGAACGGCGTGACGTATTTTATTCAGAATAAGGCGGGCGTCGGCTTCATCAACAACGCGCAGAAGGGCAGTCTGAAAATCCAGAAGCGTTCCACTGACAAGAAGGTGAAGGGCTTCTCCTTCCGCGTGACGGGCGACAACGGTTACGATCAGGTCTTTAAGACCGACAAGAACGGCGAGATTTTCATCGAAGGCTTGCGCATCGGTGAATACCGCGTGTCGGAGATCAGCGACAAGGTGTCCGCGCCGTATATCCTTCCCGCTGATGAAACGGTGGACGTGAAATACAACGAAACGACCACAATTGAAATGCTCAACAAGAACCGCGACACGCCGAAGACCGGCGACGATTTCAACAGCGCACTCTGGATCGGCGGCGCGGTATCCGCGCTGGCGGGAGCCGCCGCGCTGCTCTTTTTCGGACTGAGAAAGCGCAAAAAAGCAGAATAATTATTCTGCCGATCATCGGCGATAACGGGTAAGAAAAGGGCGTTTGGACGGTACTCCGGTACACTTCCAACGCCCTTTTTGACTGCCCGAAAAGAGAGGATTTTTGAAATGATTAACACAAATAATCCAAATACACTTCCAAGCGAATGTCAGGGCTATGAGATTATTTTCAGTTACAGGGTAGGCGAAAACACGCACGCCATCGGTCACAATCCGAAAAAAGCCGCTTCTTATGTCGTTTGGTATTACACCCCGCTGGGCGGCTTTTTCTGGGGGAAATATGTCGATTCCTTTGAGAAGGCGATGACCAGCCTGTTGGAGCGCGTGAGAATGGGCGATATTGCAAACCTGAAAAATCATGGCATTATTCCCAGCGTAAAAGACGCGGAAGATGTGAAAGCTGCAAGTGACGCGCCTGTCGTGAAGGACGTGCGCAGTATTTCGGAGTGCAAAGGCTGTCGTTTCGCGCATTACACCGACAGTCAGAAAATCTTCTGCGGATTCTGCACGAAGAAAATTCTCGCCGAATGGCGGCAGGAAAAGGCGGAGCGGGAAGAAAGAGCAAAGGAGGATTGCGGCAATGGACGAAGCACGGAAAATCAACAATTACACCATCGAACACAGCTTTAACGTCGGCGAGCGCGAGGTGGTGATGGGCGTGGACGAAACAAAGGAAGAGCCGTATGTGGTCGCCTACGCGGAATTTTTTACGCCCGCGTGCTATCATCTGATGAGCAAGCTGACGTATTACAAAACCTATCTCGACGCGATGAGCGGTTACTGTGAACGTTGTGCCGCGCAGGTTCAGGCTATGCAGGAGGAACACAGCCGTTTCAATTTTGACGGCACGACGCTGACAGTGCAGGACTGCATTCCCTGCCCGTCTGACGAAAGCATCGTCGGCAAAGTCGTGGTCATGGACGTATCGAAAAACCGACGCGAATACCGTCACTGCGCGTATCAATTGGTACTGGCGGAAGCCGGCAACGGCGCGAGTGGCGGACGCGGCAGCGCGGTATTCGGCACCTGTCTTGCCACCGGTGAAAAGGCGCGGTGGGAACGCTACGAGGTGAAATGCCGTTCTGGGCAAAGGACGCATTGAAGAAAATTCAGGAACAGTCGGCGGCGGAAAAAGCCGTCAGAAAAAGACACGGGGAGGCGCGTTAAATTGTTATCGCACGTTATCAGGGCGCAGTCATACGACGACAGCGGAAAGCTCGCAACCGTCGGAGAATACACCATTGTCAGGCGCAAGAAGGTCGGTTCCGGCGAGATATTCATCGGTCGGAGCATGACGGAGGGAATCCCCTATCTGGTCGCGCAGATCGACTATCACCGCGCGCCGGAAGTGGTCTATATCAACCACCATTTGTTGGTTCCGAATTATGACGAGGCGATGTCCTGCTATCAGCGCATGATCCGCGACACATCGAAGGAAACGGCGCGTGAAATCCAGTGGGGGTATCTGAACGGAGAGGAAAACGCCGTAGGGCTGACCACGTTTACCGACAGGGACTGCTGTCCGGTTCACCGCAGCGAGAGCATTGATGGCAAAATCGTGGCAATTCAGTTGGAGCCGTCGCGCTTTGCCTTTACTCATTCGGCGTATCAGTTGGTGCTGGTGGAAGGCGGCGCGGGAGCGACGGGCGAACGCGGCTGGACGTTCCGCGGCATTTGCCTTGCAACGATGGAGAGAAAAATCTGGCGCAGGACGGAGGTTCTCGGTGTTCTGCGTCACGACAGCATTCCGCTCTGGGCGATGCTCAGATTGCAGGAAATCAGGATGTGCAGCATTTATGGAAATCCGTCCGATGACACAGGCGGAGCAGAAGTACACGTTTAAGCAGAGTATGCAGATTGAGTCGCAGACCTGTCAGGTCGGCTATCTGCGAGGCGATTTCGGCATCAACGGCAGGGAATTTCATACCAGTTGGCACGATACCGACAGCAGGCGCAATACCGATGAGTTTGCGACGGAGTTTGATGAAGTGATTCATGCCCTGCGCTCCGAAGAATGCGGGCTGTTTGCCAGCCGTTATGACATGAAAAGATATGTGGCGGAACACAGCGACAGCGCGTTCAGTGACAGTCACCGACCGGCATACGGTTTCCGCGTGGATACCGATAAATACGTCTATCTTCTGCGGTGCAATCCGTCGCCCAGCGATTATAATTTCTACTGCTATTGCTATGAAAAACCGTGGCTTGACCGGAATATCGAAAAGGCGGCGCAGGGCATCCGCTTCAAGGACGCAAATTATAGAGAAATTTTCCGCATACCCGACGGCGGCAGCATCGTCATCACAACGGCGTGGGGCGAAAAAATCGAACAGGCTTGCCGGTATATCGACGATACCCATTGCGAAGTCGGCTCAAATGTGTTCCATGTGGACGAGTTCGCCGAACGCATGGCGCGGAACGGTGCGACCTACGCGCCGAAGCCCGATACCCCGCCAAAAACAAAACAGCAGGCAAGATAACCATTTTTATACCCAATTCAAGAATATCAGGTGAAGGAAAATGATTCAATAAATTTACGATGAAAGGGACGAACGACATGAAAACATGAGGGGGATATTCTTGTGAAACTCAATCAGAAAGCTGTCAAGGTGCTGGAAAAGCTCTTTGACGCGAAATACACCAATGAGCGGGCAATTTCCAGCCTGACAATCGACCAGATTCTCGCGCTGAAAGGCGTAACC
>CACWOX010000071.1 GCA_902762615.1 uncultured Ruminococcus sp. | reverse complement strand
ACTCTATAGACTTCTTTGGACTTGTCTATTTCCTTGATCTTTTCTATTTTACTTCAGTTTGTGCTGGATTGGAATGTACGGGCTATTTGACGCTTACGGTGGGGCTGCCTCGCTGCTGCCGTCTAACCTTTTCCTCACGGAGCGCGTTGAGTGATATGCCCTTTTCGTAATCGTCCATTGCGACGGGCGTCTGTTCCTTCTTGTTGTCGTTTTTCTTTTCCAAATCACTCACCTCCGATTACCGCGCCTGCGCTTGGGGTTTGGACTTGGAAAAATGATCGTTGCGGTCTTTGTCAAGCGTCTTGTACATCGCGCCGTGAATATCGGAAAGAACGCTGCGAATGTCGCCCAGTTCCCGCTTGAACGCGCTCGATTCCATATCGGAAAATTCCGCGGGCAGCGTGTCAAAGCGGAACCCGTCCACCGGAACGCCGTTCTTTTTGCAAAGCATATACGCCACGCAGTAAGAGCCGAATTCGGTAAAATCGCGGGTACGGCTGAGCTTGAAATCATACGTTGCCGCCGCGACTTCCTTTGCCACGCCAGCGAAGAGATGATTTTCATTCAGCCCCTTGCGGATGAAAATGGTCTGCTGCGTCATGTCATAATAAGCGGGCATTTCCAGTTCGTCCACCGCCACGCACTTGACAGGACTTGCCTGCGCCAGTGCCGCCACCAGTTCCTGCATGGACCGGCGCGGCACATTGACCGGCGCGTCTTTCGCGGAGGTTTCGGAAATGTCGTACAGCGTCTTGGCGTTGAATCCCATCGTGCGGGTGCCGTCGTGACGGGTGTACTCGTTGCCCGGCTCCAGAATGGTAATCTTGGTCGCGTCCTTGTCCACGGTCACGCCGTCCTCGCGCCACTTCTTGAAATCTTTTCAGTTGCACCGCGTCCGGCTTCTGAGCGGAAACCACAATGGCGTTGGTGACGGAATAGCGGTCGAATCGCCCCTGCACATCGAGATAGGAACGAAAGGCGTCGCCGTTGGTTTTCATTCTGTCGGCGGTGCTGTCCGCCAGCTCATACGCCGCCTGTTTTTCCTCGTTCTTTTTGGCAATCCACGCCGCCTTGTCAAACGGCTGACTGCCTCCTTCAAATACATCGTAAATTCCCATAGAAATTATCGCGCTCCTTTGATTTTGGTTTTGGGTTTCTTCTGCGGCACGGGAACAGGACTGTCCGCACGCCTGCGGTTGGACTGCTGTCTGCCGCGCTGACCGTTCCGCCGTTCCTCTTTCCGGCGTCGCTTCTGAATATCTTTCAGTTCCTTTTTAACCGACGGTCTATTAAAAGCTCCCTCGTCGAAAAGCCCTTGCCTCTCGGAGGAAGGCTTTGACCGAGGGGGCTTCCGCCGTTTCTTCATAAAAAAATCCGCGCCTCTCTTTTTCTCCGACTTGTCCGGCTTGGCTTGCTTCTCCTGCGGATTGCCGAACAGATCGTCGATCAGTTTTTCGGTGTCGGACTTTTCTTTTGCCTCTCGCGCAGCGGGGGTATCTCTGCTCGCCTCTGCCTCCGCGACAATCGACGCGGTATCCACCGACGCCAGATTGAAGCGCTCCACAATACGGCTGATTTTGGATGCGTCCTCGGCGCGGGCAATCACATCGACTTCCGCGTTGGGGTCTTTGTTCTGCCGGTCAGTGAGGACGCAGTAGAGAACGCCGTACTTCTTTGCCTCCTTCGTGAATTTGGCAAGGTCTTTCTGCCGGACGGTAAAGACCTTCAGCTCCTTGCCGGAGCGCAGCATGGACGTCAGGCGCGCCTTGCCTTTGGTTTTCTTTTCTTCCTTGAGAATGGAATAGAGCAGCACCGCGATATTCTTCGCGCCTTCGCCGGTAATTCTCGCGGCGACTTCAACTCCCTCCAAGCTCATGCGGACGACCTGTTCCGCCGCCTCTCCGCTCGAATCCATCTCGGTTCATCTCCCTTCGCTGTTTGGCTTCGTCCGCACGAATGACGGACAGCTTTTCTTTGAGCGACTGACTTCGCTCCGCGATATTGTCACATTGGCGCACCTCCTTCCGGATTTCACGCAGCCGCATATTGATTGCCATAATTTGAGCGTCAGTTTCGGGAGATTTTTCATTCACAGAATGAAGTGCCTTCCGCTTTTCGGACAGTTCGTGCAATTCATTTTCAAGCGACTGTTTGTATGAAAAAAGCTGCTCCGCCGTGTCAATGTGGTGATGGCAAAGCAGCCTTGTTTCCTGTGCGATATATTCCATTTTCAGCAGATCGTCCTTGAGAAGGTAATGCAGCCGCGCGGGATTTTGTTTGCGTCCTTTCCGAAAGAATCCCAGCTTGTAGCAATAGTGCAGATACAACCCCCGCAGACCGCCGATCCTCTTTGTGTGCTTCAACGAACCCTTCACATAATAAATCCTGACCGGCTTATGCTTCGGCGCAAATTTTGAAAACTTGACAGCATAGGAATTCTCGCTGATTCTTTCCACAATGCGCTCGTTGGTGTAGTCCTCTCCCAGACGATACAAGCGCTTGGGACGTTTCCAACCCTCGCCCTGAATCGTCCAATACTTATGGTGCGGGTCAAAATTCACGCGGTAGCCCATCGCCTTCATTTGTCCGGCGAAATCGCGCATGGTGTAGGATTTTGAAATCGCCTCGTCAATCGCCTGCCGCGCCACGCTGTCCCGTGTAGGCAGTCCGTTTTTCTCGGCTTGGCAAATGACATACGGCTTCTTTTTCCCAACCGGATTTTCAATGACCGACAGCGCGTACTCGCGGCAAAGCTCGTCGGAATACTGCCGGAGCAATTTCAGATTTGCCTTGTTGTCATGATAGTACTTGCCGTCGGTGAAGGAAACGGAATTCAGGACGAAATGATTATGCAGGCAGCCGGTGTTGAGGTGTGTGGCGACGATCACCTGAAAACGGTCGCCCCACATTTTCTTTGCCAGCTTCACGCCGATTTTGTGCGCCTGTTCCGGCGTGACCTCGCCCTCGCGGAAACTCTGAAAGCCATGATAACAGACGATCTCGCTCTCGTCCTGAAACTGACGCTTGACGATCTGCATTTCCTCACGTGCCGTGGACGGGTCACAGTTCACGCCGAACACAAAGAACTGCTGCTCGGTCTTGTCGCCATTGGTCGCGTACTTCATGACGTCGCTGAGCGACTGCCATTCCGCTTCGGTGTATTTTGGATTGCCCGTCTTGTTAGGATTGGCTGCATACCGTAAAGGGCTGTCCAGCCGTCCGCGCACGTCCCATATTTCACAGACTGCCATTGAATCACCTCGCCTGCGGCTTTAAGAACCGCTTGCTCACATCGAGCCGGAATTTTCGCCACTGCCTGACTTCTTCCTCCAGCATGGGTGCGTCGATGAATCCGAGTGCGTTCGCCTTGACCGCCAACTGATTGACGCGGTTGCCGATGGCGCATAATTCTTTCTGAATATCATAGAATGCGGGGTCAGGCTTTTCACACAGCCGGTAGCCGAGAATCATGTTGCGAAGAAATCGCTCCCGCCTGAGTCCCGACCGGCGCACAAGGTCATTGAGCTGGTCGGCTTCCTGCTCATTCAAGCGGAACATGATCTGCACATTTCTTTTTCTCACGGTCATCACTCCTCGGATAGCTGCTGTGGTTGGCTTGCAGCAGTACCATAAACATGACGGCAACCGCGCCGCCGAACATCATGCCAATGACAAAAATCAATATCTTCATATTTCATTCACATTTCCTTTCTGTTTTGGGGTGTTAGGGGCGAATGCCCTTAAAATCGAATTTGTGACCACAAATTCAGTGCTTGGTAAGACAGAAGACGCTTCTTCTCTCCCTACCCGTTCTTCTCGCCGGAGGCGGGCGGAAAGTCGTATTCTTCACCGCAGACGCTCATTTTTTTGCAAAGATTCTGCTCGGAATCATAATCGGGACAAGCCGAACAGAAGATGTCGCAGGGGTTGATTTCGTCCGTCATATCGTCAAGATAACTGTCGATTTCTTCGGTTTTGTCGCGCTGAATCGGGCGCGGCGGCTCCGGATCAACACTGACATCCACAATATCGTCGCTGCCGAAGTGCATGGCGTTGGTGTCATACACGACGATTTCCGCCTTCGTGACCGCCTCGTTTTTGTTGTGAGCCATGACCTTCATCAGCTTTTTGCAGCTTACCGTCACGCCAATCGTGTACTGTTTCATAAAGAAAATCCCTCTCTTTCTCGCTCAAAAATCATAGATAACCTGCCGGAAAAAGCTCATACAATCAATGGACATTCCCCCTTTCGATGAAAAATGGGCAACAAAAAAAGCGCCACCTTTGTGATAAAGATGACGCTTGATGCGTGTGGATATTGGGTTGTGTGAAGTGGATTTAAAATTAAAGAATAGTGTGACACATCAGAATTTATAGTCGTTTTTTCATTATATCGAAGCATAAGTAATCATTACATTCAGTCTTTATAGTGTGATATTCAATTTCCTTATAACCTCTTTTAAGATAAATTGACTTTGCTGAAAGTGAAGCAGCGAGTATTATCTCATTATAGCGCTTTGCGATTTCTGATTCCGCAAACTCTAACAACTCTTTTCCGTACCCATTTCCTTGGTATTGTGGCAGAACAAACAATCTACATATTTCATTTTTCTTAATTGTAACCGTACCAACTGCATTCTGTTCTATATCATAACACAGAAAGACACATGTTCCTGAAATATCATCTTGTATATTCTCATCGCTGTGATGATTAAGGAAAAATGCTACAGCACCATTCGAATAATAATGAACATAGATTTCATTTATAGTTGTGTGTGTTATTTTCTTAACAACATCAAAATCAGATTTTTGTGCTAACTTTATGCTCATTTACTTTCTCCTATCAATGCCGATTTACACTAATAACTTGCTTACAAATTCATTTTACCATACCCATCAACCAAAGTCAATCAATATCACCTGACCGATTCACGGCTTGTTTTTGCTGTCGGAACACCAAGATACAGCCGCAGGAAATCATTGAAATCCTTGCCACGGGGCGGTGGTTCGTCGATGATTTCCCATCTGTCACGCATGATTTCTTTGAGCGCGGCGGTACTCCATCGCCCTGCGCGGTCGTTGTCAAGGTGCAGAATAGCCGAGTGAATCTGCGGATGCTCGGTCAAAAATAGTTCCAGCGAGGCGGGAATTTTGTTCTCGCTGATGTTCCTTTGCGGCTGATAAACGCCCGATAATGACAGCAGATTCTCCGCGCGGTAGTCCTTTCCCTGACATTTCAGATAAGTGGCGTAGGAGAGTAAATCAATCGCGGCTTCAAACAAATGCACCGAATCGGTGGGCTGCTCGGCAAGCAGCCGGAAGGAATATCGCTTGTCGCTGCCGGAAGCGTCGCCTTTGAAACTGCCTGTCGTGCTGCGGCAACCCGCATAGCGCGGCGTTCCGTTCCCGTCCTTGCCGATGAAAATCGCGTTATGATACCTTGCGCTCTCGTAAAGTATGCCCTCGGCAATGCAGTCCTGAATGAGCTTCAAATCAATTCCGCGCCCGAAAAGATACTCAATTACTCTGTCATTGCTGCCGTTTTTTGGCGGCAGGAGCAGCACTTTTTCAGTTTCAATTTTCGTATTATGCGCCGAATTTGTCGGTTTGAAATCGTGTGTCATGCCGCCGGTGAGTAGCAGCACTGCGTCCTGAAAGCGGTATTGTCTGCACTTCATGAGGTAGTCAATGGCATTCTTGCCGCCGATTCCCCGCGACCACCAGAACCATTTTCCGTTGGACATTTTCAAACTGTCATGCTCGTTGGTGCAGTAAACGCCGGACGACAGACGCTTGAGCTGCCCCGGCTCGAACATCTCAAAGTAAGTCGGGAGGTCAATTTCCCGCGCCTTTTCAACTAATTCCGGAGGAACATAATTCGGATTGCTCATGAATCGTCACTTCCTTTCGTTGAAGATAGTATGTAAAAAGGCGACGCCGGAAGTGTTTCCGACATCGCCCTTACGCTCTCAAAATACTCAAATACTACTATCCCAAAAGATAAGACTATACACAATTTTTAGGAGGTCTGCCGGGCTTACGTTTAGGAGTGGGAGAAGTGTCAATAAGCCCAAGTTTTT
>CACWOX010000070.1 GCA_902762615.1 uncultured Ruminococcus sp. | reverse complement strand
CGTAATTCTTTGCATATTGCTCAGGCTGCGTGATATTGGATTGCCGTTTTTTCCCTATATTACGGGCTTTTGGCTGATTTTCGGTGTGGGAAGTTTGAGAATTTAATTATTGCTACAAGAATTAATACGCTATTACTTTCTCTACATGGCTTAGAACCAGGGCTTTTAGATATCAAATAAGATGCTCAGAAGCATAATCAATATTGCCACCTATTCATATCATCGCGGTCGGCACGATCAGATTATCTCTGTCAAACACACTCAATCTCTCCGCCATGCAGAGAATTGCGCCTGTGCCGACTTGCAGCGGGCATTAATTAATAATCCATTGAACTGCTTGACAGAATGTGATATAATACTCATATCAGCAGATAGGATAGGAAAATGAAGAGAGCCGGGGGAGCTGTTTGTCCAGATTTGTCGTGTTTGACGTTGAAACACCGAATGCTATGAATCACCGAATGAGTGCCATCGGAATCACGGTGATAGAAAACGGCGAGATTGTGGATGAATTCTACTCGCTGGTCAATCGGGAAACTCATTTCGACTCTTTCAATGTGCAGCTTACCGGAATCAGTGAAAAATCGGTAAGAAACGCTCCCACTTTTCCCGAGCTATGGACTGCCATTGAGCCGATCCTGTCAACCGGATTGTTGGTAGCGCATAATGCGGTGTTTGATCTGGGCGTATTGAAGAAATGCCTGCGTGATTACGGAATTGAGTGGAAACCCTATGTCCGATACATTTGTACCGTACAGATGGGCAGGGTTGTTCTTCCCGGAATGAGCCATAAACTCAATGTTCTCTGTGATTATTACGGTATCCATCTCAACCACCATCATGCCGCCAGCGACAGCCATGCCTGCGCGAAAATTTTGCTTCATTATCTGCATGACGGAACAGATATAAGAAATCACATCAGAACGTATTCGTTCGGAAAAGAAAAAACAAATTCAAACAAAGAGAGGCGATCTTCTCTGCACGATATATCCGATGGACGAAAAAGGTAATTATCATTATGGGTTTTTTGATGACTACTTTACCGATCCTAAAAGAATTGCCTATCTGATTTACGATGACGAAAGATTGATAGGTTTTGCGTTTCTCTGTCCTTATTCCAATATAGGACAGTATCCGGATTACACCATGGCGGAATTTACGATATTTCCAGCCTATCGCAGACAGCACTTCGCCTTGAAAGCAGCGGAACTGATTCTGATGAGGCATCCGGGAAAATGGGAAATCAAGTACAACGAAAAGAATACGGGCGGCAGAAGGCTTTGGAATACCCTTACAGAAGCGTATCAGCCGGAGATTTATCATCTCAATGAAGAGGAAACAGTGCTTGCGTTTGAAGTATAGGGATAATCGGCTTCACAAAAATAGTAACACAAAATCCGGGGAATCCAAATTACGACAGCTTTTCCAAGCGTATCAAGGAGGCTTTGGAGGAATACAAAGAGAGGGTCATCACCGAAGCGGAATACCTTGAAAAAATGTGTCAGATCATGGATGATTACCTTAAAGGAAAGAGCAGCGTCAGCTATCCCGACAGAATCAGGAACAACGTTCACGCACAGGCATTCTACGGAGTGATAGCGGCGATATTGGACGGAGCGGACGATCTGTCAATTACTGCCGACTTTGTCGCGGAAATCGCGGAAGAAATCACCGAGATCATTTCCAGACACAGCCAGGTTGACTGGACGAACAACACGACCATTCACAAGCGCATCGAGCAGGAAATTGACGACTTGTTTTTCCGCTATGAGAAGGAACGTGGGATTAAGGTTGACTTCGTAAAAATTGACAAGATCATTGAAAATGTAAAGACAGTCGCGCTCAGGAGGTTCTGATGACAATGGAGAGCAATACAGAGGAAAGAGCCGTTGTCATCAACAGCATCCCGATTCAATACCTGCTGGAGCGTAAAAATGTCAAAAATCTCAATCTTCGCATCCGGCGCGACGGTTCTGTTTATGTTTCGGCAAGTCCTGATGTTTCTGTGGAGAAGACAGATCAATTTGTCACGGAAAAAGCGGAATTTATCCTTTCGGCTGTTAAGGGATTTCAGGATATGAAAAGATTTCAGCCGCAGCCGAAACAGTATTTGAGCGGTGAATCTTTTACCGTATTGGGACATGATCTGAGACTGCGTGTGATACAGGGCGAAAAAAACGAGATTTATTCCGACGGAGTATTCCTGCATTTGCAGGTGAAAGACACGGAGAATTTCGCCATCAAAGAACGGACGGTAAAAAAATATCTGAATCAGCAGTGCCGCGAAACATTTGAGGAAATCACTGATCAGATTTATCCGTTATTCAAAAAATACGGTGTAGAATGTCCGACCCTGCGCATCAGGAACATGGAAACCCGCTGGGGAACCTGTCTTGCACAGAAGGGCATTATCACGCTGAACAAATGTTTGCTGGAAGCGCCGAGAAGCTGCATAGAATATGTTGTCATGCACGAAATGTGCCATTTTATTCACGCCAATCACTCCAAGCAATTCTATGATTTTCTGACAATGATGATGCCGGACTGGAAGGAACGCAAGGAAGTTTTGGACAAATACGCGCGGTATTGGCTGTGAGGAACACTGTGAGAAGAGGTTGATAAGCGTTGATTTTTACCATATCATATATATTTTTGATAATTTAATAAAAAAATCTATTGCACATTACATGCACTTGTGGTAAAATTACAACAAGCGCATATTTTTGATTGCTTTAGCTTAACAAAACCCCTGGTTCTACCAGGAGTAGATAAGAAAGCTTTAGCAAAAGCATTTTTAAGGAAACGCTGATTTAATCTACTCAAAAAGGAAAAGGTGTGGTATAATAGAGGAAAGTAAAAATGGAGGGAAAAAGCATGGGACAGATGACATTCAGCGATTACGAATACAGCAACAGAAAAAGGATAACGAAAAGAGAAGAGTTTCTCGATATAATGGAGGAAATCATACCGTGGGGTGAATGGGTAGAGTTTGTAAAACCATATTATCCCAGCGGAAAAAGAGGTCGTCCGACAAAAGGAATAGAAAAGATGCTGAGGATGTATCTGCTGCAAGTCTGGTTCAATCTGTCCGATGAAGGAGTGGAGGACGCTATTTACGACAGTTACGCTTTTCGCAAGTTCATGGGAATCAATTTCAATGAAGAGCAAGTGCCTGATGCCACTACGCTGCTGAAGTTCCGACACCTTCTGGAAGAAAATCATCTGGGAGAACAAATGTTCAAAGCAATCAACTATGTTCTGGAACAGGGCGGAGCCATGATGAAAGGCGGAACCATTGTAGATGCCACGATCATCAATGCGCCGAGTTCGACGAAGAACGCAGAGAAAGCCAGAGATCCGGAAATGCACCAGACGAAAAAGGGCAGCGAATGGCGATTTGGCATGAAATGTCATATCGGAGTTGACGCAGGAACAGGCTATGTGCATACGGTAACTGCTACCCCGGCAAATGTTCATGATATTACAGAAACAGCAAAACTGATTCGTGAAGATGATGAGGTGGTGTACGGAGATTCCGGCTACGTTGGTATCCAGAAGCGTGCAGAAATCAAAGATGATGACCATTTATCTAAAATCGATTATCGTATCACACGCCGTCCAAGCAGCCTTCCGAAAGTATCTGACAACGCCATTGATTGGGAAAGATATATTGACTATCGCAAGTCTTCTGTTCGTTCCAAAGTAGAACATGCCTTTAAAATCATCAAAGGAACATTTGGTTTTAGCAAGGTTCGTTATCGTGGTATAGATAAGAATCTTCACAAGCTGAATGTGCTTTTTGCCTGCGCCAATTTGCTTATGTTTGCCCGTGCAAAAAAATTTTCACCAGTGCAGATAGGATAACTGTACCCTTTCGGGGGAAAAGTCCCCATTTTTAAGGGGTATAGTCCCATTTATGGACTTATTCTTTCAAATTGCTTAAAATATTCACTCGATTTGAAATTGGGTTATCATATACCCTTATTTATTCAGTGTTTCCTTAAGAAAGGCTATAATGCTATGATATTATTTCAGTGCCCCTTTAGGGGTTAAGCCTGTAATTGCCCCTTCTAGGGGCTGTGCAAACCACCACTTCAGTGGTGGTTATGATTGTTGCAATTGTCTTCTTATTGTGGTACGATAGAAGTATAAATTCATCTCATCACAAAAAGGGCAGATTACTATGAACCTGAGAGAAAAGCTATTTCAATATGTCAAGAAAAAATACAACGCCGCACCGGAATATCTGTGGATGCGGTTTCCGGACTATGCCGTGTTCCGGCACGCCGACAACGGCAAGTGGTTCGGAATCGTCATGAATGTGAGCGGAGAGAAGCTCGGAATAGATAATGATGACAAGGTAGATATTCTCAATGTCAAGCTTCCCGATCCGCTGCTTGCGGAAATGCTGATTCAGCAGTCCGGCTTTTTCCGTGGGTATCATATCAGCCGGGGAAACTGGGTATCCATTTTGCTTGATGGTTCCGTGCCATTTGAAGAGGTATGCCGATGGCTGGAAGAAAGCTATCTGACCACCGCCTCCCGACAGAAAAAGCAGAAGATGCGTCCACCGAAGGAATGGCTTATTCCCTCCAATCCGAAATTCTATGACATCATCAAGGCTTTTGAGGAAGCGGAGGAAATCGACTGGAAGCAAGGCACAGGCATCAAAAAGGGCGATACGGTCTATATGTATGTCGGTGCGCCTGTTTCCGCGATTCTGTACCAATGTGAAGTGACCGAAGCCAATATTCCCTATGAGTACGATGACGGAAACGTCCACATGAAAGAGATAATGAAAATCAAACTTCTGAAGCGATACCCGCCGGACAAATTCACCTTTCAAAGGCTCAAAGACGAATATAACATTTATGCCGTCAGAGGTCCGAGAAGTGTTCCCCATACGCTGAGTGAGGATTTGAATTTTTTTAAATAATCCACTGATTGAAAAAGGAAGTGTATGTCATTGAGCCCCATCGACGAATATATCAGCCGGCAGAATGAAGCCATTCAGCCGCGTCTGAAAGCCATCAGGGAGACCATCAGAGCCGCCATTCCCGACGCGGAGGAACGGATTTCCTATCAGATGCCGACATTCTGGAAGGGACGGAATATCATTCATTTTGCGGCGGCAAAGAAGCATATCGGCATTTACCCCGGCGGTGAAGCGACAAGCGCATTTGCCGACAGACTGACGAAATACAAGACTTCCAAAGGGACGATACAACTGCCGAATGACAAGGAGCTTCCGCTGGAACTCATAGCGGAAATCGCCCGCTGGAGTTATAAAAGAAACGCGAAGGGAAGCTAAGGAAATATATGAAAGAAGAATGTCTGATCTGCCAAGCGCCACTTGAATACCTTGAAAATAATGTACTCATGGAGTGTGTTATTTGCCATAAGAAAGAAAGCAGCAAGTCCCGATGTGTCCACGGGCATTACGTCTGCAATGAATGTCATACGGCTGGAATGGACACCGTCATCGGTCTTTGCCTCTCGGAAACGTCAAAGAACCCTATAGCAATCATTCAGAAAATGATGGCACTGCCCTTCTGTCATATGCACGGACCGGAACATCACGTCATGGTCGGCGCGGCACTTCTGACCGCGTACAAAAACGCGGGCGGAGAGATTGATTTATCGAAGGCACTCACAGAAATGATGAGCCGAGGAAAGAGCGTTCCAGGCGGTGCCTGCGGCTTCTGGGGAGCCTGCGGTGCAGGTATCAGCTCCGGTATGGCAGTCTCCATTATTTCCGGGTCAACACCGCTGGCAAAGGAGCCGTTTGCCCTTTCTCATAAGATGGCGGCGAAATCACTTGCCGCGATTGGAGAGGTCGGCGGTCCGCGTTGCTGCAAGAGGGACTCTTACCTTTCCCTATTGTGCGCCATAGATTTTATGAAGGAGCATTTCGGTGTCGAAATGGAAAAGCCGGAAGTCGTCTGTATGCATTCCTGTCAAAATAATCAATGCATCGGCAAACGGTGTCCTTTTTTCAAGCCAATTAATTGCTGATGACTACAAATAAAGAACTGATTCCCTTGCACATTGTGAGAATATGGTATATAATAAAAGCAGAAGCAAAAAACACAGACGGAGGTGTTTTTCAATATGGGAATTTATCTGAACAATACCAGCGCTTACAGCCTTTACCACGCCGATTCGGTAAAAGCGTGATGGCAAATATGATCGCAGCATACTTCGGCAAAGGCACCGACAGCAGCGCCAATACACCGGCAGAATTCTTGCCGCCGTCATCGCCGATGCCGCGGGCGTTACGCTGAAAGACATTCAGACAATTGATTACTCGTGGGGAAAGCTCGATTTTGAAGCATGCCCGATGGAACGGATGTCCGCCGACTGTGGAGGTGCGATGCGCTGCAAAGCGGAAAGCTACGACATCAACATTGAACCCGATGACATAGAAGTGTCCGACATCGTCACGGTGGTATGGGAGATCATATTATTTTCTGGGGTGATATATCATGGCAATCACAATCAATCTGTACTACACAGGAACAAACGGCAATGCCCGTAAATTTGCGGAGGAAATGGAATCCTCCGGAACAGCAGCTGCCATTCGCGCGGAAGAAGGAAATCTGCGTTACGAATACTTCTTTCCAATGAATGACTCAGAGACCGTTCTACTTATTGACAGCTGGAGAGATCAGACCGCCATTGACAATCATCACGCTTCTGCCATGATGGGAAACATTGCGGCACTTCGCGAGAAGTACGATCTCCACATGAAAGTGGAGCGTTACATCAGCGACGAGCAGCCGACTGACGAGTCATTTATAAGGAAGTGAACGAATATGAAAAGAATCATGCTTCTTATGCTTGCGGCAGTCCTTTGCCTTTTAACCAGCTGTTCTTCATCCGGTCAGAAAACAGACGGTAATGACACGGCTAAAAGTTATACGAAAATTTCCCAGGAAGAAGCCAGAGAGATGATGGCAAAGGACGACGGGCATATCGTGGTTGACGTCCGCAGACAGGACGAGTACGACGCGGGGCACATTCCGGAAGCTATTCTGATTCCTAACGAGAGTATCGGAACAGAGCAACCGGAGGAACTGCCCGACTTGGATCAGATAATTCTGATTTATTGCAGAAGTGGAAACCGCAGCAAACAGGCAGCGCAGAAGCTCTTTGACATGGGTTATACCAACATCTACGAATTCGGCGGCATCAACTCCTGGACAGGTGAAATCGTGACGGAGGGGTAATTGGGAAGAGACTGTTACATTTTTTTGGAAACGCTGATTTAGCCAAATTTGGCTCTGTCGATTCTCGCACGGCTCAGTCATGCTCTAAAGATCGGGGGTTTTCGCGGCGCGGAATTGACGGCTGTGCCCGCTGCCGTGACAGCTGATGCAGCGTATTCCTAATCAGAATGACAAAAAGGGCTGCCGCACTAATCAAAAGTGAGGCCGCCCCTTCGTTTGTATTGGATTGTCGGAAAATGGCGGAATCAGTGCGTGTGTCAATTGTCCTGCCGGGATTGCAGAGCGGCGAGTTCCCGGTTGAAGGCGTTGGCGATGCGTCGCTCATTGAGCCACATGACAAGATAGACAAAGAGGAAGATCACGGTCACTTCCACCGTGACTATTCCCACCATCAGGGGCGTATAGCGATAGCCGATCACCAGATTGACGCCGAACACCAGCCCTAAGATCAGCAGCCATTGCAAAAACAGCCGGAAGGCTATCTGCCGGACAGACAGCACCTTGCGCGATTCCATCACCAGTCCGGTCAGAGAGGTCAGCGCTCCGAAAACGGGAGGGACAAAGTAGGCACTGTAGGGAAGTCTTCCGTCGGGCAGCAGCAAGCTCCCCAATATTCCCTCCGCGATGCAGAGTCCTGTGGTAATCACGCAGAACGCAATCAGATAGCGGGACAGAAATCCGCCGTTGTTATTATGAAACATCCGTGCCACATTATCACCCTTCCTGATTCATTACCCGTCCGATCACGACAGGGGCGTATTTCCGTGAAATAACCAGTTTTTCTCCGTTCTGCATATGGGCGGTGTAGCGTCCGGCAAGCGCGGGACTGATGCTGCCCAGCTTCATCAGGTTGAGCACAACCGATTTGGAGCAGCGGACAAAATAATAGTCCTCATAAGCCTTTTCGATTTCATAAAGTCGCTGCCTGATTTCATATACCTGTTTTTCGGTGCAGGCAAAGCATTTCTCGTCAACTGCCTCAAAATAATACACGTCCTCCAGTGCGATACGTTCCATCTGTCCGCTGCCTGAAACGCCCGAGAGTCCCTGCCCTTTTGATTGCGCAAAGGCACGGATCTCTTCAATTTCCGGCGTGACTCTTACGCATTCGATGACGACCTGCTCTTCCGAAAGAGCGTCGATATTTCGGATGGATACCTTCATGCGGCAATCATTCCTTACATTCAGACTGTCACCATGATACCACATTCTCCGCGGAAAATCAATACTCCTCCAGAATATCCAGTGAAGCGTCGCCCTTCAGGTAATGATCGAAGTATTCCAGCACGATGCCGTTCACTGTTTCGATACACTCCCGCGGGTTACGGCTTCCTACGCCGAACATAGCCGCGAGGGGAGGTGAAAGCACCGGAAGGTCGCAGAAATTCATGTGTGCCGCGTTGCGGAAGGTCACTTCCCGCGCGTCGGCGGAGTGCTTCACGATGCTGAAATTGACATATTCCCTGCTGCCGAACATCCTATCCATACCGTGTGAAGACAGTGAGTCGGAATTGACGTCGAGCAGCGGAAGCGGATAAGGCGTGCTGTCATAGGTAAAACCTGTTTCATCCGCACCGGTCAGTTCTCCGAGCATCATACCCTCCAGCACAATTACCGCGTCAATGTCGTCACGCTGCCTGCCAAGTGCTTCACAGGCGGCACCGCCCATTGAATGTCCGAAGAGACCGATGTGTTCCACGTCTATACGGGCAAACGTTTCATCCCTGTTTTTGGCGGCATATTCGAGAATCGTGTCCAGCACAAAATTCAGATCGTCGGTGCGGGTTTTCGTCCATTCTTTGTAATAGACCAGCATTTCCTCATTGGTATGTGTCAGCGGTCCGCTCATAGAGAGCTGCATGAATTCGGAATCCACGGAGGTAGTGGCTCCGTTTACATCCGTGACAAACATAGCGTGATAGGGATGGGCAACCGCTGCCGCCACATATCCGTGGGAAGCCAGCTCCCGGCAGGTGGAATCATTTGCATCCATCGTGGATGCTGCGCCGTGAGAATACACCGCCAGCGGATAGCGTCCCGCCGTTTCGGGATAATAGATCTGCACCGTGACGCTTCGTTTCTCTCCGCTGTCCGAAAAAGTCTCAACCCTGCTTTCATCCTGCCATGTGTAGAGAGCCTTCTGAACCGGATAGTTTCCTGTCACGGCGATTTCCTCGATCTGCGGGAAAAGAATCGCGACGATCATGGCATTCAGATAGAGCACCATGCTTCCGACCGAGCGCCATACGCGGCGGGATGTCTTGCTGATTTCGCGTTCTCCCTTTTTGCGCAGGGAAAGAAGCAAAATGATTCCCATCACTGTAAGCAGAGCAATGATACCCGCGTACCGCGAACCCCCTTGCAGCACTCCGAATGCCATCAGCAGAGTGACAACCGCCGCTATCCCGAAGCGAACCGCCGTTTTGAGCTTGTAATGGGTTGTTTTGCTTACCAGGTCCCATACCAGAAAACCGATTTCCATTGCCGCCAGAACAGATAAAATAATTTTGGTCCACATAAGAATCAACCATCCTTTCCGGCATGAGTATAACACGGCTTTTTCCCCGGCGCAACCCCTCTAAGGATGAAATGCGTCTGGCGCGGATGAAATGCTTCAATGATTCCCCGCAGCAGTATCCCAGTATTCTGACGGTGAAAACAAGCCGTGAAACGGTCAGGTGATAAAAAAGCAAATTTTACTGACACGTTAGTAGATTCAGGACGTGTCACTGCTGCAAAACATACTATTGCTTATTTCACAATCGAATCTTATTGTCGCTGCTACGATTTTTTGACGTAAAAATGCTCAAATAGATTGGCATAAAACTGCTATCAATGATGTCACAAATTTTTTTAAACAGCGTAAACAC
>CACWOX010000069.1 GCA_902762615.1 uncultured Ruminococcus sp. | reverse complement strand
TTACTATTATATCATATCGGGGTTATTTTTTCTGTTGCTAAAGCATTTTTTATCTACCCCTGGTAGAACCAGGGGTTTTGTTAAGCTAAAGCAATCAATAAAACATCGGTGATAAGCAATGCTTATCACCGATTATGATTAGGAACGAATTTACAAAACAGCTTTTCCGTCGTATAATGATATAAAATAATCGAAAGAAGAGGAAAGTATGCACACTTCTATTATTCGCAGGCAGAATCAAAAAATGTGTTGTCGAACGTTTGTTTTCCGGGCATATCATTTGGCTTGGGCGTTCGGCTGTACACTCGTGCGCCCTGAAGGAACCGTACAATAGCACCGTTCTGCCGATTCAGCCATTTGCCCGGGAGCTTACCGTCAAGCTCCCGTTTTTTTATTCCCTCATTATCATTTACAAAGGAAAAGGAGAAAACCGATTATGCATCAAAAAATCATCAAGCGCCATATTCTGACGGCTATCCTGACTGTCTCGGCGGCGGCGGGGATCCTGTCGGCAGGTTCATTGCTGACGGCAGGAGCCGCACCAGATTCAGGACAGCATTACGAAGAACCCGCAGACAGTACGGCACTGTCTGATCGGAACCAACCCGAAACGCTCCTGGAATCCGTCAACGAGGAAGGCACAGAAGGCGCAAAAAGTGCAGCCCTTCCGGAAGACAGCGTATCTCAGCAAAAGATAACCCTCACGGCGTCGGCTGAAACAGTCAAGACCAATGCCGTTACGGAAAGCGTTTCCATCAGCGTTTCCCAATATATAGAAAACCTCAGTTCAGACGGAAGCACGCCGAAGGTGACGATCACCGGCAGCGGATTGGTCGATGGGGATTACACCGCTTATTTGTATTACAAAGCGACTGGCGCAAGCAGCTTTAACAAGAAGTCCAAAGCTCTTTCCGCTGACGGAACAGCCGTCTTTACGCAGTATCCCGCTCTATCCGGAGGAAAAAGCTATGAAATATACGCAGCCCTGTTTCTTTCCGGCAGCGAAGTCGCCCGAAGCGGAATGGTGACCGTCAACGCGGTCAAACAGGCAATTAACGTCAACACCGATGTCACCGTTTCACCCTCTTTTGAAGGACAGTCCACGGGCAGCATCACAGTCGCCGGAAATTACCCGTCACTCGCGTATTATCCCTATGGCGGCTCTATTGCCAATGCTGTAAGGGTGACCGAAACGACAATTACCGGACTGGCCGCCGGCGATTACGTTGTATTTGTTCCGGCGTATTCGGAAGGCAATACGTTTTATCTCAGATCCACCACCACCAGAAAGCTGACGGTCGGTGAAACAGAAGCGTCTCATTACTACGTCAGTCTCACTTCCGATGAACACAGCGCATGGTCGGAAGGAGATACGACGCTCAGCGTGATACAGGGCGCCGGACAGTCACTTTCGCTCCAGATCTCCGTTGACAACGCTTACAGGCGCGATTACGTTCTTGACAGTGTCACCGTACAACCGGCGAATGCCGTGCTGACAACGGAAAAGGTAAGCGATACACGCTGGAATGTCCTGATTTCGGATATTTCGGGAGATGTCACCGTCGCCGCTCATTCCAAGCCTGTTCCAGAATATACGGTCACGCTTTCTCAGAAAGAAGGAGCTAAGTGGTCGGGAAACAGCGGCAACGAAAGTTTCAGCATTAAACCCACCGCTTCCAGATCCGTATATGTAAAACCGACAGATACGAGAAGGTATTATATTTCGGGCGTCAATGTGCAGCCGGAGCAGAACGCGGAGATTTCTTTTTATGAAAGTACCGGAGAAGTCTTTTTGCGAAATGTGACGGGGGACGTATCGCTTATTCCTCAGGTGATGGAAAAGAGCGTGCCGACATCCCTCGCCGTTACCGGCGTTCAGTTTCATCAGAACGGCATTTACAGCGAAGAAAACCCGTCGATACAGACGACCCTTACCGTTGCCGTCAGAGATCGGTTTGGCAGACCGGTTCCCGGAGCCAGGATTTATTTCAAAGATGACGAAAGCGAAGTGTCTTTCGTACAAAGCAGAGAAACAAATTCCGAAGGCGACGTGTCATTCCGATACAGCTACGGCATTGAGGAAGGAAATACCACAGCGGATTATAACGCCGTCTTTTCCACGGGCAGCGGATTTGCAGCGGGAGAGGTGACCGCACAGCAGGACATTCACCTTATCTTGCAGCGCAAAGCCGATCTGATACTGTATCAGAATCAGATTATCGGAACAACGCCCGGTGAGAATAACGGCAGGGTAATCGACGTACCCGACAATTACGAAATCTGGACAGGGGAAGTGCATCAGGGCGCCATCGTCATCGGTTCAGGGAAATGGCAGCGTGCCCGGAACGGGGAGTTCACAGGTCTTTCCGCCGGACAGCACATTCTTCGGGCAGGTGAATGAGGCGGCACATACCTTTTATTTTGCCTCTGACTACGCGGATTTCTTTGTTCCGAGAGGTTTGTGGAAAGTGGCGGTGGATGTTTCCGCGTCGGCGCATGTCTCCTTCCCGCAGGGAACTGAATTGACAGCCGAGCCGGGCGTAGATCTGTTCCTGTACGCGGAACCCGAAGACGGCTTCTGGATTTCCTCCTATTCCGTTGACAAGCAGGGCAGAATCGGAGGGCTTGCTTATGATGAGGACAACGGATATTTCATCATTCAGGGGGTAAGCGGAAATGTTCTTTTGACGGTCCTTGCAGAGCCTGTGGAAGAAAACCCGACGGAAGAACCGGCGGCGGAATATGTGTTCCTGGAAGGCGGCGACAGCGTATGGCTCAAGGGAAGCGGCTCCGCTCTGAGGTTCCGGATAAACGGAGCGTATGACGATTTCACCGGAATACGAATCGACGGCGAAACCGTTTCAGAAAGCAACTACAATTCAGAACCCGGAAGCACAATCATCATGCTGAAACCGGACTATCTTGAAACGCTTCCTTTAGACAATCACACGCTGACCGTTGATTTTAAGAACGGGTCTGCACAGACAGAATTCACCGTCACACAATCCAAGTCAGAAGGCAATTTTCCTGCCACGGGCGAACCGGACAGCATGGCAGCCGCATGGACCGCCTTGCTGCTTTCGATAGCGGTGCTGCTGGCAATCACATTCCGACAAAAGGGCGCTGCTATCCTGCGTCGTTTCATTCTTAACTGAATCATATATCTGATGATACAAAAGGAGCATATACTATGGCTGAAGAATTTAAAACACTGACTGCGGAGCAATTTGCGTCGCTGGATCGTTCCCAATACACGCTTGTAGACTTGCGGGAGCCTGCCGAGCTGATTGTCAGCGGCATAGAAGGCGCCATCAATATTCCGTTTTCGCAATTTGCGACAAAGCTCGATACCATACCAAAGACCAAGCCCGTTATCGTTTACTGCCGTGTGGGAGAATTCAGCGAAGAAGTCGCCGATATTCTGTCCGACAGAGGGTATGACGTATCGCATGTCGCCGGAGGTTATAAAGCATACCGTGAATATACGGAGGGCAAGCAGTCCTCCGGCTCCGGGGAAGAGTCCCCGAAGCCTGCTCCCCTTCCTCTGGAGGCGGCAGTCTCTGCACCCGTATTGATCGACGCAAAGGGACTGAAATGCCCCGGACCGATCGTCAAAGTTTCGGACTTCTTGAGCAATCAGCCGGTAGGAACAAGGATTCACGTCGAAGCAACCGAGGACGCCTTTTACTCGGATATTCAGATCTGGTGCGAAAGGACGGGCAACAGGCTCGACACCATTTCCTTTACCGACGGCGTCATCAAGGCGGATATCACCCGTCGGAATGCCGTTCCGGCAGCCGCGGCAAGCGAAAGGCACGATAAGACCTTCGTCGTGTTTTCAGGCGATCTCGACAAAACCATCGCCGCCTTTATCATGGTCAACGGAGCTGCCGCGATGGGCAGAAGGGTTACTGTGTTCTTTACCTTCTGGGGACTCAATATTTTGCGCAGAGCCAAAAAGGTGAGAGTCAAAAAGACCTTCATCGAAAAAATGTTCGGCAGAATGATGCCGCGCGGCACCAAAAAGCTCGGTCTTTCACGCATGAATATGGGCGGAAAAGGAGCCAGGATGATACGCAGGATCATGAAGAAAAAGGGCGTCAGCTCACTGGAAGAGCTGATGCAGTCGGCGATTGATCATGGCGTCCGGCTGGTCGCCTGCCAGATGTCTATGGACATCATGGGCATACACAAGGAAGAACTGATAGACGGCGTAGAGCTTGGCGGCGTGTCCACCTTCTTAGGCTCCGGAGAACAATCCGATATGAGCCTGTTTATCTGATGAAACCGCAATGAGACGGAGGTAAATCATATGATAGTAACGATAAACAGCGATCAATTTGAAGAAGTGATGCAAGCCGATGAGCTGGTGATCGCGGAATTTTATTCCGAAAGCTGCATTCCATCTGACGCGGAAAAGGAAGAGTTAATTATCCATTAGACCGTTATGATCAGCGCTTTTGATCTCCCTGTACTGCAGGAGTTCTTCGATGTACGCTTTGCCGTATCGGGACGGCAGACTATCTTTTCTTGTAATATATCCGATGGTCAGGGGATCTTCCTCGTCCAGCTTGATGGCTGCCATTCCCTGCAGAATGACGTCTCTGCCCGATAACATGCCGCAGCCGATGGAATAGCCGTTGAGCGCCGCGATGAGTTCCATGGAAGTTGCTCTGTCGTCTGACTTGATCATTTTGTCAAAGGAATAATCCGCCATCGCCTCTTCCGTGAGATAGAAATTGCTGTCGTCACTCTGATCAAATGAAATGCATGGAAAGTCCTTCATTTCATCAATGGAAACATGACTTCTGCCGGCAAAAGGATGCGTTTTCCAGACATACACATAGGTTTCTCTCGTCATCAGCGGTGTAAAGTCCAGCCTGTAATCCCGCATTAATTTCCTGATGACCGCTTCGTTTGAACCTGAAAAAGAAACAATGCCGACTTCGCTTTTCAGGCTGCTGACGTCACTCAGAACGTCCTTGGTTTTCGTTTCATGGATGGAAAAAACAAACTTTTCCGGCGCGGTTTTCTTGATCATATCCGTAAAGGCCATGATGGCGAAATTATAGTGTTGTGTGGAAACGGAAAAGTGTTCCTTGCCGCTGTCCTTTGAGAGAAATCTCTCCTCCAGAATCTGATACTGCCCTACGGCTTTCTTGGCATAGTTGACGAAATCCCTGCCTTCATCGGTCAGAGAAATGCCTTTATTGGTTCTTTCAAACAGCTGTATGCCAAGTTCCTCCTCCAATTCACGGATACTGGCGGACAGCGCCGGTTGAGAGATAAACAGTCTGGTAGAAGCCCCCCGCATGGAAGAAGAGCCCGCGACTTCAAGCACATATTTCAGTTGGTTGATGTTCATGTGGTTTCACCTTGTTCCGATTTGAATTACCTGCGGTTCCTTTCAGGTACAAATATCTATAAAACATATTTGTATTATATACTATCAGGAGGGTCCTTTCAAGGGATTCACTGTTTATTTTTGAATACATTTTGTTTTCCATTTACGCAAGAAACAAAGCTTATGATCGTCACAGACGCCATTCCTATTACCAACTATGGCACCGCCATCGCGCACATGAACGGGATTCCCGCCGGCGGCGTCTTCCGCGCAAGGGTGAAGATACGGTATCACGACGGCGGAACCATGGCGAATATCACGGAAGTCGACGGCGAGATTGTTTGATGTTTTTTCTATTTTCAATATCAATGACACGCAGGATCCGATTTTAGGTGCGCTGCGTGTTTTTTGATAGGATTTATCGTTCTCGAGGTCTGTAGTTTTGTCTATTTTCTGTTCACAAATAGGCAATTCATTATTCAAAAAGCGGAAGTTATCTTAATTCCTCCTTTACCTATTGATAAAATAGGTTTTATAGGTTAAGATAGTGACACAAAGCAAAAGCCAACGCGGATGACGCTTTGGTTTTGCTGAAAAATGAAAGGCGTGATGCTGATGAAGCAAACCTTTGAGAAGCTGTTAAGAGCCAATTTCCGATTTGGTCGAATGTGTCGGTACTGTTGTCGCTGATTATTTCACTCAATCAACAATATCAAGATTAAAAACACATTTAATTCAAAAAGGAGATAAAAAATCATGAAAAAGAGTAACTATTCAGTGACCCTGAGAAATCCACAATTTCAGCACAAAGTTGAAAATGGAAAGTGTCAGAAAAAAATCAGCAAAATGTCAATATACAAGAAG
>CACWOX010000068.1 GCA_902762615.1 uncultured Ruminococcus sp. | reverse complement strand
TGCGGCGACGGCGGACGTCCTCGCCTTCTCTGCGACTTCGTCCTCTGCGAATGCGGTCACGCTTTTCTGTTGAGAATTCCCATCGTTCCGCGCTCGCTGTTGTGTTTTTGCGTACTCCGCCTTCATGCTTCTTCCGAGTGAATTTGCGCCCCTTGCGGCGGTATTCCTTAATTCTGACATTCATGGTAAACCTCCCCCTACACAATCTTTTTCGCCACAACAACCAGCCTGCCGTTCTCGGCAAACCGCTTGCAGGTGGACAGCGTGAGCAGCCTGTCACCGTATTTCGCAGTCACGCCGGTATCGTACAGCGCAAGTTCCTTGCACCTGCCGACATAGGCATTGAAATCCGCTTCATCTTCCGCGTTGACAAAATCGTAATAGCGAAATCCCGACGCGCTGTATGCAATTGTCTTGAACACGGCGATGATCTGGTATTCTCCCTGCTCGGTCAGTGTGTTGAACTGAATGATTTTGTGCTTGTCATAAAAGCTCTTGGACGTAAATTTGTCGAGCGAACCGAACATCTTGCCGCCCTTGATGTGGTGTCCGTAGATGATGATATTGTCACTGGCAGCAAGGTCACAATTTTCCTGCACATACGGAACGCCCAAATCGCTGTATTCCTTATTGAAATTGCGTTTCAGGTAATAATTCGGGTTGCTTTTCGTCTGCATAACGGGGTAATTGATATTTGTCCCCGAAACAGAAATCCAGCCCACCATGTCGCTGTTTTTACGGAGCAGCGTTTCAAAATTGGAAAGCGTTTCTTCTTCGCCGTCACGCCCGGATTCTACAATCGGCGTTTCTTCGGCGGTTTCGGCAAGTTCGTCGAAAATTTCCTCCTGCCTGTGAACCTCCGCGTCATGCGTGATCAGATTGCCCAAGCAAAAAGCCGCCGTCACAATGAGCATGACGGCGGCGAGGACAAAGGCAGCGGTACGGATTCTTTTCAACTGTTTTCTTTTCATAGTGCCTCCTTACACAACTTTGGTATTCATCAGATTGTAAAGTGCGGTGTTGGTCGGGAACTGGTTGATAAACGGCACAAGAGAGCTGCCGACCTTCAGCAAGCCCTGTCCCGAACCGACATTTTCGATGAAGCTCTTCTGATTTTCCGAAATATTGAGCAAATCCGCCAGCTCGTTCTTGTCGCTGCCGCCCTGATTGAGCATGACCAGCAGCTCACTGTTGGAGAGCATGGTTCGCGCCGTGTGGCTTTGCAGCAGGTCGCTGATGTTCTGCGTAATGCCGGTACAGAACGCGCCGTATTTGCGGACGCGCTTCCAGAGCGTATGCAGGAAGTTAGCAGAATACTCGTTCTGGAACAGCAGATAGATTTCGTCGATATAAATATAGGTGGTTCTGCCTTCTCTCTTGTTGCGCGTAATGCGGTTGAAAATGCTGTCCAGCACGATCAGCATACCCGCACTCTGGAGGCTTTCATCCAGTTCGTGAATATCGTAGCAGATCAGACGGTTCTTGGTGTTGACGTTGGTCTGATGGGCAAAGGTGTTCATGTTGCCGACGACAAACATCTCAATCGCCACGGCAAGGTCACGCGCTTCGGGTTCCTTCTGCTTGAGCAGATTGTCATAGAAATCCTGCAAGGTAGGAGCCTCGCCCGTGTAGTTGCCCTGCTTGTAATAGCGATAGGTGGCGGTGGTGCAGCGGTCGATGATGGATTTTTCCTTTGCGCCGAGATGACGGTCGTTAATCATGAGTTCGCAGAGCGACATCAGGAACTGCGATTTGAGAATGACAGGATCGGCGTCGCCGCCGTAAGCCTTGTTCAGATCCATCGCGTTGATGTGGTGTTTGCTCGTCGAAGAGACGGTAATCACTTCGCCTTTGAGTGCTTTGGTGAGGCGGGTATATTCACGTTCGGGGTCGATGAGAATGTGGTCGGAGTTGGGGTCTGCCAGAAAACGCGCCACAAATTCGCTCTTGCAAATAAACGACTTACCCGCGCCGGACACGCCGAGAATCATCGCGTTGCCGTTGATAAGCTGGCTTCGGTCGATGATAATGAGATTTTTGCTGATGCGGTTCTGTCCGAAATACACGCCGTTCGGGTGATTGATTTCCTGTGCGCGGAAGGGCGTGAAAATGGAAAGACTGTCGGTGGTCAGGGTGCGCACCATGTCGATTTTGCGCACGCCGTAGGGCAGGACGGTGTTCAAGCCGTCCCACTGCTGAAAACGCAGCTTTGCCATACGCGACATACCCGTGCTGGCGAGAATCGCCTCGGTATCGCTGTCGAGCTGCTCCTTGCTGTCGGCGGTATGCACCAGCGTCAGCACACAAAGCATCAGCCGCTGGTCGTTGGACGTGCAGCCGCCAAGCATATCGGCGGTTTCATCCCGCCTTTGCAGCATATCGAAGGGAATCATCGCGGAGAAATTGTTGTTTTCGTTCTGCTTGCGCTGCCACTGCGCGATGTTGGTTTCAATCCCCAGCAGGCGGGATTCCAGTTCCTGAATCGCCTCCGACATACTCAGGGGGATAATGTCAATCGACAGCATGAGATTACGGTTAAATTCGCAAAGCGTCGGAATGAGCTTGTCGGTGATGGTGTTGGCATAATCCTTCAAAAACAGGACGCGCCCGAACCTGTCGCCAAACTTGAAATAATCACTTTCAAATTCCAGACTTTCGGGCGTAATCACGTCCTTGAAATCGTGACCGAGGCGCATATAGTCGCGGAGATTGAATTGGAAATTGCCTTCCTCCGCCGGATAGAAGAAATCGTGGAACAGGTGCAGACGCTGTTCCGCATTCAGCTCGTCACAGTGGGAGCCGATTTGATTAAACTGCGTGAACAGCGACGCAAACACGCGGGCGAAATAGGCGCGGGCTTCTTCGATACTGCGCTTGCAGACCGATACCGTGACGTATTTTTCCTGCATGATGGAGTTGGAGCCTTCCGCCTTATCCAGCAGCATACGGTTGTACTCGCGGCGGTAGGAATCCAGTCCGTCATCTGCGTACCGCATGAGAATATTTCTTTTGAAGCTGTCCATATTCATGCGGCGGTTGTTGATGGTGATTTTGGTCGTTGCGCCCACGTCAAAGGAATTGAGAATGTGGCAGTACTGCTTGGTCATTTCCATCTTCTCCGCGTCGCTGGCAGACGAATAATTCACATCCTGAAAGCAGAACATCTTGCTGTACTTGTTCTTGCCCACAAGAAAAATACCGTCGTCCCAGATACGTCTGACGGGAATGGCGTCCTGCGCTGTTTTGGGAATGCCGATCTTCTCTCTGTCCTGCGCCTGAATGGTCTTATAAGTCTTCAGCATTGTTGTTCAATCCTTCCTCTCGGTTGATGATAATATCCTTGCAGATTTCAAAAAACAGGTTTTTTGGTTTGTAAACCAGCACTCTTCCGGACAAAATCTGAGACTTGATCCACGCGCTGATAAACTGCTCCGCGTTCATGCCGTTGTACTGCACAAAGCCCAGCACGGCAAAGGGCGCGGCGGCGAGAATGCAAATCCAGCTCAGAGCCTCCATGCCGAGGTAGGGACGCAGCAGGAAATAGAGTCCCACTGCCACGGCGCAAGCCAGCGCGGAAAAGATACATTGCCGCAGTGTCAGTCCGAAGAAAATCGTTTCCGAATAATCGCGGATTTCCTTGTTAATTCGTCGTTCCAAATAATCACACTCCCAGCATCTCATGCACAATTTTGTCGGACATTTTGACCGCGCCGACCAGCACCAGCATATTGAAGATCAGTTCCGCGATATAGCTCCAGACCATGCTGACGGGTGCGGCGTTGGGGTCGATCTCCGGCGGTGAGGACGCGAACAGCGAAAAGATGACGCAGGCGAGAATGATGACCGCGCCTTCCAGACACACGGCGGCGTAGCTTTTGATAAAACTCTTGCCGACGTTCTGCGTCGGTTCTCCCGCAAAGGTGGAAAGCGGAACCGGCGCGAGCGCGGTGTAGAGATACAGTTTGAAAAATCTGCCGTACACCGACATAATCATGATGAAGGACAGCACTGTAATCACCAGACTGCCGATGAGCGTCACCGCCCACAACGGAACGCTTTCAAAGAATCCGCAGTTTTCGATTGCCGTCACCATTTCAGCGGGCAGGACGGTTTGATCTGCCGTGCCAAGTCCCGACGCATTCATGATGGTGGAAATCAATCCCTGCACGATTTTAAAAAGTGCCATCATCAGCTCCAAGCCGTACGTCACCACGCCTTTTGCAATGGCAAAGCGGACAAACAGTTTGATAGCGTGTTCCGGCTTTTTGAGTTCAGCAAAGCTGCCGCAGGTCTTCATCACGCCCACCACGAAGAACAGCACCAGCAGCGCAAGTCCGATCGCCTTGACCGCGCCGTGAATATTGACGATCACCGACCAGATAGAGCCGCCCTTGAAATCCTCCGGCGACTGCGTAACAAGCTGCCAGATTTCCGACATTTTTTCATTCCATGAGTTCAGGGCGTTTTCCAGATTCTGGACAACCCAATTGTCAGACATAATACATCCCTCCGAAAAAATAACGGCGGGAGAATTGGCATGAACGCGGCTTCTCCCGCCGTCTTTTGTGATTGGTTCAGACTGACGGCTTTCATCAGCCGCCGGTGATGAGATTCAGGATTTCACGCGCAAAAGTGATGACCACGCCGCCCGCCAGCGTCAGAAAGCCGTTGGCTCTCTGCGACGGATCGTGCGATTTGAGCGACAAGCCCACCTGCACGATGCCGAAGCCAAGCGTAATCATGCCGACAGCGCGAATCAGTCCGAATACGAAATCCGACAGGTTGTTGATGACCGTCAGCGGGTCGTTGGTGGTTTCCGACGCGAATACCGGCATGGCAAGGCTGCACAGCATGATGACAATCACGCACAGCGCACAGTAGAATTTGAAGCCGCGTCTGACACTGCCCGTCATGGGCAGTTTTCCGGTCGGTTTGGGTTTGCTTCTCTTAAAAATGCTCACGAAAAATTCCTCCTTCTTTAATCGGCATTGTCGCCGTAAATGACCTCCGCTTCTTCCTCCGACAGCAATTCATAGGTCGTGCTGACCGGTTCCAATTCCATCGCGTTATCAGGCACACCGCCCGAAAATACCAACGTACCCACCGCCTCGGTCGGTTCGCCGTGAAGATACGGCGGCTGTCCTCCGTCCTCGGTGAGCGCGATGTTCGGGTGCTTCATGATGTCGTACTTCAAATCCATCACGGGACGCTCCCCGCGAATGAAGAGCAGCGCGTAACGGTTGTCGAGCATCCGCACTTCGTCCGGCGTGAGCAGCTCACGCCCTGACAACTGGTAATTGGTGGAATAATTGCCGTTGCGCCCCGATGATTTGCCATAGGAATTGGTGTCGATGGTTTCCTTGCCGAGCAATTCCGATACATATTGATGTGTGCTTTTTTCATTGCCGCCCAGATAAAGAAAGGTATCACAATTGCCTGTAACGTTTTCCCATTGCTTTTCAAAAAGTGCCTTCAACTGCGCGAGATTTTGTAGAATAATAGATACTGATACGCCACGGGAACGCATAACGGACAATATTTTGTCAAAATCATCAGGCAGACTGACGTTGGCAAATTCGTCCATCAAAAAATGACAGTGAATGGGCAGGCTGCCGTGATACTTGTGGTCGGCAAGGTAGAAAAGCTGTTGAAAGAGCTGCGTGTATAAAATGCTGACGAGAAAATTAAAGCTGGTGTCGTTGTCGGGAATGAGTGCGAATAACGCCACCTTCTTTTCGCCCAGACTCGGCAAGTCCAACTCGTCAGTCACGGTGAGCGACGCAAGGCTTTTCAGATTGAATTTCTCCAACCGCGCCGCCAGCGTAATCTGTACGCTTTTGAGCGTCTTTGCCGCGCCGGAATGATAATTGTGGTAGTATTTCAGCGCGATGTGTTCGGGGTTGGTAATTTCCAACCGTTCAAACAGTTCGTCCAGCGGACTGACATAATTGTCATCGTCCTCCTTCACGTCTCCTGCCCGCAGCAGTTCCATCACCATCGGAAAATTCTGCTCGTCGGGCGGTGCTTCGTATTTCAGAAAGAAGATGAGTGCCAGCAGCAGCATACTCGCCGCAGTGTCCCAAAACGGGTCTTGACTTTGCGAACCCTTCGGAGTGGTCGCCTTAAAGAGATTGGTGACAAGTCTCTGCACGTCGTTGTCGTCGTGCAGATAGACAAAGGGATTGTAGCAGTGGCTGCGGTTCATATTCAGAAGGTCGAGGACACGCACGTCGTAGCCTTTCCTTTTCAGCAAGCCACCGACCTTGTGGACGATCTCACCTTTGGGATCTAAGACCACAAACGACGTGTTGCACTGCATGGCGTTGGGCAGACAGTAGAACCTTGTCTTGCCCGCGCCGGAGCCGCCGCACACCAGCACATTCAGGTTGCGGCGGTGCTTTTTACCGTCCAGTCCGATGCGGACATTCTGCGTCAGAATTTTGTTCTGAAGCTCGCGTCTGTCACGGTACTTTTTATCAAGCGCACTCGCGCTGCCCCATTTTGCCGAGCCGTGTTCCTCGCCGCGCCGGTAGTTCCGGCGGCTGGAAAAATAAATGCCGATTGCCATGCCGTATGC
>CACWOX010000067.1 GCA_902762615.1 uncultured Ruminococcus sp. | reverse complement strand
ATACAACGTGGCGATTACAATGTCAAGTAGAAATAGTGATTTTCTCGACCTTTACAGCTTTTTTCGACGATTACATCGTCATGTTTCCGAGAATCGAGGATTAAAGCTAAGCGTTTCAGATGCTCTTTTGACGATCGCTTCTTGGCTGATGTTATTTTCAACAAATTCTCCTGATTTTTTCATGCGGTCGCCCGGTGTTCTGTTTGACAGGCTTGACAGGATAATAAATTCAATATATAATAAAATGTAATTTGAAAATTAGAAAATTAGGAATACAGTGTTACAGAGGTGTATATATGGAAATGTCATGTAAAAATGATAACCGGCTGCAATGGCTGCGGACTCTGACTGCCGCGGCTGTCGTTTTTTCTTTTTTGTTTTTGAACTTTGCGCAGGGGGTATATGCCGAAGGGGAGCCGTCGGTTTCGCTTACTGTGTCGGACAAGGCGGTTCACAGCGGTGCTCCGCTGACGCTTACCGCCGAGCTGTCGTCGCCCGCTTCGGGTGATATCAGTGTCGCTGTTGCCCGTGAAAAGGAATCTTTTTCCATAAACATTCCCCGCGGAGGCACATCAGGCACGCTCTCTGTCAAAGCGGGTCAGTATAAAGAGCGTTCTTCCGAGACCTATTCGATTGCTTCCGGCGAAGGATATGCTGCCGGCGATAAATCCAAGGTCAAGGTGACGGTGCTCCCCAAACCCCGTCTGAGCTTTTACGCGGAATATTATACCGCAAGACCCGGTTCCAAACTCAGCGTCACCATGAAATGCACCAACGCCTCCGAAATGACCATTCCTCTTCCGGTTACGCTGCGTCAGTCGGACGGAAAGATTCTGGGAACATTTGAGTTTAACGAAAAAAAATCGACCAATACATACAAGTACACATTCCCCGAGAACTGGGAAGCACCCTTTTCACTCAGCATGTACAACGAGGTGACAAAGAAAAAAGCCACGCAGATACCTGTAAAGGTAGCGGATCTCAACCGTCAGAAGGGAATATTCAGCGTCGACACCAAGGAGAAAAAAATTGCCATCAGCTTTGACTGCGGATTTGCCAATAAATACACGCAGTACATTCTTGACACGCTTGATGAGTATGACATCAAATGCACATTCTTTGTCACGGGCGTCTTTGTGTCAGGCTTTCCCGATATGCTCAAGGAAATACACAAGCGCGGACATGAAATCGGCAATCATACGGCGAATCACCGCAGTCTGCCCAAGCTGTCGGACGAAAATGTGTATAAAGAGGTCAAGTCGGTCAACGATGCGGTTTACAAAAAGGTAGGCGTTACACCCAAGGTCATGCGTCCCCCGTACGGTTCGGGCAACTTCAATGTTCACTGCATAACGCGCATGGCAGGCTGCGAAGTCATCTATTGGTCGGACGATTCGCTTGACTGGGATCCGGAATGTTCTGCGCAGGAGATAATCAAACGCTCCACTTCCAAGATCAAAAACGGCTCGATTGTTCTGTTTCATAACAGCGCTCCCAAAACAGAGCAGACCCTTCGCATTATCCTGGATAAATACAAAGAGATGGGATATAAGATCGTTCCCGTTTCCGATCTGATCTATCACAATTATTTTACGATTGACAAAATGGGCGTGCAGAGGCTGAAAAGCGGCTACAAGCAGATAAGCCCTTCTGAACTGATGTCGGACTACGCGCCTGTCATCAATGTGTCGGGCGCTTCTGAGGAAGGACAGCCGCCCGTGTCTTTGTCGCTGAAGGCGGATTATTCCGATAAATTACAGGTATTGTCCAATAAGGATATATCAAAAATCCAAAAAGACCCGACTCTTATGAAAGTCAAGTATGACTGCGGGGACACAATAGCCGCTCCTGTCAAAGAGGGCGATAAGATAGGCACTGCCACCTTTTCCTACGGCAGCGATGTGCAGTTTACCGCAGAGCTGACCGCACTTTCGGATGTTTCTGTATATGAGAAACCGGTTGAAAAGCCATTTATTCCGTCGCCTTCCGATACGATACAATCCGATGTATCCGACAGATGGCAGTCTGATACGCTGGCTTATATCTTTGACGGAATTATCATTTTATGCCTTGCGGTGATATCGGTGATTTTGTATCTGAAAAACAGAAAGCGCTGACCGCTGTAAAGGTGCAAATACGCTTGGTAATAAGCGCGTCATTTGAGATCATTTAAACCCAAAAAGGCTGTTATCCGGTATGCAGTCCGGTCAGCTATATGGCACACGAGCCAAAAGCTGTAATTATGAATTTGCGTTGTCCGTACGCTTTTCATACATTGACTCATAAAAAAGTCCGCCGGGGTGATGATTGCTGAATTGTTCATTCAGTGTCTCGCCTCGGCGGGTATTTTTATATTTGTATGTGCCCGGTTAATTTGAAGGTTGGTGTCTATACATGATGGCTGCAAGCGACAAGGAAAACAGCGGCATGCATATATCGAACCGTCATTGGCATATGATGAAAGGTCATTCTATGGTGCAAGCCACAATGATCCTCATTGCGTCATTTTCGCCGTCGCAGGTGGAGAGCGCGAGAATTTTGCCTGCCGGCGTGCCGAGCTTTATCTGAGCGTTTGCGAGAATGTGTTCACGAGCTGCCTCTGGATTTTCCACATCGAATGCCGCATGCTCCTTTGCATCTGTGCGGAGTACGGTAAAGACCGTCAGACTGTGGCGTTGCAGTGCGCTGCGGCCTATCAAAAGGGCGCCGTGCCTGTGGTTAGCGGCATAATCCCTGTCAAGAAAAGCGTCCAGCGTGCCGAACATCCTGCCGTATTCCATGTGGTGTCCGTAGATCATGGAATATTCATCGGAAAAATCCGGCGAATTGCGGCTGTCTAAAAATATGCTGCCCGAAAGCGAAAAATTTCCGCTCGGATCCTTGTTGAGATAGGTCAGATTATTTTCGCCCTGCATGACGGGAAAGTTGATTCCCGTGTCGTTGAAATAAATCCAGCCCACCATATCGTCGGTGACTGGCAGCTGTTCCAGCTCATAGGCAGGAGAATCGGGAGTGAAATGAAGGAGCTGCCTGTTCCCGACGTGCTCATAGATGTACCAGACATCGTAGATGTTATAGCCCGAAATGATCATGGCTATGATAACGGCAATTGCGATCAGACCGTCGTGCAGGTCATTGAGCACTCTGAAGATTTTGTTGAGTTTATTCAATTCCGTTTCCTTCCGAAGTCTTTTCCTTCATACGTTTGACGCGTCTTGCAAGAAGCAGCACCATTCCGGCAATACCTGCCAGCATGACAGCGGCGGGCAGTGCAAATGCAGCCGATACACCGGTGGAGGGAATGATTCCGTTTCTCGTGTTGAGAAAACTAAGAGTAGTGTCATCGGTCAGTGAGCGGTCGGTTACCTTGCTGTCAGCATTGGTACATTCTGTGTCTCCGGTTACTTTAACAGAGGGGGAGTAATCCTCCTGAGCCTCCGTTACCTCATATCCCATTCCTGCGGGAATGCCGGTAAGAAGTACCGATTGCCCGTTCTTTATGTAGAAGTCCCTGCCGTCTATGAGCTGCGACAGTGTGACGTATTCCACACCGTCGTTTGCCGCAGTCATTACGTCCGCATCGTATACCGTAGCCATATTTTCGCTGGGTTGAGAGTCGAATTCACCGCTGACTTTAACGCGGGTGTTGTTTTCCCACGCAGACTGGCTGCCAATGAGCCTTACTGTGAATTTGAAATACTGGTTGAATGAAGCCTGATTGCCTGTGACGCTCTTTGCAAAGCCGAGATTATTGGTGCTGTATCGGTTGGTAAATCCGGTGGATTTTACTGCCGCGTCGGCTTTGCCCTCTGCGTCGGGGAGACCGTCGTTGAGTCTGACTATGAAGGCTCCGGGAACAAATTTGTCCTCTTCGTTCTGAACTGATTTGTTCACGAAAACGTTAAGATATCTCTTGCTCACGCTGTCGGAAGTAATGCCTGCCGCATTGGAAGGCTCTTCGGTGATGATATAGCGATAAATTCCGGCTGTCGGAAATGTGACTTTGCTCAGATCGACGGTGAGCACTTTTTCGACAAATGCTTCGTCGGGAGCGGATGAACCGTCTGCCGCGGTATCGTCCGGCGTGAAGCTGACCGAAGCCGTTGTGCTGCGGTTTGACGTGAAAACCGCTCCATCCGGTCCCGCGAGAATGTCGTGGGTGTTGTCGGTGCCATTCACAGCCTGTCCGGGCTGAATGGTATAGTTAAATGTCACGCTTGGCACTGGCACACCGCTTTTGAGCACAAGGCAGGAATGAATCTGCGCTTTGTCTATTGTTTGTGAATTATTGTTTCCCTCGGCTTTTACCTTCGGCGCGGCAAACGGTGCCGAAGCTATCATGCATGCCATGAGCGCTGCCGCAAGCTTGTATTTTTTCATAAGGAGCTGCCTCCGTTTTATTATTGTAGTACTGTCTTATCAAAAACCTCTGCGGCGCATCAGGAATGCCACACTGCCGCAGCATTCGTCAAGCGGTATCGCGCCGTAGATTCTGCTGTCATTTGTGTCTGCGATGTTGTCGCTGAGAACAAAGACGCTGTTTTCCGGCACGGTGAGCGGAAATTTTGCTTCTACCACACCATTTGAGGAATTGTAGAGCAATTCCTCCCTGGCGATATAGCCGTTGACCCAAATGACGCCGTCAATTATTTCTACGCGGTCACCGGATACTGCCGTCACTCTGCCGAATCTGGTCTCCCCGTTGTGCTTATATACGATAAGGTCGCCCTGAGCGGGAGCTTCCGGTCGCCACGTGACGCAAAGGTCGCCGTCCTTCACCATCGGGTAGCAGGTGTCGGAATGGCACATATATACGCCGAAAAGAAATGTCAGCATTAGCCCAACCGCAATGATTGTTGCGGCAATGCGTATAATAAATTCTTTTACCTCGCGCGGGAGTTTTTTCTTTTTGGCATGCGGCGTCTGCTTGTTCTCTTCTGCCGAAAGAGCGGCAGTGCCAAACTGATTCGCTGCGTCAGCCGTTGTGTCATTTTCGTGTGGCAAAGGGGGATTTTGGCTGAGAGTTTCTGTGATATTTCCGTCGTTATTCATCAGACTCTGCCTCCGTATTCTTTCTGTTGTTTCTTACAACGAGGAAAAGCAGGAAGAGCGCGCCGGAAATAATCAGTCCGCCGAAGGCAGGGGAGAGAGGCTCACCGGTAGAAGGCGTTTTTTGATTGTCTGCATCGTTGATGTTTGCGGTGTCATCGGATGATGTGTCGTCCGTGTTGGAGTTTGATGATTTCATGTAATCGTTGCTGAAGGAAATTGAAACCGGTTTGCCGTTGTCCGAATTATCGGAGAGGGTAAAACCGCCCTCCAGATCTCCGTTTTCACCTCGGATGACAGTTACGTCTATTTCGTAAATCTTGGTGTCGGGAATGAGCTTTTGGTCGTCGGGAGCTACCTGCTTGACGGTATATTTGTAATTGCCCGGCTCGGTGAATTCGATAGGCTCAAATTCGTATGTACCGTTGACCTCTGCGGTAATTTCGGAAGGAACGGGAAGCGGAGAGTGCGGCTGCCCCTCTATGATCAGGGTGAAAGTTGTGTCCTCGGGAATGTTGTTGTTTGGGTTGCTTACTGTCACGGGAAAAGATACCATATAGGAGTTCCCCTCAGCGCTTACCGAAACAGCGCTGAGTACGGCGGCAAGCAGCAAAGTGATTGTCAATGCTGCTTTTAGCATATATTTTCTCACAGATATTATCCTCCTTTTGGGCTTGTCATAGAGTTATGTTTTTGTAATGTTATCTGATCTGCCGTGCGAAAAGATTTTATATAAAAAAGAAATGTGGTTGTATTTACAACTTGAACACATACACATCACTAACTTTAGCATACCACCCGAAGGCAAAAATGTCAATATCAAATACAATATTATGGAAAAGAGCTTGTTTGATTTTGTAAACGTTGACTTTGCGATCATTAATTGATATAATGAATTCAGCCAATAGCAGGTTACATCATCATACGCAAAAGGAGGGAAAGACTGATGATCAAAAACAGGATTGTTTCGCTGTTAATGTTTGCGCTGTTCTGCGTGATTTTCTGGAATGTACTGGATTTCATCTACACTTCGGTTTTCAAACACGGCGGCTACAGCTTTTCGTTTTTTAACGATGTGTGCCTTCCTGCCGTCATCGGAATGACGGTGTTCAGCATAACCATGCTCAGACAGGGCAAGTCGGGCAAATAGTGCAGAATACTTTCAGAAAGCATCGAATATTGTGGTGTATAGCAGCCTATTGCGGTAAAATGCAGTGGGCTGTTTATTTTTCTCTCCGTGACAATATTTGCCTGAAGAAAAAGCTAATTATTTTAAGTATCTTTAAGGTAAGCCGGATATAATCAAGTCAGAAAACAACCGAGGAGGGATTCAGGATGGGGACGATCGAGAAAATATTTGCCTCGCTTGGCACGGTAAATCATTTATCGGCTGAATTTGACGAGTCAAGGCGCGAAGCTATACGGCTTGCCTTCGACCGTGCAGAGGAATATATTACAGACATGGACGACCGCCTTTCGGTTTTCAAGCCGGAGAGCGAGATATCACAGATCAATTAAAGATTTCCCAATTTGCCGTACTATAGTAAATCGACAAGAATGTTGTTAAATGCTTTAGATTAAGACAATTTAGGCTAAATTTGATTTCCACAG
>CACWOX010000066.1 GCA_902762615.1 uncultured Ruminococcus sp. | reverse complement strand
GCCTTAAAGCTAAGCGTTTCAGATGCTCTTTTGACGATCGCTTCTTGGCTGATGTTATTTTCAACAAATTCTCCTGATTTTTTCATGCGGTCGCCCTGACCGGAATATCAGCGGGCTTGACAAACCGCTTTTTTTGTGCTTGCACTGCCGCCGTCCTGCTCCGGTTCGGTATCCATCACAGGCTGTTCGTTCTGTTTAGCATTGAGTGCAATGTTGAGTTCGTTGAGCTTTTCGCTCTTTTCTTTCAGTTCTTCTTCCTGTGCAAAGGGCTTTTCCAATTCCGCTTTGGCGTTCTCCAACTGCGCCTGCGTATCCGCCAGCACCGTCCGCGCCGCCTCCAGTTTCTTCGGAATACGCGCGATTTCATTGTCCAGACGGGTGATATTGCCGTGCGGGTCGCTGCCGAGTTCCACCGAATGCTTGGTTTTTCCAGCCAGCATGAGATAATAACGATTGAATACATTGTCGTATCGCGTTTCCAGCCGGAAGCCGCGATAGCTGCCGATCGTGACGGATTCGGTGGAAGTGTTCTTCTGACAAAGAGAAATCAGCATGGTTCCCGCGTCGGCTTTTTCATCGTACACCGTGCCGCCGAGTGTCATACCGGCGAATTTTCCGTCGCTGGGCGGCGGGTTCTGCTGGGCGGTTTCTGCGTCCTGTTCCAATGAAGCGATGTGCTGTTCGCACTCCCGAAGCGTCTTGGGATAGTATTTCAGCACCTTGTCCTCCAGCACAAAATGCTCACTGAGATAGCTCTGCTTCAACACTCTCAGCTTGGAAACCTGAATATCCAGATCCATTTTCTGCTTGATTCTCTCGTCGCCGGTCGCCAGCATTTTGACTTCCGCAAAGGATAATGCTACATCGTCCACGTCCTCCGCGGAACGGACAGGGCTTTTGCTGGTCATGATCTGACCGATGAATTTCTGCTTCGTTTCCACAAGCTGCCATGTGTAAGCGTCAAATGAACGCTCCGTAACGTAACGGAAAACCTCCACTTCGGGAAATAGATTGCCCTGCCGTTCTATTCTGCCAAGACGCTGCTCCAAGTCAGCGGGGCGCCAAGGGCAGTCCAGATTGTGCATGGCAATCAAGCTGTCCTGCACGTTGGTTCCCGCGCCCATTTTCTGCGTTGAGCCAAGCAGAATGCGCACCTCACCGCTGCGGACTTTGCCGAAAAGCTCCTTTTTCTGCGCGTCGCTGTCGGCTTCATGAATGAAACGTATCTGTTCTGCGGGGATTCCCATGCGTATCAGTTTGGCACGGATATCGTCGTAAACATTGAAAGAACCGTCGTTTTTCGGGGTGGAAAGGTCGCAAAAGATAAGCTGTGCCGCCTTCGTATCGGCGTGTTCCTCCCAAATCCAATAGACGTTTTCCACGCAGGCGTTGACCTTGCTGTTCGGGTCGTCCGGCAGCATGGGATTGAGCATACGCTGGTCAAGCGCCAGTTTTCTGCCGTCGTTGGTGATGGCAAGCATATTGTCAAGGTGCGGGTCAACAGCGCCGGAACGCACCTTCTCCGCGCGTGTCGCCAGTCCTTCCACCATTTCAATCTGGATTTCGCTCGGCTGGGTTTTGATATTGTGATAATTGACCTTTGGCACCGGCAATTTCAGCATATCCGCAGTCTGAATGTCCGCCACCTCGCGGAACATCTGCATGAGTTCGGGAAGATTGTAGAAGCGGGAAAAGCGGGTTTTCAGCCGGTAATTCGTGCCTTCCGGCGCAAGCTCCAGTGCCGCGACGGTTTCTCCGAAGGTAGAAGCCCATGCGTCGAAGTGCTGCAACCCGCGCTGTGCCAGCGTTCCGTATTGCAAATATCGCTGTATGGAATACATCTCCACCATGCTATTGCTGACGGGTGTGCCGTAAGCAACACCTTAGCAACGATTATTTGGTAAAGTTTGGACGGTTGGTTTTACAATCTAAAACCGAAAGGACAGATACAAATGATCGATGCGATGTATAATTACAGACAGGGTGAAATCCACTCCGCTGAGTTCTCTGACGATTTCAACAAGCTCTGCATACCCTTTGAAAATTCGCTGAATGAGGAGCAAATTGATGCGTTTCATAAGCTCCTCGACTGCGTGAGCGAGACTGCCGCCGCTGAGATGAGAGCTGCATACAAGGTCGGATTCAAGGACGGTGCTGCGATGATGCGAGAGGTTCAGGAGTAACATACAACCAATAGACAGATGATAATATAAAAAGAGCCTGATTCACAAGTCAGGCTCTTTTGTTTTGTGCATTTACCACAATTCTATGATGATTCAAGTCTTAATATTTGTTTCGCTAAAGGCTTGACAAAACTGTTTATGTGTTATATACTGTATACATACCACATAAACAGTAAAGTCGAAAGGAGAGGATGATTTGAAAATCTATCAGAATTCAACCGAACCGATCTACAAACAGATCGCTGCCCAGCTCAGGGAGCAAATTCTGATGGGCAAACTCAAAGCAGGTGATCCGCTGCCATCGATCCGAGGTTTGGCTCAGGATCTGAAGATCAGCGTTATCACAACGATGAAGGCTTACGAAGAGCTTTCTTCGGAAGGACTGGTGACTGCTTCAAAGGGCAAGGGCTACTATGTAAATGCCCAGGACGAGCGGATGCTGAAAGAACAGCATATGCGGCAGCTTGAAAAGCACCTGTCAGATGCGATATACTCCGCAAGGATAGCAGGCGTTGGACTTGAAGAAGTAGAACAAACGCTTGAAATGCTATGGAGCATTGACGAGGTGTGATGATATGAATTGGGCAATATGGTATCTGCTGTTTATTGTTCTTTTCGCTTCGTATTATCAGCGCAGGAGACGAATGAGGCAGATCTTACACAAGCATATGATGAATAAAAGAAAAGGAGTAAGCAATATGAACGAGCTTATCAAGGCATATATCGGCAAGGATGTAATTATCTCCACAGGGTTCACCTCTGTAGACGGAACACTCGTAAAGGTCGAGGATAATTGGGCACAGCTTGAAACAAAGTCCGGCATAAAGACGGTTAATCTTGAGTATGTTTCCGTTGTGCAGGAATACCCTCGTAATAAAAAAGGAAAGAAAAGCTCTGTTCGGGCATTATTCGGGGAATAAGGAGAATTGGAAATGAATAACGCAATTGAGATCAACGGCATTACCAAGAAATACAAGGATTTTACGCTCGGTGGAGTCCAGGCGGTCGTTCCCTGCGGATTTGCAACGGCTCTCATCGGTGCAAACGGTGCCGGAAAAACCACACTGATCGATATTCTCTGCGGTGTTACAGGCAAAACAGGCGGTAAAGCCGTCTATTTCGGTGATATGACCGACACTGACGATGACAAGCTCCGCAACCGTATCGGCTATTGTTCTTCGGCTAACTTCTTCCCGATGGATTGGACGCTTAAAAAAATCGCTGATTCTATGGAACTTGGCTTTGATAACTTTGACAGACAGCGGTTTGCAGAGCTTTGCAGGCGCTTCAAGCTCGGTGATCCGACTGAAAAGAAGCAGAAGAAGCTCATGAAGCTCTCAGACGGCAACAAGATGCGTACCTACCTTGCGGCGGTGCTTGCAAGAGATACAGAGCTGCTTGTACTTGACGAGCCTGCATCATCGCTTGATCCGCTTGTCCGTGATGTGTTATGCGACCTGTTCAGGGAGTATCTGAGTGAGCGTGACGGCGAACGCTCAGTGCTGTTCTCCACTCACAATATCGCTGATATGGAGTATGCCACCGACTATGCGATCTTCATGGCGAACGGCAAGGTCATCGAGCAGGGCTTTGTTGAGGATCTGAAAGAAAAATACATACTCGTTCACGGCGATGCGGAAAACGCTGACAAGGCAAGACCTTTTATGATCTCTTTTTCAGGCGGACGGACGGGCTTTGAGGGGATCGCCCTTGCGGAAAATGCCGAAATGCTGAGAGCATACGATACTGCTGTCGAAACGCCCACATTACAGCAGCTTAGTGTCGGCATACTCAGAAAGGCGGAGGAAGATGAAAAGTAATTCACTTACGCTCTCTCAGGCACATAAGATCTATACCGGAGACAGTATGGGAATGTTTGCCATAAAGCTCAGTTTCGGTGGGATATTGATGTATTCTGCAACCATTTTCACCTTTTTTATTATCATGCTGCTCTCGGAGGGAAATGCTTCGGATGCCCTGAAGGAATTGAGCGGAACTGCGTTAATAAACACATTTTTGACTATGGATGCAGGCATTGTCCTGATGATAACAGGTCTTATGCAATATGACAAGCAATTTCCGGGTGGTAAATATTTCAGAACGGTAAACGGTGGGTTTGATACATACAGAAAAATGAAAAACGCCTCGCTGATAGCTCGTGTGATCGCTCTTATATCAATTATGTTAGTCGGTGCGATCTTTGACCGTCTGGGCTTATTCAAGCTATCATTCGGAACAAATGATGTGATCTATATCGGAGCATTTCTTTTGATCTCGATCGGGCTGGTAAACTTCATGAACCTGATCAAAAACCCTGCCGTCAGAGGACTTTCAACACCATTCATCACCTTTGCGGCAGGATTGCTGGGTGTGATACTTCCGAACATTCTGGACGGAAAGATCTATTTTGCTCTTGCAGTTGCAGTGATAGCAGTACCATTCATCGTGATCTCGCAAAAAGTGATGCTAAGCGACTATAAAAAGAATAAATGGAATAAATAAAGGAGATGTTCAGCTATGAATAAAGTTGCAAGAGCTGTACAGATATATATTAAAGCGGCAGCACATCCGTTCACGATCGGCTTTGGGCTGTTTATGATGATCGGAATGGCATTGGCTTTTATCATAGATCCCGATCCTGTCGGAAGTGATGAATATTTATCCATGCTCGGAGCGATCCAAATGGGTAATATCGGAACAGTTTTTATGGTGATCATAGCAAGTGCAAAGCTGATGCAGAACAAATTTTACAGTTCCTGCAATTGCGCCAAAGAACTGTTTACAATAGGTCCGGTGGTTATGGTCACAGTTCTGAATATGTTATATGACACATTACTTGCTGTTTCAGCTTACGTCAATCTCGGTGTTGAGGGACTTTCCGATACGCTAATATTCAACACAATAAGCAGTATGCTGATAATCATTATAGGTGGCTGCTATGGTAAAGCAGGTGTCCCGTTTATTTCAGCAGTACAGGTCATTGCGTATATGCTTTTTATATCCTTCCCATTTTCGATCAGACTTGCATCATTCACACAAAAACTTCTCGGACATCATCTGATGACCGCAGTCATATTTACCGTATGCGGTTATATTCTTGCTATCGCTGTTACTCTTGTGCTTGAAAACATCTGGTGGAAAAAAGGCGACAAGTTCGCAGCTCCCAAAAAAGCATTGCTGGCGGCGCTGGAGGTGCAAGCTAATGAATAAGAAGGCAAAGTATATAAATTTAGCTGCTCAGTGTGTTCTCTATATCTCGGTAGCTGTGTTCTCCATTACCAATATCATGGATATAGAGCTTCCTGATGCTGTAATTATCATTCTGATGGTGCTTGACCTGCTGACCATTCCGGCATTTATGTATGCTTATGTGAAAAGTATGGAAGGAGACAGTAAATGAGGACACATCAAAACGGAGGTGCGATATGAAAACGGCAGTAAAGATACTGGTTCTGATCTGCGGTGTATGCACGGTAATATGCGGGATATGGTTTCTTGTGGCAGGTATAATGGATATTCCCGTGCCGAAGCCCGTCACTGTATTATTCTGCATCGGCTGTCTTGTGTCGGGGATAGTGAATATCAAAAACGCCTTCAAGGTCGGGAAAAAGGAGCGATAATAATAAAATGGAGAAAAAAGAACGCCGCCTTATCATCAACATTATATGGAAACCGTTCTTCGCAGCGATAATGACGGCGATCCTTATAGTAGGAACAGAGCTACACCCTATCATCATCGGGCTTGCTCTTGGGGCGGCATCGTCAATAGCCTGCTATCTGGACTTAAAGCGGTATATGAAATATAAAATAGAGCGAAGTTCAGATTGCGTATAAGGGAGTTTTTATGAAAAAGAATAAAACTAAACAGTTGATAATGAATATTATCATGATGTTAATGGGCGCACTGGCAGGTTTTCTCATCGCTATTTACATAAATAAGCATGATTACTCGTTTTTACAGCTTGTTTACGCATTTGTATGCCTGATTGCCGGATATATGGCAGGCATCATTATTCACGAAAGCGGACATCTTGTAACAGGACTGCGTTCAGGATATGAATTCATCTCTTTTCGCATCGGTTCGATGACTTGGGTCAAAGAAAATGGCAAACTGTCACAAAAGAAATTCAATATTGCCGGAACAGGCGGTCAATGCCTTATGATGCCGCCGGAAAGCGATAAGCCGGAGAATGTACCTTTTGTCCTGTATTTCCTGGGCGGCGGTTGCGTCGGGACGCTGTGCGTAAATCAGCATTTGCTCATCGAAACGGCACTTGTAATTGCGGCAGGCGGAGGACAGAAACGCTTGCCACGCCTCCGGACTGCCTGACGCGCCTGCCCCTGTCCGCCGGTACAGTTCGCCGATCATTTCATATTTGCTTGCCATTCGCTTCTCTCCTCCTTGATGGCTTTAGTCCGGCATATCATACGGAACGGGCAATTCCGGCGGTTCTTCGTGCTTCGGCGGCTCCTTGGGCTTTGGCGGTTCGTCCCAAAAGAAGGAAAGCACTTCATGCCCCCTGATCTTCTTTTGTAGCTCATTCACCATGGCAATATCCGGAATGGTTACGCCTTTCAGCGCGAGAATCTGGTCGATTGTCAGGCTGGAAATTGCCCGCTCATTG
>CACWOX010000065.1 GCA_902762615.1 uncultured Ruminococcus sp. | reverse complement strand
TGATGCCATAGATACCGCTTTCTCTGCCGTTGCTCCTTCTGATTGTATCGGCTGGTTTAAATCTTGTTTCGTGTCTTGCTGATTTGTTGGATTGCTATAATAATATAAATACTCTGCAAAGTTACTGCTTTTATTACGAAGTGTAAGATAAGCTGATGTTACAATTCCACGCTCAGTTGCCAAACCAACTCTCAAACTTGTATGGTCATTTTGCAAATCTGTTAGTCTAAGAACAATATCATTTCCTTCAATAATATTATATCCATCAAAATTTTCCGGCAATAATCCTCCAACGGTGCTAATACTTTTTCGTTTTATTTTTCCATAACTTAGCGATAACAGATTGGTTTCACGCAAACCGATATTTTTATTTTTTACTTGTTCAAAAATCTGAAAAGCACTATTTATCTCCCACTCCTGCGGAATCTCACCAATCCATTCCACGCCGCTGGGCTTCATTTTTTTCATTATTGTTCCTCCGTCTCCGGATTACTTCTTATCTAACATTTTTTTAACTTCTCGGTCAAAGTCAGATTCAATTTTTTGAGATTTATTAAAAATGTCATATTCTCTTTCTGCCTTTTCCTTCGCCGCTTTGTGAGATATTTTCCCGTTATCCATTAATATCTTATACTTTCTGAAAGATAGAAATTCATTAATACTTGCTTCAAACTCCTCCATAGTAAATGTGTTTTCTCGTTCAATAAGATCTTCAATATAATCAAAATAGCCTGTTACAGTTCTTTCCAGTTGTCTAATTTCTTTTTCATTCAGATAGTTTTTTGCGATTACAGCGTCGGTTTTTAATATTCTACCATCCGGTGCATTTTTCCATGTAGAAAGTCCCATATTTTCCTTTTCGTGATCCGCATTAGAAAATACAATTTCCGCTGCGGTTTGTCCCGTTATTGCATAATGAAATTTATTCTGTACCGTCGCATAAAATCTTTTTGTTATTTCTGAATTTCTATCATAATCAATGCTGCATTCTGCAAAAATATCTGTAATTTGCTGCCAAATTCTTCTTTCACTTGCGCGAATAGAGCGTACCCTTTCAAGCAATTCTCGGAAATAATCCTTACCAAAAATTGCTTCTCCCTGCTTTAAACGCTCATCATCCATCACAAAACCTTTTATCATATATTCTTTCAAAATATTAGTAGCCCAAATGCGAAATTTTGTTGCTTTTCGAGAGTTAATTCTATATCCCACAGAGATAATTGCATCCAAATTGTAGTAATTGGTTATTTGGGTTTGTGTTTTATTCTCTATAGCACCATGTTTAGTGGTTGTTGCAATTTCTGCAACAACCACTTCTCTGTCAAGCTCTCCATCTTCAAAAATGTTTTTGAGATGTCGGCTAACAGAGGATTTATCAACATCAAACAACTCAGACATTGCTTTTTGAGTTATCCATATGGTATCATCTTTTATAATCGCATTTACTATAACATCGTTTTCATCCGAATGATATAATACCATTCTCATTTCCTTGTTCATATCATCCATTATTGTCCCCTCCAAACAACCGTTTCAGCGACTCCGAAATATCGCTTTCCAGCCCGATGATTCTTTCCAGAATCGCGTCGGATTCTTCGGGCTTTTGATATTCATAAAAATAGCGCGTCATGGGTATCTCGTAGCCGAGCTTGGTTTTCTTTTCGTCAATCCACGCATCCGGCGCGTAGGGCAGCACCTCGCTGACAAAATAGGCGTCGATGTCCTGTGTCAGCGGCACATTTTCCGTATCACGCAGGGCAGGATCCGCCACAGGCTTGCCTTTTTTGAGAATGATCTCTCCGTTCTCGTCGCGCTGCGGTCTTTCCACCACAATCTTGTGATAACCGAACTCCACCGAGTCAAATATCTTGCTCTCGCAGTAAATGCCGCTCTTGCTCCCGTCCGCGCTGTAAACCCTGTTTTCAAACTCGCCGTAAGCCGTCACGATCAACTCCCGGCAGGCATCCGTAATATCATTGCGCTTGGTGCCGATGGATTTGCGGCGCGGTTCATAGCAGTGCGAAGCGTCGATCAACTGGACTTTTCCCACGCGGTAGGAGGGCTTGTTTTTATTCAGCACCCAGATGTAGGTCGTGATGCCTGTGTTCATAAATTGGTCGGTGGAAAGCTGTATGATCGCCTCCAGCCAGTCATTTTCCAGAATATACTGCCGGATATTGGAGGGTCCGGAGCCTGCGTCGCCCGAAAACAGCGGCGAACCATTCTGCACAATCGCCATTCTGCCGTCCTCCGCCAGTTTGGCAAGACCGTTGAGGACAAACAACTGCTGTCCGTCGGAAATCTTGGGAAGTCCCGCGCAGAAACGCCCCTTTTCTCCGAGAGCGGCTTCCTTCTCGACCGCCTTCTGTTCGCGTTTCCAGTCGATGCCAAAAGGAGGATTGCTGATAATGCGGTCAAATTTAAAGCCGGGGAATTTGTCGTCCGACAGCGTATCGCCGAACCGCATATTGTCGGGATTGCCGCCGCGAATCATCATGTCCGCCTTGGCAATGGCAAATGTCGAAGGGTTGAACTCCTGCCCGAAGCAGGTGACGACCGTCTCGCTGTCCAGCGCGTGGATCCGTTCCTCCATACAGGAGAGCATCTGCGAGGTTCCCATCGCCATATCGTACACCGTCATGGACTGCCCGTTGAAGTCGGCGTCGCACAGCAGCAGGTCGGTCATCAGATAGATAATGTCACGCGAGGTAAAATGCGCTCCCGCTTCCTCCCCGTAGGATTCATTGAAGCGGCGCACCAGATCTTCAAAGATATAGCCGCAGTCCACCGCGCTGATCTTGTCCGACCCCAGATAGCCCTTGGGCGTGGCAAATTCCTTGACCACCAGATACAGCGTGTTGCTCTCCACCATGCGCCGGATGATGCTGTCAAAATCGAATTTCGACAGCACGTCCTGCACATTCTCCGAAAAGCCAGCGAGGTAATCCCGGAAATTGCTCTCGATATTGTCCGGATCGGCAATCAGCTTATCAAAGGTAAAGGGGGAAATATTGTAGAATTGGTAGCCGGACGCCCGAACCAGAAAACCGTCGTACACTTCGAGTGATCTGACATTCCGGTATGTTTCCAGCACCTTGTCATGCGTCGGCAACAGGCAGTCGTGAAAACGCTTTACCACCGTCATCGGCAGGATCACAAGCCCGTATTCATGCGGCTTGAATGGTCCTCGCAGCATATCCGCCACATTCCAGATCACGGTTGATTTTTCAGATATATTTACACCGACATTGGTGATTTCTTTCATCAGACATCATTCTCCTTGGGATTCGCTGTTGTGATTTTTATGCATCTAACACATTATAGCATATTATTTCCACAGAAAAAAGAGGTTTTTCATGAAAAATTCGTCTTTTAAGATGGCAGTACCGAAATCGGGACAAGAGTAAGCTCCCGGCCGATGTTTTCCCAAGATAAAACAGCAATGGCTTCCGATACCTGCCGCGAGAATCCCAGCGGTATTCGGAAGCCATTGTCGTTTTTGGTGGTGAATTATCCGTTATTGTCTTTTTTACCTCTCCGTTCCCTCATTCAGACTCTCTGTTATCAAAACATTGGAATCACCCCCTTTCATTTGAACATCATCAGATTTCAGGCATTTGCATTCCGGGGTCTCGGATAAATGCCGAGAACAAATGCCACGATACCAAACACAGCGGCAAACCTCACTCCCCAGACAATTGCCTCCGCGATGTAGAAGGCATATCTGTACACAGCGTAACATACAGCGACGGCTGAACAGGCGGTAATGAATCCTGTAAAAAGACTTTTGCACTGAAAGATCAGCCAAATGAAAAAGCAGGTTCCGATACACTCGGAAACAATGAAAACGATCGAAGTAAACTCCTTCATGAAGAATCATCCTTTCCATCAAATGTCATATCTATGCGAGTCGATAACGTACTGATTGAAATTGCTCCACTCGGCACACAATGCCTTTGCTTCGTCTACGCTCCCCACTTTACGAGTAGATAAAATATAGCACTTTCCGATTTCCTTGTCATAGCCGTAGTCAATGGTGTATCTGGAAAACCTTTTGCCAAAAAGAAACGGGGCGCGTTCTATATAGCATCTATAGAACCCGTTTTTCATCATCACATTACGAAATATGTACGTGTGATCCTGCTTTTCAAATCTTGTTCTGGCGGCGTACTGGTAGGTAAAGTGTTTCGGACGGCACATGACAGGCAATCGTATCAGCCATGCAAGAAGAATCAGCGCAACCGAGCCGACAAAAACAGGATTATGATTAAAGTAATCCATATAAATCCCCTCCATCACATGAAATGTTTCACTTGGTGTTCACTCATATTTCGTTCATCTCTCTTGATCAGACAAAAACCTGCATCATACTTGAATAATGTACTACATGATGGTATAAGGACGAGTCTTCGCTGAAAGACGCTCTTGCCGACCTGCAGGGGAATTATTATCTCATTGGCGAAGGCGGCATTGGAAAAACGACCGCGTTGTTCCGCATCATGGAGCAGTATTACATAGATGGCGCCTATGATCCGGATGATGAAATTCCCCTGTTCGTTACGCTGAACCATGCGCCCCATGTCTTTGAACGCTGGTATTATGGCTCTGAAGGAATGAAGTCGTCCTTTATCCGCATGGAGATTGGCAGACAACTGCTTGGCTGCGATGAATTAGCAGACGTTCCGGACGAGATGGTGAAGTGTATTACCGGGGAATGCAAAGCCTCCCCAGAAAATGGAAAGCCAAAGTATCTGCTGCTGCTCGACGGTCTGAACGAAGTCAGCACGGATGACATCACAGACAACAGCGGCAGGCTTGTCAACGGTCGTCCATTGACAGGCAATGTACGCCAGCTTATCATAGAAGAAATTCAATACCTGCTTTCGGACTGCCCGAACGTGAGAATCATGCTGACCAGCCGCACGGACGAGATCAACGTGAGCTTCACGCAGTACCGCTTTGAAAAGCTCTATCTCACGGGATTGAAGAAAGACAACATCCGCGAATACCTCGCAAACAAGAAATTTACGCCCGAAGCCATTGATGCCGCCATTGCAAATGAAAGGCTGCTGGAATGTCTGGTAATTCCGCTCTTTCTGACGATGTACGCGGACTTGCGGGACGTGAGCGGAATATCCAGCCGCGGCGAGATTCTGAGCAAATTCTTCCACGAACGCGGGGATAATATCGCCTATACACAGCAAGAAGCCATAGAAAAGCTGAAATTCAACGCATCGCAGCTCCGCTTTATCCTCGACTTCCTGCTCCCCGCCATCGGCTGGAAGATGGAGCGTGACGGCGTATTTGAAATACAGACAAAGGAAATCAGAAAAATCATAGAGCCGCTTCTCAAGGGCTGGAAGCCAACCCACGACGGCGCCATTCCGACAGATGACGGCGAGCCCTATGACATTTCCGTCATAGGCGAATACGGAAAAATGTGCTTTGCAACATACAGATCGGGCAGGAACACCGTCGAAACTGCTGCCGAAGAAATATTGGCAAGCGGCAAGAACATGGCAAAGGTCACGGAATACGTCATGAACTGCGTCGTGGATGTGCTGAAGATCATGTATTGTGACAAGGGCAAGTACAGCTTTATCCACCATCATTTCCGCGATTATTTTGCCGCCGTCCACGATATCAATATGCTGCGAATGGCGGTATGCGCTTTTGAAGATGAACCGGAATCAGCCTTTGAAAGCCTTGCACCCTTCATCGCCCATGCCAACCGCCGCGAAAAATCCATCTTCATCGGTGAGATTCTCGGCGAGCATCACAATGCACCTATCCTGAAAGGCAGGGAGTGGAAATACAACGTACCGAATGAAGAATGTAGCCGCAACCTCATCAAACGCGCCCTCAATGTATTTCGCGGCAGGTTCGGGGAGGAAGTCGGCTATGGGGTGTACAACCTGATTGAAACCGTAAAGCTGGTTCGCAAGGATTTGTCCGGTGCGGATCTGACAAGGCTGGACTTTGCCCACGTCAACATCAACGGCTTCAATCTTGGTGAGCACTGCGCTCCCACGTTGTTTGACGGTTCGAAACTGGGACACAACACACTGTTTCCCGTGGGGCATAGTAGTCTTGTCAATTCCGCCGTATTCAGTCAAGATGGCAAGCGCATTGTCACCGCATCTTCTGACCACACCGCGAAGGTGTGGGACGCCGCCACCGGCGCGCTGCGGCTCGACCTCATAGGGCATGACAGGGGAATCAATTCTGCCTCATTCAATCAAGACGATACACGCATTGTCACCGCATCTTCTGACCACACCGCGAAGATATGGGACGCCGCCACCGGCGCGCTGCTGCTTGATCTCATAGGGCATGACAGGGGGGTCAATTCCGCCTCATTCAATCAAGACGGTACACGCATTGTCACCGCTTCTTGGGACAACACCGCGAAGGTATGGGACGCCGCCACCGGCACGCTACTTCACACTTTCAAAGGGCATGAAGGCTCGATCTATTCCGCTGTATTCAATCAAGACGGTACGCGCATTGTCACCGCGTCAGGGGATCACACCGCGAAGGTTTGGGAAACCGCCTCCGGTGCATTGCTGCTCGACCTCATAGGAAATAGCATTAGGGTCACCTCCGCCATATGCCACCACCGGTACGCTGCTGCTCGACCTCATAGGACATGACAGAAAAGTCAATTCTGCTGTATTCAATCAAGATAGTACGCGCATTGTCACCGCATCGGATGACTGTACCGCGAAGGTTTGGGACGCCTCCATCGGTACGCTGCTGCTCGATCTTAGAGGGCATAGCAGTTATGTCAAATCCGCCGTATTCAATCAAGACGGCACGCACATTGTCACCGCGTCACGGGACAGTACGGCAAAGGTATGGGATGCCTCCACCGGCACGCTGCTGCTCGATCTCATAGGGCATAAGGATTGGGTCAAATCTGCCGTATTCAATCAAGACGGCACGCGCATTGTCACCGCATCACAGGACAGTACGGCAAAGGTGTGGGACGCCTCCACCGGTACGCTGCTACTCGATCTCATAGGGCATAACTCGACAGTCAGGTTCTCTGTATTCAACTCCGACGGCACACGTATTGTTACCGCGTCGGATGACGGTACGGCAAAGGTATGGGATTCTGTGCAGTACTGTACTTGGTGAAAGAGGGCTGTACATGGAGAGCCATTCCGCATGATTTTCCTGATTGGAGAGTTGTACGTTATTATTACGATAT
>CACWOX010000064.1 GCA_902762615.1 uncultured Ruminococcus sp. | reverse complement strand
GTAATTCGCGCTCTTCCTTATTTAGCATAGCATTCACCTCTATGCTTCTATTTTATCACCCTTGTCAACTGCCTTATACTTTTTTTGGATTGCTATATTTAAAAGAATACCGCACTTTCTTTTGCTTATGCCGTCGGGTTTAAAAAATTTATATTATTACCCTTGAACTAACCATACGCATGCGTTACAATATATTGTAAATATTCTGAAGCAGAAAAATTCCCGAATATCAATCGGAGGCAATGATATATTGAAAAAAATGAAAACAATAGTAAAAATAACCGCCCTGCTGCTCACATTTGCCATGCTCCTGCCTAACATGGCGTCATGCAGCCGCGACGACGGTACAGACAAGGCAATCAGCTACTCGCTCACCGACGAGCCTAAAAATCTCGACCCACAGATGGCGTCGGACAACAATTCACTGCTTGTCATACGCAACATATTTGAAGGACTGACACGCTTCGACCAGAACGGCAGCATCATTCCGGGAGTCGCCGAGGATTGGAGCAGCAGCCCCGACTTCACCGAGTACACCTTCCGCCTGCGCAAAAACGCGGTCTGGTCGGACGAGGCACAGACGCCCGTCACGGCTCACGACTTCGTCTTTGCGTGGAGAAGAGCGCTTGACCCGGCAACCAAATCCACTACCTGTTCGGCGCTTTTCCCCATCAAAAACGCACGCGCCGTCAACAGCGGCGAAATGAAGCCGGAATCGCTCGGCGTTACAGTCATTGACGACTACACGCTGAAGGTTTCAATGGAATATTCCTACGCCGAATTTGTACTTCAGACGCCAAACGCGGTCTTTATGCCCTGCAACGAGGCATTCTTCCTCACCACAAAGGGACATTACGGGCTGGACGACGAATACATTATAAGCAACGGTCCGTTCGTGCTTGCCAAAAACGGCTGGAATCACGACAACTACGTGCGCACTCTGCGCAATCCGAATTACGCCGGTCACAACACGGTCGCGCCGCGCGTGCTTTACTTTGGCATACGAAGCGCCGACACCGATTATTTTCAGCTGCTTGAGAACGAAACCGTTGAATCGGCAGTGATAGAAACCGAAAACATCAGCAAGCTCGAAGGCACTGATTACAAATACACCACCGTAACCGACACCACATGGGGCTTCCTTTTTAATGTGGAGAAGCCTGCGCTGGAGCTTCCCGCCATACGCCGCTCACTCATGGCGTGTGTCACCGATGAGGCATGCACCGATTCGGACGGCAAAAGCCTGATCCCATACGGCTTTGAGACGGCAAACGACATTATTCCGCCATCGACCCACATCAACGGGCAGCTCTACCGCGAGCTTGCCGGCGGCGGCTTCAAGGAGACATTCAGCACCGACAACGCCAGAAGCAACATGAACAAGGCGCTTGCCTCGGTGGAGCTGAGGCGTATGCCGAATATCACCCTGATCTGTCCCGACAACGAACAGATCATTCAGCTGATGCACAGCATTATGCGCTCGTGGCAGCAATATCTGTATGTCTATGTCAATATTGAACCGCTCGACATGACCACTCTGCAATACCGCATCAATCTCGGCAACTATCAGATTGCCTTTTATCCCATCTCGCCCACAAAGGACGATCCTCTCAACACGCTCAACCGCTTCACCTCCGACTATGCATCCAATCCGGCTTTTTTAAAGCATCCCGCCTACGACAAGCTGGTACAGAAGGCTTCCGCACGCAGCAATACCGAGGACGTACTTCCCGCCATGGCGGCGGCTGAGAAATACCTGAACACCTACGTGATTTTTTACCCGGTATATTACGAAGTGACCTATTTTGTTATGCGTTCCACTGTTTCGGGAATTTACTTTTCGCCCTTCGACGGAGCGGCGGATTTTACCAACTGCAAATTTGTGGAAGATTAAAAAGTCCGGGTAAAGGAGGTTTTGATTGATGGACGAAGATTTTCTCTCCGACCTGCGCCGGAGACTGTTATATGAAGGACTGTGCGAGGTGGGGTTCAGCAGAATTGACGAAACCGTACCGCCAGACCTCGCGCGTTATCATTATGCCGTGACGCTCATGTACCGCATGTCGGACGCTGTGGTGGACGAAATAGACAATTCGCCCACCTACGCCTACTTTCAGCATTACCGCGCGGCAAATGCCCTGCTCGACCGATGCGCCCTGATAACCTGCGAAATGCTCCGCAGAGAAGGCGCTGCTGCATACCCCATTGCCGCCTCCCAGAGTGTACACGACAGAGGCGACAAGTACACCGGAATTTATCAGCACAAATCCGCTGCCGTCGCCGCCGGACTTGGCTGGATAGGCAAAAGCGCCCTCTTTGTCTCACCTAAGCACGGTCCGCGGGTGAGACTTGCCACCGTACTGACCGACGCGGAGCTTCCTTGCGAGACCGTTCCGATGGAATCGCGCTGCGGCAGCTGTACGCTCTGCGTTAAAGCCTGCCCTTCCGGCGCGATACTTGGCAAAAATTACGTCCGTGGAATGGAACGAAGTGAGATATTCGACGCGGAAAAATGCTCCCGTCACATGAAGCAGGCGTTCGGTCACATCGGACGCGGAGCGGTCTGCGGTCTTTGCATGAGGGCGTGTCCTTGGGGCGCCTCATTAAATCATTGAAGGGACTTGTTTCAAATGTTAAATAAACTCCATAAAAAGGAATCCGACGAAAAGCCGGCTATGACCGCTGATGAAATACGGGAATTTCGTGAAAAAGAACGTATGGATTCGGTCTGCCCTGATCAGTCCTCTTCAAAAGAGGCGATCTACACTGCCCTGAATTATATCGTCGCCTTTGCCGCCGGGGCAGTGATATTAGTTGCCATGTATTATGAAAGTATGCTGATCAGTTATCTGCGTTCATTCATACTTCCCCATCTGTCGATGATTGACGACTCTGCGGGATTCCTTGCCGACATGCTGACTGCCATACTCAATCTGATTCTCTTTACGGTCATTGCAGTTGCCTTTGGCTTTGCGCTGGACATCAATTACTCCGGTCACGGCAGACCGGACGAAGTGTGGAAAAAATACATCAAATTCATTCTGCAGGCTGCATTCGGAAGCTGTTTCATTTATGTTGTAATGCGTCACTTGATTGCCGGCGGTTCATTCAGCGTATCCGGCACAGTGCTTTCCCGGTGCCTGTATTATTTCAACATGATAGCCGTTACGCCAGCCGCGAATATATTGCTCTATCTGGTGCTTCCGTCGGCTGTCATCAGAATGCTGCTCACCGTCGTTTCGGACACAAAGGAAAGAGCCGAGCTGCCGCTCACCGTTGTAAGCACGTTAATCATGGCTCTCGCCCTTTTAGGCATTACCTTTAACCACATAGAAACCTACGGACTGGCAATCACACTCTTTACGCTGATACAGAGCGCCGCGTGCAGTCTGCTCTATCACCGCACCAATGTGATACGCTATACAATACTGCTGTATTCCGGCGTGAGCGCGCTCTATCTGCTGCTTGCCGCACTGATGAATTCTGTTCTATAATTTTTTTCGCAATATAAATCCACACATAAAAAGAGCCTGCTCGCGGCGTATCATTGGAAGATGATACCCAACAAAGCAGGCTCGCTTTTATATAATTTATATAATCTATATGGAAGAATCACTCAGCCGCGTTTTTCGGCTCTCTGGGACGGAGAAGCAGCACGACAACAATTGCGACTGTCAGAATGATTGTGGTGGCGATGCCGCCTTCCATGCCGAAATCGCCGCCGTTAATAAGCTCCATGCCCTCGGCGCTGTTGAAGCGGAACACGGACGTGCCGAAGCTGCCGCCGCTGACGAGAATTCCGTAGAAATTGCCCTGCACGAAATTCCAGACCGTGTGAATGGCGCATGCCATCCAGATGGAATTCAGCTTTAGCACCAAGACCGACATGAATACGCCGAAGAGAATAAGATTGACCATGGAAAGCACCGTCACGCCGCTGTTGAACAGATGCAGCGCTCCGAATACCAGCGAATTGAAGAGCATACCGGCGACCGCGCCGCCCTTGCTGCCGAAGGAGGTCATCATGAAGCCTCTGCACACCGTTTCCTCACTGGCGCCCTGAATGATGAAGCCGAGGAACAGCAGCGCGAGCATGATGTATTTTCCGTCCAGGACATAGCCGCCGAAGGTCATCGCCCCCGTGGCGACGCATATTCCGACGCATGCGGAAAACATGGCAAACGCTATGACCATTCCGAGCAGATAATCGGTAACGGCATGTTCTTTGACAAATCCCATCGAGCGGACACTGCGCTTTTCCGCAAAATGAACATAGATGATGAGAATGATGATCGGAGCCACCGTCACAAGCAGCTGTGCCACCATCATATCTTCGCTTGTCAAGTCCAATGAAGCCTTTCCCGAACTGCCCATTTGTAATATCGCCTTAATGATCGAATAAGGTATGAGCAGAATCGCTTCGCAATAAACCGATACGATTCCCACCAGAAAAGCCAGCAGTCCGACTACAAAAATATTCCACTTTGCCTGTTTTCCCTCCCTTGCCTGCGCGAGAATCGCGGGCATGGGGCTGAATGTCTTTTTTATATTTGCAAGCATATTCCATTGTCCTTTCATAAAAGATATTTTATCAATAGAGCGCTCCGCTCTTTCTCTCCGGATCGGCAAGGGCTATCACGCGCTTGCTCATTACGGGATGACTGCTCACCAGATTGTAGCAAAACACAAAGAAACCCTTTACATTCACAGCGTGCTGCACATAATCGATCTTGTCTACCTGCCTGTAAAGGTGAATGCCGGCGATGAGCGTCATCATGGCGTCCATTCCGTCGCTGCCCGAAAGAACCTGCGCCAGTCTGTCGCAGCTGTATTCTCTTGTTCGGGAGGCTGTGGGACCGAGAATCGGGATTGCCTGTGAAAACATCATGCCATAGTAGTAATGCATGGTAGCATGCTTATAATATATATGTGCCATTTCGTGCGCTATGATAAATCTGATGGTTGCCATATCGTGATATTCGCGGTAGGCGACCTCCAGAAGATCGGCATAGATCTCTATGTACTGTCTGAAGGGAATGAAGGATGAAAAGGCATTGAGTATGCCGTTGCCCTGCACCATATAAATCTTGGGTACACGCTTCATACCAAGCTTCTGCGCGTATTCCTCCACGATGGCATAGATCTCGGGATAGGTCTTTTCGGTTATGCGCACCGACATGCTTCGGTACTGCGCATAGGCATAGCTGACAACAAACGGAATCGCAATGACCGTGAAGATGATCATAACCAGATACTCGATGTTTTCGGGCATATCGTTGATTTTGTCCTCAAGCGTATCCTGCTTCTCGTTTTCCTCACTGTCAGAGGAATGATCAGATCTCTGGCTTTCGTCGCTCTCGGTTTTTTCCTGCGCTTCTTGGATAGCCGATGCATAATAATCTGCAATGTCATCGTAATACTTTTGGTTATCGTCCATAGAATAGACAAAATACGCTATTGCTGCCACGATTATCAGAAGATTCAGCACGAAAAGGCGGCGGTACCATCGCTTTTCCGCCTTATGTCGGCACGCCTTGATCAGTCGCTTGTCCAATGGCTGATAAATCGGCTTGCCGTCCGGACCGAGCTGCGGAGGAATGTTCTGCGGCTGCGGAATAAATTGCTGCGGCTGCTGCGAAACGCCAGTGGGCGTCGGAGTGGGCGTTGTCTGCTGAGGCATGCCCTGAGGATTGAAATTGTTGTCCATTTTTTTGAAATTCTCCCTTCTTCTCCGGAAGTTTTTATGTCTGCCGGATAACCTGTTTTGATTATAGCATATAATGATTGCAAGAGCAACCTAAAAGATCGCTTTATTTTTACAAAATCATTCCTCTATCTCGCGCCTGCCGCGAAGCTCCTTGAGCTTTTTGGTATATCCCGGTACCGGGATAAGCAGCACAACGGCGCATAGAAGCTCGATGGCAGCGCAGACAAACTCAACACAGGCAGAAGACAGATGAAATTTTTCATCGGTATACAGCATGTAGTCATGTACCATTGCGCCTCCCCAAAAAGCGCACAATACAAAGAAAGCCAATAACAACACTCCAAATGTAATGTGATATCTGCGTCTGCCGGTGTATTCGCATATCAGCGAGTCAATGTCAGTGTTGATCTCAAAATTGCCCATATCGGCTCTGCGGACGGTGTAAATTCTGGTGTCTGCGTCTATGTTCGTCTCGGGAATGATCTCTGCGCCAGATTCGGTCAGAAATTCCGTGAGCTGTTCACGGCGTGTATTGCCCGCCTTGCGTTTTTTGCCCGCCTTTCGTCCCTGCGGGTCAATGCAGGTGGTAACTCTGGCTATGTATTCACCCGGCTGGCACTTTTCAAATTTAAACCACGCGCCGAGTATGATTTTGACCGGCTTCCATCCCGCAGCGCACATCTCGTTGAGAAATATCTCCTCGCGGTCGATGGTCGCGTAGAGACGGAATTTAGTTACGGTCTGCTTTTTTCACTCTTCATCCTTAATCAATATTCCTTCCCTGTTATGGTTCCTTGTGCGTTTCAAGCACCCTTCTTCCGTTGTCCAGAAGCTCCTGCAAACGGTCAATCTCGTCGAGCACAGCCCTTTTGCCTGTCTCGGTGATGATATATTCCTTTTTGCGGTCGCCCGATTCGCCGCATTCGACAATCCAGCCGCGTGACAGAAGGGTATTCAGTGCGCCATAGAGTGTTCCGGCTCCCAGCCTGACTCTGCCGCCGCTCATTTTCTCCACATTCTGAATCACTCCGTAGCCGTGCAGCGGCGTATAAAGCGAAATGAGTATGTAATACACCGCCTCGGTAAGAGCGCCTTTGCTCTCGTTCATATTATCATTTCCTTACTCCATTGTTAAATTGTGCCGTCTTTGGCAAATTCAAAAATATCGTCGGTGAGTCTGTTTATCTGATCAATGTCGCAGGGGATATCTTTCGAGGTGTGAATGAGCGGCAGGTAAAGCAGCCCCATAAGGGATTTTTTGGTATAGCTGACCATGACCGAATTATTGAAGTTGGCATGGTCGCTGAGGAAGATCATTGCGCTGCGTTTCTTTACCGGCTTCTGCCCTGCCTTATCGAATGCCCTTGCAAGAGAGTCGATAATCTCTGTCTTTTTGGTGGAAGCAAATGTCAGAATGTCGCCGTTGCCCACACAGTCGAAATTGATTACCTTGGTATTGCTCAGATCGACGCCGTTTTTCTTGCAGTGCTTGGCAAAGCCTGCCGAACCGAGCAGTCCCCACTCTTCATTGTCAAAGAACACGAAGCAGCACTTTTTCTTCATCTCCTCGTCGGCAGCGACCTTCTGTGCCATCGCAAGCAGCGAAAGCACGCCGCTGGTATTGTCGTTGCGGTTATTTTTGTTTTTGATGACCATTGACAACACCATTACTAAAAGCATCACAACGATTGCCAGCTCACCCGACCAGAAGGCAGCATCCGCAGAAAGTTCCTTATAGAAAACATTACTTGCGATCGGCATGCAAAATGCCAGCAAAAGCATTATAACTATCAAACTATAAATGAGCACGATAAAAAAGTGCACAAAAAATAAGGACAAACGGACCCGAGAGAGGTATAATGTAATTGCTAAACACATTTACCCACGGGAG
>CACWOX010000063.1 GCA_902762615.1 uncultured Ruminococcus sp. | reverse complement strand
TCAATTATACCACATTTCGAGGTACTATGCTATTTTTTTATTCCGTTTTTGCCCTACTTTAGGGGCTTCATGCCTCTTTTGCGTGTGGGAAGTTTGAGAATATAATACATACCGCAAATCACTCGATGGTCAATATGTCCGAAAAACCGGTGACTTCAAATATTTCCATGATAGTTTCGTTTACATGCTGAAGCGTCATAGTTCCCTGTCGGTTCATCTGCTTCTGGGCGGACAGCAGTACGCGCAGACCGGCGGATGAAATATATTCCAGCTTTTCAAAGTCGAAACGCAGTTCTGTCACGCTGTCCAGTGACGCTTTCAGTTCCTTTTCCAGTTCGGGGGCTGTGACGGTGTCCAGACGCCCCTCCAGCGCAAAATCAGCTTCGGTGTTGTTGATTGTTTTGGTGATGTTCAGCATAAATAATTCCTCCTGAAAATTGATTAGAATGATAATATTGCCACCCGAAACAGAATGTGTTCCGGTTTGCTTCCCCATTATGACAGCGGATATTCGTCCAAAGACCCATACTGTTCAATCCACACATACTTTCGCCAGTCATCCTCATTTAAGAACAGTCTTGCCGCCACATAGGGATGCCTGCGTCCCGCATCGGCACTCATGACTTTTTCATACATTTGCTCTCCCATACACGTTCTTAAAAAAGCGTTGGCATCCTTCTTATAATTCCCCGGGAGATACTTTCCTCCGCTGACAATTTCCAGCTGCTCAGAGCTAAGCTCATAAAGGTCTTCGGACTTATTCATTCATTATTTCACTCCTCACGATTCTGTTATCAGGACAAGTTTTTTTCCATCTGCCAGGAAATATATCCCTCTGTCATATTCGCCCATGAATAGGCAGTCATATATTCTCCATGATAGGAATTGATGGCGTCAAGATTGCCTTCAAAAAACAGATAGGCGTCGCAGGTAAACTGCTCCGGACATATTCTCATGGTACCATGCTTCAATTCAAAAATTCTCTCGATTCCATACTCCTGCAATGTGGTTCGCATACTTCTGATAATGATGTCCAACTGTTTTTGCATCGGGCGGTCATACATACGATCCTCCCACAGAATGCCAAAGGCTTCCGCGCGTGTCACATTTCTGCCGTGCCTGTCAACCAGATAGGCCAGGAGTTCTTTGCACCTCCACATCTTGAATCTGACCGGCTTACCGTCCACAAACACGTCAAAATTTCCGAACGTACACACCAGAACATGCGACGTCAGTTTTTTCGGTTTGCCGGAAAGAGCGTATTCCACATCTTTCGCGAGCATCTCCTGGGTGATCGGTTTGAGCAGATAGCCGGAGGCACGCACTTGGAAGGCGTCCACCGCGTAATGGGAATAGCCTGTGATAAAGATGATTGCCGTATCCGGCGATTTTTCCTTGATCCGCAATGCCAGTTCAATGCCGTTCATCATCGGCATGTCGATGTCAAGAAGCGCGAGATCTGCGGTGTTGTCCTCCAGCCATTGCAGCGCCTCTTTGGGCTTGGTGAATCCCTTTACTTCATCAATCTGAGGCAGTTCGACACACATAGACGCCGTATGCTCCATGAGCAGTTTTTCATCATCGACACAGATGACCCTCATTGCGGTTCCTCCTCATTTCCGATATGCTTCTGTACCACATTAATGTAGGGAAAGGGAATCTCAATGCCGTTTTCATTCAGCGCGTGATAAACGCGGAGATTGATGTCGGAAATGAGCGTTTCCGATGTGATGTTAGCCTTATAATAAACGACCGTCACCAGCTTCAGACTGCTGTCCTCGTACGCCATAAAATAAACATCTCCGTACTCCTTGCCGTTTTTGGTATGTTCAGACAGTACTGATATTGATATTCATAGTCAACGATATGCTCGCTGGTTTCCATATCGAGATCAGGAAACTCCTTGAAGCTGACCATCTCATTATAATGCATACCCTGACGGTTGTCTCCTGACCAATAGGTATCGTCGCTGACTTTCGTATAGGGAATGGCACAACCGGGGTCGTCGGCAATACCGAATGCCCTGTTGAAATGATAAATGCCGATGGGGGTCTGTCCGCACCCTTCCTTGTGATCCTTGTCCAGGCACAGACCGTTCAATCCGACATAACCTGGTGTTGAAAGAATCTGCTTCCAGTTACCGTTCTTGTCTCTTTGGTGCATGGAAATCGAAGCTGTGGTTTTTTCCATATCCAGTCCCGCGACCACAAAAAGCTGTGTGACTGCTTCATCCTGTGCGCTGGAAAGCTGCGTCACCCATTCCGGCGAGTCTGATTCATGCTGAATGGACGCGTGCAGTCCGTCCTGACTGACGACGTCGCCGGATTTTGGGTTGCCTGAACACCCTGACGTCATCAGAAGCATGGCAAGTAACAGAACCATAAAAGATACCGTTTTTTTCATAAAGAAGGCCTCCCATAAAATCATTATCATTGTCAGCAAGTATTGCAGTATGTTGATATAAGTGTGAATCAATGCGCTTGCTTTTATAGTTACTGTATCATACGTTGTCCAATAAATGTCCAGTATAAAGCCTGTGAGATTGAAAACGATCTGTTAATATATTATGAATTTTATGTGTCAAATAATTGCTGTTGTCAAAATGCACAAAATTGCAAGCAAAAGTTTGTGATAAAAAGTGGGATTTATATTGGACATTTATTGGACAAGGCATGATAAATTATATGAATAAACCATTTGTATCTATGGGAGTGATCATGTGAATAACACAAAGCAGAATAAACGGTTTGCGCAGGCAACATGGCAGATTATGGAGCAGCTTCTCGAAGTGGACAGTCTGGAAGAAGCTCTTTCGGGCAGTCTGGAAATCATTGTAAAAGTGCTCAACAGTCAGGCGGGCATTATCTGGTTTCTCGACGAGAAGACCGAACGACTCGTGCCGATCTATCATATCGGACCGTCGGATATCTCCGGTGTGACCGTTGACAACGACATGAGCATTGAGGGACTTGTGACCAAAACGGGAAAATCCGTCAGAGTCGAAGACGCTTCCAAGGACAAACGCTTTGAAGGCACGGTCTTTGACGAAAACGGCTTTGTGACCCAGACCATGCTCTGCGTTCCGCTCAACGACACCAAGAAAACGGTAGGCTGTGTGCAGATCATCAACAAAAAAGACGGCAGTCTTTACGATGAGGAAGAACTGGAACTGTGCGAACGTATGGCTGCCCTGGCCGCTATCACCATTGATGAAAAAGGGCTGATTGTTTCCGCGGAGGAGAAACGAAAGGTTCTGGTTTCTCTGCGCAACGTCATCAAGGAATACCCTTCCGGTGACGGTGTGCTGCGGGTGCTGAAAGGCATCAATCTGGACATCTATGAGAATGAATTTGTTGTGGTACTCGGTGAATCGGGCTGCGGCAAGTCCACGATGATGAACATTGTCGGCGGGATGGATTTTGCGACCGACGGAGAACTGATCATTGACGGAAAGGATTTTTCCCATCCGTCGGACGAGGAACTGACCAGATACCGTCGGGAATACGTCGGCTTTATTTTCCAGTCGTACAACCTCATGCCCAACCTGACGGCGCTGGAGAATATCCAGTTCATCGCGGAAATTGCCAAAGATCCCGCCGACCCGCAGGAGGCACTGGATATGGTGGGACTCGGCGAGAAGGGCATGAATTTCCCCGCGCAGATGTCCGGCGGACAGCAGCAGCGCGTTTCCATTGCCAGAGCGCTGGTCAAAAATCCCCGTCTGATTCTCGCAGACGAACCGACGGCGGCACTGGACTTTCAGACCGGTCAGGAAGTACTGGTGGTCATGGAAAAAATCGTCAAGGAGCGCGGCACAACGGTCGTGATGATTACCCATAACGCGGAGATTGCCAAAATGGCGGACCGCGTCATCAAGCTACGTTCCGGCAAGATTGCCAGCATTAAACGCAATCTTCACCCGCTGCCGGCGACAGAGATCGAGTGGTGATCAGCAGCAATGTCAGCCTGTACCGTTCCTCGATGAACGCGCTCACCCCACTGCGCTATATCATTCTGGTGCTGATTATCGCGGCGGGCGTCATGGCCTACTTCATTCTGATGAATCTGGCAAATATGTACATCAACCAGAAGAAACGTGAACTGACCGTCATGCGGATCAACGGCTTCACCACCAAGGAAGTCATCTCCTATGTGGCGCGGGAGGCGGTTGTCACCACTTTCGCCGGCATTCTGCTGGGCATTGGTGTCGGCGCGGTCTGCGGCTATCTGATTCTGCGGTTCGTGGAGCACCCCAGTGCGGGATTCTATCTCACGCCAAGCCTGTCGGCATGGCTCTGCTCCGCCGGTATCACGGCGCTGTATTCCATCGGAATTTACGCGCTCTCACTGCGCAAGGTCAAAGACCTCAAGCTGACGGATATTGATTAAGCATCTGAAAATCAAAAACGTGGCTGTCACACAGGAAATGGTATTCCGTCGTGTGGCAGCCACATTTTTTATTTCTTTTCTCTTAGTCTAAATGACCGATCATCTGAAACAGTGTAGGTCCGATTGTCTGCATTTCGGCAGAATCGAATTGACGATTTCCTTTGCTGTTTCAGGAAAGATATTTCATTTTTTTCAGGCAGTCTGGACTGCCGGTGCGCGTCCGTTCTTTCTGAGCAGGAACAGCGCAACGCCAATGACGGCGCAAACCGCCAGCAGGCAGACGCTAAGCAACGGGCGATAGCGGAACCACGCGATCAGAATCACCAGCAGCGCATGAACAAGTGACAGCAGGAACAGCGTCAGCGTAAATACGAAATTGACTGCGTTGCCCAGAATCGGCACATACGACAGCAGTTTTGTCAGCGGAGCAATCACGGACATGTAACCGATGAATAACAACAGCAAGCCCACCAGACGGAACAGCCATTTCATGATCTTATCCTGATTGCGCATGGCTTCAATCATTTCGGCAGCAGTGCGGTTGCCTTCCATCACAAAATTGACGTTTTTTCCGGCTTCCGAGGTGTAGCTCACAAAGCTGTCCCCCGAAACCTTGGCAATCAGACTGACCTCTTTCCAGCCGTTGTATTTCCAGGAAATTCTCACGTCGCCGATCTGCGGCTTGTCAAGATTTTCCGCATTGGTTACATACTTGCCATTGCCCTTATAGCCGTCAGGAATAGCTACATTGTCATCCGAAAGAGAAAAAGCCTTGTCCGTCTCCATCTGACTGATCTGACTGCTTGCCAGAAAATAATTGCCAAGTCTGACGTTCTGTGCATAGAAGCTGTCGCTGCTATACTCCATCGAAGTGGGGTTATCATGACCCTTTTGGAAGTTGGAAGAATCAATCAGTCCCTCGTGCCATACCTTATTGTAGGAATAAGTAGTACCTCCGTCATCGTCGGTTTCTTCTTCCTCTTCCCACTGATAGATTTCCACCACTCTGTCTAAGGCAGCGGAATGGATGCTGACCTGAAAGACGTCGTCGGAAATCGTTTTGTCTTCGACTGTGAACTTTCCGCCTACCGCCACCAACTGACCGCTGTATTGTGTGCAGTCGCTCTTCGATGTGATCTCGACGACATTCTTTTCCACCTCATCGGTGGTTTTGATGTTGCGGACATTGTTGCCTTCGTTCCACCAGAGAAACACCGTTCCTCCGATGACCATGAGCAAGCCCATGATAATACCGGCAAACAAGCCGCCGTTTTTATTGTTTTTCATCCTGTGAATTCTCCTTGTCGATTTCTTCTTTGCGATATGAAAAATAGGAAAAATTTATTTCTTTGTCACGCCGTCACCGTAAATGGTGGTCCAGTCGTTTTTCATGGAAATCGGCACCCAGTCAAATTCCTCGCAGAGGGAGAACATCTTGTCCGCCTTTTCCTGGCTGCCGTTTTCGCGCTCGGTATCGTCACAGCAGAGCATGAAAGCAAGGCTCTTGTAGGGGTTGTTGCTCGTCACATATTCCGCCATGCTCGCGTCGCCGGTGCTGTTGCCAAAGGAGAGAACCGGCTGCACGCCGATTTCCTGCGCGATAACGGTCACTTTGTTCATTTTGAGATTTTTGACAACGAAGTCCCCGCCGAGAACCAGCTTGTCATCGTCATCATAGACATACGAAAGTCCGTCGGTATCGCCCTGATCGGGAGCGACAAGGGTTTCGTCAGAGCCGATGATCTGTCGGTTGGGAACATGCAAGGGAGAATGGTAAACAATGCCGCGCACGATGAACCGGTCGGTACCGCTGACGATATAGACCGTGAAGTCATTCGCCTGCAAATAGTCCACAATTTGCAGCATCGGCTGATACCAGCCCTTGCCGCGCTTCATGCCATCATAGCTCGGCATAGGGAGCTGCTTGAATTGCTGAATGTAGTCATTGAATTCGCCGACCGTCATGCCCTTGAACGCCGAAGCGATAGCCTTGCCGTGATCGACTTCCAGACCCTTGGCAGCCTTGCCGGTTTCGTTGAGGGTCACGATTTTTTCGGCGGTTTCCTTCTCAAAATCGCTCGCCTTGTCTTTGTAATCGGGGTCTTCCAGCACACGGTGTACCAGCAGGGTGTAGTCAAAATAATTCGGGTCGGTTTCGCAGAAAAGCGTACCGTCCAGATCAAACACGGCAATGCGGTTTTCCGGCGGGATATAATCCGCGCCGCCTTCTTCCGTGACGGCGGTCATGTAGGAAACCAGCTTTTCCTTTGCCTCGGCGTCCTTCGTCCAGAGGGACAAAGCCTCCTCAGCGCTCTGATTCCCGAATGTCTGCGACTGAGATGGATTGTCATTCCCGACCGACTGCTTCCAGCCGACGCCAAGCCCATAGCATGTGCTGACAGCCGCCAGAAGGCACGAAACAACAATGGTAGATACTTTCCATTTGGTTGTGGCATTTGTCTTTTTACTCATAAAACAGAACTTCTTTCTTTTGTTTTTTTGCGTAAGATTTGATAAAAGAACAACGGCACGCCGCCGCAGTCGGCCCCTGTCATGCGCAGACTGAGCGGTGTGCTGTTTGTGACGCTGCGATCAATTATGATCGTCAGTTGCTTTTGGTGAAGGTTATCTCGCCGTTGTCCTGCTCATTTTCATCTCGCCAGACAAGCGTCTTCTTGTCCTTAAACTGAATTCTGCCGGTGCTGTTTTTGTAAATCACTTTCTTGGATGATACATCGCCGTTGTCCTTGTAGACATAATCGGTTCTGACGCCGTTGCCGTAATCAACGCGGTAAACCGACGGATCAAACATACCGCTCATTTCCCAGACAGAATTTTCCCATGCGGACGAAGCCCACTGTACGGTAATCTTCGCGTCGCTCTTGCCGCTCGCCTTGACCGTAACAGTCGCGCGGTCGCTCTGATAGGTGCCTTCATACGCCTTCACAGGATTGGTCGCGGCGGTTTCCACCGGCTTGGCAAACTGACTCGTTACCCAGCCCTTGGTTTTGGAGGTGTACTGAATCTGATACCACACTCTGCCGGACGAATCCTTTTTGCTGGCGAGGCAGGTGTAAGTCTTGCCCTTGGACGTTTTGCCGAGTTTCTTGTAATTGGTACCCGCGCCCGATCTGACATTCACGGGCGTGGAGGTAATCTGCACCTGTTGGACAGTGGAGGCAGGCTGTTCCGGCTCGGTTGCCGTATTCCACTTGGCGGCAGCGTACATCTTAATGGTATTAGCCTTTTTATCTACGATATAATAAGTGTTATCCGGATGAGCGGCAATATATTCGTTGGCGGTTACAAAGCTCATTCCGTAATAATCGCAGATTGCAATTAAGATATACGCATTGAACGGATTGCTTAGGTGCTTAGCGTCCTGCGAAGTATAGACGACATAATCTCCGTTGTGTTTAAAGACATACTTTCCGGCGATGACAGGTTTATCATTTGTAAAATCTTCATCATCCATGCCGTCGATATTCAGACCGCCCGTGACGGTAAAGGTGATGGTGCTTCCGCTCAGCTTTTCCGTTATCGTGGCTTCGGGATTCATTTTTTTCCATTCCTTGTACTGGTCGCTCGACGTGACGTCTTTGAAAATCGCCTTCATGAAGGCATCTTCTTTGACGGCAGCCGTTTGACCAACCAGCTTGGCCAAACTACCCATCACCCAGCCTTTGGTTTTGGAGGTGTACTGAATCTGGTACCACACTCTGCCGGACGAATCCTTCTTGCTGGCGAGGCAGGTGTAGGTTTTGCCCTTGGAAGTTTTGCCGAGTTTCTTGTAATTGGTACCCGCGCCCGATCTGACATTCACGGGCGTGGCGGTAATCTGCCTGCGAGGTAATCCAGCCGGTTTTATTGCCGGAATATTTGATATTGTACCACACTCTGCCGGTGGAATCCTTTTTTTGTCCGACATAAACGTACTTGTCGCCCTTGTGCGCCTTGCTGACAACGGTGTTTTTCAGACCTGCGTCGGCTCTGATCATCACGGGATTGCCCGTGACCTCCACCTGCGTTGCCGCGGAAACGGGCAGGGCAAAACCTGCCGCGAGCATGGCGGTCATGGAAACGGCTGCGATGGTTCTTTTGATAGATTTGTTCATGATGAAAGTCTCCTTATAATATTATTATCAATCAATACTCCACTTTTCAGCAACGTAAATCTTCGCGGTTTTATTCTCCAGGTCTTCGATAAAATAGTTGTTATCTTGATTTGCGAGAAGATAATCGTTGACGTCGCCAATGCTCATATTAAAGTAATGGCAGACCGCGTTTCTGACCTGAATCACGAAGGGGTTGACATATTTCTCAGTGCTGCCGGATGCGCCGATGATGTAATCTCCGTCATGCTTGAAGACATACTCACCGGCGGCGATCTCCGCGTCGTTGGTGATATCGCCTTCCTGATTAGCGGGGGTTCCGTCCTTGTATGTGACGGTGAAGGTCAGGGTGCTTCCGTCGAGCTTTTCCTCAATCGTGGCGGCAGGATACATTTCTTTCCACGAAATATAGGCTTCGTCCGAAGTGATGTCCTCGAAAACCGCCTTCATGAAGGTATCTTCTTTGACGGTATCGTCTTTCATGGTATCTTGCTTTTTGCTTTCACACGCCGCGAAAGACAGGAGCATAGCACCGACCGCCAGAATGGAAATGATGGTTCTGATTGTCTTTTTCATGATGCTTTTTCTCCCTTCTCAGTTGGAAGAGGGATGCGGCATATAATTGTAAAGCATGGTAGCGGTGTTCTGCACCGGCATGGTCTGCAAAATCACATGCCCCGGACCGTTGACCACCGTGTTGAACAGACCTTCGCCGCCTAAAAAGATATTTTTCACGCCCTTGACCATGACCACTTCCATTGTGCAGGAAGCGTCCATCGCGGCCAGATAACCGGTATCCACAATCTTCTTGTCGCCTGCGGGAATGTCGTACTCGATCGCCGAACCGTCGATCTCAAGGAACACAATGCCATTACCGGTGTACTTCTGCATCAGGAAGCCTTCGCCGCCAAAGAATCCCGCGCCGAGTTTCTTCTGGAAGAACACGGATACTTCAATATTGCCGTAGCTGGCGAGAAACGCGCCCTTCTGCGCCACTACCGGCTTGTCGGGCGTCACCTCAACCGCACGGATCGAGCCGGGAAAAGAAGAAGCAAACGCGATTTCGCCCGGACGATTGGCAACATATTTATTCTGGAACATTTTTTCGCCGGTAAACATTCTGCCGAGCATTTTGCCGACGCCGCCGCCCTGCGTTTTCATCTCGATCTCGTCATCCATCCAGGACATAGAGCCGCCCTCACAGGTCATTTCTTCGCCCGCATTCAATTGGCAAATCAGAACGGGCAGATTATCGCCTTTGATTTCATAGGTCATTATTTATATCTCCTTATCAATTTTTTATTTTTTGCCTTATTTTATTGTAAGGCAATTTTTTGAAACTTACGCTTGTTCTGTCTGTTTTCTCTTACGGGCGAATACAACGCCGTATGACGCGATCAGCATGAGAGCCATACAGAATGTGGTCATCATGCCGCTTTCGCCTGTGGCAGGGGAAGACGGACCTGAGGAAGGCTTTACGATGGTGAAAGGATGCTCTAGCGAGGCGACCGTCAGTTCAATCCTGATCGTATGCACACCTGTGCCTAGGGACTGAAGATATTCTGCCGACAGGGTAATCTTAACGCTGCCGGGTTCCGCGGTGTAATCCTTGTCCTTAGTGAGCGCAACGCCGTCTACATAGACGTTACGGAATCTGTCGAAAGTGGTGGTGTCGTCGCCGTCCTCCGCGACATTCTTGACAATAACGGTCATACCGTCCTTACTGCCCGCCGTCCATTGATAAGCGTCGGAGGTAAAGGCGTATTTGACGCCGCGCGTCTGCGTGTGGCTTGCGTCGTTCTGGCAGGTGCAAGTTTCTACGCCCGCTTCGGTATCAGTAGGCTTTTTGGTGACTTCCCACTCACCCCACCTGTGACCGATGGCATCAGCATCTCTGGTTCGCTTTTTACCGCAAACGCTGCATTTAAGATTTTCTATACCTGACTGGGTACACGTTGCCGTCGTAGATGAAACTTCCCAATTGTGACTTAAAATGACGGTCGCATTGGTGAAGTAACCAGTCGCTTTGCTGTTTTCATCGAGCGTCACGGCAGGGGTTTCGCCAACTGTCAATCCGCACGGTATAGTGACGGACATGAGTTTTTCGCATTCACCGAGGACATTTGTTCCGATGCTTGTCACGCTGTCGGGAATGATAACAGACGTAAGCTCCGGACAGTGTCTGAAGGCGTCACGTTCGATGGTTGTCACGCTGTCCGCAATGGTCAGGGATGTCAGGCTGCTGCAATTCCAAAAAGCGCCGTTGCGGATATTTTTTACACCGTCTGAAATGGTCACAGACTCCATGTTGAAGCAGCTTCTGAATGCATCGTAATCAATTGTTTTTACACTTCCCGGAATGGTCACGGAGGTGAGACTTTCACAATGCTGAAACGCCGTGCTTCCGATAGCTGGTACACCGTCCTCAATCGTCAGGGATGTCAGACCTTTGCAATTCATGAAGGCACCATCCCCGAGTTTTGTGACACTACCTGGAATCGTCACAGAAGTAAGACCTGTGCAACCGATAAATGAATCATTTCCGATAGTTGTCAGACTGTCGGGAAGATTCAGAGACGTCAGACTTGTACAATGTGAAAACGCCCGATATCCGATCGTTTTCATGGTTGACGGAAACGTCACATTTTTCAGAGCGGTACACTCTTGGAACATATACTCCCCGGTATCTGTCACGCCTTCCTGAAAAACGACTGTTTCTAATTTTTCACAACGTTCAAACGCAAATCTTTCAATACTTGTCACAGTGGAAGGAATAGTAACGGTTGTAACAGCGGATAGAGAAAATGCCTCTCTGCCTATTGTTGTGACACCTTCCGGAATATCGACCGACTTCAGGCTGGTACAGCCATAAAAAGCACCGTCGCCAATTTGGGTTACCCCTCGCGGAATGTCAACGGAAGTCAGACCGCTGCACTTGTAAAACATATCAGCCTCAATCACAGTTACATTTTCCGGAAAAGCAAAAGACGACAGCTTTTTACAGTGACCAAACGCCTGTATCCCGATGCCCGTAATATTGCTGCCATCAGCAAAGACAACACGGGAAAAATTATCTTTCCCATCAAATACGTGGTCGGCAATGGTGCCTGAGCCGCTGATAACCATAGTTCCTTCGCTGTCAATGGTGTAGATCACACCGTCGCCGCATGAACCACTTTCCACGGCGTTGTCCATATACCGCTTCGGCTCGACGGTTTCGGTTATGCTTCTTACGGAAGCGTCAGCAGGCGATACCACATCGTTCTTGGCAGCAATGTCGCTGGGCGTTACCGCTTCGCCTTCCGCCGCGTGGCTCATCAGGAACGGAACCGTTCCGACCGTCAGCGTCAGCGCAAGCGCCGCGCAGCCGATTCTGATGAGACCCTTCTGTCTGGGGGTGACTTTTATGCTGTGCAAAGGAGCGATCCATTTGCCGAACGGCGGATTGCCGAGCTTGGCAGTGACGATTTGTCCCTCGGCGTTCTGATATTCGACATAATACGTTTCATTGGTGGAAACGCTTCCGTCGGAGTCGGTCTGGGTATCGGTATCAATGCGGGAAACCACTGCGTCCGCCTCAATGCCGTTTTCGTTGATTTTTTTGTTGCGAAGTATGCTGTAAACGCCTATGGCAACAACTACAACAGCGATGATTCCAATGATAATATAAGTTTCCATGATGTATTTTCTCCTTCCATTTTGTAGCGATCAATCTTCGGAATTGCCCATGGTGAGGTAAGCGGACTTGATGGCGCCATAGCTCTCTTTCAGACCGGGCGCTCTCAAAATGGTATCCATATCGTCTGCTACGCCCGCGTCCTCAAACTGCCCCTTGACACTGTCGTAGTCGCCCTCATCAATGGCCTTGTCCAGCAGTGCAATAACGCCTTCCATGAAAGCAGCGTGAAAACTAGCCTGATGTTCTTCGTCCATCGGTTCAACCATGGCGTAAAAATCATCTTTCAAAGATCCGATAGCCTCATCCGTATAGCCTCTGTTAGCCGCAAGTACCGCGATGTCGTGGGCGATTTTTGTCCGCTTCAGCGACACACCGGCTGTGCCCTCGCCGATTTCAGACGCCTCTTTGATGATGTTGGCCAGATCCTCATCGACTGCCACCTCCACCACGGACGTATCCCCGCCGTCATCAATGACCTGGTTGTCCGCAGCCTTACAGCTTACCACAGACGCGATCACCAGTGCCATTGCCAGCATCATTGCCAATCTTTTCTTCATATGGTTTCGTCTCCTTAATCATTCGATTATGTCACGATTTTCCGTTTTTTTATATCACCTTATGTCAATGCAGCCTTCCGCGTTACGGCGGACGGTAATCAAGCTCCTTTCCTTTTTTGCACCACATCCTGTTCATCTCCTTCCATATGGCGGTCATTTGCTTCTGAAACCCCCTTTTTCTTATAGTTTACATCGGCGTGTCCAATAAATGTCCAGTAAAAACGGTCATTTTTCGATTACAGTTTTGTTATTATTATTACAGCTTTGTCATTGCATCTTTCTCAGGCGATTCCAGCGGAATACGGATGGTAACCGTGGTTCCCTCACCGATCATACTGTCGATGGTAAGGGCGCCGCCGCACATGCTTTCCAGCCGTTCGCGGACATTGCGGATACCGATATGTGTGCCGTCAGCGTCTTCTATCTTTTCCAGATCAAAGCCGCAGCCGTTGTCCTGTATCATGATTTCATGGTAATCGTCTTTCCGGCGTGTGATAACCCTGACGATTCCTTCGTCACGGACACGCACGCCGTGACGAATTGCATTTTCTACCATTGGCTGAAGGGTGAGCGACGGCATCAAAAAATGACTGTCGCCAATATCATATTCCACCCGTATAGAATCGAACCGAACCATCGCTATATCAGTATAAAGCTGTGTGTGTTCCAGTTCCTTCTGGAACGGAATCAATCCGGTCTGTCCGAGCGAGTCGAGATTCTGCCGCAGATACTTGCCGAATTTGCCGGTGATTTCCGCCGCGTAATCGGGCTGCTGGGTACACAGTACCTGAATGGTGGAGATGGTATTGTACAGAAAATGGGGCTGAATCTGTGTCATCATGATCTGAATGCGCTGCTGTGCCATGATCGCCTGTTCGTGTTCGCGGACGAACTGGAGATGCAGCCAGATGTAATAAAACACAGTGCTGCAGACCACCGCGCAGGTAAGATAGGTGATAGGAAACTCGTGCCCGACGATTTTATAACTCAAACTTCCCACACCGAAAATCAGCCAAAAGCCCGTAATATAGGGAAAAAACGGCAATCCAATATCACGCAGCCTGAGCAATATGCAAAGAATT
>CACWOX010000062.1 GCA_902762615.1 uncultured Ruminococcus sp. | reverse complement strand
CTTTTGGGTGAGTACCATATTTTCTTTTTCCGGCTGTCAACGCCCTGTTTTGCGCGGTTTTCAACTTCTGCACTTTTTCAATTTCACGGATTAAGGTTTTATGTTTACCCGGACGATACTGCCACTCTCCAATTCTATGAGGATTATGAAGAGGCAGACAGCTATGAATTCGTGTTTGACGGTGAAAAATTTGTATCCGATGACTATATATTCTATTATTACTGGCAAGAAGGCGGCATGACGCTTTATAGCTGGAGCAATGATAGCTATACTGAGTTCGCATTTGGATTATATGACGTTTACAGCTGGTAATGATCTGTTGCCTTTAACGGTGACTTACATTTTTGATTCAAAATATCCTTCAACCGCACAATAAAAAAGCTATTATACTTATTAGCCCGCCAGGCAATTCGCAGATGTCTCTCAGGAGGCAATGCATCTTTGCTTGACGGGCTTATAGAATGTATTTCAGAACGCCGCCCGTTACCGCATAGTTTTCAATGAGCTGCTTTTCGCTGAGACCACTGTGAAACGCATGGTAATACCGAAAGACGATCTGCTGCATTGTGATCTGTCCCGTTTCCCTTCCATAGAGAGGACTGTCGCAGGATAAGGTTTGCGCATGTGAGAATCCAGCAATGCTACAGCCGCAGGTTTCCCTCATGGATTGCTCTGCGGCGGATTATTTTATGAGCTCATAGATTCTTTAGGCTTGTAATATTTCTATTTTGATTGACAGTGAATCATCACTGTGCTATATTATACATAGAATAACACAGGGGTGAGCATCATGAAATCAATTGCCAAGAAAATATTTTGCTCCGCGGTGCGATTCACCAACATACCCGTATTTTGTCTGACACTGGCGCTGCTGCCGGTTCTGCTGCTGACGGCGTGTGATGAAGTGCCGGCGGCGGGATTGGTCGATCTGAAAAGCGAGAGCGAACTGCGGCAGATCGCACAGGAGGAATGTCCGCCCTCCACCTTTGTCCGCATGGAGCGGAAACTGTATGAAAACATCTGCTACTTTACCGACGACGCCTGCGGGTTTGAATTTACCATCGGCAGCTACGCCCATAAGCCGAAAATCGGCTATATCGAGAGCACTTACAACCACTGGGAGCAGTGCTATTACGATTACATATGGGATATAACCAATGCGCGCGCCGAGGCGATTGCGAAACAGGCGGGCTTCACCCTCGAAAAAGAAGACCGTCCGCCCATCCGCCCCTATGCCGAACTTTACACCGACCGCACGATGGAGCAGATTGCCGACGGAATGACACAGCTCGGACATCTCGTCAAGAGCGCGGACGTTCATCATAAATACGACAGGTGCGAGCTGTGGGCGAAGCATTATGACAGCGAGAAAGACATCTGGATGAACTACGCGTTTTACCGCTTCAAGGACGACGTCGTCGATCTGGACGACAAATCCGACATTTACTACTACATGGACAACGCCGAAGAACAGCTCGGTGTGAAATGTATGTTTGACTACAAGACGGAAATGAAGGAGGGCGAGATTCCCGGTCTTTCTTCGTGGGAATACTATGACACCGCTCACGATGACCGCGTCATCAACGTTTACTTCTTCCACACCGAAACGGGCGAAAAAAAGCTGATCGCCGAATTTCAGGTAGAGCAGAATGTGTATTATCTGACCGACGCGGAGTGAGAATATTTTTATATAGCCGATAGCTATTCGTTCAGAAAAACGCTGTCCTTCTCCTTTTTGCAAAATCGTCAGGAAAAGGACAGCATTTTTTGCGCTATCGGCTGACCACTAACCATTAACCACTGCAAAACGCATCTTGCTTCGATTTTCTGCATCTTACTTGCCAAATCCTTGCCAATCTGACAAAGCCGGATTATACTGTACCCATCACTTAACGAAAGGTTGTTTGCGTATGAGTATGTTCGTATTGATCGCGTTGGTGGCGGCGGAGGTCGCTCTGGTCGTCATGACCTGCACCAAATGGGAAGAGAAACCGGAATGGCGCAGGAACAGGGCGCTTGTGAGACTGATCGAAACCGCGCTGGTGTTCTGCATCGTCCTCCTCCCCACTACGCACATGAAGTGGCGTTTCCTGATTGCGCTGGTCGTGCTGATTGTCCGCTTCCCGATCGCCGGTATCTCATGGCTTATCAGGAGAAAAAAGACCGGCACGCGCAAGAAGCTGTGGACGGTGGTCAACTGCGTTTTCTCCGTGATTCTGATTGCCTTTACGCTGATTCCGTCCTTTGTCTTCTCCAATTACAACGGACTCCCCACCACCGGGCAGTACAGCGTCAATGAAGTCAGCGGCATTCTGGTGGACAGCAGCCGCAAAGACCCTTTTGAGAGCGACGATTCTGACAGAGAGGTGCCGGTGCATTTCTACTATCCCGAAACCGACAACGCCGACAGCAACGCCTTCCCGCTGATTCTCTTTTCACACGGCGCATTCGGTTATTACCAGAGCAATTACTCCACTTATAGGGAACTCGCCAGCCACGGCTATGTGGTGGCGGCGCTCGATCACCCGCATCACTCCTTCTTCACCAAGAACACCAATGGCAAGACCGTCATTGTCGATACCGACTTCATCAATGACGTGATGGCAGTCAACGAGGAAGGCGTGAGCAATGAGCAGATTTTCACCCTGTCGCAGGACTGGCTCCGGCTCAGAATTGCCGATGAAAACTTCGCACTCGATTGCATGGAAAGGGCGAAAATGCGCAAGAGTCTTGATTCCTATTGGAAAACCAATGACGCAGAAACGATTGTAAAAATTCTTGCCATGACCGACACCGACAAAATCGGTCTGATGGGACATTCCCTCGGCGGCGCTTCCAGCGTCACGCTTGCCAGACAGCGCAGCGATATTGACGCGGTGGTTGACCTCGACGGCACCATGCTCGGCGAAATCGTCGGAGTTAAAAACGGCAAAAATATTTATAACGAGGAGACGTATAAAATTCCGGTGCTTGAATTTATGAAGGAAATGGATTATAATGACAGAGAACAGTACAAGAAGGAAAACGGAATGCCCTATGTCAATGAATTTGTGATGGCGCACGCGGAGAACGGAAAGACCGTTGTCTTCCAGAATGCCGGACACATGGACTTTACCGACCTGCCGCTGATTTCTCCGGCACTTGCCAATATGCTTGGTCACGGCAATGTCGATAGCGAGGAATTCCTGACCACGATGAATCAAATCATTCTTGACTGGTTCGACTATACTCTGAAAGGCGAAGGAACACTTGACATTCAGGCGAAATACTGATATGCAGACGAAAATTACCAAAATACCCCGCGAGCAGCCGGAGCTGGTGGAAATCCACTGCCACGCCGTCAGCGACGAGGTGCGCGAAATCGTGGCGTTTGTCAAATCACAGCAAGGGCTTCTCACGGGAACGGCAGACGAGCGGCAATATGAGATAGCGGTGTCGGAAATCTGCTACATCGAATCGGTGGACAACAAGGCATTCCTCTACACCAAAAACAAGGTATATGAAACCCGTCAAAGGCTCTATGAACTGGAGGAACTGCTGCGGGAGAAGCACTTCCTGCGGGTATCGAAATCCATGCTGCTCAATCTGATGAAGGTGGGCAGCATCAAGCCGGCACTGAACAGCCGTTTTATTGCCGTCCTTCAGACAGGCGAGGAAGTCGTGATTTCCAGAAAATTCGTGCCGGACCTGAAAAAAGCCTTGAAAGGGGAGTGAGCGCATGACATTCAAGAAATTCATCATTTCACGGGTGCAGATATTCTTCTGTCTGGTGCCGCTGATTCTTATGGCAAGTGTCATTATTGGAAATATTTACGCGCCGGAGCAGGTATTCCATTATGCCGACCTGCTTGCGCCGATCATCACGGCGGGGTTTTGTGTGCTGCCGACCTGCGTGACCTATTTCAGAAAGGAACCGGGTTTAAAGCAGTACCTTCTGCGGCTGGCAATTCAACTGGTGCTGATTGTCACCGAAGTCATGCTGCTGATTTCACCGCCCGCGGACGTGTCGCCCATTCGGTTTTATGGTATGTGAGTAACTCAATTTCATTGACAGCGAAAGGAATTATTTAAAAAACATGAGAAGAAAAGACCGTGAAATCACTGACATGCAACAAATTCTGAACATCATCAGCAAGGCAAAAATCCTGCGATTAGGATTGTTCGACAAGGAATATCCCTATGTCGTTCCGCTGCATTACGGCTATGAATATGCGGAAAACCGCCTTGTTTTCTATATGCACAGCGCGAAGGAAGGACACAAGCTGGAACTCATCGCGGACAATCCCCGTGTCTGTGTGGAACTGGACGGTGATGTAGAGCTGATTTCCGGCGGGGAAGTGCCTTGTATGTACGGCTCGTCCTTTGCCTCGGTGATCGGTCGGGGAATGGCGGAAATTGTCAGCGACGAGCAGGAAAAGATCAAAGGACTTTCCCTGCTGATGAAGCACCAGACAGACCGCGATTTTGAAATAAACAGTCAAATGGCATCCACGGTAGCGGTAATCAAGGTGTCGTTAAATGAATTTACTGCCAAGTCCAAGCCCAAAGCATAGGCGCAAAAGTGAAGGAGAGCAAAAAACATGATTTTCAAAACAGCCATCTTGCAAATGCGTTCCCGCAATCGGGAACTTCAAAACAACATTTCCACCGTCATTGAAAAGATGGAAGAAGCCAAGCGTAACCGTGCGGAACTTCTCCTTCTGCCGGAATGTTTTATCACAGGCTATGACCTGACCATCGACAACGATTCCGCGCTTACGACGGACGATTTGAAGCCGCTCTGCGAAAAGGCAAAGGAACTTCACATCGGCATGGTCGCCACAGCCATTACAAAAGGACATGAAAAACCGCAAAACGCCGCCTTTGTCATTGACAAAAACGGCGAAATTCTGATGCAATACGCCAAGGTACACACCTGCGACTTCGCGGACGAAAAGGCGCTTGAATCGGGGAATGAATTCAAGGTGTGTGACTTCGGCGGCGTGAAGCTCGGCGTGATGATCTGCTATGACAGGGAATACCCAGAAAGCGCGAGAATCCTCATGCTCAAAGGCGCGGAGATCATTCTCGTCCCCAACGACTGCGAAAGCATGAAGCCGCGCGTGCAGGCGCTTTCCACGAGGGCGTATGAAAATATGTGCGGCGTTGCGATGGCAAACCCGAACGGAAGGAACGCGGGCAACTCCTGCGCATTCAGCCCCATCTGCTGGGACGAAGACGGCGAATGTATCGACAACACCCTGCTTCTTGCGGATGATGAATCAGAAGGCTTATTCTATGCGGAATTCGATATGGAAAAACTGCGTTGCTACCGCGAGCGCGAGATGCTGGGCAACACCTTCCGCAAGGTCAAGGCATATGCGCCTTTGCTGGATGAGAAGGTGGAATATCCGTTTGTGAGGGAATAGAATCACTCCATAGGAAACCGTGCAAAATCCATTCCGCTCACCGATTCGGACGAAAGGAATTGTTTGTCCTCTATCACAACATCCTGTAAATCCAGATAGCGCAAATCAGGCAGTCCGGCGAGAAACACGTCGGACTGCATTTTCATTTTCCGGCTGTCGGTTGCAGCCTGATATCTGCATACGCCGAGCATCTGCAGCGATTGGATTTTTCCGATGGGGGAATAATCGCGCAGCTTCATGGCGTCGCCTAAGATCAGCACTTCCAGCTCTTGCAAAGAGGCAAGCGGAGAAATGTCGATCAGCGATGGCGCACGCTCGATAAAGAGCTTTTTCAGATGCTTCAATCCGGCAATGGCTGTTATATCATCACAGCGCAGCCACTTGACGCACAGAGATGCAATGCCCGATTGTGTGCAAAGCGCGTTAAAAATTCTCTGCGGCGTGAGGGTGCAAAGCTGCACTTCCCTGAGCGGCAGTTGATTTCCCATGAGAAAATCTACCCACTCCGCCGTTATTTTCCTTTGCCTTGCGTCTGTCATTCTGTCAGTATTGGTTGTCCGGTCAATGTCTGTGTGCTGTGTGCAGCACAGTTTTATAATCTCCTGCCTGGCGTATTCCGACGGATATTTTATGTAAGGCACATCATCAGACTCGCGCAAATCACGCACGAAGTCGGTGTAGATAAATTGCTCCGCGGATGGGTTGTGGCAGTAGTATTGCATTTTGATTCCCCCTTTATCAGTTGTCTCTGACAAATCCCTCGCACCACTCGCATTGGCCGACAGTCCATCGGTCAATGTTCCACTCGGTGCGTGGGACTGTTTTTTTCATTGTCCGCATTTCGTCCTCGGCATGATCTTTGGTCAAAAAACATTCGCTTTCCACCATGTCAATCTCGTCCCCATCATCGTTGACATTCCATCCCTGCGCAATCCAGACGTATGACGGAATGGAATCGTCCGCGCTGTCTTTTATTTCCTTCGGAACAATGCGGTAAGCGCAGGTGTGCTCGTTAAATCCCGCTACATTTGCAAGGTAATAGCAAGCGGTTTCCTCCGCCTGTTGTCTTTCGGCAAAAATACCGATAAAGAAATCCTCGGAATGGTTGTCATAGGACAATTCTTCATGGGTAAGTATTAAAGAATAAAGATTCATGTTCATTCTCCTCGATTGCGAATGAATTTATCTACACCGTAAAACACTGCAGCCGCCACCGCTGTTCCCAATGTATTCAAAATAATGTCGTTGACGTCAAATGCCCGTCCGAAAACGGGCTGCAATATCTCTATTGCCAGCGAATACAGAAACCCAGCCAAAACCGTTTTCTTCCAATCCGTTGGATGGCACAGCGGAAACAGTATGCCAAACGGCAGGAACAGCAGCATATTTCCGATGCTCTCGCCGTTCAGGTGATGCCAAAAGTCCGGAATAAAATTGAAATCCGGACAGAACCAATTGTAATGCATCCCACTGTCCATATGATAAAGCAGGCGATACCAAATATCGCCAATGACAGAAAGCAAAAGGACCAAACAAGTCAAGCCTGTTATGTAGCACACAAACGAAACGGATACTATTTTCTGCCGCAAAGAACGCCCGTTGTTATTTTTCTCTTTTGCCAACCAGTCAATGACTCCCGCCAGCAATGCAATCGGAAGCACCTGCAAAAAATATCCGGGATAGGTTGAGAAGAAAAAATATTGAAAATTCATATCACTTGGAAAATACATATACAATCTCCCCTTTGCTGTTTAATTTTCCGTTTGACGTTCCAGCGTCAGCACCATACATTTCTCTGCATTATGCGCCCTTTGGAACTGGTTATTTGCATGAATAACCGTGATAAAAAATAGGCAATAACTCAAAACAGCACAGCCTCACTCACGCAGCTGTGCTGTTTCTTTTCGTCCAAACTATATGCTTCTTCTTTTTCGGTAGGACGTGCAAAGTGATTTTCTGCTCGACGGTTAAATTACCAAACTAATTCCGCCTTTGCAGTGTTGGGATCTATCCTCATTTTTACTATGGAGCCTTGCTTTAATCCGCGGGATTCAAAATCAGCTTTTTTCATCGTGACGTCGGCATATTGGAACTGATAAAGCGTAGCGTTCTGTATAACGGTATTGTACCAAAGCAATTTTAACGCAACCTTGCTGCCCTTGTCTTTCACGGAGCCAATGCAGGCTTTTTGCGTCCATATATTTCGCTGATAATCATAATCCTGCACTTGATTGTCCTTGAGATCATTCCTTACTTCTTCCGAAAGAGCCGCCACCATTTCGTTTTTAATCTTGTTTTCCTTTTTGAGCCATATGAGTATGATGACGATAAACACCGCAACGACTGCGATTGCCCCAAAAAATGTGATCGGATCATCGACTATACCTAACATGTTAAACTCTCCTTTTATCTGCGATAATAATGTTATTTAAATCATAACATTAAGAAAACGTTTTGTCAATAGAGTGAAGCCTAAAATCGAGAGATCTGCCACGGCATTATACTGGGAGCAATCGTTTTCCTGACTGATTGCAAAAAAAGGACTGTTCAGTGTGTTTCCAGCCATTCCCTGATAACGGCGGGATCTTTATCCTCATGGAAACCGTGCATATCATCTTCATAGGTAATAAAGGTGCAGTCTGTGCTGTCCTTCAGCTTGTCGTAGATGGCTTGCGCCTGTGTTGCAAAATTCGCCTGTTTGTCCCCTTTGCTGTGAATGATGAGAATTGGAATTTTTATTTCATCCGCCCAATAGACAGCGGAGCGCTTTTCATACTCTTCGGGCATTTCCTCGGGCGTGCCGCCGATACATCTGACAAGAACCTCTTTCATCTTGTCTTCGCGTTCATGGAAAGCCGCAACCAGGTCGCTGATGCCCGAACAGACGATTATTTTTTTGACTCTTTTGTCCCGGCGGGCGGTCATGTAGGTCATGAGTCCTCCTCTGGACTCGCCTTCCACACACAGATCACTGCTATCGGCAAATTCAAAAATCGTATCACAAAAATCAATCAGCCTGATCACGTCATTCAGGTCGTCGCCGCCGTACTGGTCGGTGCCTTCCGTGCCGTTGCCCCCTCTGTGTTCGCAGCCGATCACAATGCGGTTGGAAACAGCGCATCTCACGGCAGTTTCCTCTTTTTTTAACGCGTCGAGTTCGCTGTTCCCGCCCCTGCAAAATATCATGCATTGGCAGGGCGTGCGGGTTTCTATGCATGACAAGGGGATGGAAATAAACCCCTTGATTTTATATCCGTC
>CACWOX010000061.1 GCA_902762615.1 uncultured Ruminococcus sp. | reverse complement strand
ATTTTGGAGCAAATTTCAATTTGTCAATTCGTTTTTTGCATGAACTTAATTTTCTTTTTTGTGCTGTTTGACGAGCTTTCCCTTAAGTTGATGACATTGGGGTCCAGGGGGCAAGGCTCCCTGGCGGGTCAAGGGCGGAGCCCATCGCTGCAACGCGCCGCGACCTACAACGGGCTTGGGCGCAACTGAAGAAGTGTCATATCAAGATTTGTCTTGCCCCGAGTAGAGAAAAACTTGCCTGTTCAAATTGGCAAAGCCCCCGATTTACGGAGCTTTTCAACTTTTACAATCGGCTGATTAATTTGCAAAAAAGGAGAAAAAAGCCGCCGACAGCACATGCGCTCTTTGCGTTGCTGCCGGCGGTTGTTTATTGCGTGATAATTAAGGAAATCAGCGGATGGCTTTTATTTTTCTGCCTGAGAATTTGATGTTGAAGAGTTTGCCGCTGAGGTTGATCTTGAAATGATCGTATCTCTCGGAGTAGCCCGAATTGATCTGCTCGACCGAGAGACAGCCGCGATTGCTGACAAATCTGTAAATGTTGTATTCGCCGTTTTTGTAGGCGAAGTCGGTGCCGTTGTCCTGATAGTGATAATACTCGCCGTCGCCGCCGTAGACCGTCAGTTCGAGGCAGTCCACCTTCTTTTCGCCGACGTAATTCATCACCGGCCACATGGGAAGCACCGCACCCTCACGCACATAGATCGGGCAGGTGTCGAGGGGTGCCTCGCGGAGGATTCTGGTGCCGCCCGGGAAGCGCTGCCCTGTGTGGAAATCATACCAGTTGCAGTTTTTGGGCAGATAAACGTCGCGGCTGACCTTGCCCTGATCGACGATGGGAGCCACCATGAGCCATTGCCCGACCATGAACTGATCGTTTATCTCATATACGTTCCTGTCATTCTGGAATTCCAGCACCAGCGGGCGGAATACGGGAAGTCCGGTGCTCTCGGTCTCATGGAAGCAGTCATAGATATAGGGAATGAGCCGATAGCGCAGACGGATGTATTTGCGGCAGATGTCGAGAGTCTGCCTGTCAAAAGCCCACGGTTCCTGATGACGGGTGCCTTTGGCGGCGTGATTGCGGAAGAGGGGCGTAAAGCAGCCAACCTGCGTCCAGCGGCAAAGCAATTCGGGCGTGCAGTCCGAGCCGAAGCCGCCCACATCCGAGCCGATGAATGCCATTCCGCTCAGACCAAGACTGCACATCTGGGCGATGGAATAGCGAAGGTGCGACCAGTGGCTCTGATTGTCGCCTGTCCAGCCGGTAGTGTATTTCTGCGCGCCGCTGTAGCATGCCCTTGTGATGACAAACGGGCGCTTGCCGGTGTGGCGCTTGATGCCTTCATAGGTAGCCTTGCTCATGAGAGAGCCGTAAACGTTGTGCATTTCGGAGTGAGTTGTCCTGCGTTCCTCATCGCAGAATACCACGTCGCCCGGTATCTCTCCGCGGAAGCTGGCAGGCTCGTTCATGTCGGTCCAAATGCCTGCGACGCCGTCGTCGGTCATGATGCGCTGATTGTCAGCCCACCAGTTGCGCACGCCACGTCTGCCGAAGTCGGGAAATACGGAATCCCCTGGCCAGACGACATTTTCATAGATGTTGCCTTGTGTGTCGTGAACAAAAAAGTCGTTCTTTACACCTTCATCGTAGATGGAATAGCCTTCTTCCTTCTTAACGCCGGGGTCGATGATAGTAACAACCTTAAAGCCGTGCTTTGCAAGAGTGTCTATCATTTCCCTGTGGTTGGGATACTGCTTTTCTCCCCATGTGAACACCTTGAAGTTGTCCATGTAGTCGATGTCGCAGTAGAGCACGTCGCATGGAATCTCGTTTTTTCTCATGCTGACCGCGACTGCCATAAGTTCGTCGCGGTTTTCATATGACCAGCGGCACTGCTGATATCCGAGCGTCCAGAGCTGAGGCAGGGGAGTGGTGCCTGTGAGGTAGGTGTAGCCGCTGACTACCGACTTGATGGAATCGCCTGAGATGAAGTAATAATTCAGATCTCCGTCGTCAGCCGAGAAGGAATAGTAGCCGGTGTTCTCCTTGCCGAGATCGAACTGGGTGCGATGGTGATTGTCAAAGAAGATGCCGTAATCCACCTTTTCGCGGTGGACGATCATGAAGGGAATGGACTTGTAGAGACTGCGCATGGATTCATAATGCGGGTCGGGAATGTCGCTGTTCCACATCTCAAAGGCGTAGCCCTTCTTGTTGAGAAAGTTGTATTTGTCACCCAAGCCGTAGAAGTATTCGTCGCCCTCCATGCATTTGAGCACTTCGATCTTGTGGTGTGCAATGCCGTCCGCCATAGCGTGACCTTCCATGCGAGCCTGCTCGATTGCCTCCTGAGAGATGACCGCCACGCCCTGCGCCTCGCGTTCGCCCTTGTAATCGCGGCAAATCAGCGTGCCGTCAGACGTCATGATTTGGGTTTGGAAATTATCATAAACGTATATCGCCAGCTTGGATGTGGAGATAATAATGTAATTCCCCACCATAGTGGCCATAACATTGACGCCCTTGGACTTGTCGCCCTCTATGGCGAAGGAATGAGTGCATTCCGGCTTGAACGGACAGAAAACGTTGATAATATCCTCTGTGACCGCCGTGATATAACAGGCGGCGTTTTCAAAGATGATTTCAACGCGGCTGCCCTCGGTATTGAAGGACTTTATCCTGCCGTAATTCATATGTATATCAGCCTCCGTATTTTAAGTTTGTAATTTTCTGAAATTCCCTGCTGATATACATTATACCAAAGAGTCGGACAAATATCAAGAAAAACAGAACCCTCCGGCAATTATTTGTTTGTTGTTTTTTGCGTAAAAAAGTGAGAAGCGTCGGCGTATATCACGGTGCTTTTTAATATAATTGCAGATTGAAGAGCATTATCTTTAGATAAAATTAACAATATTCATTATTTTGTGTTTTTACGCTTGACAACCGGGCATAATTGTAATATAATATTTTAGCAATCGACAAGTAAATATCGCGGGATGGAGCAGTTAGGTAGCTCGTCGGGCTCATAACCCGAAGGTCGTTGGTTCAAATCCAGCTCCCGCAACCATGAAAAACGCCTGATTTACGCAGTTTATGTAAATCGGGTGCTTTTCTTTTTGTCTGCGAGTTCTAACAAAGTTCTAACACCATATCGCAAACGCCATGAGTCTGCATTGACTTTGTCTGACTGATGTGGTAGAATGTTTTTGTTGGCAAATTGGTAATGTAAATCGGGATTTAGAAGAGGAGTAATAATGACTATAACAAAAAGTTGAGAAAAATGACATCATTTGTGCTATTGTAAATAGCGAGGAAATTGTAATAACGGATGCTCAGTCTGCATTGGATTTGCTTATGTCAGTGAAGTACGAAACGGGAACAAAGAATATTATTATCAGCAAGAAACTGATTGTCGAAGATTTCTTTATGCTCAGTAGTGGACTTGCTGGCGATATTTTACAGAAATATATTAATTACGGAGGACGTATAGCTATTTATGGTGACTATTCGCGTTATACTAGTAAGCCTCTCCACGATTTCATCTATGAAAGCAACAAAGGCAAGGATGTGTTCTTTGTTGCAACCGAAGATAACGCGATTGAAATGCTTACTCGATAAATCCGATTTATCACACTATCTCCAAAAAAATATAAATCCACCGTATACACTCCAAAACTACAAGCGCATAGCTCCATCTTTTTGAAAAAAGTGGCGCTTTTTGTTGCGGAATAATGTAAAAACAAGCTGTGAATAAGGCGGCTGGTTTTGATTGACTTTGCATAATTCATGTAGTATAATGTCGTTTAGTAAATCAGTAATGTTTATCACCGTTTGTTAAAATGCTTAGTAGGAGGGATTGGGAGGACAGATGTACTATCATGCGTCACCGATTAAAGGGATTACACAGTTGATGCCACGAGTTTCAAATCATGGTATTCCGCTTGTTTATTTTTCCAGGAAAAGAGAAAATGTGCTGGTTTACCTGAGTAATGCGATTGAGAAGTATTGTAAGGAAACGGGCTTCTCGTATAAGGGTAAATGGCAAAAGTGGGGATCGTATGGCTTTAATAAAGATGGACGCTTGCGTCTGGAAGAGTACTATCCCAATGCGCTGATAAGTACCTACAAAGGCGTATCCGGCTACATTTACAGTTCGGAAACAATTACCGATTCCGGCTTTGCGGTTCAAATACCGGATGCGGCAACGAGCAGTCTTCCCGTTCAAGTGTCAAATGTGGAATTTGTAACGGATGCATATGAGGCTATTTTGCAGGCAGAACGAGCAGGATTGATTACCATTCTTCGATATGAAGAATTGTCGGCTGAGATGAGAGAATGGAACGAAAGAACCATAAAAGAAGAATATGACAATGCAGCGGATCACCCGGAGTACAGGCATTTTTTAAAAGGAAAATTTCCCCATATCATAAGAAACTGATTCATTCTGATCTATCATGCTATCCCCCAAAAGTATTAATCCACCGTGATGAGGTTACGTCAGAAAAGAAAGACGTAACCTCATTTTTCTACCTGTGTTTATTACAGGCTGTATTCTGTTTGGCAAAATGGTGGCTTGGATATTCCAAACAGTAATATTTAAAATGAATTATTTTTCTTGCCATTGCAAGTGATGACGTCAGTTTTTCTGTGCTTTTTGATATCATTGATGTATTTTGCCACCAAACAGGTGGCATTTTTTGATTTTCCGCCGTATTTTTCTGGTTGCGTCTGTCATTTTTTGCCTATGCAACGGAGCGTAGCAGGAATTTTCGGTGTTTGCAACCCATTTTTGGTGGTGCTACCCGACCTGCCGTGCTATACTGAGCGCAGAAAACAAACACAGAAGGAGCATTTTTAAACATGGAAAACACAGAAAAGAAAAACAGCGTCGTTCTCTCCGCACGCCATTTGAAGAAGAGCTTTCGCGGCGGCGATGTGGAACAGACTATTATCAACGACCTTGATGTCGACATCTACAAAGGTGACTTCACCGTGATCATGGGTTCCTCCGGCGCGGGCAAATCCACCCTGCTGTATGCCCTCTCCGGCATGGACAAACCTACCTCCGGCACTGTTACCTTTTGCGGCGAGGATATCACGTCCTACAACGCCGACAGGCTGGCGGTCTTTCGCAGAAAGCACTGCGGCTTTGTCTTTCAGCAGATTTACCTGCTCGACAAAATGAGCCTGATGGACAACGCGCTGACCGCAGGGCTGCTGGTCGGCGGCAAAAAGAAGGAAATCATACGGCGCGCCGAAGCATTGTTTGCAAAGGTGAATCTCCCGGAAGTCACATGGCGAAAGCTCCCCTCTCAGATTTCCGGCGGTGAAGCGCAGCGAGCCGGCATTGTGCGAGCCGTCATCAATCGCCCCGAGGTGCTCTTTGCGGACGAACCCACCGGCGCTCTCAATTCCAACAATTCCGACGCGGTGCTTGACGTGTTCACCGAACTCAACCGCGACGGACAGAGCATTATCATGGTGACGCACGACAAGAAATCCGCCCTTCGCGGCAGCCGCGTCATCTATCTGCGCGACGGAAAAATAGTCGGAGAATGCGATCTGGGAAAATACACCCCTGACAACGCCGAACGCACCGAAATGCTGAACACGTTCCTCACCGAAATGAACTGGTAATTTCTTTATCTCACGAAAACACAAACGGACAGGAGAAACCATTATGAAAAAAATCGCCCATCTTTCCCATTACTTTTTCAGGAAGGACAAAAAACAGATTCTTTCCTTCGGGTTCATTATTCTGATCACATCACTGATTCTGAACCTTGCGACGGTGCTGGCGCTGCGTATTGACCCTGCCTACGACAGACAGTCGGAAGAGCTGCACAGCGCGGATATTGACATGGTGATTCCCGCAATGACGGATTCCGCCGCGCTGTCGAACGCTGTCGCAAGCCACGTCTCGGTGACACAGCTCGAAAAGCAGCGCGCGATTCTGCAAAAAGCCGTGATGAAGGATTTTCGCGGAACGGATTTTGAACTCAGCATCATGTTCTACAATTGGGACGACAGCCGCGCCATTCATCGGCTGTCTTGCGTAGAATGCATCGAGAAAGCATTGTCCGGTGAAAATGCGATTTACCTGCCGCTCTATATTGCCGAATTCGGCGAGTACGCCTTGGGCGAAAAAATCACCTTCTCCGTTGACGGCAGGGACTTCACCTATACCGTTGCGGGCGTGGTGCAGGAAATGCAGTACGGCAACGCCAGTGCGGAGATCATGGGCGTTTTTCTGCCGGATGCCCCATACAGGCAGCTGGCAGAGGATTTTCCGGGCAGTGAAGTGGTCAATTACGCGGTACGCACCGTGAAAGGGGCGGACAATCAAACCGTGCTTGCCGACCTCCGCAAGACAGCCGAGGAACATCATGCCGCTGTGCTTTCCGCTCTGACGGGAGAGGCAAAGAAGCAGTCCCGCATGATGGTGACTAACCTGCTGACGATGATACTCGCGGCGTTTGCGGTTATCGTGCTGCTTGTGAGCATTTTCCTCTGTCAGTTCCGCATCAAGACTTCTGTTGCCGAAGAAATGGCACAGATGGGCGTGCTCCAATCGCTGGGCTTTACATCGGGCGGCATTATCAAGGCAATCGTACTGCCCTATACGGTGACGGCGCTGCTCTTCTCGGTAATCGGCGCGGCAGGCTCCTACGCGCTGCTCCCCTCGCTGGTCAATGTGTTGGCATTGCAGGCGGGTTTCCGCTTTGAAGTGGCGTTCAGCGCGGCGGCATTGATTCTGACGGTGGCTTTGCTCACGGCGGTGACACTGATCTTTACAAGGCTGGCGGCAGGTAAAATTCATCATCTACAGCCAATCGCCGCCATCCGTGGAATAACCGAAGGCAAGGGCATGAGAAAGAACCGTTTCGCCATTGCCCGCACACCCGGCGGCGTGAATTGCGTGCTGACGCTCAAGCAGATGGCAGCCTCCGCGCAGCGGAATGTGCTGCTGTTTGCGGTGCTGTTTGTGATGACAATACTCATTGCATTTTCGGGCAGCCTGTTTTATAATGTGATTATGCAGCCCGACCATTTTATGAACACGCTTTCCGACGAATCGCCCGACGTGATATTGCAGGTGTCGTCCTCCGATATCAGCGGCATGAAGCAGACTGTCGGTCATCTGAACGGGGCGGAAAAGGTACTCTCCTACTCGGTTTTACAGGTGCAGGTGGAGAAGGAAAACGCCGCCGCCTTTGTATGCGAGGATTTTTCCAAGGCACAGAACGATGGCTGCTATGAAGGACGCTATCCCGCATCGGACAGGGAAATCGCCATTGGCAGCACTTTGGCGGAACGCCTCGGCAGCGGTATAGGCGATACCGCTGCGGTCACCTATGGCGGCAAGAGCCATTCCTATCGCGTGGTGGGACTGGTGCAGAGCGTCAACAACCGGGGCGAAATCTGCGAACTGACAGAAGAAGGCTTTTGCGTCATATCGGAGGATAAAATACGTTCCCTCTATGTCTATCTTAACAACGGAGCCGACGCGGACGTTTTCATTGAAAATGCCAAAGCCGTTTTCGGCGAGAGCATTGTGAGCGCGGTCAACGCGGCGAAGAAGCAGAGCGAGGCGCAATCCATGTACACCGCCATTGTGAATATCGTGATCATCGCCGTCTTTGTCGTGACAATCCTGATCGTGCTGCTGATTCTGTATGTCATTATCCGCTCCATGATCACGCAGCGACGGCAGGAATTCGGTATCTGCAAAGCCATCGGCTATTCGGGCAGGCAGCTTGTCGCGCAAACAGCCGGCAGTCTGATGCCCGTGACAATCGCGGCGGCGCTTTCGTCGGCGCTGCTGGGGCTGGTATGGCTTCCCGCCGTCTATAATGTGATCTTCGGCATGATAGGCGCGATGAAAAACCACATGGAGCAGCCGGTCGGAATTCTGCTGCTGTTTGCGGCGGCGGAAATCGTCGTGACATTGCTCATCAGCGTATTTTGGGTAAGACCCATCAAAAAGATAGAAGCCTATTCGCTCATCAAGGAATAATTCAAATTTTTATTAAATCAAAAGGACGGAATATATCATGGATTTTGGACAGAAACTCAAAGAAATCAGAAAGAACGAAGGTCTTTCACAGGAACAGCTCGCCGAGAAAATCGGCGTTTCCAGACAGGCGATCACCAAATGGGAGACCGGCAAGGGCATGCCCGACATTGAAAACATGATGATACTGGCGGAAATATTTAAGACCACGCTCGACGAACTGGTATCGCAGGCCATGCCGCGGCAGGAGGATAAACATCCTGTTTATCACAGTGAGACTTCCTTTGACATAGACCGTCCAATGCATTTTGATATGCAGATCGGCGCAGCCCATTCGCTGACGGTCTGCACGGGCGAGGATGAAAAGCTGCACATTGACCTTGCGTCGGAGTCGCTGGAAAACATCGGTTCTCTTTTCAAAGTCAAGCTGGACGAGAATCGCGGCAAACTCGATGTAGAGTGTATCAAAAAGGACGGCGTGAGCCGGTATGAAGCGGCGGACGCACTTTCGGTGACAATTGCGCTGCCCAAGGGACTGACAGAGCATTGCGAGATTGCCGCTTCGGTCAAGGAACTGCACCTGATGAATCTTGCGATTGACTGTCTGGAATACGACGGCGACGCCCAAAGCGTTACCGTGACGGACTGCTGCGGCAGCATTGAACTGACCTCCCGCACAAGCTATGACATCACGGTGAACGGCATACGCGGCTCGCTCGACGTCAATCAGTGGAAATCGGGCAGCGTAGTGCATATTCCCGAGGACGCGGATTTCCGGGTACAAAACAAGGGACGGGGTTGTCGCGTGTTTTATCAGAAGAACGGAGAAGCGGCAGAAAACGGCGGTCGGGAGAGCAGCGAAAATCTTCTTTCCGTCTCCGGCGTACATTCGGAATTGATCGTCGATTTAATGTAGCACGCAACCCAACGGCAAAGTAACGGGCTGTGGTTTGATAAAATACAAGTCTTGCAATTCTCTTCTCACTGTGGTACAATAAACGCAACTGATTCTTATACATTGTACATTTATACACTTGTACATTATACACTTATACACTTATACCTGAATCCGTGAAAGTCAAGCAAAGCAAAACTGCTTTGCAAGTGCAAGAAAACAGTCAGCCCAAGCGTTGCTGCGGCTGATGGAAAGAAGTAGCTG
>CACWOX010000060.1 GCA_902762615.1 uncultured Ruminococcus sp. | reverse complement strand
TTTACTATTATATCATATCGGGGTTATTTTTTCTGTTGCTAAAGCATTTTTTATCTACCCCTGGTAGAACCAGGGGTTTTGTTAAGCTAAAGCAATCAAAAAAACCGCCCGAAGCAGCTGATGAAAGACTGTTTCGGGCGGTTTCGCACATAAATAAAATTTTTTTAAATCACGCCTTCCCGTTGATCAGGGGAATCAGTTTCCTGTAAACCGCTATGGTAATCACAGCGCTGACCATTCCCTTGATAAAGGTGAAAGGCATATTGAATATGATCAGACAATCCCAGAGCGTCTTGACCGAGGGATTGATCGCCTGATACATGCCAATGATCGCGTCCATCGGCATGAACGCCGTGTAGATGGGATACACCACATAATAATTGCTGAACACGCTGAGCAATGCCATCATGGCAGCGCCGACAAGGCTGCCGAGCACCGCCCCGCTGAATTTCGGGCGCAGTTGATAGATGATTCCTGCCGGCACCACAAAGAACACGCCCAGCATGAAGTTGGAAAGCTCGCCTACTCCGCCCGTCGTGGTGGTGAGAAGGTTGACAAGATTCTTGACCAGACAGACGATTGCTCCGTAAACTGGTCCCATCGAAAATGACGCAATCAATGCCGGAAGCTCGGAGAGATCCATCTTGATAAACGACGGCATAAGCGGCACATTGAAGCTGAAAAACATCAGCACCGATGACAGCGCCGAGAGTATGGCGGTTGTCACCATTCTGCGTGTGTGGTTAACGCGTCTTTCGGTCGGGTTTTCGACTTTCTTTGTCTGTTTCATGGATAAAACAACACCTTTCTTTTGACAAACTGTCTGTGCAAAGAAAAGCCCTGCGAAATCGTGTGAAATCGCAGGGCGCAACATATGCAGGTGTTTGCTGTCCGCATAAGAGCGGCAGCTTTGCTTGCACATATCTTCTTTCATCCGGACTCTTGCCGCCGAGATTTCGGCAGACATTACCGTCGGTTTCGGAATCGCACCGAATCAGCTTTCGCACGCGGACTAGCCCATGTTTGCCATACGGCAAACGGTGCATTACCGCCGGTGAGGATTTTCACCTCGCCCTGAAGACAGTTCAATAATATTTTCATTCTCATTGTAGCTCATTGACAGACATTTGTCAATAGGCAGAGGAATATTTTTATCATTCCGGCTTTGCTTTTTGCTTAGTTATTTCTTGGAGCCGCGGTTATCCTCTGTTATTTCAAACACCTCGCCGGTGGAATAGGTCTGCTTGTTCTGCGACGGCTGCTCCGTCACCGCGGCAGGCTTTTCCTGTGGGTTCTTTTGTTCAGTCTGCTTTGGTTGAGCGTTTGTCTTTGTTTGTTCTGTCAATACGGCAGGCTTATCCAAAATCTTTTTATATTCGGGATGTGACTGCTGCTGTGGCTGAACCGGCTGTTGCTTGGGCTGAGTCGGCTGCTGCTGCTGAGTCGGCTGCTGCTGGGGCTGAGTCGGTTGTTGCTTGGGCTGAGTCGGCTGCTGCTGGGGCTGAGTCGGTTGTTGCTTGGGCTGGGTCGGCTGTTGCTTGGGCCGAACCGGCTGTTGCTGCGGCTGAACCGGCTGTTGCTGCGGCTGAACCGGCTGTTGCTGCGGCTGAGTAGGCTGTTGCTGCGGCTGAGTAGGCTGTTGCTTTATCTCTCCGTTGCCGGATATTCGCATAGGTTCATCTGATACTGAGGCAGTTGTCTCAGGCTCCACTTTTTCATCAGCTTCATCAGCCGAGTCCTCTCCGAAATCGTCCTCATGTGCCTGCACGGAACGCTCCGGCTGATTCATCTCGTCAATATGCTTGCCTAAAACAGGCACATATTCCCTGAGCAGAGGATATACCGCCTTTTTGCGCAGGCACCAGAGCACTAAAAGAATAATGCCGACAATCGTGAGGGTGATTCCGAGCGGGAAACCGGAGGTATGATAATTCATAACCACCGTGTGCTCTCCGGCTGTCAGATAAACGCCCAGAAGCGCGTCGCCAATGCGAACCGTATCGGCACGCTTTCCGTCCACTGTGACAGTCCAGCCGTCGCTGTAGGGAATGGAGGTAAACATCACGCAGCTGTCCGGAGCAGAAATCGTACCCTTGAAGTGACCGTCGCCGTACTCGGTAATCTTCCACTGGTTTTCGCCCATTGCGCTGATAGCGGCATTGAGGGCTTCATTGTCCATCTCGGCAATGAAGATATTGCCGCTGCATGTGGAATTTGCCTCCACCGTCACCCGAACCTCGGTACCCTCGGCAAGTCTTCCCATGTCGATAATATACGGCTCATACGGCGTTACACTCCAGTTCGAGCTGCCGACCTGCACATTGATGGAAGAAGCGGCACGGCAATCCACGTAAATATAGCACTGCGCCTTGTTCACAATTGTGTGCAGCGCTGTGAAGGAGCCTTCGTCGCCGTCTGAATCGGCATAGAAGTAAGAGCCGTTAATTTCGACGTTCATACCCTCCTGCGTTTCCACCTCCGGCTCAAGCATTTTGTAGACAGGAGAGCCGTTCACCGCGTATTCCACCAGCTTGTTCTGAACCACAAAGGGATTTTCGTACCTTTCAGTGCTGTTTGTGTTCCAGTAAACAATATCGTTGTCCACGGTAAAGCCGCGTGACAGCGCAAGCGTATTCTCATAGATATATCGGTAGCTGCCTGTACTGTCCGAGATCTGATCTACATAGCTGAGCTGTGCGTGATTTCTCAGTTCATGGTTGAATACGACGTATTTCAGATCAAGCACCGAATCTATCAACGGCACATAGCTGTTGTAGATATAGCTGTTCACGCCGTTGATGGCAAATCCCAGCTTGCCCATGAGAGTGGTTGTCGCCTTGGGATTGCTTGATGCGAAAACAGTCAATCCCGGGTAGCCGTAAAGGGCATTGTCGTTGCAGGTCTTGCGGGGCAGAATCTCCATGCGGCTGCCGTCTTTGTTGTATTTGCCTGTGAGCTTTACGGCCGCCTTGTTGATTTCGTAATCCTCCACGAAGGCGGAACGGTCGGTGAACACCTCGTTTTCATTAAGCTGATGTATCATGTCCACCGAATTAGCCGATACTTCAAGAAAACAAAGTGCCAGCACGACGGTGAGCGCCGTCCCTCTGGCAGCGTATTTTCCGACAGGGAACGCTCCCAGAACAATGGCATACACTCCGGCAAGCGCCAGACTGTACCATATCATTTTATATTCGCCGTTCTCACCGAACTTCTGTTCTATAATAATCATTGCTGCCACCAGCGCGAATGCCTTGAACATCCCCTCGCGGCTGATGCTGTCAATCTTATCGAGAGCCTGAATCGCTATGGTCAGCATGACAAAGCATACCAGGAAGGAATTGCGGTAGGGCAGGTCATTCGGAAAATGGAAGCCGTGGAAGGCAAAGTTGGTCCAGTTGTTTGCCATCAGCACAACCAGCAGTCCCAGCAGTCCTCCGAAGCATACGCGGGTTCTGAGCCTGATTTTGCGGCAGGTGAGGAATATCGCGATCAGCAGCACCGCCAGTATAGAGCAGTAAACATTCGGCAGATTGTCGCCGCGTTCGGTGGGAGAATTGCCGTAAAGCGTGCGGGAAAAAATATCCCAGAAATCGAAATTGCTGGTCACATCACGGGCAAATTTATCCTCCGCACCTGATGTTTCTCTCAGTGAAATGGCGGTAGGCACGAGGATCCACATGGAGAGCATGCCGCCGACAAGCGAAGTCCACGCAAATCGGATAAAATTCTTGAGATATGCCTGTGTTTTTTTGTCGGGCGTCATGGACGCATACCGCGTGTTGTTTTCAAAGGTGCGCATCACGTACCACAGCACGAGGAATATGCAGATCATGTAGCCGATGTAGTAATTGGACGTGACAGCAAGCCCAAGTGTAATGCAGTAGAGCAGGGGGCTTTCGCCCTTCATCACCTTTTCCAGACCGTAGATGATAAGCGGCAGCAGCACCAGGCAGTCAAGCCACATCACGTCCCACGAATAGGCTATGAAATAGGCGTTCATGGCATATGCGACAGACACAGCCACGGTGCCGTAATCGTCCTTTTTGAACACCCCACGGCAGAATATCGCAAAGGTTGCGCCGGCGGATGTGATTTTCAACACCTCTATCAGTGCAATTGCCTCGGTCAGATTGTCACGCGGGAAGATAAGAGCGATGATGTTGTAAGGGCTGCAAAGATAATATGCAATGAGTGGCAGAAATCCGCTGCCCATACCGACATTGTCTGAATAGGTCATAGAGCCGAAGGAATAAACCTTCTCGCGCATCAGTGAGAAAAAGGATGAATACTGATGATGCATGTCGATAATCATGACCGATTCATCGCCGAAGGGATACACTCCCAGCGCGGTGTAGCATATCGCTATGGCGCAGAAGGAGAGCAGAGCCGACATCCAGATGTAATAATGCTTTATGCCGGGTTTGCCGCCTTCAAACATGGCATGGCAGACGATCAGCGCGAGTATGCCGGCTGAAATAGCCGAAACTAAGCTGAACCACGCCGAGCCTTCATTGACGGTACAGGTAACATAGGTAATGAGCATGATCATGAAGAACGACAGGATATATTTGAGCATTGAGACAATTGTTTCCATGCCGTTCTGTGAATCTTGCATTGTGTGTGGCGTTTGTTGTTCCATAATAACTTCCTTTCCACAGAAAATATGTATTAAGGTTATTATAACACAAGCAGGGGCATATTAACAGTTAATATTCAGTAAAATTTGTAAAAAATGAAAAAAACCGAAAAAAAATACCCGACACAGCCATTTACAACTGCATCGGGAGAATGGAGTATTTACTTTGCGGCGTTTGCGGCGTATTTGGCAAGCGCGTCGTTCACGATGTCGCAAAAGCTCTTGTCCTGAATATACATGATCGCTCCCACAGCTGAGAAAATCGCAAACACCATCACAGCAATAACAGCGGCGGTAAATGCTGCATCTATCATTCCGATGAAGTATGCCGCCGTGAGTATGCAGGCTTCCAGTATCACAAGCTCAGCTGCATTGTAGAGGATCAGCCATATCCCGCTGCTCTTTACCTTCATAAAAACAAAGTCCAGCAGCAGCGGCAGACAGCCGATCATGCCAAAGACAGGCGGAACAAACAGCGTGAGATTGCCAATCCGCGCATTGCGATATAAGATCAGCCCCGCTATTGCCATTCCCAGTATGATAAATGTCACTATCATGAAATAGGTCGGAATGACCTTCTTTTTTAAATATTCTTTAAAGCTCATTAATCTTGCCTCCAAACAGGACTTTTTTTATATTTGCTGCGTACTGTCTTGAAATAATGACCCGTTCGCCGTTGCAAAGCTCGGCTTCAAACTTGCGTCCGGGCGAAGGTGAAATACTTCTGACCTTGCTCAGATGCACCAGAACGGATTTCGATATGCGCACGAAGCCCTTTTCCGCAAGTCTGTCCTCATATTCGTACAGCCTTCCGCGAACATCGGCAACGTCGTTCTCGGTGTAGGCGAATACCTTTTCGTCGACCGCCTCGAAATAGAGAATGTCGGACAGCGGCAGCACAACCGATTTCCCGTCGGAAATACCGCTGATGCTGCTGCCAATGCTTTCGGCATGGTCGCGAAGGTTGATAATTTCCTGCGTGACCTCGCAGCAGTCTATTGTCACCTTTTCATCGGATTTGTCGGCTGTCGTGCGGATAACGGTTTTCATTGTCAGACTCCTTCAACGGCGCATAAGCCGTCCGCAGCATTTTATCGGGTATGCTGTATGCTGCATGCTACGGACGACTGCGCGTTTTTTATTTGATGGGAATTAATAGGCAGGCTTTACGGGCGGGATATAGCTGCCGTCCTCTTTGAGATAGCAGTCAAACCAATCCCTGACCAGTCCGTTTGTGATTTCGATAGCTTCGCAGCTGTCGCGTTCGCCTGTACCGAGCATATCGGCAAGGAAAGGAGAGAACATGGGCAGGTCGGTTAAATTCATGTGCTTTGTGCCTTCAATCACCGCTGTTCTGCCGATTTTGGCGTGATTGACAACGTAGAAGTTGACGTAGGAATGAGCGTCGGTTTCATCGGGATCGTAATTGGAATCATAGTGGTCGGTTGCCATGAGATTGAGCAAAGGCTTTTCGTAAGGCTCGGTATCTATGGTATATATACCGTTTTCCACGCCGGTGTACATGCCGAGGAAGGTGCCGTCCAGCACGACGACCGCGTCGATTTCCTCGCGGGTTCTGCCAAGCTCCACAGCGGTGGCGCCGCCCATTCCACGACCGCTGTTTTTCCCTGTGCGTCGGCAATATAAAGATGCTGTGCATATTTCGACATGGAATTGAAATCGTACTGTCGCAGCATTTCCACAGCTTCGTCTGTGGTTGCCGCACGGTCAAGAAGCATACGAACGGCGATCATGGTGTTGATCTTTGGCTTACCGGTGTCCTGCTTTATTCTGGGAGGATCCAGATCGAGGACGGCAACCATCAGACCCTTTTCGTTAATGCCGTCCACACACAGATACGGTGAGGCGAGCATCAGTATCTTGCCCAGTCCACTCATTGCCTCTATCCCGTCCGTCACTCCGATATTCAGCGAACCGAGCGGAGCCATTCCTATGGAGGCATACCCATCGTTCGGGTGGGTATAAACAGTCAGCAAATCGGTTTTGGAATAGTCGAAATTGCGTCCCGCTAAAAAGTCCCCGTCCTCGTTATGAGTTAAAAACGCACTGCACGCCACATAATCCTGATTGGCTTCCAGAGGAGCGCCGAGAAAGAATGTATCTGAGGCGAATTGCAGAAACTCTTGTTCTGTTGTGATATTCGCCGCGAGAGCCTTGTCCAACTTATAGTCCTTTTCGTAGGTTATCTTATAAATTCCCTCGTCCATCTGCTCCACGGTCATTATTGTCTTAACCGAACTGTAGAGCGTAACCGACAGCACTATAATCAGCACAAGCACAATGATGCCGATGGTGCCGAATACTCTTTTGATATTTTTTCTGTGTTTCTTTTTTGGCTTTTCTTCTGTTATAACGGAAACCATTTCCTTCGATTCTCCCATCATATTGTCCTCCTAAGCATTATTGATCATAGACGATTGTAAAAACATTAGGAATACCGTAAATCGGGGGTTTTGCCAATTTGAATGGGCAATTTTTTCCTACACTCGGGGCAAGGTTTATCTTGATATTGCGCTGTTTCTGATGCGCCCAAGCCCGTTTTAGGTTGCAGCGCGTTGCAACGAGGGGCGCTGCCCCTGTCTTATTTGCCTCCGGCAAATAAGAACTACCCCGCAAGGGCGCTGCCCTTGACCTGCCAAAGGAGCCTTGCCCCTTTGGAATCCCACGCTCACATTCGTTCGCTAATTACGGCGCTTTGCGCTTTCTTTTTTCTTTTTTCACTTTTACAAGCGCTTAATTATTGATCAGCTTTCTTATTCATGCGCTCCTTCAGCTGCGCATATGTCACACCGTATTTTTTGGCGATGTCCCGTGCGTAGCTCTGACCGCAGGGCGGTGAAAGCGATACTTTATAGGAACGCTCGCCGTGATCAATGCCTGTAATCAGACTGGCAACATTGCTGTCGCTCGGCTCGGAATTGTTCAGCTCGTCAAGGTTCATGGCAAGCTCATGCATATGGGTGTTGAAGATCGCTCTCGCCCCGAGATAATGCATGGCTTTGACCACGTCCTTGGCAATGTAGAGACCTTCCTCAAAATTGGTGGTGGCAAGCGATTCATTGAGCAGAATCAGGCTGCGGTTGGTCGCCTTGGCAAAGATCTCGCTCAGGCGCTTGGATTCCTCACCCAGTCTGCCGAGGTCGACCGTGCGGTTTTCGTCAGCCGGAAAGTGGGTAAAGATATTGTCTGCCGGCGAAAGAATGCAGCGGGTTGCCGGAACATACAGACCGTGCTGCGCCAACAGGAAGATAAGCCCTATTGCCTGTGTAAAGGTCGTCTTTCCTCCGCGGTTTGGTCCGGTCATTATGTAGATTCTGCGTTCGGAGCGGAAATCCACCGAATTGGTAACAATACTGATCTCCTCACCGTCGAGCTTTTTGAGTCCCAGCTTGAAATTGTAAAGACCCTCGGCATAAAATTCCCTTCTGCCCTCGGATATTATCTCCGGCTTGCAAAACTTCACGCCTGCAGCTGTCATCTGTTCGATGAGTTCCGCCCATTTCAGATAGAATGTCAGCTCGGGTATCAGCGATATCAGCGAATAACCGCTTACATCCACATACTTGGCAATTACATCTTTCAGCTTGCGGATGACCGGCTTGAGCATATCGGTAATGACTTCATTGAGATTTTTCATCAAAGGATTGGTTTCGGCGTCGCTCAATGTATATATCTTCACTAACCCCGTCAGTGCGCCTTTGACGCCGGATTGCTTTGGAATACCAATCAAACCGGTTCCGGTCTTGGGGACATGGTATTTCATGGAATCGTTTTCGGTGCCTTCATGAAGAACGTCCTTCAGGGATGTAAACTCATAGAAATTGGAAAGCACTCCGGCGTGGGTATATGATTTATTGTTGATAGATACAACGCCCATCTCTTCAGGCGCAAGAGTGCGGCTGAGATTAACGCCGAGCGTGATGCTCTTTATATTGCTTGTCTCGCTTACAACTCGCTTGATATCCTCTTTGAGCGCCGGAAATCCGCTGTCGGAGTGGATATGCTGCACCAGCTTCAGAAGCTCCTTCAAACCCTCGGAATGAATCTCACTGTTCTCGAGAATGTTTTTGATTCCGGTTACACAGTCAATATAGGAATCAAGCTCATTAAGCCGGTTGACGATCTGCCAGATGCTCGACGCCTCGCTGTCGCGGGCATGTTTGTGCAGACTCTTGAGAAATTCGATCTGTTCAAGCAGCTGCGCAACATTCTGCCGCAGCTGAGGCAGACGAAGAATATCGTCAAACACATCTACCCTGTACTTTACCACACGGGCATTCGATGGCATTTGTCTGAGCATCGTAAATATTACGTTTCGGTCGTATTCTTTTTTGGAAAGACGTGAACAAAACTGCTCGAGTGAAAGATCATTGCAGCAATCATCATTGAGTTCCTTAAATTCCCTCGGAAAATCCGAAGGCCACATGAGACTGAATTCTGCCATTTTTTTTACCTCATTTCAAAAAAAGTATATGTTACATAATAGATTATCTAATGGATCATCGCCTTATGGATTTATCATATCATACCCATCTGAATTTCATCTGAAGTTTTTTGTACTATAAATGAGCACGATAAAAAAGTGCACAAAAAATAAGGACAAACGGACCCGAGAGAGGTATAATGTAATTGCTAAACACATTTACCCACGGGAGC
>CACWOX010000059.1 GCA_902762615.1 uncultured Ruminococcus sp. | reverse complement strand
CTCGGATATTCATTTCTCATTTCTTTCACCGCTTCTCTTTTTCCCTTATTTTACTCCCTTTTTTCTCTTTTGTAAAGATTCTAAACAGGCTCTTACAGAAAACTGCGGTTATTCCCCGGCTACTTTCTATCGGCATTTCAAAGACAAGTACGATCTGATTGCGTGGGATCACGCCCAAAGCGTTGCAGAAATAATGAACCGCATAGGAATCAACCATTACCCGTGGAAGCAAACGCTGCTTGACGGGGCAAGGAATTTTCAGGATCAAAAAGAGTATCTTTCCAACCTCTTTTTACATACCAGCGGTCATGAATCCTTTGTGAAGTATATGACAGAAATCAATTACACTGCGCTCAAAAATTATATTGCGAAAGCAGCCGGAGAAAAGGAGCTGGATGAAAAAACGGAAATGTATATCCGAATTTACTGCCTTGGTACAGTCAGCCTGACCTGCGAATGGATTCTCGGTCAATATCATTTGTCTCCCGAAGAATTGGCGGAGCTATTTGAAAACTCTTTGCCAATGCCGCTTCAACCGTATTTATTTTAACAAAATGAGACAATATTGTCAATTTATCTCATAATGAGAGATTTTTACATGATTCTGAATTGAAGTATCCCCGTATCTGGGTAGAATTATAATTGTAGTTTTATAGTTGCACACAATATGATTGTGCAAAATAAAAATTAAAAACGGAGGTATTTCTCATGACAAACGAAAAGGTAATCGCAGGTCTTCAGACCATCGTAACAGAACTTGCGCAGCAGGCGGACGGACACGCTATTCAGTCCAGAATCTTCGCAAGCGAGGGCTTCTCTAAGCTGGCGGAAAAATACGCCGAGCACGCGGCGGAAGAACGCGGTTATGTTGACAAGTGCATCGACCGTCTGCTTGACCTCGGCTGTGATGTCAAGCTGGAGGCAAAGCGTGAGGCGCCTGTCTGCAAAGACCCGGTAGACTGGCTCAAGTATGATCTTCAGGTCTCCATTGACGGTCTCGCATGGCTCAAGGAGCTTACGGAAGCTGTAAGAGAAGATTACACGACCTTCGACATTCTGAAGGAATATTATCAGGATGAAGAAGAAGATATGTACTGGGGACAGGCGCAGCTTGAACTGATCGAGTGCATCGGCAAGCAGAACTGGCTGCTCCAGCAGCTGTAATCAAGGAGGATATGATGAACGAGAAAGAGTTAATTCTTGAAGCGATGAAGAAAGCGGACGAGCCGCTCAACGCCGGAAAAGTCGCCGAGCTGACCGGGCTTGACAGAAAAGTCGTGGACAAGGCTTTTGCCGAACTGAAAAAGGAAGGCGCTATCGTTTCCCCCGTTAGGTGCAAGTGGGAACCAGCCGAAAAGTAAGAAAAAATGATGAGAGGCTGGCGCCGCTGTTTTTGTGCTGCGCCGGTCTTTTTGGTAAAGACAACAAGGAGCTTTGCGAAGCATATGATCGAGACAACAAATACAGTATGTGAAGAGCTCCGCCTGGATAATCAGATCTGCTTTGCGCTCTATGCCTGCGCAAAGGAAATTGTGCGGCAGTACAGAAAGCCGCTGGAGGAGCTGAATCTGACCTATACGCAGTACCTCGTCATGATGGTGCTGTGGGAGCATGGCGGAATGACGGAAGGTCAGCTTGGAAAGATCGTGCATCTGGACTCCGGAACGCTTACTCCGGTTCTGCGGCGACTGGAAAAGGCGGGATATATCAACCGAATCCGGTCCAAGAGCAATGAGCGAAAGCTCTTCTTGTCCCTTACGGAAGAAGGCACAATGCTGAAAGAGAGAGCAAAATCGGTTCCAGCCATCATACAAGAGTGCATTTCCCTTTCAGAAGAAGAACTTTTACTCCTGCGGGATATGCTCCATCGGATGCTTGCGGGAATGAATCAAACATATTAGGAGGTACAGTATGAAAGCAGCTGTAAGATATTTTACAAAAACAGGCAATACAAAAAAGCTCGCCGATGCCATCGCGCAGGAGCTTGGAATCGAAGCAAAAGAAATAACCGCACCGTTGGAGGAAAAGGCTGATGTCCTGTTTCTCTGTAATTCCGTCTATTGGGCAGGCGTTGACAGCAAGGTAAAGCAGTTTATCAGTGATAATAAAAGCAATATTGGCAAAGTCGTGAATGTCAGTACGGCAGCACTGATAGAATCTTCTTATCCGCAGATAAAAAAGCTGTGTGAGCAGTCGGGCGTTTCCGTATCCGATGAAGAATTTCATTGCAAGGGCAGTTTCAAGGTCATGCACAAGGGCAAGCCGGACAGCGGGGATATTCAGGCAGTCAAAGTCTTTGCCGGAAAGATCGTCGGGTGATGATATGAAAGAAAACTTTGATATACAAAACTACATGATCAAAGGCGTCGAGAGAGTGGTTTCGGAAGCTGTAAAGGCAACGCTGCAGAATCCGAGAGAAAGCGCGTTCATGCTGAAATTTGCAGCCGCCAGCCGTTCGGCTTCCAAAAAGCGCAGGACAGCCGAGGACAACGGCGAGCATATACCGCCGTTTCTCATCGCAAGTATCACCAGCAAATGCAATCTGCACTGCGCTGGGTGCTATTCCCGCTGCAATCATGCGACAGTGGATTCGGAGCCGGTGCTGCAGCTCACAAGCGAGGAATGGCTGAAGATATTTGACGAAGCCGATGCGCTTGGCATCAGCTTTATTCTCCTTGCAGGCGGCGAACCGATGCTGCGGCGTGACATCATCGAGGCGGCAGGCAAAAAACAGAATATCCTCTTCCCCATCTTTACCAACGGCACATTTATGGATGAGCAGTATTATAAACTGTTTGACAAATGCCGCAACCTTGTGCCGATCATGAGTATCGAAGGAAACAGGGAGATCACCGACGCAAGACGGGGTGACGGTATTTACGACAAGCTCATTGCCAATATGGACGAGCTGAAAAAGCGCGGACTTATCTTCGGCGCGTCAGTGACGGTGACTACGCAGAATTACAGAGAAGTCTGTTCCGATGCGTTTCTGGGTGAACTTTCCAGCCGCGGCTGCAAGGCTGTCATCTTTGTGGAGTATGTTCCCGTGACCGATGAAAGCCGCGAGCTTGCACCATCGGAGACAGAGCGTGAATATCTGCAAAGAGAGATTACACGGCTTCGCAAGGAGCGTCCCGAAATGGTGTACATCTCCTTCCCGGGTGATGAGAAAAGCTCAGGCGGTTGTGTCGCGGCAGGCAGGGGATTCTTCCACATCAATTCGCACGGCGGCGTGGAGCCTTGTCCCTTCTCGCCCTATTCCGATGTGAATGTCAAGAACACTTCTCTGCGTGAAGCACTGCATTCGCCGCTGTTCACAGCACTGCAAAGCGGCGATATTCTGCTTGACGATCACGAGGGCGGCTGTGTACTCTATGAGAAACGGGAATTGGTAGAAGCGCTGTTGGAACAGCACTGACTATTTTCTCATATTTCTCATTTACGGAAAAATGCTTGACAAAGCGATTTAAAAATGAGATAATCAAGGAAACGCTGATTAAGTCGATTCTGATCGACGGCTGTGCCTTTAATTAGCGATTCCTTAGGAAAAAACGAGGAGGCTTTGCCATGGAAATCAAAGCGGTAAAATTCAGAAAAGACGGATTCTATACCCAGCCATTCGCATTCGGCGGCGAGGATGGCATGGAGAAATTTGACAAGACCATCCGCTACCGGGGCAGTCTGCAAAACTACCTGATTGACACAGGCGATGAGGTGATTCTGGTAGACACGGGACTTCCCGCAGGAACGCCGGAGGAGGTTCCCGATGAGAACAGTATCCTCTATACGGGAAAAGACATCAGCAGTTATATGGAAGCGCTTGCCAACCTCGGCTACAAGCCCGAACAGGTCACAAAGATTCTTCTCACCCATAAGCACTCAGACCATTCGGGAGAGCTGAAATCCTTCCCCAACGCGCAGATTTTTGTGAACGAGGAAGAAATCAATGCCGACGAATTGCAGGGTATTTCCAATCTCGTGCCTGTTTCTTTTACAGATGGTCCGTATTACAACTTCCCGGAAAGCCAGAAGATCGTCGAGGGCATTTATCTTATCAAAGCAAAGGGACACACCAACGGCAACAGCCTTGTGATCGTCGAAAATGACGGACTTTTCTATATGCTGCACGGTGATATTACCTATGTGGATGAAGCGCTTTATGAGAACAAGCTCTCCGTCGTATATGACGACCTCGCTGCGGCGCGTGAGACGCTTGACCGTGTGAGGGAATTTGTCCGTAATCATTCTACCGTTTACTGCGGAACTCACACGCCCCAAGGCTATGAGAATCTCGAAGCAAAGCGTGTGATGGATTTGGAGAATCCCGCTCCGACCGTTTTGGCTGAGGTTGACTTCACCGAGCAAAAGGCTTCCGGAAAATACGTCTGCTCCATCTGCGGCTATGTGTATGATCCCGCCGAGCATGACGGCGTCGCCTTTGAAGATCTGCCGGATGATTGGCGCTGTCCGAGATGCAAAAAGCCCAAAGACAAATTTAACAAAGCATAATTCATTCGATTCCACTTACCCATTATTTTACATTTTACAAGACAGAAAGGGCGGTTCTTTTTGAGCCGTCCTTTCCTCGTAATCACCACATTTTTTTGGGAGGCGACAGAATGAATCAAATCATCATTCATGTGGATATGGATGCCTTCTACGCCTCTGTTGAAATGAGAGATCATCCTTCGCTGCGTGGCAAACCTCTTATCATCGGCTCTATGCCGAATGAACGCGGCGTGGTGGCTACCTGCAGCTATGAGGCAAGAAAATACGGTATCCATTCCGCCATGAATATCAAGGAGGCCTATCGCCGCTGTCCCAACGGCATTTATATGCGCCCGGATTTTGATAAATACAAGGCGGTATCGGCACAGCTTCACGAGATATGGAATACCTATGCCGATGCCTCGGAATATATTGCGCTGGACGAAGCGTATCTTGACGTGACGGGGAAGGCAAAAAACTTTGACGGCGCGCGTGAGATTGCCCATACCATCAAGCGCAGAACGCATGATGAACTGGGGCTGAGCTGCTCCGTCGGCGTAGCTTATTCCAAAACAGCCGCTAAAACTGCCAGCGAGGAGAAAAAGCCGGACGGCTATTTTGAAATACCGGATGAAAAGGCAATTATGGATTTGATGACGGAAAGAGATGTGCGCTCGCTCTATACGGTAGGAGTGAAAACAGCCGAGAAGCTGCACGACGCGGGGATTCACACTGTCCGTGACATACAGGAACAGCGTGAGGAAGTCATCCGCCTGCTTGGAAAGCAGGGACAATGGCTCACACAGATAGCGTTTGGTATGGATGACCGAAAGGTGGTACCCTATCTGCCGCAGAACGCGAAATCCATCAGCAGAGAGCTGACTTTTCAAGAGGATGTCTCGAATGACGTCCTGCTGAAAGACGTACTCTTTTTACTCTCGCTGTGTGTAGACAACCGCGCGAAGCGTTACGGGCTTTACGGAAAAGGCATTACTTTAAAAATCACTTTTTCGGATATGAAAAATATCACCCGTTCCAAAGCGGTAATGTCCTGTGAATCTGCGATAGAGATTTATAAAGAGGCAGTACAGCTTTTTGAACAGGTGAAAAAACGTCCGATAAGACTGTAACGAGTAACAGATTAATTAGATCAAGCAAAACAGGACTAAAAAAGTATCAGGGGCTGTCGCACAAAAAAGTTGGGCAGCCCCTGATTACGATTATTTTTCTATATAGATTGTGAGCGTCACAGCGCCCTTTCCTAAAAGTTTGCTCAATTCAGAAGATGTTTTGTCCGTTATGTGACCCAGCTTGGTATAGCCCCAAGTGTTGGAACCGTAGAATACTACGATTTGATTGCCGGAATAAAGGACAATATCTCCTGCCTGAGTCGTGATTTGTTCGTCATTCCGCGGCAAGCGTTGACCTATAGAGCCTACCTGCTCGAAGCCTCCGTACAAGGACATCTGAATTGTGATCGGCGATTCAGAAGCAAGCTCTCTCAAAGCGGCTGCCGCCTCATTGTCCTCCCAAGAAACCAATACCGTTTCATTATTGATTGTCATTTTAAGTTCAGCATTCACTTTGTTTCCCTCCGCAGACGACTGAACCGAATCAGCGGATTCGGAACGGGTAGTTACTTGTGACCCGTTATTATCTTCATTTCCGGTCGTTGTTTCTGAACCGCAGGCGCTTAACAAAAACAGCGCACATAGGCACATACAAGTGAAGATAAGAGTGATTGACTTATTCCGGATTATTGCCGGATTAATACGCATCATTTCAGATATTCCTCCATAAACGCGGTGATCTTATCGAACGGAACAGCGTCCTTTCCGCCGCCGTCGTACAGATCTGTGTGAGACGCTCCGGGAATGATCAGCAGTTCCTTGTTATCCGCATATCGGCTGTCCTTGACCATATTGGCGTAAGCGTCACGGCTCATATAGCAGGAGTGTGCCTTTTCGCCGTGAATCATCAGAACGGCAGAACGGATCTCTTTGGAATAAGTAAACAGCCGCGTATTCATGAGCGAGGTTCCCGTATTCACCGTCCAGCCGTCGTTTGAGTTCAGGGAACGCGGGTGATAGCCGCGTTTCGTCTTGTAGTAATCGTAATAATCCTTGACAAAGTACGGAGCATCTTCCGGCAGCGGGTCGATAACGCCGCCGGCTCTTGCGTATTCTCCGCTCTGATAGTCCTTCGTTCTCTGCGCGTTGACAGCAAGGCGCATACGGTAACGTGCTTCCTCGTTGTCGTCTGCGTCAAAATACCCGTTGCCTGCGACGCGCGACATATCGTACATGGTTGAAGTGACCGTTGCTTTGATTCTCGTGTCAATGCAGGCGGTTTGCAGCGCCATGCCGCCCCAGCCGCAAATGCCGATGATACCAATGCGTTCAGGATCGACATTTTCCTGCACAGAGAGGAAATCGACCGCCGCCTGAAAATCCTCTACGTCCATATCCGGCGAATGCATCGCACGGGGAAAACCGCCCGATTCTCCGGTAAATGACGGGTCAAAGGCAATCGTCAGAAAGCCGCGTTCCGCCATCGTCTGGGCATACAGACCGGAGGACTGCTCCTTGCAGGCGCCGAACGGTCCGCTCACGGCGATCGCCGGCAGTTTTCCCTCGGCGTTCTTGGGGACATACATATCCGCCGCAAGGGTGATGCCGAAGTGATTGACGAATGTTACTTTCCTGTGGCTTACCTTGTCGCTTTTGGGAAATACCTTATCCCACTCGGTCGTCAGTTTCAGTTCTTCTGTTTTCATCATAATAAATGCCGCCTTTCTGATGTTGAATTGATTTCTTTTTCAGCCTACTGTTATTATATCATCTTGACGGTTGCTTTGCTAATGGTTATAATGAATATCATGATATTCTTTTTTGGAATATAGAATCTGTATGGGAGATGGTTTAATGGAAATCCGCACGCTCAGATATTTTCTTGCGGTGGCAAGGGAGGAAAACATGACAAGGGCGGCTGAGATGCTTCATGTCACTCAGCCGACGCTTTCCAAAGCCTTGAAATCATTGGAAGAGGAACTCGGCAAGAAACTTTTCACCCGCCACAGCTTCAGCATCAGGCTGACGGAAGAAGGAATACTTCTGCGAAATCGTGCCGAGGATCTTGTAAGCATGGCGGACCGGATAGAAAAAGAATTTCTGTCGCTGGATGATATTACAGGCGGCGATCTGTATTTCGGATTGGCGGAATCCTATCAGATCAGCTTTCTCGCCCGTGAAATACATTCGTTTAAAAAAATGTACCCCGATCTGCGGTATCATATCACCAGCGGTGACACGGAACAGGTTGCCGAAAAACTGGATAAAGGACTGCTGGACTTTGCCGTATTAGCCGAGATACCCGACGCGGCAAAATATAAATCTTTGGTTTTCCCGGAATCAGACAGATGGGGCGTTGTCATGCCCGACGATGACCCGCTGGCAAAGAAAAAAGCAATCTGTGTGGATGACCTGATCGGGCTGCCGTTATTCTGTTCCGGACAAGGTTGGGAAAAAGATATTCCTCACTGGGCAATGGATAAAATGGATCAGCTGCATCTGGAAGGCTCGTTTCGGCTTTCCTACAATGCTTCTCTTTTTGCCAGAGAACATCTTGGGTATCTGCTGACATTTGACCGCCTGATAGACACGTCACCTGCAAGCGGTCTTGTGTTCCGACCGCTTACGCCGAGGCTTGAAACAAAGCTGTTTCTGGTGTGGAAAAAATACCAGACCTTCTCCCCTATTGCAGAGAGATTTCTCAGGCAGATACAGGATTCCTTTATGGAGGTATAAATTCAGACATTCCGCTGCTGATTCGCCAAACACCTTGCACAGCTTCTCGCACATCTCCGACTGATCATTTAACTTGTATACGACAGGTCTTTTGTTTATGTTGTAAAGGAAGGTTACATAAGAGAATGATTAAATATGTTTGTTATAACTATTTAATATGATTATGAGTGTATCTTTTTCAGAAGAAGTTACAATTGCCTTTGCAATGCGCTTAATATATAATCATGTTAAAGATAATTGTGCAAAATAACGTGCCGTTTTTTTGAATCGTGACAAGACAAATGTGATTTTTTTACAATCATGTTATTTATTGCTCGTGATAGGATCAGACAGTTCCGGCGTCATGTTCATAAAATAATCAAACGGTGCGGCGGGCAATTTATCTTAGTATACGTGAATGGGAGGTTCATTTATGAGGAAGCAATGGAGTTTCAGAGCGCTGGCTGTTCTGCTGGTGCTGTCGCTGCTTGTCACCATGGGCAATCAGGGTCTGCTCTCGCTCGGGGAGAACACCGTAACGGTCAAGGCGTCCGGCGATGCAGATGACGGCAGCATGGGTGACTACATCACCTACAACGGCACGCTCGATCTCAGCAATGTCGGCGACGGGCAGCTCCCGCAGGAGGATGATACTCAGCCGCAGGATGCTTCAAGCCGGCAGGCTGTTGTGGATAAGGAAGCTGCAAAAAGGCTATGGAGTGACGGAACAATACATATATTCAATTTCCGTCAATTGCAGCTTATTGGCACAGGCGACTCACTCACTGACGGTGACGAAAACGAAGCAACTGTCGGCACCGGGAGCATTATCACAGACGAAAACGGAAACGCTGTGATATATTCAAACGAAGCAAAGTATTTCCTCGAAGATGACATTACGCTGTCAAAGGACGAGGCATGGATTCTGCCGGAGGATTTTTCCGGAGAATTCGTATCGGAGGAAAGAGATTCAGAGACGGAGACGGAGGAAACCGGAGAAGACGGTACCGAACCGGATCAGGAAAGCACCGATTCAGAGAAAAAGAGCGAAAGACTGTATGACGTGGAGAGCGACACGATATACATACAGAATATCTATCACCTGAATCCGTGAAATTCAAGCAAAGCAGAACTGCCTTGTGAGTGCAAGAAACCAATCAGCCCAAGCGTTAGATCGGCTGATAGAAAGAAGTAATTGTC
>CACWOX010000058.1 GCA_902762615.1 uncultured Ruminococcus sp. | reverse complement strand
AATTATACCATATTCGGAGGCACTATGCTATTTTTTTATTCTGTTTTTGCCTTATTTTAGGGGCTTTAAGGCTATTTTGCGTGTGGGAAGTTTGAGTAAGAAAAAGGATATACACACTCGAGGCATGTATATCCTTTATTATGAAAATTACTCGTTCACAGGAGAATCCTCCGGCGTGACGCTGGAAGCGCTTGTTTCGGTGGCTGAACTCTCCTGGCTGCTTGTTTCGGTAGTGGAGCCGTTATCGTCCGAGGACGGTTCACTTTCGGCTGAGGAGGGGGCGTCAGAGCTTACGGGCGGTACTTCCGAAGAATCCTCTGAGGACTCTTCCGATGATTCCTCAGGCAGCACCTTTACGGTAAAGGAAGCCGTGTAATTACCGTCGACAGAGCAGGCTGTTATGATGGCGCTGCCTTCCTTCAGCGCTTTAAGCGTGCAAGAGTTGGCGTTGCCGTTTACCGAAACCACTCCGGAATTGGACGAACTCCATGTGCAGTCCTTCTCGCTTGCGGACGACGGCGTGAAAGCGACAGAGACTTTGAGTGATTCGCCCGCCGTCATGGTCTTGCTGTCAAAACCGAATGTTATTCCGGCGACCGGAACGCGATTGGTTGCCGGATCAACATACTGACTTGCAACCGAAGGTTTGCTTGCACTTCTGCCGAGAGGTGAGCCGTTTACGATCTTCACATTCGTACCCACCCAGCAGAACTGATAGATGAAATATGCCGCCTGAACACTGGTTCTCATGCATCCCGACGAAGCGTTTGTGCCTATCTGACTTACGCTGCTGATTGACAGCGTGCCAAAGTTTTTCTCACCGTAGAGCGGCCCGTGGAAAAAAAGACCTCCGTAATATTTACAGCAGTAGGGCGAATAGCAGTTGCCCCACGAATGCCATTTTTCCTTGGCTTTGATGGTGAAATCGCCTACAGGAGTGAGAGCAGCTGTCCGTCCCGTTGCGGTAAGAAAGGTTTTGCGAGGCACAGTGTACTTGCCGTTGGAGTCTTTGCCGAATATCGTGATGGTATGGGAGCCTTTTTCCACATAAATGAAATAGGGCGACGAGTTGACGGGAAAATCCTCGGGATTGACCGTTGTGCTTGTTACGCTGGTACCCGTCTTTTCCGTGCCGACGACCTTGCCGGTTGCGTCGTCTATGATTTCGCTCTCCGCGTCGGGATTGCCGAGGTCGATATTGCCTGTGTTGACCTTTTCTTTCAGCACATACCCCACGACAATTTTGTCAGGGTCGCTGACCTTGTAATAATCCCCCTCTGCGGCGTAAATCAATACGTCGGTTCCACCGGCAAGCCTTCCCTCTGCGTCAGAGCCTTCCTCCGGCTTGGAGAGAATATCGCAGTCGTCAAAAAGCATTCCCGTGCCGAGTACGTCCTCTGAGATCTGATCAATTCCCGGACTGTCGGTTTCGGTAACGAATGCGGTTTCTTTCAAGTCGTAATTGCCGTCGAATGTCTCCTCACGGCTGCCGAAAACTCCGAACATCACCGCTCCCGCCGTTACGATCGCCGCTGCCGCAAGCAATGAGAGAATGACCGCCTTTTTCTTCACCTTTTTCAATTCTTTGTCAGATTTGCTTTTTGCTGGGACGGAATAATTTTGTGCCGCAGGCGTCTGGACGGGGACTGTCGGGTTAGCGACCGGTTGGACAGGCGGAATTGTCTGAACAGGCGTGCCTGATGGGACAGGAATATTCCTGTTTGAGAACTCCTGTGAGGTGGACTGCCCAACGGCAGACGGCGGCATGGGGTATGCTTCCGGATCGGTATTGAGCGTGTGGCTTGCGTCAAGCTGATTCATTTCAAAATACTCATTATTCATACTTTTGTCACTCCCGACACATTAATTGATAAGGATAAATATTGCAAAAAAACCCGAAGCGCCTGAAATCAGACCTTCGGGTAGTGATGGAGCTGTTAACCAGATTCGAACTGGTGACCTCTTCCTTACCAAGGAAGTGCTCTGCCTACTGAGCTATAACAGCAAAATGGCGACCCGGAACGGGCTCGAACCGTCGACCTCTAGCGTGACAGGCTAGCGTTCTAACCAGCTGAACTACCGGGCCATTTTGGCTTGTCTCCTTGCGACAGCTTCATTATTATATCAGCTATTATTCCATTTGTCAAGGATTATTTTTATATTTTTTTGATTTTATTTTGACAAAATTTATTTCGATAAAAAGAGACAATCGCACTTACCTGCAATATATAAGCGCGATTGTCCTGAAGCTGATGGATTGTTTATCCGCAGAATCTGCTTGCCAGCCCGTTTACTGCCCCGTAGTAAACGCATGTGCATTTTACGCCTGCCCTGCCGCCCTTTGGAAAAGGGGCTGCGCTGCAAAGATCATTCATGCGCCGGAATATAGCGCTGCTTATCCGCACGCCGGCTATGCAGTCACGCTTATAGCAGCAGTATGCGGCTGAGCAGCCTGCCGTCCCGCCCGCGCAGACAGCGGACGGCGATATTTTCAGCCCGAGGCTGCCGGCGCATCTCATACCCGCAAGGCTGCGGATTGCCGCGGCGGTCATAATTGTGCCTGCCGCACAGGCGAACACGCACACATTCGGATTCTCTGTACGCAGAGCTAAGAGCGCCGCGAGAAACGCGGCAAAAAGCGAAGCTATCATCTGGAATGTATATTTCCTCCTGAGTGCGTCGCCGTCGGAAAATGAAGAACCGTGGCTTTTATTCGCCTTTATCAGTCTAAGCGCAGTGCCTGTCAATTCGTCGTTTCTTACGCTGCATGCGCAGAGCAGCCTTGCACCGCCCGAAGTAATCAGCCTGAGCGAACCTCTGCCGCACAAAAGTCCGGCAGGGCTGCACGTGGCGGCGACCCCCACTATGGAGCCGTCCGGAAGGAAAATCCTTCTGCCGCCCAAAAAGCCTGCCGTCACCTGAATGCCGCAGGCGTGCCGGGTGAGGGAGAGCCTTCGGCAATACGCCGCAGAACATATCATATCCGCCGCCGCCAAAGCAAGCGGCAACGCGGCAAGCAGGTGTAGCCCCACGTTTTTGCCGACATATTTCCCTAAAAACAGAGTGAAAAATGCCGTTGCTATAAGCAGCCATGTTGTGCGTTCCGACGTTATCGCATAGACTGCGCCGGAGTGCCTTCCCGGCAGAATCCTTCCGGTTTCCGCTCCGAGTCCCGCGACGGCATCCACAATGGCGCCGGCTTGCCGTTTATCTATTCTTACCGATAACCATGCCTTTCGTGAGGCGTCGGAATAGACTTTCAGCCTGACGCTGCCAAGAAGCGGGAATACAGGCGTGTTGCGTATTTCCGCGCGTTCTGCCATTTCCAGCCGGAGAGTTTTTTCGCCGGACGGCAACTTTATTTTGAGTAATCCGCCGGTTATTTCAACAGATGTATATCTTCGCTTTTTCTCGGCGAACAGCACCGTCATCAAAGCAATGGCAGATACCGATGCCAAAATGAGCATTTCGGTCATTCCGGTTTTGCCGCGCATGAAAAAAAACACAGCAATGATTCCGGCGCAGGCAATGGGCAGCAGACAGGACGGCTTTAAAATCTCCGTCCAGTGAGGTTTGAAGCTCACCGACGGTCTGTGTTCTTCCTCCGGACTCATGCAGCCGAACCCCCGCCGAGCATACGGTTGAGAAGCATGCCGTCGCCGATTTCCACGCCCCTGAGCTTTATCCGCCCTCCGCCGGTGAAGAATACAACCGTGCATAGCCCGAGCCGCTTTTGCAGAGGACCTCCCTTTATTTCCGAGCAGCGTATGTCGCTGCGATTGATGATCAGCGTGCGGCGAAGCAGAAAGCCTTTTTCTATTTTAAGGCAGCCTCCGCTGCGCAGATAGCTGATCCTGCCGAAGCTCAGCGGCACCACAACCGCCGCGCAGCACATCACGGCGCAGACTGCCGCAGCCGCGAAGGAGAATTCCGCCATATCCCACATGCCGAGGGCTATGGAAGCGCAGAGCGCCGTAAATGCCGTCATGCCGCAGTATATGCGCAGCAGCATGGTGTATTTTGCCGAACATCTGCGTGTGATTTCTACTCTCATTTCTAATGCACCGTCCCGTAATAAGCTGTTGGCAACAATAATTTGCCCCTCAAACCGAACCGATATGCGTTGCATGTAAAATATTTTTCAAAAAAACTATTGACAACCCCCTCACATTGATGGTATAATCATTAAGCCGCTTGTTGCGGGCTTTTTTTAAGCTGGACGGAATATTTCCGTCTGCGCCCGGCAGCAGCGAGTCTATAGTATAAGGCAGGTGCCGTAAAATTATGTACGCAGTTATCGAAACAGGCGGAAAGCAGTTCAAGGTTGAGCAGGGCGACGAGATCTATGCAGAGCTTCTGAACGCTGAGGCAGACGACGTTGTAGAGCTTAAAGTGATCGCTCTCGGCGGTGAGGACGGTATCAAGGTCGGCAGCGACGTTGAGAACGCAAAGGTCATGGCTAAGGTCATCAAGAACGGTAAGGCAAAGAAGATCACAGTCTTTACCTACAAGCCCAAGAAGAGCTCTTCACGCAAGATGGGTCACAGACAGCCCTACACAAAGCTCTCCATCACCGAGATCATCGCGTAATCACGGCTTTGATCACAGCGGAGCTTTATTATCTCCCGGGTGCCAAGGACGAACCGGCGGGATTCAGGGTGAGCGGTCATACAGGTGTGCAGGGCAAATCGGTCGTTTGCGCGGCGGTTTCATCGGCTTGTTATATGGCGGCTAACACCGTTACCGAGATACTCGGCATTGAGGCGGATATTTCGGAGTCCGACGGGAATATGCGCGTTATCGTCAGCGGTGACGACATTCCTAAGGCAAAAGTGATACTTGCGGGGCTGCGGCTTCATCTGGAGCAGCTGGCTGAGCAGTATCCCAAACAGATTAAATTGAAATTTTCGGAGGTGCATCAGTAATGCTGAAGGTAAATATACAGCTTTTCGCTCATAAAAAAGGTATGGGCTCCACCAAGAACGGCAGAGATTCAGAATCCAAGCGTCTTGGCGTCAAGAGAGGCGACGGTCAGTTCGTGCTCGCAGGCAACGTGCTCGTTCGTCAGAGAGGTACAAAGATCCATCCCGGCGCAAACGTAGGCAAGGGCGGCGACGACACCCTCTTTGCTACATGCGACGGTATTCTCAGATTCGAGAGACTCGGCAGAGACCGCAAAAAGGCTTCTGTTTATCCCGTCGAGCAGTAATTGGATTTGTCGGACTGAATCGTTCGGTCGGACGGCTTTTGTATCAATGTAAGCGTTCAAACAAAAACCCGTGACCATTTTAAAGTTTCGGGTTTTTTTGTTTTGATAAGTGATCAACATGTCTATTACAAGGGGGCTATTATTTTGAAAACCATATGCAAATTAATTTACGGCAATCTTGCTATCACCTATGCGATGCTCTTTTTTGGAGTGCTCATCAGTGATACTCTGTACAGAGAGGAAGCGAGAATTCTTTGCGCTTCTTCAGTGCCGAGAATCCATGTGCCGGACATACTGAATGTGCCTACCTTCGTGCCGTGGATGCTCTTTTTGCTGATGATAGCCGTAACCGCGGCGGCTTCTATGCTGCTCAACCAGTTTACTTTGGGTCTTGGCATATCGAACGGCGTTCTGGGACTGTACACTTTGGTGGTCTACGGAAACCAATTGAAGAATTTCTTCCCGTTTTCCTTTGACATGCCCACTGTGCGCTCGGCGTTTCTTGTGATCGGCTCTTATTTGATTGTCCTGCTGTCGCTTGTATTGGTTCCGATGATCATACGCGGCAAGGATAATCCGAATCTGGCAAGAATGTTTGATTGACTTTTTTGACAGAATTATTTTTGAAAGACAAAGGGGGCGAATGGAATGTTTATCGACAAGGCTAAAATAAAGCTCAAGGCGGGCAACGGCGGCGACGGAGCGGTATCTTTTCACCGCGAAAAGTACGTAGCGGCGGGAGGTCCGGACGGCGGCGACGGCGGCAGGGGCGGCAATATCGTATTTGTGGTATCCACGCACCTTTCCACACTTGCGGATTTCCGCTACAAGCGCAAGTACCGCGCCGAGGACGGCGGCAACGGCAAGGCGGGCAGAGGCTTTGGTAAGAAAGGCACCGATCTGATTGTGCAGGTGCCGCTCGGCACGGTGGTTCGTGACGCGGAAAGCTGCAGGATCATTGCCGACCTCTCGGACGATCAGCCTCACATCATAGCCAAGGGCGGCAAGGGCGGCTGGGGCAATACTCACTTTGCCACTCCAACCCGTCAGGTGCCTAAGTTTGCCAAACCCGGCATTCCGGGCGAAGAGTTGGAAGTCATGCTGGAGCTTAAACTTCTGGCGGATGTGGGACTTGTGGGATTCCCGAATGTCGGCAAGTCATCGCTGATCAACGAGGTGAGCGAGGCAAATTCCGTGGTGGGCAATTATCACTTCACCACTGTCGAGCCTGTGCTGGGCGTTGTGCGCCGGGGAGAAGGGCAGTCCTTCGTCATGGCGGATATTCCCGGGCTGATAGAAGGCGCCGGCGACGGCGTCGGTCTCGGGCATGAATTTCTGCGGCATGTTGACAGATGCAGGCTGCTTGTGCATATAGTGGACGTTTCGGGCAGCGAAGGCCGTGACCCGATAGAGGATTTCGAGACCATCAATGCCGAGCTGGTCAAATACAGCGAGGAGCTTGCCAAGCGTCCCATGATAGTGGCAGGCAACAAGATCGACCTTGCCGATGAAGAGCAGATGAAGCGCTTCGAGGATTACATCCGCGGCAAGGGCTATGAATACTTCCCGATTTCGGCTCCGATCAATTACGGCGTTGACGAGCTTGTGGCAAAGATCGTAGAAATGCTCTCGAAGCTTCCTCCCATTGCCATATACGAACCCGAGCCTTTTGTCCCCGAACAGGTGGAGGACAAGCGGGAATTCAGCATACGCGTGGAGGACGGTATATATATCGTGGAAGCGCCGTGGCTGCTGAATATCATGCGCTCGGTGAATTTCGACGATTATGAGTCCATGCAGTATTTTGAGAGGGTGCTGGTGAGCAGCGGCATTATCGAAGGGCTGCGAAAGGCGGGCGTTCAGGAGAAGGACACCGTCAGCATTTACGACTTTGAATTTGACTTTATCAATTGATGTGCGATTGTAAAAATAATTAAGGAGATAATGAAAAAATGAAAGAAAAAACACTGGCAGAGAAGCTCCGCGAAGAGCTGACCTACAATCCCAAGAACGGCGGTCTTAAACTGACCGAGGATCAGCTCAGACGTGCCTATGAATTCTGCGACGATTACAAGGAATTCATTGACAGCGCCAAGACCGAGCGCGAGGCAGTTGCGGAGGCAGTCAGACTTGCCGAGATCGCGGGATTCGTTCCCTTTGAAAAGGGCAGAGTCTACGGCGCGGGCGAAAAGGTCTACAAGGTCAACAGGGGCAAAGCGATCATACTCGCAGTTATCGGCAGCAAGCCTGTCAGCGAAGGCGTGCGCCTTGCCATAGCCCATATTGATTCGCCAAGACTCGATCTCAAACCCAATCCTCTTTACGAAGCGGACGAGATCGCCATGTTCAAGACCCACTATTACGGCGGTATCAAGAAGTACCAGTGGACGACCATTCCGCTGGCAATGCACGGCGTTATCTGCCTTGCCGACGGCAGCAAGCTGGAGGTGCGCATCGGTGAGGATGACGGCGATCCGCAGTTCTGCATTACTGATCTGCTGCCGCATCTGGGCTATGAGCAGGAAAAGAAGCCTCTCGGCACGGCGATTGCGGGCGAAAACCTGAATATTCTGGTCGGCAGCCTGCCGATCAACGACGAAAAGGGCAGCGATCTGGTCAAGCTCAACACACTCAGGCTGCTCAATGAAAAGTACGGTCTGGTGGAAGCGGATTTCCTCTCTGCCGAGATAGAATTTGTGCCTGCGGCAAAGGCACGCGATATCGGCTTTGACCGCTCGATGATCGGCGCATACGGTCACGATGACCGCGTTTGTGCATATCCGGCGCTCATGGCGGCACTCACCTGCAATAATCCCGTATACACAGCCATCACCGTTCTCACCGATAAGGAGGAAATAGGCAGCGAGGGCAACACGGGTCTCCAGTCCTCCTACATGGAGTACTTCATTTATGACCTTGCCGACATGCAGGGCGTAAAGGGCAGAGACGTTCTCTCGGCTTCTCAGTGCCTTTCGGCTGACGTGAACGCGGCGTTTGATCCCACCTATTCCGACGTTTACGAGAAGAGAAACGCCTGCTTTATCAATAAAGGCGTATGCATCACCAAGTACACAGGCGCAAGGGGAAAGAGCGGCACATCCGACGCCTCTGCCGAATACATGAGCCGCATCAGGACCTTGCTCGACAGCAAGAACGTCCTCTGGCAGATAGGCGAGCTTGGCAAGGTAGACGTCGGCGGCGGCGGAACGGTGGCAAAATTCGTTGCCAATCTCGATGTGGACACCGTTGATCTCGGCGTTCCGGTTCTCTCCATGCACGCACCGTGGGAAATTGTCGCAAAGATCGACGTTTACATGGCTTACAGGGCATTCTATGAATTTTTCCTCGACTAAATAAAAATTTTCGCAATTCCCGGGGCAACGGAAGCACACATGTGCTTCTGATCAATCGCCTCGGGTCTTTGTTTTTGTAGCTATAATTGGTAATTCATTAAAAAAATTTTAATTTTTATGACAAATGGTTAAAAAGAATTGAATTCATAGATTGTTTTTGATATAATAACATAAAAACAGTGATTGAAAAAGGGGGCGACTGTATGTACGGAAAAAACGAAAAGAAAAAAATGCTGTCTGGCAGACTATACTCTCCCAGAGAAGATAAACAGCTTGAGCAGGACGAAAAGAAATGCCGTATGCTGGTGCGGCTGTATAACGGCACCACGGAGGAACAGAAGGATTATCGGCGCCAGCTTATTGCCGAGCTTCTCGGCGGGTGCGGAGAGTACTGTAAATTTGAGCCGCCGATTCATTTTGATTTCGGCTGCAACACCTATATAGGCGAGTATTTCTACGCGAATTTCGACTGTGTGATTCTTGATGTGAACAAAGTCGTAATTGGCGACCATGTGATGTTCGGACCCAAGGTGTGCCTTTTTACCGCCGGACATCCTATCGACCCCGATATCCGGGCGCAGGTGCTGCAATACGGGTATCCGATCACCATAGGCAGCAATGTGTGGGTGGGCGGCAATACCGTCATCAATCCCGGAGTGACGATCGGCGACAATGTGGTCATCGGTTCCGGCTCGGTAGTCACCAAGGATATACCATCCAATGTAGTGGCTGCTGGCAATCCCTGCCGCGTCATACGCGAGATCACCGCAAAGGACAGGGAATTCTGGAGCGCTCAGCGTGATGAATATTTTGAGAACGACGACTGAAAAAACAGCAAAATGGCGGATATTCGGCTGTTTCCGGCAGTGAGTCACTAATTTCCAAAATACGGTTGAATAATGGATTATCTTTGGCGTTTTGTCCAATTGAATTAAAATTGCGTATATCTTATAATTATTGTCGGATATCTGCAGCATTTTAATCTTTTGGAAGGAAACGAGGGAACGAAATGATTTTAGAAGAGTACGAAAAACAGAATGAAGAAATAAACGAAGGAGAACAGCTTATCAATGGAGCTGACGAAGCGTCCGATGTGACCGAAGGAAACGCTGATGAGGTGTCTGATGAATTTCCGGAGGCATTTGATGAATCGTCTGACGACGATCTTTCCGTAGAGCTGGAAGCGCTTGCGGACGATTTGCAGGAGCAAATGACTCAATCCGAAGAGGAGCAGCCCGAAGAAGAGCAAACCGAAGAGGAGCAGTCCGAAGAGGAGCAGCCCGAAGAGGAGCAGCCCGAAGAGGAGCAGTCCGAAGAGGAGCAGCCCGAAGAGGAGCAGCCCGAGGAAGAGCAGCCCGAAGAAGAGCAGCCCGAAGAGGAGCAGCCCGACGAAGAGCAGCCCGAAGAGGAGCAGCCCGACGAAGAGCAGCCCGACGAAGAGCAGCCCGAGGAAGAGCAGCCCGAAGAAGAGCAGCCCGAAGAAGAGCAGCCCGAAGAAGAGCAGCCCGAAGAAGAGCAGCCCGAAGAAGAGCCAGCCGAGCAAGAACAGCCCGAAGAAGAGCCAGCCGAGCAAGAACAGCCCGAAGAAGAGCCAG
>CACWOX010000057.1 GCA_902762615.1 uncultured Ruminococcus sp. | reverse complement strand
GTAATTCGCGCTCTTCCTTATTTAGCATAGCATTCACCTCTATGCTTCTATTTTATCACCCTTGTCAACTGCCTTATACTTTTTTTGGATTGCTATATTATTCTTTACAGTCGTGTTCATCACTTTGTCGTTATGACAAGCCCCATAGCAATTCCAAAAACAATCAGAGCCTGTTTGGTACTCCCGCGTGTGTAAAGGAGTGCTGAACAGGCTCTTAAAAATTGACATTGATTACTTCCGCACCTGGTTGCGTCCGTTCTCCTTTGCCTGATACAGCTTCTCATCAGCGGCTTTCACGTTGTCTTCCACATTGAGCGTCGGAGAAATCGTATGTACGCCGAAACTCATCGTGACACGAAGTACCAAATCTTCAAAAAGGCAGACGGAATCCTCAATAGTCTTGCGGAGCTTTTCCGCCAGAGTGACAGCCGTTTCCAGATCCGTATTGGGCAGCAGGAAAATAAATTCCTCTCCGCCCCAGCGGAAGACGCCATCGTCCACCCGGATATTGCTGTAAAACACATTCGCGACGTGCCTGAGCACCGCGTCACCCGCGTTATGTCCATAAGTGTCGTTGAATTTTTTGAAAAAGTCGATATCGCACATAATCACGCAATGTTTATGATACTCGTTGGAACTGATATAGGTTTCATAAAAATCATAAAAACCTCTGCGATTTTTGAGACCTGTCAACTGGTCTTCCACCGCGGAATTATAAAGCAACTGTGATTCAAGAATTTTTCCCAGCATGACGGCGGGAAGCATCAGGCTCTTGACGTCGGTTTGTTTGAATTTGCCGTGACGCTTGTTAATAGCCTGATAGGCACCAATGACTTGGTTTTTGGAATTGGTGACAGGCATCACAAGAATAGATTTGGTCTTATAACCTGTTTGTTTATCCACTTCCGCGTTGAATCGGCTGTCCTTATAAGGCTTATTGACAATCAGCACTTCATTGTGATCTATGGCGTATCCCACCAGACCGGAGCCTTTCGGAATCACGATTTTTTCCACATTGTGTGCTTCCATTGTCCAGAGCGTATCGTTTTTTTCATCGACACACCAGAAGCTGCACCGATCGGAATTAATGAGCTTTCTGCCTAAATCGTTCAGAATGGCAAGCGTTTGCGAATACCGTTTTTCTTGGTAGAGCGCTGTCATCTGCTCGTCAATCGCGCGAAGCGCCGCTTTTGCTTTGCTGTTGAACATAAGTATTACCGTCCTTTTTGTATTTTAATCCGCCAGAAGGTTCATGTACGTTTCCGATGAGGGAAGCGTACCGTCTACCGACAGTATGTGCCCGATGTAAAAGTTTTCTTTCAGCACCACAGAACAGCCGCTGAAAAATTCGCCCTTCCGTCCATGCGCGTAAAGCGAACCGTTCCACCTGAACCGGGAAGCAATGCTCTCCGCGAGCAGATCTCCCTTCTCGCGTGGGAAATCGGTTTCTGTTACTGTCAACTCATTGTCGCGCAGCCTGACCACCGCATAATATTCGCGTCCGTCCAAGAATGTGCAAAGTACCTGCCCGTCGCGGCAGGCGTCGCTATACATAAAATCCAACTCCCGTCCGCGCCAGAGAAATGCCTCCGCAAGCGTATCCGTATATTCGCCGCGCAACTGCTTGAATTTCTCCAATGAGCAGATTTTCCAATGTAAGACTGATTTTCGCCAGGAAACCTGCCACTCGGTGCGGCTCAGTTCCGCCACACGGCAAAAGCCGACCGATTCGTACAAATGCCATGCCTCGGTTTCCGCCGTCAGGTAGAGCATGGCAATGTTCTCACTGCGTGCTTCCTCTATCAGCTGCCGCAGCAACATGGAGGCATAGCCTTTTTTGCGGTGAGACGGCAAAGTTGCCACACCGTACACATACCATACCGGATGAGTTGCGCGGCTGCCGTCCTGAAAAAGACCGTCAAAGAAATGCAGCGCGGCATATACTTCGCCGCTATCGTCTGTCACAGCAATCGCCTTTTCCGGCTCAAAATGCCGCTCAAAGAAGAATGCGCAAAAATCCTCATCGTGATCAAAGCATGTATTCCATAAATGCATCAACTGGAATTTCATGCTTTCCCGCGGATGAATGACCGTTATCATGACGACACCCTTTTTCCGCGAAAACGGCGGAATTCAGCGAAGACATAGAGCAGCAGCAGCGCCAGCATGATGATGCCGATCAGCCCGATGCCTCCCGCGTATCCGATCAGCATAAACAGACCGCTGAATAAGACCGGTCCCAGCGTATAGGCGCTGTTTTCAAAGGCACTGCTGATGCCCATGGCCTTGCCTTCACCCATTTCGGTTACTTCATCAAGCGAAGAGTACTCCACTGACTGTGCCGTCAGTCCAAAGCTGTCCGCAATGGCCAGCAAGCCCACAATGACAAAGCAAACCGCGATGTTCTGGTGAAGCGTGAAAAGCAGGAAGGAAAACACATAGATAAACGAAGCAATGACCGCTGACAGTTTCGCGCCGCATTTATCAATCATAATGTCGGTGATAATCGGCCCCAGATAAATGGAAATCACGCCGCTGACAAGAAACGCCGATGAAATCTGTGTAGACGTCAGCGAATTTTCCTCACCGAACAGCGGGAAGAAATAACTGAGGAAAGACGTACACACCAAATAAGGAATCAGCAGCAGGAAAAAGTAACGTAGGATTCCCGGTCGGAAAAGAAATGTCAGCATTTCTCTGACCGAATGTTTGGATGTGGATTTCTCCAAACATTCTGTTGCAACGATGCGTTTATCCATGTGCTTTACAATGAAAAACACGGAAGCCAGCGCCACGATCGACGCTCCCAAAAATGCCTCCCGCACGCCGAACCGTTCGCTGATGGCGGAGCCGACCACGGTGCCGCAGTTCATACCCGCCAGATACGAGGCGTTGTAACCTGCAAACCCACTGTTGCGCTGTTTTTCCTCCGCGTATTCCGCCACATAGGAGTTGATTGACGTGGCAAAACATCCGCCGCCTATGCCGCATACGGAATTCCCCAGAATCAGGATCCCCAGCGTCGGCGCCGTACCGCACAGAGCATTGCCCGCGACGTACATCAGTGCGCCGAAAATACAGAGATTTCTGGCACTGACGCGATTGACAATGAATCCTCCGGCAAAGGCAGTCAGCGCGGCAAACAAAAGCTCGGCGGAAAGAGGGAGCGCAGACGCCATTTCTTTTGGGATCAATGAACCCTCATGCCACAGGCTTTCACCGTAAACAGGCAAAAACGCGGTAGACATATTGGCGGCAAAAAAGAGCAGAAAGGAAACCGGACGAATCAGGCCGGCATTCTTGCGCGTGCAAGAATTTCCGGTGTGTGAATTGTCCTTGCGAAGCTGGAGATAAATCATTACTTCTCCCGCCAGCAGCAGCAGAATAATGACGGTCATGGCGGCATACAGCAGAATATTGAAGAACAGGCGGTTGGATTCGGCGGTAAAAATATACAGATCGGTGCCGACTTCCATGAGCGCCGTCACTTCTCCGGCTGCGTTTTTGATGGGCATCAGCACGAACATATAGCTGCCGTCGGAGCCGTTGTAATTGCCGAACGACATATATTGCCCGGTTTCATAAATTTCCTGCTCGGCGGAGCCTTCAAAGCCACCGGGCATCGGATAACCCGTGCCGTAAAGCGTTTCATCTGAATATGCCTCGTAGACAATCCCGTTATGCACCCTGTAAATGATGCAGTAGATACCGTCCTCGGCATTGATTTCATTTTGGAGCACCGACTTAATCTGCCGGTCGATATGATTGTAAGATTGGCTCATAAAGCTCTCAGGCGATTCCAGCGCATTCACATCGTCTTCGTCGATGGAATTCGCCATCAGCAGGGCGATGTTGGTCATTTTGTTCATAACCTCATTAAAATACCGCTGATTGGTCGTGTTCAGGGTGATACCTGCCACAATGCCGGCGGTGACAATGGCAATGGCCAACAGTCCCAACTGCGTCAGAAATGTCCTGTCGCCGCGGTTCTGACGCAGCAGCAGCACAGCCAGCAGCAACGTGTAAAGAATCGCAACGACCAGAAATCCCGCCGTAACACAAAACACGATTCCTTTGGCAAATACCCACGCGCTTTTTCTGACGGTATTGCTGTTGAACAACAGGGTCTTATTGACGGCGGAAACCGCATAGGCATTGTAATGATTAATGACCTCGCCGGAATCCTTATCGTAATAATTCTCGGCATATGTAACGGAAACCGTTCCGTTCTTGCAGTTAAGTCCGGTATAAATCGGCAGTTCACTGAACGCATCGGGAAGCTCCTTTAAGGGTTCGCCGTGCGCAATGAATTCTGTCAGTTCCTGCCCGTCATACCTCATAACAACACGGTTGCCGATATCGCTGATATACAGCGTTCCGTCTGTATCAAAAGCCGCTTCGAGCGCCATGGCATAATACTCGGAACTGTTATGCGCTGCCGCGTCAAATATCACGGTACCGTCAGACAGACGAACCACATTGCCGCTTTTGGTGACTGCCACCCCATCGAGCGTCCGGCTGATCGCAATATCCTGTATGGTCATGGAAGCGTTGTCCCACGAATATTGCTTCTGTACTTTGGGTTCTCCATCAGAAGTCATGCGGAGAATCTGTATGTCGCTGTCACTGACCAACGCCGCATACAGAGCATCGTTCAAAAAAGCAAGACACATCAGATTCTCTCCGGACAGTTCGGTTTCCTCCAGCAGGCAGCCAAGCAGTTTGCCGTTCCCGTCGTATTTCAGAATACGCTCGCTGTCTACGTCTTTGCCGTTGGTATTGATTACCTTGTCAAGCAGATACATATTGCCGTCGTCGTCACAGGCGATTTCTCTGGCATGGAAGAAACCGTCGTTCCGGTTTCCTCCGTCGATTGAAAAAATGTATTCGCCCTTTTCGTTGACCGCCGTGACAGTACGACCGCTGTTCTCAATGAAATAAGACCGAGCATCGCCCGCGCAGAAATACCCCGACATGTCAGATATTTCATATTGCTGTGAAAAAGGACCGATTTTGAACGCGCGGTAACAATTCACGGCAAGCAGCACACAAAACGCTGTGATGATATATATGACCAAGATAAATTTCACAGACGTCAGCCGTCCGATGAGCTTCTTCATGGTAATCCCCCCCTTGATAATCCAAGAGTATTATACATGAACCTCCCTTTTTATGCAAGAGTATATTGAAATATTAATCATTTATATTGCTTTTTTTGAAAATAAATGTTAAAATTTAGAAAACTATTGAGTGAGGTGCAAAATATGCCGGTTTCTATTATTCCCGATGTGACCCGTCTCCCGGAAACCATCGAATTTTCCGCACAGTATCATCTTGGCTGGGAATTCAATGATTTTATGTTTCCCACCGTACTTGACAATGAAGATGAAATTGCGAGGCTTACCGACGTTTATCAATCACACGATATGCCACGGGTACGCAGCTTGCACGGCGCTTTTCTCGACGTAACAGTACACAGTAGCGACGCGCGTATCCGTGAAGTGTCCGATTTACGGATCAACCAGAGTATTGCCGCCGCCCAAGCGCTGTCATGCGGCAAAGTGATTTTTCATTCCGGCAGCATTCCCAATTTCCATGACAAGGCCTATTGCGATGACTGGGTCAAAAAAAACGCTGCGTATTGGACTGCCAAAACGCAGCAGTATCCGGGAATTGACCTGCTGATGGAAAACATGTTCGATATGACGCCTGATCTGCTTCTCCGGCTCGGGGAGGAACTGAACGGCGTATCTTGTTTCGGCATATGTCTGGACTTTGCCCACGCGACGGTATTCGGCGAGGGAGAGTACAGCACCGATGAATTTGTAAAAACGCTGGCTCCCTATGTCAGACATATTCATCTGAATGACTGCGATCTGCGGCACGATCTTCATCTGCCCATAGGTGACGGTCTGATCAACTGGGACAGATTCGCCAAGCTGTACGCGGAGCAAATGAAGGGCGCGTCGATGCTGATCGAAGTCAAAGAGCTGGAAGGACAGAAGCGTTCTCTGGATTTTCTGCTTGAACTTTTCACGCGCCACGGTATTACTCTTTGATCAATACGTTGTATTTTTTTCGCCATTCGATAGGGTGGTATCTGGATTTGTTGCGGCGTATGCCTTCCATTCCCATATCCTCACCCCAGTTGATAATTTTAACATCCGGATGTATCTGCAACGCCATGTTACGGTGCAGGAAATAAGATAAACCGTCGATGGCAACCGCGTTTTTTTGCACATGAAAAAAGACACAATCCTCTGTCAGAAGCTCTCCGAAGCCAAAGGAAAGCGGCTGCCCTTTTTCATAAACAATTCCCAGCAGGTGGCGGTTCGGCATTTCGATTTCTTCAAGGCGGTCAAACGCCTTCTTTTCACAGCCAAAACGACATTCTGCGCAACTGTGCCGTGCGCACCATTTGTCAAATACCGCTGTACAGTCGCTGCGCACGGCAGCGTCACTAAAGTGACCCCGCACCAGAATCGCGTCGGGATGAAGCCGGACAAAACGGTTGTATTCATGCCGCCTGGTTTTGTTCCGTGAACCAACAATATCGGAAAAATCGGCATTATCATAGATATAATCGCTGTAGTTTTCGTCAAATGACACTTCACATGAAAAAGGCAGCTTTCTCAGCAGAGTTACATCGCTTTCGCTCACACATTCCAGCCTGAGCGGAATATGAGCGTCCGCAAAAAGCTGCCTCAAAAAGAGAATATCATCTTCTATAAGACTGACATTCTCCCCAAACAGCGCATAAATGCCGATCTCATGATCGGCTCCCAGCCCCAAAACAAACATCGCATGCGGCGTAGTTCTGATGCGATAATGCATAGATTCCGCCCACAGATAGCAGGAGGTAAAGGAAAGATCACCTATTGTGATTTTGCGTCGATATTTCTCGAATTCCGCAAAATCCGAAATATCGGGCAGATGAAATATATTTTCAGCGGTCATTTTTTCTATAAACCCGATTTGCTCGGATACCTCCAACGACATACGTCCTGCCCCCTTCATGGGTATCATTTTATCAGAAGCATATAATAAAGTCAAGGAGTGAATTAATGTGGCACATGGACAAACATCAAACAAAAGAACACGTCTTATATTGTCTGCGGTTTCGCTGCTTTTAGGCACAACAGCCCTCATTCTGTGGTGGCTCTGGGGCAACGGAGAATTATTACCTTCCACGAAGCTGACCCTTCGGAATGTGGTTTATGCCTGTTCTGACGCAAACGGCAATCTCTTTGTGACGGACAACGAATGCCGACGCGTCTCCTGCATTTCGCCGGACGGAAAGGTGCAATACATCATCCCCGACGTTCCTTTTGAAGGTATCGGCTTTGTCACGGATATGGCCCCAGCCGGAGACGGCGGCTGCTACGTGCAGTATCTTTTTCAGAATACGGAATCCTATACAACCAAATTCGAGTCCATTTGCAAATTCAATTCCCACGGAAAGCTGGAAAAAGAGGTTTTCCGTATGGATTATCAGAATGCGGAAAATCCACCCCACCGCAACAACAGCATTTTTGGAATGACGCTCATAGGCGACAAGCTGATGCTGATGCTTAGGAGCGGAACGGATATTTCCATTGTGTCAGTCGATCCGAATGTCAATATAGCCTTTGAAACCGGCCGCATCAATGCGGAGGATGCCGCCTTCATGCATTTATTGGCGCGGTTTATTTCTGAGGATCAATACCTGTTTACGACAGCGGACGGCGGCGTCGGCCTCGGCCGGATAAACGGGGAGGAAACCGTTCTGCACCGATTCGATTATTCCGTTGACGGAGGCGGCATTCAGCCCTATTATATCGCGGGAGACGCGGAACATATTTATATCAATGACATCAGCGGCGGGACCATCTTTCTGGTTGGCAGCGACGGTACATACCCAAATATTTCCGGCGACTTTACGTGCAGCGGACTATATTTCTGTCAGGGGATGCTCACCACTATTTCAGGGGATTCGCTACTGATGATCTCCCAAAATGGAGACTGTCAGCAAAAGGGACCGGTCTTTGTCAAAAAACCGATTCTGTATATTCCGTCCTACCTTGCGCTGGGCTGCGCGGTGGCCGCGCTGTGCCTGTTATGCTGCGTGTTGATTTCTCTTTTGAAGCAAAAGGGAAACGGCATACGGCTCTCTATTTTTGTCAAGCAGATTCTGGCCACTGTTCCCATCATATTGGCGATGCTTGCCATCAGCCTCAATTATGTGAGCAGCTCCGTCATGCGTATTCTCATGGAGAATATGGAAAATCGGGTCATGGGGTTTACCGTGTTGAATTCGGACAAATTCAACGGAGATGAAATTGAAACGCTGACGGGCTACAGCAGCCTGAACACCGATGAATTCAATCACATGCACGCCAACCTGCAGGGAATCCTCAACGATAACAAGGACACATGGAACCAATCCTATTACACAGCCATTTATCTGCTGCGCGGATACGACCTGTATCTGCTGGCTATCAGCAACGATTCCTCTCCGAATTTCAGCTATTATGATACCATTGACGAATCCGCACCGGAATGGGATGCGTTTCATGACGGGCAGAGCTTTGTCAATACCTATTCGGACTTTGAAGGCGACTGGGTATATGCGCAGACGCCAATCTACAATTCTACCGGTGAAATTGTTGCCGTACTGGAAACAGGCGCCGATCTGAACGCCTATCAGCTCATGACGGAAAACCTGATCTGGGAAACCATCGGTAAGTTCCTGCTGTTTTTCCCGATTTTTATTTTCTGCATGGTAGCGGTGGCACTGTTGACCCTGCGTCAGATCAGAAAAACTTCCGACGCGGTATCCGAGATAGCCAAGGGCAATTTCAATGCCCGCATTAACAGATTGTCACATGATGAAATCGGCGACATAGGGCGCGGCGTGAATACGATGGCGGAAAAGCTCGCGGTTTCCTTCCGCAACACAGAGCAGCTCAAGGACACATATTTTAAATTTGTTCCTATACAGTTCATGCAGCTTCTGCAAAAGAAATCCATCACCGATATTCATTTGGGAGATGCGGTCTGTACAGACATTACGGTTTTGTTTTTTGACATACGTGCCTTTTCCAAAAAATCGGAAATGATGACCACATCAGAAAATTTTTCATTTGTCAACGCGATCACCGAAACAGCCGGACCCATCATCCGCAAGTACAGCGGATTTGTGGATAAATACATTGGCGACGCGGTCATGGCGCTTTTTACCGATGCGAAGTCCGCTGTGGACGCGGGTATTGAACTATACCGGTCCATTGTGCTGGACAGAGGCACCTTCCAGTTTGGCGGAGAGGAAATCCGTATCGGTATCGGTATTCATTCGGGTATGTCCATGCTGGGCATTATCGGTGAACAGGAACGTCTTTCCAGCACCGTCATTTCCGACACCGTCAACCTTGCCTCACGGCTGGAATCACTGACCAAACAATATGCCACCGGTATGATTATCTCCAAAGATACGCTGGACAGGCTTTCAGATGCCGAGGAATATAACCTTCGCTTTCTCGGCATGGTACAGGTGGCTGGCGTCAATGAAATCAAAGCGCTCTATGAGGTGCTGGATTGCCTGGACGACCGGGAACGCATGGCCCGAACCAATACCAAAGACGTCTTTGAAAACGGTGTTAAAAAGCTCCACCTCGGCAACTGCGAAGGAGCGCTCCAATGTTTCCGTCAGGTAGCCGGAGCCAATCCCAACGACAAATGCATTGCTAAATATATCGCGTTGGCCGAAGAAAGCCTTCAGTCCCCTGACAGCGTCAGCCGCGTGATACGTTTTACGCAAAAATAGGAAGCGGTAAATCGTTTCACCGCAGACAAATCAATGATAGCGGAGCAAAAATCATATAATAAGCAGATCACGCATGGGAGTGACAATACGTCGTCACTGCAAGTGCTTGGTCTGTTATTTTTGGAATTCAAAATTTGCGTCGCATTAAACAAAGAAAAGGGCGTTGCTTCTTTCAGGCATCCAGTGACGATGAGGTCGATGGCAAAATGTCCCTCGCATATTGGATTTCATTCTCTGTCTGTTAAGATGTACCCATGAATAGAGAATCTGGTCAGAGCAATAGAGTTTCTGTGGAGCCCTATTGACATTATTTCTGTGAAGGATTATCCTATCAACAGCGGTGATTTTGGATAATCCTAATCGCAGAAAAATGGCAAACTAACCTCACTGACAAAACATTGGATAAAGCTATTGTGAATTTTTCGATTGGCTGTTATAATATTTCTAAACTCACGGAATAGCTATAACAGCCACTTGAATGAGAAATATTGGATTTGAAATTTGAATTTTCCCTTGTAATTTCCAAAATAGAAATGATTTACCAAGCCTACTCGAGTAGATGTGGGGTTTGCACCCCACACCCCTCACGGAACCGTACGTGCGCTATTAACGCATACGGCTCTTCATTTCATATTTGTACCTGTCTGTAAGAGCCTGTTTAGAATCTTTACAAAAGAGAAAAAAGGGAGTAAAATAAGGGAAAAAGAGAAGCGGTGAAAGAAATGAGAAATGAATATCCGAG
>CACWOX010000056.1 GCA_902762615.1 uncultured Ruminococcus sp. | reverse complement strand
TTTTGGGTGAGTACCATATTTTCTTTTTCCGGCTGTCAACGCCCTGTTTTGCGCGGTTTTCAACTTCTGCACTTTTTCAATTTCACGGATTAAGGTATTTTATTATTATACCACAGGATAACCAAAACTTCAATATCGGTAAATACAATTATATGGTTTTTTTACAGTATTTTTATATACAAAAAGCAATCTCCCGCATGAAACGAAGTTCTGTGCGGGAGAATTTTATCATATTAAATTGTTACCTTATCAAACAGTAGCTGCCGCGGCGACAGTCGCTTCGGACGACGCCTTATCCGACTTCTTCAGAGTGTATTTTGCCCTGTACTGCTCTATCATCTCGTCGGACAGGCTGGCTTTCAGTTCATTGCCGAGATTGTCGACGTGTATGCTGTAGCTTTCGTCATGAGCCTCGATCATAGCAAATATTACCTTGGAACAGTGCACCGCTATACGCTCGAAATTGGTGAGCAGCTCGTTGAATTCCGTGCCCTGCTTGATGGTGCAGACGCCGGATTGCAGACGCTCCACGTGGTGCACCTCCGCCTTGCTGCAAAGCGAACGGATCACCATTGTCAGAGCCGATACTCTGCCGTCGGTGCGCCAGCGGTTGTGAATGAAATCGTCCACGGTAATGCCGACGATTTCCGTAACAGCCTTTTCCAGCACATCAAGCTCCGCCTGTGCGTCCTCGGAATAGACGATGCCATTCTCGCTCTTTTCCTGAGCGACATAGGTGATGATCATGGCGTGGTCGGTGAGTCTTTCAAGGTAGGAGAGCGAATGAAGATATTTGAACACATTGGCACTCTGCTCCTTGGTAAGCTCACTCTTGGAGAGCTTCATGAGGTAAGTGCCAATACTGTCCTCATAGAGATCCCCGAGCTTCTCGTAGCGCTCGACTTTATGGAATTTTTCCTCATCGTAATTTCTGAGAAGGTCGAAGCAGGCGTGAATGCTCTTCTGAGCTGTGAGCGCCATATCATAGACCGCCTTCTGCGACTGGGATATTGCCAGCGCCGGATAGGGCAGGAAGCGTTCGTCCAGAGCGATAGGCTCCAGTGTCTGGGTCTCGTCGTCTGCCTCGGGCTTGTCCTTGATGATCATGCAAGTCATTTTTTCGATGGAACCGATGAAGGGGAACAGCACCACGACGTTGAAAAATCTGAATACGGTGTTGACCAGAGCAATCGTGAAGGTGTTCATGGTCATTGCGGTGAAGGAAAAATGCATAAACGCGTCCAGTATATAGAAAACCGGAGCGCATATCACAACGCCAAGCACCGACTCTATGAGATATACCAAAGCGGTGCGTCTGCCGTTGATATTGGCGCTGATAGCCGAGAGCAGCACGGGAAGAGCCGCCCCGATGGATATGCCGAGGATGATGGGGAGCGAGGTGTGGAAGTCGATGGCGCCCGTCACCGTAAGCGCCTGCAAAATACCCACAGCCGCCGACGCGCTTTGAAGCACGGCTGCGACCAGAATGCCAACCAGAATGCCGATCACCGGATCGGAAAACATAGTGAGTATCTCGATGAAAGCCGGACTTTCCTTGAGGGGATCCACCGATCCGCTCATCGTCTCCATGCCCACCATAAGCACCACAAATCCGAGCATGATGTCGCCCACATTGTCGTACTTCTTTTTGAACATACGAATGAAAATGCCCGCAAGCGCAATAATGCCGGTCAGGGTAGTCGTGGAAAGAAGCGACACCCAGCCGTCGCCTCCGCCGATCTCGGAGAGACATATCACCCAGCCGGTGATGCTCGTGCCGAGAATGGCTCCGAGAACAATCGGAATCGCCCTGCGGAATTTCATCATGCCGGAGTTGACGAAACCGACCGCCATCACCGAGGTCGCCGACGACGACTGAATGATCGCCGTGACGCCGGTACCCAGCAGCAGCCCCTTGAAGGACGTATCGGTCAGCTTGGCAAGCAGCAGCTCAAACTTGCCGCCTGCCGTCCGTTTCAGTCCGTCGCCCATAAGCGACATGCCGAACAGAAAAAGTGCCATTCCGCAAAGAAGAGAAAATAGATTTGAAATATTCATCTTGTCACACTCTCATCGGATTACTTGTATGCTGTTTGATTTCATAATGATTGTATCATAAGCACACGGCTATGTCAAGATTGTTTGTTTTTTTGAGGCAATTTTTTGTTATTTTGTTCATTATCTCAAAATCATCACATAAGCAGGGACAGCAGCTCTTCGCGGGACATGCTGCCTATGCTGCCGAGCTCTCCGCTGAGTATCTCATCGGCGAGATTCTGCTTGGACTCCTGCAATTCCAGAATTTTCTCCTCGACAGTGTTTTTGGCGATAATGCGGTAGACCGACACGATTTTTGTCTGACCGATGCGGTGTGCGCGGTCGGTAGCCTGATTCTGCGCGGCGACGTTCCACCACGGGTCATAATGAATCACCACGTCGGCGCCCGTCAGGTTGAGGCCGGTGCCGCCGGCTTTGAGCGAAATCAGAAATACCGGCGTATCGTCGGCGTTGAATGCCTGCACCAGCTCAACGCGTTCCTGCTTGGGAGTGCTGCCCGTTATCTTGTAATAGGCTATTCCCTCCGAGGCAAGGTCGCTCTCCAGCAGTTCGAGCATGGAAGTGAACTGCGAAAACAGCAGAATCTTGTGTTCGCCCTCGATGGCGCTTTTGACAAGGTCGATGCAGGCAAGGCGCTTGGCGGATTCGCCCTTGTAATCCTCAAAAATCAGCGACGGGTCACAGCATATCTGACGTATGCGTGTCAGCTCGGCAAGAATCTGTATCTTGTTCCTGCTGACAGCAGACTGGTCGCTGCTTTCCAGCATTCCCTTCATGTAAGCGACCTGCGCGTCGTAGACCCTGCGCTGCTCCTTATCGAATGCGGCGTAGCGCACCTCCTCGATCTTGTCGGGCAGGTCTTTGAGAACGTCGTTTTTAAGCCGCCTGAGGATGAAGGGCGAGGTCATTCGCTTGAGCTTTTCGGTTGCCGAGGGGTCGCTCTTTTTGGCAATGGGAGCCTCCAGCTCCTTGCGGAAGGTCTCATAGCCGTAGAGAAATCCCGGCATGAGGTAGTCGAATATGCTCCACAGCTCACTGAGGCGGTTCTCAATCGGCGTGCCGGTGAGGGCAAATCTGACGCGGGAATGAATCACCTTGACTGCCTTCGCCGCCGCGGTGGAGTGGTTTTTGATATACTGCGCTTCGTCGATTATCTCGTAATGGAAGCGGATGTTTTCATAAAGGGCAATGTCGCGCTTGAGCAGGTCATATGACGTCACCGCCACGTCGAAATGTCCGATATTTTCAATCATCTCTGCCCTTTCAGGCTGACTGCCTGCCACGACAACCGCCTTCAGTTCGGGCGAAAAGCGCGACAGCTCCTCCAGCCAGTTGTAAATCAGAGAAGCCGGACATATCACCAGCGATGTGCCGGCATTTCCCTCGGATTTCGCCGCAGACAGCACCGAAATAACCTGAAGCGTCTTGCCAAGACCCATGTCGTCGGCTAATATGCCCCCGAAGCCGTATTTTTCGAGCGTACGCAGCCAGCGATGCCCGAAGATCTGATAATTGCGCATGATGCCCTGCAAATGCTCCGGCACTTCAAAGTCGGAATCGCTGACCGTCTTGAATTCCTTGACCAGCTTTTTGAAATAGGAATCGCGGTGTATACGAAGCGCGTCGCACTTTTCCGACATCTTATCGAGATACAACGCGCGGTATATCGGCAGCCTCACGCTGCCGGCGGCAAGCTCGGATGCGCTGAGGTGCATGGTTTCCGCCATATCGCTCAGTTCGGCTATCGTCTCGTCAATGTCCACGAAATCGCCGTTCTTGAGCCTGTGAAAACGCTTTTTGCGGCGGTAGCTTTTGAGGATTTCGGCAAGTTCCCTGATGGAAACGTCCTCGGATTCTATCGAGAGATTCATCAGGTCGCCCGAAATGGAAACGCCCACCTTGACGGGCAGTCTGCGCCGTATGTTGATCGCCTTGAAGCTGTCGGTGCAGTTGACCTCCCCTATCCGCAGCAGTTCTCCCAAACCCTCCGAGAGCAGGCGGTAAGCCGCGTCGTCGCTCTTTTCGCAGAGGAAGATGTCCTGCGCCCCGTCGTATTCCGGAAAGTATTCGCTGACCACACCGAGAGCCTCGGCTTCCCTCTGAATGTCCCTGTGGGCACTGTGCAGCGCCTTTTCCGGCATGCTGTCGGACAGAGGGAATTCCGTATCGCCGTATCTCGCCTTGGCGCGGCAGGTGAGCAGTCCGTTGTCGTTGTCGAGGTAAAAGACCGGCTCGGCTTCGGGCGGAAGATATTTTTCAATCTGCTCTGTATCGTGCTCGCGCACATTTATCATACCTCGCAGCTTGGGCAGCACGCTGTAGCAGAATTCAGGCATGTTATTTCTGCCCACACTGAATGAGAATTCGCCCTCTCCGAGCAGAGAATAAAGCGGCGCAAGCTGACGGTCAGTCTCGGGTTCTACCCGGCAGAAACGCTCCTTTTCAATGAAATAATGGTGCTCCGATCCGTTGATAAATACAGGAGCCTTGCCGATCGCCTGTATGCCGTGAAACGTACTATCGTCATCTATATCTCCGTTGATGTCCAGGGTAATTTCGGGCGATGCCACTCCGAATCTGAGCTGTGAATTGACCTTGCCCTTTTCCTGAACATCCGTAAACGCAACCTCGGGCAGATTCATGCTCACCACCGCGTCAAAAAATCCGTCCAGACGGCTGCCGTAAAGCTCTATGCGGTTTTTGACCGACTCGGCAGGATGGGTGTATCCGTAATATGTGGGTCTGACGTTCTGGGCGCGGAACACAGCGTCGTTCACCACATCCTTCACAAATGCAAAAAGCGAAGCGCAGCTGTCGCTTATCACGTCGCGGGAAAAATTCAGACTCCCCTTACCGGACATAAAGCTGTTTTTATCCTCGAACGCCCTGATCAGTTCGGTCATATTTTTGACCACATACAGTTTGTCGGTTCCCGCGCGGAGGGTCATGTAATATCTGCCGTCCTCCCTGAGCATTCTCGGCTCCAGCATCACCTCACGGCGCATTTCAGCAAGGCTGCCGGAGGAACGCTCGGCGCGGAAGGAGCTGAGCAGCCTCATGCCCTCGCCGCTGGTGGAATCACCCGCATTCGGGTCAAGGCTGAGCAGCCTGCCTGCTTCGAGCAGCAGAGCGAGCATGTACTGATTCGGCTCCATGTGATCCCCGTGACGCATCATGCCTGTGGTGCCGAACCCCGGGACATATTTTTCCGAAACGCTCTCTACAATTCCGTCTCGGTCAAACACGGCGGCAATAATGTAGCCGTAGTTTTCATTGTATTTTCCCTGCGCCTCGCATATCATACCGCCTTTGCCGTCGCGGCAGTTGAACTTCAGAGTAACGTCGGTCAGCTTTCCGCTTTTTATCAGACGCAAGGCGCGCCGGTAGGTTTCCTCATAGACAACGATATGGCGGGTGATTTTTCGCATGTCAAAATAACGGTAGCTTTCATCCGCACCGCTGTATAATTCTGCAAACGGATCGTGCTCCACCACCTTGTCGGTCTGTGTTTTCTGGTGTTCGTCAATGGCAAAGAGCGCCGCCGCCACGTGCTTGCAGTAATAGCCCGAACGCGAATGAGGGCAGTCGCAGGTCGCTCTGTAGAGCGCGCCGTCCCTTTCCTCAATGGTGACAGTGTACAGCCTTGAGCCCATGACCCTTGCAAGAAACATATCACCCGACGGAAAGAGTCCCGTCACCTTGCCGCGCATGTAATAATCGCGTCCCCTGATCAGAATAGTCTGTGTAAAAAAATTCTGCCAAATCATATCCCATCCTCCTCATCGTATGAACCCATCGCATCAATTGATTGAAAGAATATAATAACATATTTTCAATCAAACATCAAGCGAAAAAAACAAAAAAATTTCTGCACGTCCGCTTTTTTCAAAGCCGATATGCAGAAAATCATTTCGCTGTTATTTGTAAATTATCTCACCGATGCAGGTGTCCTTGTATTTTGTGCCTTTGTAAACGTCGCCCACCGTAAATCTGACGTAACAGGTCTTGCGCTCCTTGAAATGGAAGGTCTGAGCTTCCTTTTCATCCAAAAGAGTGAAACTCTCGGTGGAGCCGTCGTCAAATTCCAGCGTAAAGTCGCTCACTCTGGAATTCACGAGATACATGTCCTTTTTTTCGGTGTTGAACTGGGGATTCAGGTAGCCGTTGTACACTGTCACGCTGCTCACCTTCACCGCGGAACCGTCGGAATTGTACGCCAGCAGCCATTCGCCCTCGCCGTAGCCCTTAACGCCGTCCTGCCAGCTTGTTTCGGGGTCACCGTCAAATGCCCTGTCCGTCGAACCGTGGGTCCGTTTTTCGCTTATGTAAGAGGAAGCCATTGCCGTGCTGAATTTGTTGTTTTCCAGCGAGTATTTAACGTATTTGTCATTCTTCACGTCCTCCGGCAGCAGATGAACAACTGACTTTTCATCAGACGTCACGGACGAAGCGTCAGACGATACGGCAGACGAACCCCCAGCAATATCCTGCTCCGACGGAGCCGAAATATCTTCTCTGTAAAAAAATGAGGACAGCAAGCCCGTAAATGTCACCAAAAGCACCACCGCAAGAAATGCAACAGCCGCAAGCATGCCAATCATAGGCACATTCAGATAAGGCTCCGCAGCATCCTCTTCCCATTGCTCATCGGGATACGGCTCCTCCGACGGCTCATACTCTTCATAGTCTCTCTGAAACTGCGCTCTGTCCGCCTCTTGCGGCACACTATCCTGATACAGCCGCCTGGGTATGCTCACACGCAGCATTTCGTCATCATCATCCAAGCCGTATTGATAGGGAAGCTCCGTTTCCCGGCTGACGCCTCCCGAAATTCTCCTGCTGCCGCAGTTCGGGCAGAAGGTCGCTGTGGGCGGGAGTATTTCGCCGCAGCTGTCACATACCGCGTATCCGGACATACTTCTTTGGGAATTATTACTCATACATTTAACCTCCGGCGCATCACATTGATCCATGTAAATATTATAGCGATTTTACGTGAGTTGTCAACGTCGAAATGAAAATAATTCAATAATCATTTCTCCAAACCATTAAATATCTTGACAATGGCACATATTCGGGTTTATAATCAGATTATCGGTTTAAAGCACAAAAGCAGTTGAAGCCGAAATATTTAGATACAACAGAGCATTCCCCTGTAAATGGAGGACATTTTAAAATGTTAAGAGTATTTGTTGATTCGGGCAGCAGCATCAAGCAGGACGAAAAAAAACAGTACAATGTCGAGATAATCCCGCTGAAAATACTTCTCGGAGAAAGGGAATACAGCGACGGCATCGACCTTTCGATGGATTTCTTTTACTCACAGCTGATAGATGAGGGGCTTTTCCCCAAGACCTCTCTGCCTTCGCTCGACGAGACCGAGAAAAAAATCATGAAATATGTGGAGCAGGGCGACGAAGTCATTATTCTGCCTATTTCATCCGGAATATCCGGCACCTACAATACCTTCCGCATTATGTTTGAGGATCACCCGCAGGTGCGCGTCATTGACACCAAAACAGCCGTCGGCGGCGTGCGCATTCTGGTGGAAGAGGTCAACAAGTACCGCGACAAGGGGCTTGATTTTATTGAGAACAAGCTTAGTCAGCTTATTCCGCGCATCAGAGTGGCAGCTATTCCGGAGACTCTCGAATACCTTCACCGCGGCGGCAGGCTCAGCAAGACGGCTTATGTCGCCGGAAGTCTGGCGCAGGTCAAGCCGCTCATCACCTTTGAGGACGGATATGTCAAGGTGATGAGCAAGGCAATCGGTCTCAAACGCGCCATGCTGACGCTTGTCAAGCTGCTCGAAACCGAATGTGATCCTGAGTTTTCCATCGTTCCCTCCTACACCTATTCCAACAAGAATCTTGTCGATCTTATCAAAATGACCGACTACAAATTCCTGTCGTCTATGGGACATCAGGACAATCTCGATCCGGCAATTGCCTGTCACTGGGGTCCGAATGCCTTCGGATATATATTTGTTCGTAAATAAAAAAAATAAAAAAGTCAAAGCCGGCACAGGATTTTTGATCCGCGTCGGCTTCTATTTTTGTTTAATAAAATTACTTTTTCTTCTTTTTCTTTGAATTTTTGCCGGAGTCCTTGCCTTCACCGAAAAGAATTTCGCTGAGATTCATGCTGCTGTAGGCGGAAGGGTCGAGTCTGAGCCCCGGAAGATTCTGTTTGGGCATTTCGATAAGGCTGTCCTCGTCCACATCGGCAAAGGCTGCCGCCGCTGTCGGGGGATGTATCTGCTCCTGCGTCTTTTCACCGTCGGGCTTTTTGTCCTTATTTTTATCCTTGCTCTTTTTGTCGTTCTTCTTGGATTCCGCCTTTTTCTGCGCCGCCTTTTCCGCTGCCTTTTTGGCAGCTTTTTTTGCAACCTTTTCGTCCTTTTTCTTGGACTTTTTGTCTTGGGTTTTTGCCTGCTCGGCAGCTTCGGCGACTGCCTCGGCTCTGGCTCCGTACTGCCTGTGGCTTTCCTCCGCTTCGGTATTGACGGGCGTTTCCATATTTGCCATGAGCGACTTCTTTATGCCTCCCTCATGCGAGAATTTGTGCTTGCGGGCAGGCGTATTGTCACCTTCGGCAGAAGGCTGATTACCGGGAGCTGACGCCGGCGGTGCAACGGAAGCCGCCTGCGCTTCCTCAAACTGCCTGATCGCCTCGCTGCGGCGTACCTCGTGCCGTTCACGCAGTGCGGAACGCACCCCTTTGGGTATGCTTTCACCCGACGAGGAACCGCGCTGGGAAGGCGTAAAGAAGGTATTGACCGCGCTGTAAAGTCTGCTGTCGGAATTCAGCCCCGCTGCGGGACGGCTCGGCTGAATGGGAAGCTGCGGCGGTTCCGGCTTCGTCTTTTTGGTAATGCGGCGGATATTGGTGTATTTTGCTCCCGGCATGAGCCTGTGATAGATATGCCCGGGTATCCACCTGCCGTTGACCTCGTACATCTCATCGTCGTATTCGATATGACGCACGCCTTTTCTGACCGACACGATATAGCGTCTGCGCGGCTTGGAAAGAGTGCGTCTGGGCGGTTCGGGAGGTGCGGGGACAGGCTTGGGCTTTTCATCGATGACGTCGAACACCTGCTGCGGACGCTTGGGCTTTTCAAAGCTGAGGGCAGGCAGCGGAATGTCGTCGTCCTTAAACCTCACCGGAGTGTGATCGACCGGCTCGTATTTGGGCGGTTCAGGCTTTGGCTCCGGCTTGGGCGGTTCGGGCTTCGGCTCGGGTTCGTCCTGCGCGAAATCGCTTTCGTCGAAACCGTCGAACAGACTGCCGAGATGATAGGTCAGTTTGGCGCCGTCGATATTGTCATCGGTGGACTTGATGAATTTGCGGTCGTCCACCACCTTTTCAAATACAGGCTCCGACTGCTGTGCCGGCTTTTTCTCCGGCTTTGGCTCCTGAACGGGCTTGGTCGGAGGCTCGGGCTTTTTCTCGTTGCTGCTTACCTCGTTGTAAACCGGCTTCGGCTCCGGCTGCTGCCTGCTGGACGAGTAATAAACTATCTCGGACACGCGGTCGGCACGTCCCTGACTGCGTGTCATGCTGTATGCCGCCATCTCTGTTTCTTCTCCGTAATCCAGCGTTATGGGCGCGGGAGCGGAGGATTCGGTTATCACCACGGGAGCGGAGGAAATATCCTTGGAGAGATCGACCGAGTCAAATTCATTTTTCGGCACGGCATGATACTCGCTGTAGGTATTCTCCGAGATGGGCATTCTGCGCCTTTTGCCTGCGTCTTCCGATGGCTGCCGGTCAGCTGTGAATTGCTCTTCTTCCTTTGCCCTGCTGCTTTTTTCCATAAAGCTCTCGATAAGTCCGATCATGCTGTCGTACTGCTTTTTTTCGGGCGAAAGAGGCATGGGAGAATTGTCTATCAGATTCTCGATGGAGTAATATTCCTGCTCCTGCGAAGGCTCGCTCTTTTCCGGCCATTTGAATGTGTCCTTCGTATAGTCATTTCTGCGGAAAAGGGAGATATTGTTAATCTCGTCGTCGTCAAGTCCGGCTCCGAAAGAAGACATTACACTGTTGAGATTTTTCATCTCATCGGTCAGCTCGTCCTCGTCCACCGACATATTCACCTGCGGCTTATCCTCATAGGGCTCCGGCATGGGACGCTTTGGCCATGCGCCGCGGCACTTTTCCAGCGCGTCGGACGAATTGATCCTAAGCCACAGTCCCTGGGGAACGTCGGGATTGTAGCGTATGCCGGCTGGAAAATCGACGGTGTTCCAGTCGGCTCCAAGCGGCGTATCGTCAAGACAGATCACTATCATCTGCTTGGGACTGTTCATGACGGCGCGAGGCTCAAATTCCTTGCCGGCGGCGTATTTGAGATAGCTCTTTGAGAGAAAGACCATCGCCACCGCGGAATTGCTCAGGCGCTCGGCTATGCGCATGCTGGACGGATTGCCGCAGGCGGCGCTGCTCCACAGCCTGAAGCCCTCGTTGTACATTTTTACGGCGATAGAATATGCTATCCTTTCGTCCTGCTGTGCGTAGGATATGAACACATAGGGCGATTTCCCCTCATATTCGGGGATAGGTGCAAATGCCATATATTAAAACACCTCTGAATGCTTTCTCAGAATTAATCAGATTAATTATATAATAAATAAGCCTCATGTGCAAGAGAATTGATGAAATATTGAATAACAATTTACAAATTCCCATGCATTATTTGGGAAATTCATCAAATACTATCCGTAAATACAGACAGAAAGGTCGGAATCAGTAAACATGCAGATATTATGGGAATATAGCAAGGTATTTGTGGTTGGCGGCGCGTTATGCGTCATAGGACAGCTGCTCATCGACAGGACAAATCTCACCCCCGGCAGGATTCTCGTGAGCTTTGTGACGGCAGGCGTGATTCTCAGCGCCATAGGGCTTTATCAGCCGATAGCCGACTTTGCCGGCGCGGGCGCAAGCGTTCCGCTCACCGGATTCGGTCACTCGCTTGCGGA
>CACWOX010000055.1 GCA_902762615.1 uncultured Ruminococcus sp. | reverse complement strand
TTGTCGAAATACTTTCGGGCGTAAATCTTTTCGCAAGTTTGGGGCATAAAAATCTGGGTGTCGTAATTGGCGCGCCGGGTTTTGCCCTCGCGTCCAAGCGTAATGATCGTACCAGTCAGCTGTCCGCGAATCGGCGCGTCTGAAATAGCTGAGCCGGAATTGTCAAGATTGCAGACGGTGAAAATGTTAGTCGGCAATCCTGCGAATGTGCTGCTGTAATTTTCCCATGTCTGAGCGTTGAGAAGTGTTCCGAGATATACCAGTCCGGATTCACCGAGCTTTGTCATAGCCTGCGCGAGATTGTCAGAAGCAGAGCCGTCCCATGCGACACGGGCAGCGGCGACCTCGGCTTCCACCGTTCCGGCAGGAATCTCTCCGGCTTCGGCAAGAGCGGTAAGCTCTCTCACAATCCGGTCGTTCCTATCGACCTTCATCAAAGCGCTGTCCAGCGCCGAATATTCAGAGCTTGCCGTAATCGCCTTGTCGTTGCGGATGGATTTCTCCACCGTCAGCAGGAAAGGCTTGGTGGAAATAATCGGGCGGTCGGTGTCGTCGCCCTGATAAATCCAGATTTCGCACTCGTATTTGCCGATTTTCTGTGTAGCGCTGCCGGGCAGCAGGAAGGTCACAACACCGCCGCCGTCGTCGTCCTCGGAGACCTCGCCGTTTACATAAGCCACAGCCGAATTGTCGGTGTTGCCCTCGCGCTTGATGTAAAGTGCGGCTGAGCATCCGGTCAGATCAAACAAACCGTCGCCCGCGTCCTTGTCGTTAAGCTTAACATGCAGAAAACGGGAGTTGTTGTCGAACTGCTTGACTGTTATTGCTTTAATCTGTCCGTTAATATCTATTTTTCTTGCAATATAATTCTGCATCCTTTCATCACCTTTCTTACGAAGTCTTTTTCCAAACGCCGCCGGATTTTACGTATGGAACAGCCTTTTTCCAAACGCCGTTGATTTTGATATAAGAAACGGCACGTTTCCACACGCCGCCGACGCGAATGTAAACACAGCCCTTTGCGTCTGCGGAACCCGAGCCGTCGTCGTTTCCGCCGTAGGCGGGGAGCGCCGCCGTGTACTGTTTCGGGCGGGAAGCGCTGCCAAGGATTCCGGCTGAACCGCCGTATGTCGAGCCGGAGCGGGTCACATACCACTCAATTTTAGCCGAGCCGGAGGGAACATTTCCGGATAGCTCGATCACCGCGGCATGTTTTGCGGAACTGCCGTTCCAGACAGCCGAAGTGCTTTTCATCACAGCCGACTGCCATTCGCCGCCGTTGAGTCTGGCGCAAACGGTCAGCTTTATGCCCGAACCCAGCCGCGAAGCGCTGCTCGGCAGCCAGCCTATGCATGTCAGCACGACGCGAACGGCTTTATCAGAAGGGTCGTTTCTTGTTGCCGTATAGGCAGCCGAATAGTTGACATGCGGACTGCTTGCGGTGGACGTGATTTTGTCGGTAAATATTCCGGTTGTTTCAGCCATAAGTCAAAAGTCACCGTCCTCAGCCCACGATTTTAAAGTAAATATCACCGTCGCTGCCGCCGTCGGGAGCAGCAGTACCGAATGAAATGCCGGGCATAGACGAAGCCGCAGGCAGCAGAACGGCAGCGCGTGAAACGGAAGTGATCTCGCTTCCGGTAATATGAACGTTAAAAACCGCCGCCTGATTGACATTGCCGGTAGACAGCAGCGCGGAAGAGGTAAGCGCCGGCGCGGAGGGCGTGCCTGCAGCGGGCGTCCCCTTGATCACCGCGAATGTGTGCGTGTCGGCAATCTCGCCGCCGCCCTTGGTGAAGACCGCCGCGACGGTGTCAATGCGGCGGTATCCTGCGGTGCCGCTGTCCACGGAGAGTTCCAGTGTCTCGCCGTCGGGAATCCACAGAATGTACCCTCGGTTGCTCACGCCGCCGCCGGAGAGCCGGAGCGTGTTGTCGTCCACCTTGACGCACGAGAGCGAGCCGAGAATGCCGCTTGCCTCGCCGAAAGCGCATTTGTTGATGAACGCGTCGTCCTCAGCGGAAATGTGTGCCGCCGTTCTCTCCGGCGTGTAGATAGTAATTGCTTTTTGTCCCAAATAAACAACCCCTTTTTATCAGTGTGATGCTTTTAGAGCGTGAAAAGTGAAGTATGAAGCATGAAATGTGAAATTATATTTTATAAAAAGCATACTTCCAACCTTCGCTCTAACCCGCTGTATATTGAAGGCTTACCCCGTCGCTTGAAACGGTGAGCAGCTTGCTTGTAACGGTTCGCACGTCGCTCATGTCGGTGATGCGGTCGCGTAAACCGACCTTATCGCCGAGCGGAAGGTCAATGTCAGCCGAATCGAGGCTGATTTCAATGGAATTCTGAGCGCCGTGTTCTTTCAGCTGATTTTTAGCATACTTAATCAATTCCTTCTCGTCCTCGGCGGAAGAATAATCGTAGACAAGCGTTTTCTCTTCGTCGCCGGAAGGAATTCCCTCAGCGCTTGCATCGGTAGTCAAGCTGCCGTCAGGGAGCAGCCAGACGTGCCGCACCGTGCGGTTTTCCTGCTCGCCGCGACCGAGCGCAATGACATGGTTGTACATAGCCTCGCCGCGAGTAGATGTGTAGCTGTAGTCGTAATCGCCGGAAAATTCAATCCCCTCGCTGCGGTCTGCCACCGACTCAGCGGAAAGCATCACCTGTCTGCTGTCCGGGTCGAGAGTGAGCCGGAGCCGCAGTCCGAACGGGTCGAGCATGTCAAGAATCCCCTCCAGCACGTTCTGAAAGCGGAATTTCTGCCCGCACAGCAGCCCTGCATTGCCGGAAGGCGCGGAAAAAAGCCCGCCGAAGCCCTGAATCAGCGACCGCATGACGGGGAAAATATCCTGCTGACTGAGGTCGAGATGGCTCTGTCCGTCGGGCGGCAGTATGACCCTGCGGGAGAGCATGCCGCGCCATGTGACGCCGCCCAATTTGACGGTGTGCGTCTTTGAAACGTGAGTGATCTTTTCGAGCCGACCGCCGAATTCCGTTCCGGCAAAGTAGAGGTAATGCCCGAGCGCGAAGCCGTAGCGAAAGAAATCCCCGGCAGGAATCTCCGTCTCCCAGTCATTCCCGTCGGCTTTCGGTTCGAGCGAAATCATGCCGTCGTATCGCATGAATTCCACAACACCAAGCTCATTAAAGTCCCCGTCCGCGTGAATTAATGATAATTCCATTCCGGTTCGCTCCTTTGCGTCAAAAATGTAACCTCGCAGGCGAATTGCCCCGAGCAGCTGACCGAAAGCGCACCGGGCGGAGCGGGCAGGAAATTGTCAACGCTCTTCTTGCGCAGATTAAATATATTGGTGCGCACGCCGCTTTGACTGACGCGGCAAATGCTCTTGTCGCGCTGGTCGATGATGACGTATTCCACCGCCGCAATGTCCGTATTGACGGAATACTCATTGTCCCCGACGTAGACAGAAGGATTGCTGCACGCGCCGAATATCTTGATAATCATGGGCGCATTGCCCGACGTGCCGTTGACGAATCGCGCCACAATCCCCTCGGAATACTTGTAAGGGTACTTCCCTAAATATTTCTTGTCGCCGCTGCGGGTCTGCTGAGAGGCAGGCAGAAGGGTAACGGTTTCCTCCGCGACCCAAGCGGGCGAAATCATTTTAAGCGTCAGCGTGACAACGGTGTAAGAGGTCCAGTCGCGGTCAAGCGTCTTGACAGAGGAATAAGCCAAGCAACGCACATATCGGTTATTGATCCACAGCTTACCGGGCTTGAGGGCGCAAAGGTCATATTCCAGCACATTGTTGAGCCTGTCGATGGCGGCGTCGTGCTCCCGCTGCGTGTCGGCAAAAACGTCCAGTATGAGCGTCCTGTCCTGAATCGGTCTGCGGGCTGCAACGGCTTTTCCGCCGTCGCGAATGGCGCGGTCGTAGGCGGAGATGGCAAATTGCCAGTCAAAAAGCCCCGCCTGCTGCACGACAATCGGAGCCTCGTCAAAGCGTATTATTTCTCCCGCGCTGTTCTCGTACCATATCTCATAAGGCAAAAGCCCATCCAAAATATCACCCCGTGTATAAAATTAGATAATGGATAATAGATAAAAGATAATAGATAATAGAAAATGAAGCCCTAACGGGCTTGAAAAAATATTTTTCAAGGGCGACAGCCCTTCCTTCTATCTATTCTCTATTCGTTATTCTTTATTATCTATTATCTTAGCGAGCTCCGCTCGCGCTTCGCACCAGCCTTCCAAACGGTCTGCCGTCGATCTCCATCGTTGTCTGGGAATCCGCAAGTTTTTCCACCGCGTCGAGCAGCCTATCCAATTTATCACCGTAATTTGCGGAATGTACACTGGAAACGCTCAGCCCGCGAGAGGAAATGCCACTGAGTGCGGCGGCAGTCTCGTCAGAAATCGCCGATGCGGTGTCGTAAAGACTGCGGGCGCCCTGTTTCAGACCAAGTTCCATACCCTGCACCGTGTAATGACCAAGCTCCGTCATGACCCTTGAGGGCGAATTTATTCCAAGAGCGCGTTTGGCGGCAGCGGCAGCACTCGCTGCAATGCTCGCGGCAGTGGTAATCAGGCTCGGTTTCTTATCATTCATGCCCTTGATGATGCCGCTGACGATACGGCTGCCGATGCCCGTGAAGCTGACCGAACCGGCAGCCGTCAGCATGCCCCGCATGATGCTGTTGACCGCAGTGAGTGCGGCAGGTTTTCTGTTACTCATGCCGCCGGCAAGGCTGTCAATGGCTCTGCTTCCCGCTCCGAACATGCCTCCCGAGGCAGACGAATTGCCGAGTGTGCTGTCAAAAGCGGAGAGAATGCCGTTTGCGTCGCCTTGCGCGGCGGCATACAGCGCGGGTGCGGCAGCCTCCAGCTCAGACAGCATGCCTGTCCATGCGTCGAACATCGAAGCCCTTGTCTCATCGGGAATGTTCCCGATGGCATGGCGGACGAAATCCGCGGTCAGCCGCACGGCGCTGCGAATTTGTTCCCCGCAGCTTTCCTGCTTCGCCGCAAGTTCTCCCAAAGCATTGCCGCTTTCGCCGTATTGTTCGGAAAGGGTTTGCAGAATTCCCGCAATCGAGCCAAGCACAGAGCCGGTTGACAGCGCATTTTCACGCACATTGCCGGAAGCGCTGCCGAACCGCGACGCAAAATCGGCAGCGGCGTCTCCCGCGGCGATCAGAGGAGCGGTCAATGAGCCGAAAAGCAGCGTGCCAAGACCCTGAGCGCCGTTGAATCCGTTGTCCTGTTCGGTTCTGAATTGCTCGAGCAGATGACCTGCAACGGTGAGATTGTCCCGAAAATCGGCGATATCCAGAGTGAGATAAGCGCCCACCGTTCCGGCGTTAATCATAATATTTCACCTCCGCGCCCAGATTTTTCAAAATATCGACGGTTCTCGCATTGCCTGATTTGCCGTTGCCCCGTCCGAAGAAGGGTCTTTTGCCCTCTTCCAGCTGAGAGATGATCCAGCAGCAGACCTCGTCGAAGCAATAGGCGGCGTAACCGTCGGTAATTCGGAGCATATCGCTGGGTCTACACCGAAACCTCTGCGTCGCGAATATCACCGTCATTATTGCCGGAGAATTCACGAAATCGGTCGAGAGCCTTTGCCCCCAGCTGCGTGAATCGGAAAATAGCGATGAGCTGCTCGTCCGTCAATTGCACGCCGGCAGCCGACAGCTCGTCGAAGGAAGGGGAGACCATAGCGGCTTTGGCGATTTCGAGCAGGACGCGACCCTCTTCCTGAAGGTCACCGTCAGAGGATATGCCGCCGTAAAAGAGTTTTCGGGCGGTTTTCATGAGTGGGTTAGCGATAGCGCCGTTAGCGGCAAGTGTGAGAATGGAAGGGCGTCTGAGCACACATTCCCACGGCTCGCCGCACCACCCGGGCAGCGAAACCGCCTGCGAAGTCTTAATGGAATCTACAGAAAACAATTTTTAGCAACTCCTTTTCAGATAATAAAATAGGCAATTGTAAAAGCAAAAAAGAAAAAAAAGCGCGAAGCGCCGTAACTAGCGAGCGAATGCGAGCGTGGGAGTCCAGGGGGAACTTGTTCCTCCTGGCAGGTCAAGGGCAGAGCCCTTGCGGGGTAGTTCTTTTCACATGAAATGTGAAAAGACAGGGGCAGCGCCCCTCGCTGCAACGCGCTGCGATTTAAAATGGACTTGGGCGCAACAGAAAAAGTGTCATATCAAGATCAGCCTTGCCCCCCCGAGTGGAGAAAAAACTTGCCTATTCAAATTGCCAAAGCCCCCGATTTACGGTATTCTTAATGTTTTCCAATTGCCTAAGATCATAATAAGTCCGCGCGGATTAAATCGCGACGAAGTCGGAACCTCTGAAAATCGCGTAGGTTCCGGCGGAAATATCCTCACTTAGACCCGCAATGCCGTCCGAAGCGGCGAGAATCACGGTTTTGCCGCTGACAGGCAAATCGGGAAGGTCGTCCGGGCTGCCGACAATGACAGGCAGAGAGGGGAGGGAGAGCACGGTCATAGGACTGTCGCCCTTGGAAGGTCTGCTCTTGACGGTATAGGACGGCGCGAAGAATTCGTCGTCCTTGAATGTCACCGAGGCGGGCGTGCCGAAGGCGTGCGGAAAGACGAATACGGTGTAAGAGAGGGAGTTGCCGTCGTAATCCTTTTCGGAGGAATACACAGCGAGTCTGCATTTGGTGCGGGAGACCACCTCACCGGCAGTGGGAGCGGAATACTTCGCATATCCGTCCTCATCATAAACGGAGCTTTCGCCGCCGTCCACCAAGGCGAAAACATCGGGGGAGAAGGTGCTGTCGGTAAAAGAAATATTGAATCCCTTCACAATGTCCTCGGTAATGTTCTGAGCGAGAATCTGATTTTTGATACGAAGCTCTTTTTCCGCACCGGCGGAGATCTGAGCCTCTGCGGAGGCGTCGCTGGCGGTGTCAAATGAGAAGACTCTCGGCAGCGGCTCCTCGGTGATAATGTCAATGCGCTCGATATTGGCGATTGCCATTTGCTGAGATGCCATTTTTTTTATTCAATCCTTTCATAGTTAATGAGTGATAAGCAGGAAATGGGAAGAAAAAAAGCGAACGAATGTGAGCGTTATATTTTCAAGGCGCACCGCGCATTCCTTCACTCCAAACTCCAAACTCCAAACTCCACACTTTTTAAAGGCGCTTTTGGAGCATAAATTCCAAATATCCCTCGTGAGCCTTAAAGCTGTCATTGATCGTAAAAATCCCCTCATTGCCCACGGGTCTGAGATCGGGTTCAAGAGCCTTGAGCGCCGATTTGACTCTTCGGATCAGCGTATCGAGCTGCTCATAACTGTACAGAGGCACATAGCAATGCACGGTGAACAGCGTGTAGCCCAGCGCGGGGGACTGCGCGTAACGATAGGTTCCGGACTTCTGGACTACCACATAAGGGGAGGAGCAAACGCCGTTCCTGTAACCGGGCAGCGCCACATCGAGTCCGTCGCCGGAGAGCCGGTTTATAATGTCAAAATAATTCATACCTGCCTCATTTCATGCTGCTCAGACCGTGCGCGAATGCAAGAAGGATTTCGGGGGCAAAATGCCGCACGGTCGGAGCGAGAATAGCGTATCTGCCGCCGTAATCCAGCTCCAGAAAGACGGAATAGGGCATGTTTCCCTCCACGCCGACCGTGCAATTGCCGCCGCTGCCGTCGCAAACGCCTTGCAGGGTGCGTCTTGCGTTTCCGGTGCGGTCGGTCCACGGACGGTTCTGTTTGGCGAAATTTTCCATTTCAAGCGCCGCCGCCGACCCGATTTCGTTTAATCGGGAGCAGGCGTCCGACCCGTAAGCGGAAAGTCCGGCAAGCGCCTCCCCGATCTCAATGCGAATTTTCAATTGGCTCCACCTCCAGATCAATGATCCTGCACAAAGGGGTGATTTCCCTGACAGAAGCTGCGCGGTAAAAGGTTCCGTCGATCAGAATGAGATCTCCGACGGAGGCGTTGCGGTCAAACTGAAGGAGTCTTGCGTCGTAATTGTTTTTGCTGTGTATATTTCCGGCGATTTCCAGAATGCCGGCGTAGTGCCTTTTGTTCTTAAAGTAGAAGTACCCTTTGGTAAAGGCATAAAGCGCGGGCTGCGCGGGAGCGCCAAAGGGGTCGGTCTGACGGGAATACACCTCATATTCATGCAGAAGGCAGTTTCTGCACAGCCTGCAACGCAGGGAATCAATGCTGCTGCCGAGCGACACAGAAGCTCACCTCCTCAGCGCGTGGAATGTTGCGCGAGACGGAAGGACGGTGCAGACGAGCCAGACACAGCCAATAGTTTCTGCCGTCAGGGAGCTGCAGCCCGTCAGGGAGGGTAACGGAATCGCACTGCGCCTTGATGAGCAATCCCTCATAGGAAGCGGCGTTAACGTCGCCCTGATGCTTATCAAGCAGAGCAAGAAGCTCGTTTTCGGTGAATGCGGCGCAGCCGCAGGCGCAGTCGTCCGATGTTTCCCTTAAATTAAACCGGAGCACCGGCAGCAGTCCGCTGTAATCCATTTCACAGTCCGGCATAAAAACACCACCTTAAAACAGCTCAAGCGATGTTGGTGATCTTGAAGTGCTTCCATGCGGGACCGTGGTCAAGACCGATCTGACCGAAAATCTGATATTCCTCGGCAGCGCCGGTTTTGGAGAGCGGTTCACGGAAGAAGTTGCCCTTGTCGGGGACGTCCTGTTCCACAGGGCGAATGCAGGAGATATCCGCGCCAAGCAGCACACCGGCAGGCATAAAGCGGTCGAGCAGGATACGCAGGGGACCGAAGTCGGTTTCGATGGTCTGAAGGTTTACGCCGCCGACATTTCTGGAATCAGGGAGGTTGAAACCCGCCTGTGAAGCGTAAATAGTGGAGAGATACTGCTTGACGGCAGGGCTGCACACCAGCACCATGTCGGTGAAATCAGCGCCGGCGTCGTATGCTGCTTTAAAGGCGGAATCCAGCAATCTCTGGGAGAGGACGGCATTGTTGCAGTCGACAACGGTTCCGACAGCCTCGAGCATACCCCTTGTCTTGTTGGCTTGCGAAGAATTCCCCGCGAGCTGATACACGCCGTTAATGAAGGTATATTCCACATCACGGGCGATTTTTTCAAGTGCGCGGGCGGTCTGGAAGTCCAGCTCATTGGGAGCGCAATTGCCCTCGAGGGAGGAAGAAACGCCGCTGAGTCTGCCGCCGCTGGACTGTTTTGCGTAGGTGACGGACACCTTCTCGTGAAAGATCTGAGTGACATTGGTGTTCTGACTGCGCACGTAGCTGACGGCGGCAGGGGCGTTGAGGGAATCATTCTCAGAGATAGCGGGCTGAGAAGGCGCCTCATGCGAATACTCCACGCCGGTAGAGAACTGGAAATTGTCAGTCTTGACGGCATTGCCGCGAATAAGACTGAGGAAGGGCGTAACCGCGGGTGTAGCCGTATAGAGCTGACCGGCGAAATTAGGCAGGTTAAATACCGTACCCGTTCCGAAAATATTTGACATTTTTCAAATACATCCTTTCATAGTTAGCATTTACTATATTTGTAAAACAAAAAAGCGAACGAATGTGAGCGTTATATTTTCAAGGCGCACCGCGCCTTCCAAAACTCCACACTCCACACTCCACACTATCTCAGGTAGATTCCTTTGCCGGCAGCCTCAGAGATAATAGCCGCGGCGAGGGTGTTGTTGCCGGCGTTTCTCGCATCGGCGAGCTGAGCGGCATAGACCGAAGCGTCAGCGCCGGCGCGGGGGAAGTTGCCGGAGCGTCCGGTGGAGGGGGAAAAGCCTCCGGCGAGATAGGGCTTGCTTCTGAGCAGATTCTGCAGCGATTCACGCACACCGCAAACGGTTCCGTCGTCGCCGACGCTGACGGAGGATTTGTCCATCAGAGCGAATGCCGCCTCCGGGTCGATCAGCCCCATCTGAGCGCCGACAGTTCTGATTTCGGCATGAATGAGCCGATCGTCAGCTTCCCTGAAGCGTCTGTCGATCACCGCCTGCACGCTTTCGGGAATAGCGGATTTCTCGCGTTCTCTGCGCTGCTGCATCATGTTAGCCAGCAGCTCGGGGCTGAGATTGTTCTGCTGAGCGAAGGAATTGATCACCGAACGCTCGGCACGCTGTCTGCGATTGTCGAGCGCGGCGGCGAGTGAATCGGCAATTCTCTGCGCGTCAGCATCGGAAATCGTCTGCATGGTCTGATTGTTGTTGTTTTCCATATTTTGAGGATGTCTCCTTTCCGTTTTGCTGCCCGTCGGCAAGATGAAAATGAATAAGAAAAGACCTCAGAGTTTAACGTCATACAGAGTTCTGGACAATAAAAAACCCGCCCTGAAAAAACTCAAAGCGGATTATGAAAAAGATTCCTGTTTCACGCGGTCAAGCTCAGCCTGCGGGTCGGGAGCGACGCCCCATTTCCGAATGTAGCTTGTGCGGCTGCGAAGACCTGCGGCGACCTCCTGACGGTCGTTGGCCATCTCCGTGAAATCGTCCTCCAAAATGGGGTAAAGATGCTCGATTTCGGCGTAAAAATGAAGCGGCATGTCGGCATTGCAATAGACCGCCTCCATTTTAAGCACGGCGTAAGCCAGCCATTTGAGAGCCGGTTCCCACGAAGCCCATTTTTCCTCGCAGCGTGAGATCAGCTCCCAGTACAAAGCCCTCATGCTCTTGCCGGACTGCATCAGTCCCTTGAGCTGTTCGAGGCTGACATTGGGAATGCTCAGCAGGTCGTACATATCGTTTTTGGTGCGGTTGACAGCCGCCTCGAAGCGCTCGGAATAGCCGAAGCCGGACTCCAGCTTTTCGAGCTTCGCCTGTCTGGACTGACCGTCGCCCATCACGGCGGGGTCGGTCTGCAAATCGACCAGAGCGCCGGGGGAGAGCGTCATGTTTTCAAGGGATTCGGCTTTAGCGTCGGTGGCGACGGTCTGAGGGAACATATTGAATTTCAGCGCGTCAGCGTCGTCGGAATTAAGGTGGTTGTAGGCGTTCTGGAGGTCGATCAGCTCAGCGACGTCGCTTTCGCCCTTGAGATCGCCGGTAAGTCCCTCGTTGAGAATCACATAGCAGGGAATGAAGTCCAGTCCGGTCGGAGTGTCGCCGCCGCCCTCGATCAGCTGCCCGAAGCCGTTGTAAACGCCCTCATTGAGCATGCATCTGCCGTCCTGCATGAAGTACTTTTGTTTCCAGACCCGCTGTTTTTCGCGTTCGGACTCGTTGTTGGTCTGATAAAAGAAGATGATCTTTTCCAGCCTGTCGCAGTCGTCCTCCGCGGTGGTGTAGACGAATTCAAAGGAGGGTCGGAATGAAATTCTCGGCTCGCGCCCGAAGCCGCCCGATATTTTGACAGCCACGCGCTTGCCGATGAAGCAGTCTCGCGCCGCCTGAAGGAGCTTGTTTTTAAAGCCCGATTTTTCGAGCACATCATTGAGAATGCTTTGCGCGGCGGCAATGCTCTCAGCGTCAGCGCCGTCAGATCTGAGGTTGATTTCGGGAGACCTGCCGAACATAAAACCGGCTTCCCTCTTAATGAGCTTTTTGACCAGATTGACGCGTTTTTTGGTCGGCTTGTAATCCAGACCGGAAGCAACCGGCCAATCCTGCCCCCTGCCCTCGTAAAATTCGTATAGCCTGATAGTGTTGCCGATGTCCTCCAGCACAGCCGAGCCGTAAAGTCCGCCCAGCTCCGCCAGCGTCATCTGCATAGGCGTAATGTTCATAATCAATTCCTCCGGATTTTAGATAATATGAAGTGACCCCTCTTGCAAAACGTGGGTTTACCTGTCATACTGATAGTTGCAAAACCAAAGTATATAGGGTTTACCACATACAAGGA
>CACWOX010000054.1 GCA_902762615.1 uncultured Ruminococcus sp. | reverse complement strand
GAGTACGACCAGTCCGACGACGAGGATGATGAGTACGACCAGTCCGACGACGAGGATGATGAGTACGACCAGTCCGACGACGAGGATGATGAGTACGACGAGTCCGACCACGAGGAGGATGATTACGATGAGTCCGACGACGAGGGTGATGATTACGATGAGTCCGACGACGAGGGTGATGATTACGACCAGTCCGACGACGAGGATGATGAGTACGATGAATCCGACGACGAGGATGATGAGTACGATGAGTCCGACGACGAAGATGATGATTACGATGAGTCCGACGATGAAATTGATTTCATAGGAGAGCTTCCAGACGGCAGCCGATTTGACGAGATTGACGTCAATGAATTTGTAATGGCACCCGAAGAAGAGTCGGTTGACCTTTTTGAAATGGCTAACAGCGCCGACGATCTTCCCGAAACCCAAAGCCACAGCAGTTTTTACTACTGGGCAAAACGAAAAACTGTATCCGGATGGGTGAAATTTGCACTTAAATGCACTGCTGCATTGCTGCTGATCCTTGCGGCTTCCGGCGTGCTGTATTTCAACGGACTGCTTAATCTCATCGACTACAAGGCTGCCGACGACTTTGAGCAGTATGATAATCTCAGCGATACGGATTATCGTGACGATGAGGATGTCGTTTATTCCAGCCCTGTCTATTATAATGAAAGCACTACCATCGAGGGCTTTAACGAGTCCATGATCGACATACCCAAGAAGGACGTACTCAACATACTGCTCATAGGCACCGACGTAAGAGGCGGCACCTATGAAGAAAGAGGCAACACCGATTCCATGATTCTGGTTTCGGTCAACACCCGCGACAAAAACATCAAACTCACTTCCTTCATGAGAGATATGTATGTGGATATTCCCGACCGTGACTGGGCAAGACTGAACGTGGCGTATGCATACGGCGGACCGCAGCTTCTCTTTGACACACTTAAAAAGAACTTCGACGTGGACGTAGATCTTTACATTCGTGTGAACTTCGCCAACTTCCGCAAAATCGTAAACCATGTGGGCGGAGTTGACATTGAACTGACCGAAGCTGAAGCCAAGTATATGAACGACACGTCGGAAAAATACAATACCAAGCCCGTTGAGCCAGGCTTGCAGCATCTCGACGGAGCGCAGGCACTTTCATACGCGCGCTGCCGCAAAATAGACAGCGATTTTAACCGCACCAAGCGTCAGCGCACCGTTATCCTCGCCCTTGTCAAAGAGATCAAGCATTGCAGCCCCGGCGAGCTTAATTCACTGCTCAATGTCTTCCTTCCCATGATTCAGACCAATATGAGCAAAATGCAGATCCTCGGTCTGATGGCGGACGGCACCCGATATCTCAACAACAACATCGAGACGCTCAATATACCTATCAAAAACAGCTGGCGTTCCGAGACGATACGCAAAAGATCGGTCATTTGCCCGAATTTTGAGCTGAACAAGACCGCCATTGTCGCGCATATTTACAGCACCTACCGCCTTGACGTGGAAAATACCAAGTATCAGAGCTTCCAGATTCCCAACTGAGGCACGATCAGCTGACAATTGTTAAAATTATTATAATCAAGCCGCATGATTCCTACGAATTATTTTCAGGAACGTGCGGCTTTTTTGTTATATTCTGCAAAAAACAAAAAATCTTTCAGGGTGTAAAAGATTTTGCTTGACAGGGCGAATGAATTGCTATATAATGTTATCCGGCAAGTGTAAAGAATATTACTTTACATATTTCCGCCGGCATGTTGTACCCGCTTTGGCAAGGAGGTTTTTTTATTGGCTGTCAATCCCGAATTTACGGTGCTTTTAGACGTTTATGGAAATATCCTCACTCAAAAGGAACGCTCCATGCTGGATTATTATTACAACGACGATCTTTCGCTCCGCGAGATTTCGGACAATGAAAACGCCGAGAGACGGGAGCGACGCGATTCAGGCGAACAGCCGATACGCGAAAACGACACCATTACCCGGCAGGGCGTGCGGGACACCATCAAGCGCGCCGAAGCCAAGCTCCTCGCTATGGAGGAAAAGCTCGGACTGGTGCGCAAAAACCGCGAAATGCTCGAGCTGGTGGCTGAAATTCGTAAGAATGCCGAAAAGGCGGCTGTGAGGGCATACCAATCCAGAGCGCCCAAGGAAATCATCACAGCAGCGTCAGACATAGATACCCTCGCTGAAAAGCTGGAGGAATATTTGCAGCAGTGAAACGTCAAGTCCCGACGGAGTTGCTCAGGCGTGTCAGCGCTGCTTCAGCTCCGCACTTCACACTGCGATCATTTGGATGGGAGATGAATTTATGGCATTTGAGTCACTGACAGAAAAACTCAGCAATGCCTTCAAAAAGCTCAGGTCAAAGGGCAAGCTGACCGAGAGCGACGTCAAAGAAGCAATGCGCGAGGTTCGTCTTGCGCTGCTCGAAGCCGACGTTAACTTCAAGGTCGCAAAGGACTTCACCAACCGCGTCACCGAGAAGGCAATCGGCACCGAGATACTTGAAAGCCTTACCCCCGGTCAGCAGGTTGTCAAGCTGGTCAACGACGAGCTTGTGGAACTGATGGGCGGTGCGGCTGCCCGCATAGCCGTTCCCAATCACCCGCCCTGCATCATTATGCTCTGCGGTCTCCAGGGTTCCGGTAAAACCACCCACGCCGGCAAGCTTGCCTATATGATGCGCAAGGAAGGCAGACATCCGCTGCTTGTCGCCTGCGACGTTTACCGTCCGGCAGCTATCGAGCAGTTGAAGGTCGTGGGGCAGAAGGCTGGCGTTGAGGTATTTGAGATGGGTCAGATCAATCCCGTCAAAATCACGCAAGAAGCCCTCAAATACGCCAAGGATCACGGAAATGATACCGTTATTATAGATACCGCCGGCCGGCTTCACATTGACGAAGCGCTGATGAACGAGCTGAAGGAAGTCAAGGCAGCGGTCAAGCCGCACGAGATTATGCTGGTTGTGGACGCCATGACCGGTCAGGACGCGGTAAACGTGGCAAAGAGCTTCAACGAAACGCTCGGCATTGACGGCGTTATTCTCACCAAGCTCGACGGCGACACCCGAGGCGGCGCGGCTCTCTCGGTCAGAGCAGTCACCGGAAAGCCCATCAAGTTTGTGGGTACTGGCGAAAAGCAGGAGGATCTCGAGCAATTCCATCCCTCCCGCATGGCGTCCCGAATTTTAGGCATGGGCGACGTGCTCAGCCTGATTGAAAAGGCAGAGCAGAACATCGACGAAAAGAACGCCCTTGAGCTTCAGCAGAAACTCAAGACAAGCACCTTTGACTTCAATGACCTGCTGGCACAGTTCCAGCAGATGAGAAAGATGGGACCTCTCAAAAATCTCATCGGAATGATTCCCGGCATGAGTCAGCAGCTTGGCGATGTGGAGATTGACGACAGAATGATCGACCGCATCGAGGCTATCATATATTCCATGACGCCCCGTGAGCGTGAGAAGCCTGATCTTCTCAACGCCAGCCGCAAGCGCCGCATAGCAGCCGGCAGCGGCATGAAGGTAGAGGACGTCAACCGCCTTGTAAAGCAGATCGAAATGATGCAGAAAATGTTCAAGCAGGTCGGCGGCAAGGGCGGCAAAGGTCTGCGCAATATGATGCGCGGTATGGGCGGCATGCGCGGCATGGGCAAACGATGAAAAACAAGAGCCGATCTGATCGGCGCTTGATTTCATATATACCAATTAAACAAGACACAGGTATTCCTGCATGGAGGTGAATATAACATGGCAGTAAAAATCAGACTTCGCCGCATCGGTTCCAAGGGCAATCCCTTCTACCGTGTGGTCGTCGCCGACTCCAGATATCCCAGAGACGGTCGTTTTATCGAGGAGATAGGCACATACGATCCTATGGCTGATCCTTCCGCAGTCAAGATTGACGCAGACAAGGCAAAGGCTTGGATCGCAAACGGCGCTCAGCCCACCGATACAGTCAAGACCCTGCTCAAAAAAGAGGGTATTCTCTGATTTCGGCAGATACGAGTAACGCAAAGCGCTTGGTTAATTAGGTGCAGCGCGATCAACAAATCCTTCAGTTGTACGGCAATCCGCCGTTAGTCGGGTTGCCGTATAGTTTTCACCCATTTTTCAGGCGAGGAGGTTATGTCTCTATGAAGGAATTGCTCGCAGTAATTGCACGCGGTCTGGTTCAGAATCCCGACGGCGTAAGAGTAGAGGAAAGTGAGCCTGCCGAGGACGGCACCATCACATTCACGCTCTTTGTCGACGAGGAGGACAAGGGTCGCGTTATCGGCAAGCAGGGCAGAATCGCAAAGTCCATCCGCACAGTCATGCGTGCCGCTGCTACCCGTGAAAACAAGAGAGTCATGGTCGAAATCGACTGATGACTGATTCATTCAACATTTTGGCAACTGCGCAGTTCGCTTTATCAGGTAATCTGACAAAACGGGCTGCGTTTTTGTTATTCTTAAAAATATGTTTATTTATTTGACAGCAGATGTGGTATAATTGTTTTGCACGAAAGCACGAAAGCACGAAAGACAAGAGCATATAATAATTCTGTCAATACACTGAGGAGACTGAATACATATGAAACAATTTCTGGAAACAGGCAAGATAACCGGCACACACGGATTGAAGGGCGAAGTGCGGGTGCAGCCGTGGGCGGACTCACCGGAATTTCTGGCTGAATTCGATGAACTCTATCTGGACAAAGGCGCAAAAAAAATCGAGATAACTTCTTCACGCGTTCACAAGAACATGCTTATTATGAAAATAAAGGGAATTGACACCATCGAGCAGGCGGACAGTCTGCGCAACAAGGTGCTTTACATGAACCGCGACGACGTGGAGCTTGAGGAAGGCGCGTATTTCATTCAGGATTTGATCGGACTGGACGTCATCGACGACGACACCGGCGAAAGGCTGGGAAGTCTGGATGATGTGAGCGAAACCGGAGCCAACGACGTATATCATGTAAAAACCGACGACGGCAGGGTGTTTTTAATTCCCGTAATCCCCGATGTGATCCGGGATATTTCACTCGAGCAAGGCACTGTCAGAATATTCAGAATGAAAGGTCTGTTTGACTGATGAGAATTGACATAATGACGCTTTTCCCCGAGATGTGCGAGCGCGTTCTGGACGAAAGCATCATAGGCAGGGCACGGAGAAACGGCATCATATCGGTGGAATGTCACAATATACGCGATTACACCGCCGACAAACACCGCCATGTGGACGATATGCCATACGGCGGCGGGCAGGGCATGCTTATGAAGCCGGAGCCTATCGAAGCCTGCTTTAATGCAATCTCCGCACAGTGTTCTTCCCGCCCCTTTCTGATATACATGTCGCCAAAGGGAAAGGTTTTTAACCAAAACATCGCCCGTCAGCTTCTGGGAATGGAAAATATTTGTCTGCTCTGCGGGCATTATGAGGGAATCGACCAGCGTGTGATCGACAGCATGGTGGATATGGAGCTTTCGGTGGGAGACTATGTGCTGACGGGCGGCGAAATGCCAGCACTGATAGTGACCGACGCTGTCTGCCGCATGGTGCCGGGAGTACTCGCCGAAAATGTCTGCTTTGAAGAGGAAAGCCATTATGCCGGGCTGCTGGAGCACCAGCAATACACCCGTCCGCCTGTCTGGAACGGCATGAGCGTGCCGGAAGAGCTTCTCTCGGGTCATCATGAGCGCATTGCTCAATGGAAACGGCTGAACGCGCTGGAACAGACCGCAAAGTACCGTCCCGACCTGCTGGATGATGCTGCGCTTTCGCCAAGCGAAATCTTATTTCTTAGGCAGAAGCAATTGATATGATAATTGTCAAAAACAGTTCTATTTGGTCGGATAGTGCAAGGTGTAATTTCTGTTCATATTTGGACATATTTTTTCTTATTTATGTAATTTGCCATATTTCCCTCGTGTTTTAAATAAAAAATTTGTTAAGTCTGTATCAAAAAATAATTTTCTAAAACCGAAATATTTTCTTATAAAATGGGCAAAAGGCCCTCTGGAGACCGCTCAAAACATGAAAAAACGGCCTTTGAATTTGTGCAGTTTGTACTATTCATCAGCTAATTTTACTCGCAAATTACTCAAATTCTTTTGACAAATGGTTATTATGTACAACTCGATAGCTTGCTAAAGCGGTCATTATTGTTTATCGAGACAAAATTGTATTATAGTTGTTGACGAATAAAAAAATTGTGGTATAATATCAGTATCAAATGATGTTGACGAAGCTGCACGTGTTCGTTTTCATTCGCAGCATGGTGGTATTTGTCTTTGCCGACCTCATTGATTTACATCTTAATTCCTTATATTAACAAGGAGGTTATTACAATGTATGTTGATGAAGTAACAGTTCAGAATCAGGTAGGTCTTCACGCCCGTCCTGCCACTTTCTTTATTCAGAAGGCCAATGAGTTCAAGAGCACCATCTGGGTGGAGAAGGAAGAAAGAAGAGTCAATGCAAAGTCTCTTCTCGGCGTTCTTTCGCTCGGCATAGTGGGCGGCATGAACATCAAAATTATTGCCGACGGTCCCGACGAGAACAACGCAGTCGACGGCTTGGTTAAGCTGGTCAAGTCCGGCTTTGCGGAGTAATCTCGATAGCAAAAGAAAGCGAATGCTTCGGTAATGCGGTATCTTTACGGCACAGGGCAGGGAAACGGCAGCTCGTGTAATGCGGGCAGGCCGAAGAAAACGCTTTGCCGCAGAGATGTCGCTCTGGGAGCTGTAAGATGTTTGTTGTTTTTTTAAATATCTTGTCATTCGTTACGGAAATTCCGATGATAAATTTGTCGACAAGCGAGCGAATTCGCCGGTAAATTTATATCGTGATTTCCTTTTCTTTTTGTCTTTTTTCCTCACGCCCTTGCATACCGGCGTGATTTGTTATAGAATAAAATCAGATTACATCATCAGGGGGAATCAGCGTGGCTTCGCTTAAAAAAAACGACGTAATACAGGCTGAAATCGAGGGAATGACCGCCGAAGGCAGCGGTGTAGCTCGCCATGACGGAATGGCTGTATTCGTGCCAAATTCAGCTCCGGGCGACATTGCCGAAATAACAATCATTAAGGTAACGGGCAGTTACGCTGTGGGCAAGATACACCGGCTGATCAAGTCCGGCAGCGGCAGATGTGAGCCTGACTGCCCATCTTATCCAAAGTGCGGCGGCTGCGCTTTCCGCCATATGACATATGCCGAGGAGTGCCGCATTAAGCTGCAGCGGGTCAATGACGCAATGAAGCGGATAGGCAGTCTGGATATGGAGGCGGAGGGTTTCATCGCCGACGACAATCCCGACAGATACCGCAACAAAGCACAGATTCCCTTCGGCAGCGAAAACGGACAGGCGGTGTTCGGATTCTACGCCGAACGCAGCCACCGGATTATTCCGTTTGCCGACTGTAAGCTTCAGCCTGAAATCTTCGCGGCAATTGCACAGTCGGCAGCCAACTTCATCAATGACACACCCAACGACATTTACGATGAAACCACCGGAAAGGGGCGCTTCCGTCATCTTTACATACGCAGAGGCTTTGCCACCGGCGAGATAATGGTCTGCGCGGTGGTCAACGCAAACGGTCTTGTGCGCGAGGACGAATTTGTGCGCAGGATACGCGCTGTATCGCCCGAAATCCAGAGCATCATTATCAACGTGAACCGCGAAAAGACCAACGTCATCATGGGCAAACAATGCCGCACCGCATGGGGAAAAGATACCATTCAAGACATACTTTGCGGTGTGACGTTTGAAATATCGCCGCTCTCCTTCTATCAGGTCAACAGAGCGCAGGCGGAGCGGCTTTATCTTAAAGCGGCTGAATATGCAGGGCTCGACGGCAGTCAGGTGTTGTTTGACATATACTGCGGCACAGGAACAGTCGGACTGGCTATGGCGTCAAAAGCAAAAGCGCTCTACGGCATTGAAATCATCCCAGACGCGGTGAAAAACGCCATACACAACGCCGAACTGAACGGAATCAATAAGGCGCACTTTCTATGCGCCGATGCGGCGGAAGGCACGCGGCAGCTTCGCAGTGAGCGTATCATTCCGGACGTGGTCGTGATTGACCCGCCAAGAAAGGGATGCTCTCCCGATGTGATTTCACTGATCAACGACATGTCCCCCGACCGCGTGGTATATATTTCCTGCGACCCTGCGACCCTCGCTCGCGATGTGGCACGATTCGGGGAATACGGCTGGCAATTGGAAAAATACACCGCGGTCGATATGTTCCCGCGCACCGCAAATGTCGAGACGGTTGCACTGCTGGTAAGAAAATAAAAATGGCTTTATAACAGAACATCATTAAGGGGGTGATTTGCATGACAAAGAAATTCAAATGGCAGATAGCGGCAAATATTTTTATCTTTGCAGCAACACTGACCGGTTTTTATCTGATGTACTTCAGGAGCGAAGGTCTGCTACAGGACAAGGGAATAACCGCCTTCAAGTATTTCACTGTCCAGTCGAATGTATTCGGCGGCGCTGCGGCGGCAGTGTGGCTTATTTCTGCCATCTGGGGCAAGGGCAAAGAAGTTCCTCGCATTGTCAGCCTGTTAAAATTCACCGCCGCCATCTGCCTTGGGCTTACCTTCATCACCGTGATGGTATTTCTTGGTCCGCTGTACGGCTATATCGCCATGCTGAGAAAAGCAAATTTCTTTTTTCACCTGGTCATTCCCCTTGCGGCGATGTCTGAATTTGTTTTTCTGAACAGACACGAGATCAGCCTGAAAAACTGTCTTGCCGCGACACTTCCCATGTTCGCGTATGCCGCCTGCTATCTGACCAATATTCTGGTCAACGGCGGAGCCAGACATTCGCTGCAATACGACTGGTACAGTATTCTGCGATGGGGGTGGGGCGTCGGAGTATGTATCTTTGCCGTGATATGCGCAGTGACATTTGGGATTGCGGCACTGCTGCGAAGGCTCAATTGCATTTTACATAAATAACATAAAAGTACGGTTCTTCAAATCCAATAAAAAGCGCCCTGCTGAATATATCGCCAATTAACGATATCAGCAGGGCGTGTATTATATTTTTACAGGCTGTTATTTTTTGAGGGCTTCCACTATTTCACCGATATAAACAATGTGGTAATCCTTCGCAGGATAATTGGCTTCGTCAAGCTCCGGATACAGAACGCCCTCCGGCTTAATCTCCCCGACATAAATCTTTTTGCAGATCAATACCGTATCGGCTTCCTCAAAGTAGGGAGCCTGTCTGTCATTGCATACTGTCAATCCGGAACCGGCGATTTTGTCCTCATCTCTGCCGCTTACTCTGCCGCAGTAAACCAGCTGCTTTCTTGCTTCCTCTGGGAAAAAGCCAAGCGAAAAATACTCGCTCGAGTCGATGAACTGACGTGTATAACGCTGCGGACGCACATAACAGGTGACGACATTCTTATTCCAAAGGACGCCTGCGCCTCCCCAGCTGGCTGTCATTGTGTTGGCTTTTGCTTTTTCACTGTCGCCTGCCGTAATCAGCATCCACCTCTCCCCTATCTCGCGGAACGGATTGAAGGCAAGCTCTTTTGGGTCAATTTGATTGAACATAATGAAATCATCCTTTTTTATTTTATAATTTAGTATATGCAGCAAAATCTGTGATATGATGCATTTGGCAAAGCGCCCCGCAGCTCGTGCAATGATCCGGCACGGCGGCGAAGCGCTTGTGGTCATTAATAGTAATTGTAATTTGACGGAATCGAGAGATTGCTGAAGTCACGTGTGGCAGAACCGAACTTGTCAAACGCTGCCTGATTGAAGCTGACGCTCTTATCGCCTTCAGCCTTTGCGATAAGATTTTTTGTGAATTCGCTGAACTTATAACTCATCAAAATACTGTCACGGTATGTTTTGAGTCCCGCATCCTCGTAATCAATCTTCTGCTTTTGCAACAGGACAATGGCGGAATCGGTCTCTAAGAATGTCAGCTGACCTTCTTTAAGCTCCATGACCTTCTTGCCTTCCTCAGACGCGATATCCCATACAGATGTATACTTAGTGGAACCGCTCTTATAGCTTGTGGCATTATCCTGAAAATCCTTGCACTTGTCAGAGAATTTGATCTTGCCCTTCTCAGCCTGGCTCTTGATCTTTTCATACTGCTTCTTGATCTTGTCTTTTTCAGTTTCGCTCATAGCCGTACCGTCTTCATTGTAGTAGTACTGCTGAATGTAGCTGATAGTAGCATAATTTTCCTTGATGTACTGCTTCAGCTCCTTGTCGGAAACCGGCTGTGTGCCGTCCTTGCCATAAATGGCATCAAAGAGCTTATCCTTGAGTATGGTATTCTTATAATACTCGACGATGGAGCTTTTGGCAATACCGTTCTTTTCATAGACCTCTTTGTCGGTATCATACTCCTCATTTGCGCTTGATTCTGCGGAGGAGATATCCTCGTCGGTAAGCTCGATATTCATTTCTTTAGCAAGGATCTGTGCGCCTACATATGACTTCACCGTTTTTAAAGCCTCTGAATCAAGATACTCGGTTGCTTTCTTATCGGAGTCGGACACCTCCACTGTCTGCTCTTCAAGATTGGTTGAAGTACTGAGAAGTCCGTTCTGGGCATAGGTGCGGAAGTTTGCCGCCTGCGTATAGATGTACATGCCAATCGGCACGGTGGTATCCTTGCCGAGCTTTGCAGCCCAGCTGACGTCAGTACCGCACGCGGTAAGAGAAAGTGCAAGAGAAGCTGCCGCCATCATAGCAGCCGCCTTTTTCAAAAATTTCATGAAAATATCATACCCTTCGCTTATAAGTAATGTTATAATATAATATGCTATTGCCTGTAAATAACTGCGGAGTCTTTACATACTCCAATACTCCACTGCAACAGCACTAATTATACACCTTAAAATTGATTTTGTCTACAGCTTTTGGGGATTATTCATGTTATATTTAAATATTGTTAGCAATTCATCGGATAAGATAAGCATAATAATGTTTTTTTGAAAAAAATCTCTTGACATTTGGCTCAAAATAATTTATATTATTATTTAGTGCTGATTATAAAAGGCAAAAACGGCGCGGCTCTGTCCGGGTCGATCATCAAGGATTCACCCCTCTGGGGCGGCATTATTAGGAGGTGCATTTGCATGGCAAAGTGTGATTTTTGCGGCAAGGAAGTTTCCTTCGGCATCAAGGTTTCTCACTCACACAGAAGAAGCAACAGAACATGGAAGCCCAACGTCAGACGTGTTAAGGCTATTGTTAACGGAACTCCCAAGAGAGTACACGCATGTACCCGCTGCCTTCGTTCCGGCAAGGTTACCAGAGCTGTCTGATCTATTTAACCTTTTCACATTATACCCACTGTACGTTGCATGTTTTATGGCGGTACGGTGGGTGTTTTGTTATTATGATTGTTGATTGTTGATTGTTTAACGGAAGGGCAGGTGTGATCAATGGCGGGCAGTCAGAAGCAGAAATTCCTGACGCTTTTAAAGATACTCTACGAACAGACAGACGAATATCATCCCCTAAGCGCGCCGCAGCTCATTGAACTGCTTGCCGAAAAGGGCATACAGTGCGAACGCAAGGCGATATACCGTGACGTTGAGTCGCTGGTCAGCTTCGGCTTCGACATCATGCAGTCCACCTGTCCCCCGGGATATTTCTGGGGCAGCAGACTGTTTGAAATGCCGGAGCTGCGAATGCTGGTGGATTCTATAAAATCCTCGGAATTCATCACCGAAAAGAAAACAGGTGAAATGATAGACAAGCTCAAACACCTGACAAGCGTTTATCAGGCGTCGGAACTTGATCAGATCAAGGGCATAGCCGGTCGCCCGAAAAATCGCAACGAGGGCATTTTCTATACGATCGACAGCCTTCATTACGCTATTCAGAATAAGCGCAAGGTGCATTTTTCCTACTATCGCCACATATTCCGTAGCGGCAAAATTATCCCTCAGAAATCACATGAATTCACCGTCAGTCCCTACGCCCTTATATGGAATGACGGCAAGTATTACCTCGTGGCAAATTACGGCAAGTACGACAACTTCTCTCATTACAGGCTTGACCGCATGCGGCAGGTGGACGTCCTGCTCGAGCCGGTCCGTCCTCTGAATCAATTCAGCCGGTACGACGATGTATTGGATGAGGCGGATTACATCAACGGCGTTTTCGAAATGTACGCGGGGAGCTATGAGGACTATGTATATCTTCGGTGCAGCAGCGACTGTCTCGAGCATCTGATAGACCGCTTCGGGCTGGACGTCTTCTGCGAGGCATACGACGAGAACTTCTTTACGGTGCGCATAAAGGCGGTCGTCAACGAAGGGTTTGTGAGCTGGATACTGGCACAGCGCGGAGGCGTGCAGGTGATGTATCCTCCCGACCTTGCCGAACAGGTGAAATGCACACTGAGCGGAATGCTGGCGCAGTACGGGAATCTCTGATAATACAGATCAATATAATCATAACCACCACTGAAGTGGTGGTTTGCACAGCCCCTAGAAGGGGCAAATACAGGCTCAACCCCTAAAGGGGCATTGAAGGTTTGACACCGCATTA
>CACWOX010000053.1 GCA_902762615.1 uncultured Ruminococcus sp. | reverse complement strand
ACAACGTGGCGATTACAATGTCAAGTAGAAATAGTGATTTTCTCGACCTTTACAGCTTTTTTCGACGATTACATCGTCATGTTTCCGAGAATCGAGGTTGAATACCAGAGTGATGACACGGGACTTGGCGTAATCGGAAAGGTTGTCCGCACTTCCGTGGAAGAGTCGGTCATGAAGGATGACAAGGTCGATATTGACGCGCTGGAAGCCATCTCTTTTGACCCCTATACTCACGGCTATTACAAAGTCGGCGGCAGGGTTGGCGACGCATTCAAGGATGGATTAAAACTGAAATAATTTTTGGGGGAATTTGAAGTATGAAGGTACTTTTGATCAACGGAAGTCCCAACGAAAAGGGCTGCACCTACACCGCACTGAATGAAGTAGCGGAAACCCTGAGAAAAAATGACGTGGAGGCAGAAATCCTTTGGCTCGGCAAAAAGCCGATGCAGGACTGCATTGCCTGCTTCCAGTGCCAGACAAAGGGAGAATGCGTATTCCATGATCTTGTGAACGAAACCTCTGCGCGTATGGACGAGTTCGACGCACTGATTGTCGGTTCCCCCGTTTACTATGGCGGTCCGAATGGACGGCTGACGTCTTTCCTCGACAGACTGATGTTCAGCACCCCGAACGCAAAGCTCACCGGCAAGCTGGCTGCGTCTGTCGTGACCTGCCGCAGAGGCGGCGCAACAGCCGCTTTCGAGAGACTCAATATGTATTTTACCATGCTGAATATGCACATTGTCAGTTCACAGTATTGGAATCAGGTACACGGCTATACGCCCGATGATGTAAAGAAGGATATCGAGGGGCTCCAGACCATGCGTACGCTCGGTCAGAATATGGCATATCTTCTGAAAGCACAGAAAGCTGCGGCGGAAGCGGGTGTTGAGAAACCCGTGCTTGAGCAGACAATTTGCACTGACTTTATCCGTTGAACGGAAATATCTGGACAATTAACAGAACATTTGCATAAACAAAGCGTTTACGTTGCATACCGACAGAGACAACGTAAACGCTTTATCTTTTATCATTTGTTTCATTATTACTTCTTCTTTTTCTTCTGCTTAATCTCTGTGAACTTATCACCTTTGACCCTGTAGTCGAATTTTTCAATTATCTCATCCGTATCGTACCGGCTTTTCGTATATGTTACGGTGCCGTTGCCGTTGTTATCGCCGTCCCATTTGAGCGAATAGACGTAGCGTCCGTCAGCCTCCAGCTTTTCAAAGCTTCCGACGTAGAAGCCGTATTCCGGATGAAGATCACATAGCGCGTTTTCCACATCGGAGGAAACGCCGTAATTGCTGAGAATAAGGAAATTCTGTTCTTGATAGCTGCTGATTGTTGCTTTACGTCCGAGTACTTTGAGATAAGCCGCGGCGTATCGCTCGCACTGCTTTGTCAATAATGCCCGAATTCCCTCGTCGGTCTGTGCGGAAATCGCCTTATTCGCCAGGTCGGCAGGGAACATTTTCTTTATAGAGGAAACGAATTCTCCGCCGTCCATTACCTCCTGTGCGTCTTTAAATATGTATTCGCCGTTGTCAGTTTTGTCAAATTGAATAAGTGTGGGAATACAGAAAGAACCCATATTATCCACCAGCATTCCGTCGCGGAAGCCATAGCCGATAAGACTGCACAGGGCATAGACGTCGACCGAGTCGCTGTGTTTCCTGTAGCCGAGAATCACATGTCCTTCACCGATACATTCGCTGTCAATAAACATCTCGGGATCAGTGACAGCCGCGTACCAGTATGATTTTCCGTCAATGGTCGTGTCTGACAGCGATACATTTTCCCTAATGAAAGCGCTGCGAGCGACAGTCTCATCGAGAGCCTCCGGAATTTTGGTGGTGTAATCCGACGGGCGCAGGATGACAACGACCAGCGCTGCGGCAATTGCCGCCAGTCCGGCGCAAATAAAACCCATTGCTACTTTTTTGTTGTTAAGCATAGTATTCTATTCTCCTTATTTTAAACATCATTTAGCGGTTGCAGGTCTATCGCATAAGACCTGCCTATATTCTGCCTTTTTTGACATGAGATGTCAAGTGCTGCATTGTTACATTTTCGTTAATTCAACAGCTTGACAAGGAGGATGATTGCCGAAATTCATGAATCTACAGAGCCGCGTCTTTTTCCGGCTGGTCGGTGAAAACGTCGGGCTGCACAGGGGCTTCACAGAAGACTTCTCCCGTTCGCACAGCAAGGTCTGCGGCGACGGTCAGCCATAGCTGCACACCGTTGTAAAGGCAATTGACGGTATTCACACTTGCCTATCCCGATGTGGGGGCTCCGAATGTCGTCGTTGTGAATGCAAGTGCTGCCGTTTCGCATGCAGGCAAAGCAACCCGTGCAGTATTCGATGTGCTTGTCTGTGACATGAATCAGTTACAAAACTAATGATATGCAACGGATGTTATTATACGTTGTTTTTATTCTGTTGTCAAGGAAATCATAGTTTTTATGTCTGGGAAAACAAAAAAATACCTGAAATCAAACACCCTTCCCGCGCTGCTTCTGATCATGTATAATATGAAAAGAAGCGGTGGATATTACAGCATAACAACAAAAATACCCAATGTTGAGCAGAATTGACCTCTGCCGGCAACACGGGTATTATTTTTTTCAAATTGATGATGTATGAGAAAATAGAGCGGTACTGATTGCCAATTGAATGAAAATAGATTTATTAATCGTCATGGTTAAAACTTCCTAACTCATATTATCAAAAGAATCAATAACAGCACAGCAATCTAACGTAACCTTTTGCCGAATGCATGCTTGAAGAAAACAGAGAATAAAGCCATTGCTGTGCGCCGCAGCGGCACATTTAATTATAACAGTATATCATACGGTGTCCAATAAATGTCCAATAAATCTACAATTAATTAGTTACAAAATTGTCACATATATTATAGCGTTGTAATAACAATGCCCTATGTATAAAAATAATTTAAAAAGATGTGATTTCTTCAGTTCAGCTTCAGATGAGGGTGTTAGCATTAACATATAAGGCAGACGCCTGATTGAAAAAACAAATCGCAGAAGGTAATGGATCATGGAAGAAATCATGGAAGAAATCATGGAAGAAATCACGGTACGAAACGAAATCGAAAACGAGTCAAAGGCAGAGACAGCAACCGCTGCCCACGCAGTTTCCGAGTCAAACGAAGAGACGAAGGAAAAGGATTCGGGCAAGCCCTCAAAAATGAAGAAGAAAATTCTCTGGATTTTTCTCACTCCGGTAATACTGATTCTTGCCGCAGCCATAGTGCTGTTTGTAATACTTTACGGCAGGATTGTCACTGCCGCGAACGTAGAGCAGGTGGGACACAATCTCTATAAAGTTCACTACTGTCAGGATTATTTTCTCGACAAGGCGCTTGACGCCGGAATAAAGACCGAGCAGGAGCTTCTGGATTTTATCAATCGGAAATCACCCACGAATACGCGATGGATATTCTTCAGCAGGTCTACCAGTACATTTTACCGACGATCTTCACCGACTGGTCGGTAATATACTATCAGACCGATTTCACTATGGACATCGCCACCAACAAGGATTTTGACGTTGTATATCACCTTGAGCCAGATGGTGTACTGTTGGCTTTTTCTTGACAATTTCATGCTATTCTATTATAATTTCCTTATTGAATCTCAAACCACTATCCACAGAACCGTTGGTTCGGTGAAAGTTCAGCAGGAAGTTCAGATATGCTGATGCTATTTTTTCTGTTTTCCGTATTTGGCTGTAATGACACTGTAGTAACTATTAAGAGGGAAGGTGTAGTCAATGTCTCGTCAAACGATTGCCGTTCTGATACCGTGTTATAATGAAAGCAAAACCATAGGAAAGGTTGTTTCCGACTTCAGGCAGGCTCTTCCCGAAGCGGACATATATGTCTATGACAATAATTCGACAGACGGAACTGCGGCAATCGCGGCGGCAGCCGGAGCGATTGTGAGGCGTGAATACAGACAGGGCAAGGGCAATGTAATAAGGAGTATGTTTCGTGATATTGACGCCGACTGCTACATTATGGTGGACGGAGACGACACATACCCTGCCGAAAACGCCCGCGAGCTTGCCGATCTCGTTCTCAGCGGACAAGCTGATATGGCAGCAGGCGACAGGCTTTCCTCTACCTATTTCAAAAAAAACAAACGACCGTTTCACAATATCGGCAACAGAGCGGTGCGGTTTTTGATTAATCATCTTTTTCACAGTCATGTAAAGGACATCATGACAGGGTATCGTTCGTTCAGTCCGATTTTCGTCAAATCAATGCCCATTCTCTCACAGGGCTTTGAAATTGAAACGGAAATGACAATTCACGCGCTTGACAAGAATTTTCTGTTGAAGGAAATACCTGTAGGCTATCGCAACCGTCCGGAGGGCAGTCATTCCAAGCTGAATACAATTCCAGACGGGATAAGGGTATTAAAGACAATAGTTATGCTTTTCAAGGAGTATAAGCCTTACATTTTTTTTAGCATTATTTCTGCCATTCTCTGGGCGCTGTCGTTAATACTGTTCATACCGGTGCTTTTAGAGTATTTTCAAACCGGATTGGTTCCGCGTTTTCCCACCCTTATCGTTTCAGGCGTTATTGCCATGTTTGCGATTTTACTTTGGATCTGTGGAATCATTCTCGATGTGGTGATAAAAAAGCACCGCCAACTCTATGAGCTGTATTTGAATACTTTAAGAAAACAGCTGTATCAAACAGCTCATACTAACGCATCAACCGTCGAGGGATGAACGCAGTTTTGCAATGACCTCGCCGCAATCGCCGCCGATGCAAATGGATCGCTCCTTAATCTGACGGGGACAGCAGGCGCCGTCATAATTCAGGCAGGCATATACGGCGTTTGGATTATCATAAGTCATCTGCCAGAAGGGATATTTAATAATAACGGGTGTGTTGGAGCCTATGCCCAATTCCAGATACAATACATGCAGATTCTCATGTCTGCGAAGGAAATCAGAATAGGCAGCGGAAGCCCTGTGCCAGCCTGCATCTTCAACGAAGCTGTCGTCTGCTCTCAGGTTCATTGTCACGTCGCTTCCGTCAAGCTGACACACAGGGACCAATTCCGACGGAACGGACATCAATATCTTTTTATTCGAGGGGATATCATAGATACCATCGACGTTCCTGACAAAGCCTTGCGCCTCAATCGCACGGATAACCCAGTCCTCATTGTCAAAGGTCTCCTGAATCGCCGGATTGACACTCTGGAACAGACCGTAATCTCCCTGCGTATAGAACAGTCTCTTTTTATCAAAGCCTGCCTTTTGAAAACAATGGTCCACATTGGTGGTAATCACAAAATAGTCCTTGTCCTTTACCAACTGAAACAGATCATTGTAAACCGGCTTCGGCGCGTCCATGTATCGGTTAATATAGATATACCTTGCCCAGTACGCCCAGAATTCCTCTTTGCTCGGGTACGGATAGAATCCGCCCGAGTACATATCTTCAAAGCCGTATTTCTCAGAGAAGTCGAAAAAGGATTTGTCAAAGCGTTCACCGCTGTAGGTGAATCCGGCGGAAGTAGAAAGTCCTGCTCCGGCGCCGATGACAATGGCGTCAGCCGTTGCGATTTCCTTCCTGAGTTTTGCAATGGATTCTTCCTTTTTACCCGTTCCGTAAGAAATCGTTCCGTTAAAATTCCACAAAGACGCCACCCCTTTTTGAATGGTTTCCTGATAGCCGTTGGGCTGAAGGTTGTTGTTTGCCGAGTTATTTTTACCAAGGTTCATTTGTTGTAGCCGCCTTTCTGTTGTTCATTCTACCCTCACGATAATTTTACCGTTTACCTTACCTTCATCGAGTGCGATACAGGCGCTGCGGATATCCGCAAAATCATACGACGCACCGATGATAGGGGAGAGGTGATGCTTTTCCATGAAGCTGAATATATCCTGTATCGTTTTTGCGTTTGGATAGTTGCTGTAAAAACCCGTCAGGCAGACGCCGTTGGGAATATCCTTGATCGGGTCAAAATGGTTCCATTCGTAGACCTTTCCCAATACGCCCGCATGGCAGACGATAGCGCCCTGCTCCACGCTCCTGATGGTGTCCTTTACGGTTTTTGATGCCGATGAGTTCCAGCGCTTTTGTCACACCGACCACCTTACCGCGCAGACTGCCGTCGTCCAATACGTATTCATCGCAGGCTGATTCGTGCAGCAATGGCAGTTTGGACTGTCTGTGGGTTGTCCCGATCACGTCACAGCCCTTTGTTGTTTTTTTATTATAACAGCTTTCATTGGTTTTTGCAATTTAAATCATTCTCCTTTACAGCCTTTGGATTGCCTGTACCGGACATTTTTCAAAGCAGTTGCCGCATTGTGAAACATGAAAAGCTGCCTAAATCAAGGAATTTGCCAATTTGAACAGGCAAATTTTTTCTCCACTCGGGGCAAGGCAAATCTTGATATGGCACTATATTTGTATTCGCCCAAGCCTAATGTACATCAAAATGCATCTCGCTCGGTCGGCTTTAAAAAGCCTCCCTCCTGCAATTCCTATTATAGCCATTTCAGTAAGCTGCGCAAGTACGCACTTTTTTATTACCCAGTTACTTTAAAGTAACCGTAAGTTACCTTAAAAGAAACTATTGGACAAATCACTGCTTTCAATTCAAATTGAATATATGTGATTTTTTTGTAAATATTGCCATGTGTATATTGATCTGTAATAGGTGCTGCATTAAAATATAAATGTAACATTTATTTTCGAGTGTAATATTAAAAAATGGAGATATCACGTATGAAACGAAAAGACGAATTGCCGAACTGCCCTGTGGCAACCACCGTCAGCCTTAGAGCCTGTTCAGAATCTCTCCACGCACGTCTGGCTTGCATCTTTCCCGCCATATTTTGCCAAAATTCTCGTTAATACACAAAGTATTGCCTGCGATTATTCTCGTTAATACACAAAGTATTGCCTGCGATTTTGGCTTCATCTGGCGAAAAATCTGGCTTCGCCATCCGCACACGCGGAGATTCTGAACAGGCTCTTATAGGAAGTAAATGGAAGCTGCTGATCATCAGGAATCTGATGATGCGTCCATGGAGATTCAACGAACTGATGAAAGACCTCGACGGCATCAGCCAAAAGGTGCTCACTGACAGTCTTCGCTCGATGGAAGCCGACGGCATTGTCAACCGGACGGTTTTTGCCGAAGTTCCTCCAAGAGTGGAATATTCACTCAGTGAGCTGGGGGAATCGCTTTGTCCCATCATTAAAACAATGGAAAAATGGGGAAACGACTACAAGGCACACGCTGAATAGGAGTTTTCGCTTTTGATTTTCTGCGTTCTATAGAGGTGTTTGATATGACAACCAACGATTATTTGAGATATTTGCAGCGCGAAATCCATACCACAGTTGTGGCAACAGTTGACGAAGACGGCTTGCCCGTCACATGCGCGGTGGACATCATGGACTATGATGACGGCGGCTTGTACTTTCTCACCGCCAAAGGAAAGAGCTTTTATGACAGATTGATAAAGAGAGGCTATATTTCTCTGACAGGTATGAAAGGCAAGGACACCATGCACTCCGTAGCTGTATCGGTAAGGGGGAAAGTCAGGGAAATCGGGGGCGATATGCTTCCGTCACTCTTTGCAAAGAATTCCTACATTAAAAAAATCTATCCTACTGCCGAAGCTCAGGAGGCATTGACTGTGTTCAAGCTGTATGAAGGCACCGGCGAGTGGTTTGATCTCTCAAAAAAGCCGATTGAGCGTGCGTCGTTTGTCATTGGAGATGCGAAACCCAAACTTGAAGGATATTATATCTCAACGGGCGATTGCATCGGATGCCGCAGCTGTAAAAACGTTTGCCCCCAGAGTTGCATTGACTTCAGCAATGTGTCAGCGAAGATTTTGCAGGAGAATTGTCTGCACTGTGGGAATTGCAGAAAGGTATGTCCAGTCGGAGCGGTTAAAAAATTGAGTGAATCGTCAGCGCAGTGAAAAATAAGAAAAATAAGTGAGACAAAAAAGGCACGGTCGAAAAAACGACTGTGCCTTTTGATAATGCTATATGAGAATAGGATTGACTGAGAAAGAATTCTTTATGCCATTATCTTTCGGTAAAGCTCTTTCAGTTCCTCTATGCTGGTATCTCTGGGATTGCCGGGACGGCAAGCGTCTGCGTAAGCGTCCGCCGCAAGAATATCCAGATCTTCCTCTCTGATTTTTTCATTCTTTTCAGGAATTCCCACATCATGAGAAAGCTGCTTAACGGCATCAACCGCGGCTTTTCTGTACTCCTCCTGTGTCATGGCATCCACATTTGCGACGCCCATTGCACGGGCAATCTCACGGTATTTCTCATCGGTGCATTCCTGGTTGTACTCCATAACGATAGGAAGCATCATGGCACAGGCAACGCCGTGCGGTGTGTCATAGTGTGCACCAAGCGTATGCGCAATGGAATGAGCGATTCCCAATCCTACGTTTGAAAAGCCCATGCCGGCAATATATTGTGCCAATGCCATACCTTCCCGGTTCTCAGGTACATTTTCGACGGCACCTCTAAGATTGGCGGAAATCAGCTTAATGGCTTCCAGATGGAACATATCTGTCATTTCCCACGCGGCTTTTGTTGTATATCCTTCTATCGCGTGAGTGAGTGCATCCATACCTGTGGCGGCGGTCAAGCCCTTTGGCATGGAGGACATCATATCGGGGTCAACGATGGCAAATTCGGGAATGTCATGTTCGTCTACACAGACAAACTTACGCTCTTTCTCAACATCTGTAATCACATAGTTAATCGTCACCTCTGCCGCAGTGCCTGCTGTGGTGGGAACCGCGATAGTGGGAACCGCATGATTTTTGGTTGGCGCAACGCCCTCCAGCGAGCGGACATCTTCAAACTCGGGATTGGTGATAATGACGCCAATTGCCTTCGCGGTGTCCATAGAAGAACCGCCGCCAATGGTGATGATGGAATCCGCACCGCAAGCCTTGAATGCTTCCACGCCTTCCTTGACGTTTTCTATGGTTGGATTGGGCTTGATGCCGGAATAGATGGTATAGGGAATTCCCGCTTCATCGAGCAGGCTTGTCACTTTTGCGGTCACCCCGAATTTGATCAGATCGGGATCAGAGCATACGAAAATATGCCTGAAACCTTTGGCTTTGGCAATGGCGGGAATTTCCTGAATAGCACCCTTTCCGTGATAGGAAGTATTGTTTAAAATAATTCTGTTGGACATGGTAAAGCCTCCTGTTTTTTATTTTTATTATACCTCATTTTTACATGATCACTACAAAAAATTCAGGAACAAATTGTAAAAAATTTAGCCAACATTTTATAACAAAAACGTATAATTATAGTGAAATAGTTGGTTTGCATTATATTCAATTCATTGTTGCAGTAATTGATATGTCTTGTCCGTACATTTTGTGAGAATCTTATTATCATATTGCAAAACGGAATAAAGCATGATATAATGACAAAAGAAGATCAATCAAGCAAAGCGGAAATGTGGGCGACCCATTTTTGGATTTATGCCGTTGCTGACGGGCAAACGGTATTTTATCCGCTGGAAAAGTGAAAACACCTTCATCATTTCCTGTCTTCAACTGCATTTTTAAGACAGAATTTATTTATTTTATCAAGAGTATTGATTATTTTTTTATAAATGTGTTATAGTAATTTATAGTATTAGTTCGACAAACGGAGGTAAAGCAAATGAGTAAAAAAACAGCGGACACTCAGAAGATCATCAACGTGTTTATTACTTACAAACACAATACGGGTGCTGTCTATATTGACAAGGTAAAAAAACTGCTCGATGAAAGCATCGAAAAGGTTAGTCAGTGCGACGGTTATGACCTGATTCTTGACCGAAATGTGGATTACGATTATTCATTTATTGATGAGCTGTACAGCATTACCGACCTTGACATTTTTATCATAAGCGACTGCGTTGACGAATCGCCATTTATTCAGCAAGAGTTGAAAGCCATGAAAGACAGGGGAATACCCGTTATTCCCATTCGGTTTGAGGGATATGAGGAAAATGATATCCGCAAGGTGATCAATCCTGAAAGCGTTGATGTGCTACCTCTTGAAATGGCTTATGGCAGGGAACCGGATGAGGAGATCATCCAATCCATGGCTAATCGCATGACCCGGGCTCTTGAGCGTTTTGACAGGCGTAAACGAGATAAGGTAAGCAAAGAAATCATGAAAAAAGCGAAGATGGAAGATAACGGCTACAGTATTTCCGGCTGGTTGGTTGAAAAAGGCAAGCGCATTGTCAGATCAGCCGCCGAAGGAGCAGTCGAAGGTGCTGAACGATTCACCAAGGCATCTGTTAACTGGCTCGTTTATGTCCTGCTGATAGCCCTTCTTCTCGCCGCCCTCGGCACCGCGCTGACATGGGATGAATTGAAAGAGATGTATACAAAAGGTATTACACTTTTCAGTTCAATTATATTTAGCAAATATTTCGGTTAAAAAAGCAATCTATTATTTCGTCAATGAATTGTCCCCAAAAAAGTCTTTACACATACCAATGGACACGAGCTATGCAAATTGACGAAAAATTGCGTATAAAATCTTAACGAGATACACAGATAAATAAAGATAAAAAATACCGCCCGTGAGAATCTCTTCAGATCATCTCCGGACGGTATTATTTTTAAGTGCGTTTTTATCGAATCATTGCATGATTACAGTAGATTCATTGCCCATGAAAATGCTTTGGCAGTTCTGATGTCGGCATCCTTGAAATGATTGCCCTCGTTCCATTCAAGAGCACAAGTTATGCCGTGGTTACTCAACCACTGATAGGCTTCTTGCATCCGCACTCCCACTGTTGCCATCACTTGATTGCGTGTCTTTTCCTCTTTATCTCCAAGGCTCAGATAAACAATGCGGCTTTGGATTTCATGTTCTTTCATATAATCCAGAAATCCTGGGAACCAAACCGAAGGGGAAGCCGCTGCGACGCCTTTGAACATATCAGTCTGATAGGCAGCCCAAATTGCAAAAAGACCTGCTAAAGAATATCCGCCTATGAGATATGTTTTGCTCTTGTCTTCGCAGAGCTTTCTCACATTGGCAAGCGTGTTCTCAGCGCCGTCTCCAAAATCCTCCTTGCCTAATACAGCAGGCGATTTCCACGGAGACAGGTCAGAATTCCATTTGTCAACCTCAACAGCGATCAGTCTGAATGCATCAGTGGTATTCTCAGCGATAATCTTTATCTCATTTTCGATCAAGGCAAGGTCGTGTTCGTCCACCGGCTGTACGAGAACAATGTCAGCCGATGGATTTCCAAGCTCGTGTATGACCATGATTCATTTGTTTCTCCTTCTTCAAAACTGGACGGCTTACGGTCAGCAACAGCCGTCATTGTCATCGCTTCACATCTAATCAATATACATCTATTATTATATCTAATTGCAATAGATATGTCAACCAGAATGGGTAGATGAGCGTGATATATCAAAATAGCACATACTCTGAAGAAACAGTACGCGGGTCATGGGGAACAAGGTTGATCAGTCTGCACCTGACGGTAACTCTTTTACCGCCTCCGATTGTACAGGTAAAGAGCGTCAGATCGTATTCAGAGTCGGTCATTTCGCTAATGTCTGTGGGAGAAAGATCTGTGAGTTCCTCCACTTTATAGCTGAACACATCGCCATTCATAGCGGTGAGAACAATATCACTGCCTTTTGTAAGGCGCTTGAGATTTCCAAAGTGTGCGCTGTAATTGTGTCCGCAGATCACCAAATTGTCGGTATACGCCGATCCTGTATAGCGGCAAGGTGAACGACGCAGTCCTGGATAACTCCACTTGTCGCGCACGGGAAGTTCCAAAGAAAGTGACGGAATGCTCAGAATCGCCGAAAAATCGTTATCCTGCACTCTTTTTACAGGCATCTCGGTAATATCGACAGGAGAATTTTTGTCCCCCTGCGATTTACCGTCAACCTCCTTATAAGGATCAGGCATAATGCGCATAATACTTGCACATTCATCAGAAGCGTCTGAACCCGCTCTCATGTTATCCCAACCGTTGTACAGCACCAGACAGAGTGCTGTTGAAACGCAGAGGATTCCCATGATAAGCATTGCGCCGCTGCTTGAATATTTTTTCTTTGAAATTCTCTTCTTTTTCCTGCCGATAAAAATGCCTAAGAGGAATATACAAAAACCTGCTATCGCAAGAACAGGAACCGGCCACCAGAGTACCCCTGTCTGTGGAAGGATAGGGTCTTTCTTAGTTGTGTTGCCCGAATATCTCGCCTTTGGCGCAGCAATTACGTCGTAATTCCACACCTGCTGCACGCCGTCATGGTTGCTGCCCACGAAGCTCGGCAGCATCACGAGAAATGAAGTTGCAATGTATGCGTCCTCATTCTCCAATTCCAGCGGTATACTCTCAACAAGGTAAAGACCTGTTTTGAGCGGGGAGTTCTCCTCGGACTGAAAGACGGCTACACCGTTGCTGTCGGTATTTTTGACCCGAACAGGGTCTACCTCCCTGACTTTCACCTGCTGGAGCATCTTGGAGACAACGTCCTTCCATTCGTCATTCGGGTCATACACCTCGTAAAACGGCGAATTGACTTTGAATGCGCCTGCTCGAGTCACGTCGCCCACTCGATAGAGCCTGAACTCCGCTCCATCTATGGGCTGCTCGTTGTATAAGTACTGTAGGGTCAGCGTCACCTTTTTGCTTGTATCTATTGGCTGAATCGAATCGGGAGAAGCCGCAACATTCAGTGCAAAGACCGACAGGAACGCCGCCAGCATTATTATAATTGAAATGCCTGTTTTTATTCTTTTCATGGTTCTATCGCCTCTGTTTCTCTCCATATTTCATCGTTCTCTGTTTATTCGTGTGACTGCATATGCCAGCATCAGTATGATCAGAAGCGCCGCAAGAGCTGTCATGATCGGATTGTTCAGCAGCACATCGACGAAAGATTCGCTGCTGACGACTGCGTCCGGAACCGCGTCCTCTACTCTGTGTCCGCGCACAAGCAGCCTGTGCGTATTGATTCCATAAGGGGTACAAGTGACCAGTGTGCATAAATCCTGTCCGCTCAGTATGCGGAAAGATTCTGTTTCGTCGGGTTTTACCACGGTAATGCTCTCCACCTCATAGGTGAAGCTGTGGTCAAGTACGGTCAATGTGAAGAAGTCGCCAACCTGCATGGAATCAAGATCGGTGAGGAGCTTCGCGCTGGGCAGACCGGTGTGACCTGTCAGCACGCAATGGGTGCTTTCACCGCCTACAGGCAGCGAGCTTGACGGCAAATGTCCGATGTAGCTCTCCAGTGTTTTCGCATCTGTGCCGTGATAGATCGGCAGACGGCAGCTTATTCTCGGAATGTCAATATATCCCATCATGCCGTCCCCGGTTATATTCAGCGTGTTATCGTAATCTGACTGCGAAACTGATGTCGGCTCAAAATCAATGCTGCTTTTATACAGCGCAGCATTGTATTCCTGCGCTTTCGCCAGTTCCGTTTCGTTCTGCATCACGCTAACCGTTTCAGAATATCTGTCAATTGCCTTTGAACTGTTTCTTTTGCTGATAAAATTGCTGACAGCAGGGTAGAGGAACAAGGAGAGCCCCGTCAGTATGATCATTATAATGAGGAATGGTTCTAAGATTTTCTTCATAACGAAAACTCTCCTTATTCTGTCAAATTACCTTATTTCTTAATATACTTTATAAAGTCGGAGAAGTCTGAAAGATCAAGTTCAACGTCAGCATTGCCAAGCTGTCTTGCCTTCTTTTTCGCGCCGGGCTTTCTGCGGAGAAGAAGCAGCATAACGCCGCTGATCAGCAGGAATGAGCCGGCAGCGTAGAACATTAGCACGCCTGTGCCGCCTGTAGCGGGAATAATCGGACCTGTGTAGCGGTTGATGATCTTTGCCGTGGAGGAAGCCTGATCGACATCGTAGTAGGCTTTGTAATTGTCGAATTCGACCTCGTTGACAATGTATTGATAATACACCACTGTCTCGCTGTCGCCGGTTGTCTTTCTGACAGCGACAGGCTGATCTTCGAGCACACCGTTCCACGTCGTGCTCCACACGCTGCCGCCGGAATTGTCAAGCGTCAGTGTCTTCGTGCTGACGACCGTCTTGCCCTCGGTACTTCCGCAGGTAATCATTTCATCCGGAGGAGTCGCACCAAATTCAACCAGTGCCACCGTGACGTTTATACTCTCCGGTCTGGAACCAAGATAGATGAAGTCTTTCCACACCTTGTTAATGGTCAGGTCAAATTCCTCGTCGCAAGGATCCTTGAGATCGCTTGTAATAGGCGTATCTCCCGCGCCGTTGTCATCAAGAGGTATGTTGAGCATAAGCACAGCCATTGCAGGAGAGACATATGCCAGAAGCTCTCTGTTCTCCACGCTGCCACCGCTTTCCACAGCATCTTTCAGATCACCCTGCGTCTTTACCGTGCCGAGATGCTTTGCTTCGTATCTGTTGCAGGATTCGCCGTTGACGATGACCTTTTCCTCCGCCGCGTCCGCAATCTTGGTGCCTTCCGCGTCGTCGGTCTTGGTGTATCCGCCGTTATCCGTGCGGTAGATATTGAATCTGTTGTCGTTGTCCTCGAGCAGTGAGGTTCCTCTGCTGCGGGGATTTGTGTATCCGATGAACGGACCTGTCATAAAGGACTGCTCCTCTTCATTTGTCGTTCCGCGTATCACGTCGCAAAGCTCCGTATAGCTGTCGGAGACCATTCCCGCGTCGTTGTAGCCGATGAAGCCGCCGGCGTACCCGAGAGAATCGGTGCCGTCATGATTGTCATCGGCGCCGCCGCCATATACATTGTAGCCGTCGGCAATGCCCTTGACAAAGCAGTTCTTTATATCGGTGCGGTTGCCCTCGATGAGGGTGATGGAAATATCAGGAGAATCGCCGACACCGTTTTCATCGTCACAGGGCAGCTTGATGGTGGAGGAACCTATTGTAACGATGACCGCGTCCTGATTGTATTCGGGGTCGTTTTTGCAAAGCGACGCGCCGATTTGCAAGCCGAGAAGGTTGACATAAAGCAGGTCCCCGTCGGACAAAAGTTTAAGACCGGCGTATTCGCCGTCGAGACTGACCACATCCGCCTGCTGCGCCTCTTTGAGATAAAGCGCTCTGACCAGTGCATTGATTACGCCCACCACAACTCCGGTAAGTTCAGAGTTGACATCAACGTCAACCAGATAATTCATTGCTGTTCTGCCGGCAAAACCGCCTGCTGTCTGGGGACTCTTAGCATACTTGAAGCCTGTCACGCTGCTGTCCTCGATGTGTGCCATATCGGCAAAACCGACAAAGCCTGCCGCGCAGGAGCCTTTCAGGTCAGCCTGTGTCACATCGTCGTTAGGAGCCTGAATATTGGTGGTTCTTGCAATAAAACCGTTGTCGAAGCCGCTAACCGAACAGTTGGTAACGGTGGAACCGACCACATTGAGAAGCTGGGGGTTGGTGGACAGATCAAGTCCCAAAGCCGTGAGCAGATTTGCCTGAGACTCGTCGCCTTCCGCCTTGACGTCGTCAACGCCTATGCCGCTGCTTGTGCCGCACATTCCGATGAAGCCCCCGGAATAATTGGGCGACTGAACAAAATTGAGGTCGCTGACGGAGGAATTCTCGACAGTTCCGTTCATCAGACCGCCGCCAAAACCGCCTGCCGCACCGCTTTCCTGATAGGTGCTCATGATGCCTGTACTCGACCTGTCGTTGGCGAATATCGTGATTCCGTCATTCACGCCTGTCACTGTCGCATGGGAGATGTAGGTGCGGAATACATCGAGCAGGCTCACATTGCCCGCCTGAATCAGACCAAGCACGTTGGTTGTGGAATCGCTGCTGCCCACCTCCGCCACGCTGCCGACCTGTGCCAGTCCGAAGAAGCCGCCGGCGTAACAGCCGCCCGAAACACCGCGCAGATTGCTGACTGTGAGCGTACGTTCTTCAATGCTTCTGTTGCCGAATACTGTCGCTTCGGTCGAGCCGACAAAGCCGCCGGCGCAGGAGGCGTATTTTGTTTCTTCGCCGTCCTTATACTCGCCGTCCACCACAATGCCCCATTCGGGCTTGGCGGCGGTGACTTCCGCCTTTCCTATGACCGTGACCGTCGCGTCAAGCGCGTCCACGAGCTGTGAGGGATTTCCTATAAGACTGTCAAGCAAGCCTTGAACAAACCCGTTGCTTGCCTGTGAATCATCCGCATTGGCAACAGAAGCCGCGGAGGTCTTGCCGGCAAAGCCGCCGATGTTGTTTGTACCTGTGACAGTTTTGAGGTTTCTGACCCATGCGCCTTGTTCAGGATCCTGCACCTTGAAATTGATGCGTCCGTCGCTGCGATTGCCTATCTGACCGCCGCAGCATACGCCGACGAAGCCGCCAGCCATACCGCAGTCAGTGTTGACGGTCTTTACGGACTGACTGTTGCCTTCCTGTGTGACAATATCGGCAGCAGGTAAGCCTTCGGCGCGGACAATCAATCCGTTCTGATAACCTGTGACGCCGGATTCAAATACGACCGGAACCAGAACATTAGCCGTTTTCAGCAGTCCTCCGAGGTCGAGTCCCAGACCCAGCAGATTCACGCTGCCGAACTCCGCAAGACCCTTTGTCATCATTTCGCCCGCAAAGCCGCCGGCGGAACGCATCGCTCTGACCAGCTTTGCGTTGTTTGCCGTACCGTAGCGGATCACGCCGCTGTACATGGCTCCCGCATAGCCTCCGGCACAGCCGCACATCGAGGTATTTGCGCCGGGTTCATATTCGTCGCGCCCGGCGACAACATGATATCCGTAGATAAATTGCTCCAGCACCTCGTCCAATTGCTCCTGGTCGGATAGTGTACCTATTTTGGAAAGCTCCGAGGCAAATCCGCCGTATTGTCCGACATACTGTTTCCATGCGTTCCAAGTGGCGAGCTCGGTCTTTTCAAGCGGACCGTAGACGCTGGCGTTTTCAATGGTGGGATAAACAACATTCAGAGCGCCAAGCAGGTTGGAGGCTTGGACAAATCCGCCGAGCAGGCTGAGATTGCCCGCCTTCGCTGTGCTTCCGGCTTCCAGCAGACCGACATAGCCGCCGGCGTATTCCGCGCCGTAGACAGAGCGAATGCGAATGGCGTCGCAGTTGCGCTTCGATCCGGTGTATTCTTCTTCCTTTGCCCATGCGGCATTGCTGCTGCCCCAGATCTGAGCCGCAGCTCCGTGACCGATATAGCCGCCGGCAAAGCCGCGCTGTACCGCGAGAATGTCGCCGTCCGCAATGTAATTGGTGGAAAGGCTCTGTGCTCTCACCGCACCGCCGCAGGGAATGCAGGTCGTGCGGCTGTTGTAGATTGTGGGAACAAACGACTGTACCAGAGAAATCATATCGTCGGTGCTCAGAACCGTGCTGAGCAGATCCTTCAATCCGCCCTCGGACGAAGAGTAATCCAGCAGATCGGCAACGTCACCGGGAAGCATTTCGCCCGCGTAGCCGCCTGCCGCGATTTCACCTATGATGTAGGCGAAATTCTCCGCGTTGCTGTCCTGAATGTGCGCGCCGAGCATCTTGCCCGCAAAGCCGCCGGCGTAGCCGACGCCCGCCTCGTCGTATTTGCCGTCGCCGAGGTTGACATGGCTTGAGGCAAGAACCGAATAGCCGCCCGGTCTGCCGTATACATTGGAATGTTCAACGGTAGAAACGACCACGTCAAGACCCCTCAACACGTCGTTGATGCCGAGATTTTCCCCCAGCACCTTCAGACCGTCCCCAAGGGCTGTCGCGGAGCCGACATTCATATACCCGATGTAGCCTCCGGCATAACGTGCGCCTGCAACGGCGTAAGGAATGGCGGAATATGTGGGTTCAAAGCTCATGTAAGCGCCGCCGTCTTTTTCTTCCAGATTGGCAGGAACGCTGACCTTGCCGTTTCTCAGGGCATTGACATGGCTGTAGGAAACTTCCAAACCGCTGCCGTAGCCTATGAAGCCTCCGGCATAGCCTGCTTTAGAGGGAGCAGGAGCCGCCTCCGGATCATCAATATACGCTGCCATGACGGAAAATCCGTTCGGCGAGTCAACGCCCGCGTACTTGATGATGGGGATGTATGCCTGCGTAAGATTGGCAAGACCCGTTATGTCCACGTCGGCAATTCCGCCTAAAAGGCTGAGTCCGCTGCCGCCGTCGCGCAGCAGAGCGCCGGAATACACCTTGCCGCCGAAGCCGCCGGCATATGTGCCGCCGAGAACGTGGTCTATATTGTGAACCGCATATCTGTTGTCTTCCGAAGGCTGGTCGATACCTGTGTTCACCGTACCGCTGCGGAAGTCGCCTGTGAAGCCTCCGGCAGCGTTCGCCTGAACAAAACCGCCGTCTGCATAGGTGACTTCGCAGTTGTTGTAAGTAGGAATCAGGTCTGCTTCGACTTGAAGCAGCTGGCTTAAATCAATGGCAGCCGAGCCTTCGTCCTTCTCCGCTGACACGCCCGAAAGACTGCCCTCCGAGGAATAGCCCACAAAGCCGCCCGCCATGCCGTATCGGTCGTCGGCTGTGGCACTCCGCAAATTGTTTACCTTGCAGTTGGTCATTGTTATGCTGGTGGTGTCGCCCGCAAAACCGCCTGCGGTGAAGTCGGTCGTATCCTCGTCGTCGTCCTTGCGCGTACCTGTCGCCTGCACCGTAAAGCCTGATTCAATGCCATTGACGGTACAGTCGAGGTAATTTGTGTGAATACCGCTTGTCATGCCAAGCAGGTTGTTGATTTTGAGGACGCTCAGTCCCAGCAGATTAAGGTCAAGACCGTTGCCGCCGACTACCTTGTCTGGTCCCGTGGTGCCGACAAAGCCGCCGGCGTGATTATAAGCGGTGACGCTCTTGAGATGATTGGCGGTCACGTTCTCCGCGTCGCCGCCGATGGCAAAACCGATGGCGCTGCCCGCGTAATTGACATCCGCCTGTACCTCATATCCGTCCGATACACCGTTGATCGTAACATCGGAGATGTGGAATCCGAGGTAGGATTTCAGACCCAGCGTATCGCCAAGCAGACTGCCCGTGTTGGCTGAAACGAGGTGTCCCGCTGCGCCTCCCGCAAAGCTCGTGCCTGCCTGCACCTTTTTCACAGACGCTATCGTGTTGGGACGGTTCAGAGTGGCAGGAATCTCCACTTTGCCATCTTTGTATTTATTCAGCTCTGTGATATCGGATGAATTGCCTATATATACCGCTTCGCCCGAACCGATCATGCCGCCGATTTTGCTGCCGTCAGTGGTCAGCGTAAGAGAACAGTCGATACGGCAGCCGAGCATTTCCGACTGGGCAACGCCTCCCAGCGCGAGCAGTTCCTGGGAATTGTTTTCGCTCAACGCACCTGTCAGCACTCCTTTGACCGTGCTTAACAGAGAAGCGTCCATTTTGAGATAATCCGTCATGCCAAAGGAGGAGCCGAGCTGCGCCTTGCCTGTGAAACCGCCTATGCAGTCTCCCGTTGCAGTCATTTTAATCGTGCTGCCGGAGTCTATGGTACAGTCTATGGCGTAGCTGTTCGCCTGCACTCCGATAAAGCCGCCCAGACAGTCGCCGCCGGAAATAGTCAGTCCGCAGCTTTCCACCGAGCATCCTATGATTGATGTAGTACAATAAAAGTTGACACGATAAACTCGAAGAAATAGAATAGGAAGATGGAGATAAGGAGCGGTGGTCAGCATATATTCCACAGTCCACT
>CACWOX010000052.1 GCA_902762615.1 uncultured Ruminococcus sp. | reverse complement strand
CTTTTGGGTGAATATTATATTTTTATTCTTGGGCTTCCAATGCCCTGATTTACGTCGTTTTCAACTTTCTCACTTTTCCACTTTCACGGATTCAGGTATACGGAAAACCGCCTTATCTTCTATATGCACAGTGCCAAAGAAGGACACAAGCTGGAACTCATTGCCAATAACCCCCATGTCTGCGTGGAACTGGATTGCGACGCGGAGCTGATTCCCGGCGGCGAAGTGCCCTGTATGTACGGCTCGTCCTTTGCGTCCGTGATAGGACGCGGCGTTGCGGAAATTGTCAGTGACGAGAAGGAAAAAATCAAAGGGCTTTCCCTGCTGATGAAGCACCAGATAGGCCGCGATTTTGCCTTCACCGGCGAAATGACAGCAACGGTCGCGGTGATCAGGGTTTTTTGAATGAATTTACCGCGAAGTCTAAGCCGAAAACATAGGCGCAAAGTGAAGGAGAGAGAACAACATGATTTTCAAAACAGCCATATTGCAAATGCGTTCCCGCAATCGGGATATTCAAAACAACATTTCCACCGTCATTAAAAAGATGGAAGAAGCCAAGCGCAACGGAGCGGATATTCTCCTTCTGCCGGAATGTTTTCTCACAGGCTATGACCTGACCATCGGCAACAGCGAAGCGTTATCCGAAGCTGACCTTCTTCCGCTCTGCGAAAAGGCAAAGGAGCTGCAAATCGGCGTGGTGGCAACAGCCATTACAAAAGGAAACGAAAAAACGCAAAACGCCGCCTTTGTCATTGACAAAAACGGCGGGATTCTGATGAAATACGCCAAGGTGCATACCTGCGATTTCGCGGACGAAAAGGTACTTGCGTCCGGCGATGAATTCAAGGTGTGCGACTTCGGCGGCGTGAAGCTCGGCGTGATGATCTGCTACGACAGGGAATACCCCGAAAGTGCGAGAATTCTCATGCTCAAAGGTGCGGAAATCATTCTCGTCCCCAACGACTGCGAAAGCATGAAGCCGCGCGTGCAGGCGTTTTCCACGAGGGCGTATGAAAATATGTGCGGCGTTGCGATGGCCAATCCCAACGGGCGAAACGCGGGGAATTCCTGCGCGTTCAGCCCAATCTGCTGGGACGAAAACGGCGAATGTGTTGACAATACTCTGCTTCTCGCCGACGATGAAACGGAAGGCTTGTTCTACGCGGAATTTGATATGGAAAGGCTGCGTTCCTACCGAGAGCGGGAAATGCTGGGCAACACCTTCCGCAAGGTCAAGGCATACGCGCCTTTGCTGGATGAGAGGGTGGAATATCCGTTTGTCAGGGAGTACTGAATCAGATGGTTTTTCTTTTTCGCCTGATGACCTCCGGCAGCACGCTGAGAATGGCTCCTACCTCATTATCATTCAGATAGTTTTCATTCAGCTTTGCCTTTCTGTAGGCAAGATATCCGTCCTGCGTCTGCTCTGTCAACAACGCGGTAAAATAGCGTTCCCAGCTAAGATACTTCTGACTTTCTATGTATTCGGACGGACTCGCCAGAATATCCTCCACTCCGTCAATCAAGCCGGAACGAAGAATGATCCATTCAAATGATTCGGGAAGGTACAGACAGATACGGAATCCCGATTTTTCGAGTTTCAGCACACGGTCGATTTCAGAACCGAAAGCTGCGCCGTCCGCAATGACGACGGTTTTTCCTTCTGGGTCCTTTCGGATAACCGAGTGAATGTTGGAATTTGCTCCCGCGGGAATGCACACTGTTTCATTGTCTTCAAAAACAGCCTGAAAAAACTGAAACCCTGATTTTGCGTCCTCCGTGACAATGACGTTAAAAGGCTGTGTCGGTTGTTCATCATGCAAATATCCGTTATCGAATTGACTATTATAGATATTTCTGAACAGATGATATTTACCGCTTTTTTTAATTTCATATATTTCCTCAACGCTGTAGGGCAGATCATGCAGATTCTCACGGGTGATAAGAACATAATAATTATCGGAATTTTGTACCGCCCTTGCAAAGTCCTTTGAACTGAGGTAATTGTGATTGGAATCCTCGTCAATAAACACCACGCTCTCATGAATATCACGGAGTTGCGCTTCCCAGTTGACGTCTGTCAAAGCGACGCACGGGCAGGGAGCGGAAATATTGACGCCGCTCTGTTCCTTGTTTCTTGTATAATCAGCCACCATATTGAAAAGTGTTGTTTTCCCCGTTCCGCTGTCTCCACGAACAACGGTGATATTTCGGCGCAGTTCAAACATATACTTCGCAAAACGGTTGGAAATCCTGATTAGCTTGCTTCCTTTCATAACGACACCTCACACAAAGTCCACGGCTTGCAGCGTCAATTCCGCCATGTTTCTGACGATCTTGTTGGTGTTCATCACTCTGATCTTGAATTCACCCTCACCGAAATCCATCAGATGACGCAGATTGATTACGATTCTGTCTTTGCGCATCTGAGCGATCTTCAATATCCATTTGGCGCAGTTGTCGCCGCAATTGTGCGCATTGAAAATATGATTCCGGTCATAGGCAATCAGCATGAGCGTCTTCACGCCGCCGGATAGCTGTGTGGGAGGCATCGGTCCGAAAATCGGCGACTGTATCAGTGTTTCGCTGAGAACCTCGGATTTGTCAATGTCGCGGATCATTTCCCTTGAAAGCTCTGTGGTGATCCATTTATCCTTATACGTATTTCTGAAATATACGCTGGTATTGTAAATCGCTTCGGGCATATCCCCGAAATAGATATTGAGCATTTTTATTTTTCACCCCGTCTTTTATTATTTCCACTCACTCTTTACTCATTCTATCCCATATGTAAATGATAGATCCGGTTATTTTCCGATTTTGTCTGGGTCAAATTCGTAGGTATCAAATTCGCCGCAGTATCCGCACACGCCCATTCGCGGAGAATTGACGACCGGCAGGGCAAATTCTTCGTCCTCCCCCTTTGCCTTGAGGCAATCGAGACAGTAAAACGGATTCTCTTCATCATAATAGGCTTCGGTGTCTATATATTCGGCGGGCTTTCCGCAAACGCCGCAGCGATAATCCGGCGCGATGTTGCGGGCAAGCAGACGGACTGCCTTCTTCTGCTTTCGGCGCAAGGTGTATTCAACGAATGTAATTTTCAGATCGGTGGAGGTGCCAAAGTCGTACTCATAATCCAGCACAATTCCTTCCGGAATGGAAGAGATTTTTCTGGTAAAACCGATTTCCTCATGATAGGGGCCATAAGAAAATTCGCTCAGATGACCGCAGCATTCCAGCCAGATTTCACGAAGGAAGGTGTCAAGCGATTTCAGCGTGGCAGTCAGTGAAATATCGACGTACAGCCAGTAATTCTTGTCATATTTATCCTCAATTTTGACCAGCATACACTCCTGCGCCTCGTCATCCTCCGGTTCGTGCGTGAGGACATGACGCTTGGCCGTGGTTTTGGTAAGCTCCTTACCGCATAGGTAACAATGACCCTTTGAAACAGTTTTCGCCATGATGAACAGCTCCTTTGTTTTATGTGTTGTCGATTCCATTATAATGCGGCGGAAATGGCATGTCAAGCGATCATTCCCGCTAATGGATTGTGGCAGTAGAATTTCATTCTCAGATTCCTCCGTGATTCCGGATAAATCCGACTGCCTCACGCAATTTATGGCTGAATCCGTCAAGGTCGTCGAGCGTAATCGCGCCTTCTCCCAGCAGTTGAAGAATATTCTGTATCATCATAGACCGGCGCATATCCACCACAACGCCGGTCTTTTGTTTATCCTTCTTGATTCTCTTTTCCAAAGCCCAGAATTTGTCCGCTGGGTTGCCGTCTTCACTCAGAAGATCCATATATTCCCGCACCAGCTTCTCCATATAGGCTTCCTGCCAAACGGCTATCTTTTTGCGGAACAGCTTCCAGTCTGCTTCTGTAAAATGTTGATTGTTATTCATGAATCATTCCTCCTGAATGAGAACTAAACTAAATCAGCTAAAATGATTTCCAAGGCATTATTCCAGCCGTTATGGGAAACGTCAAGTATTTTGTTTTTTTCATCAATCGATTGAAGCACAAACTGATCGTTTTCGTACCGCTGCCGCCAGAAATCCACCTCTTCAGCGGACGGCGGATTCTGTCCGCGATCGGCGTGCGCTCTGGTAAGCTGCGCGGCAATGTCGTCGGTGCGCAGATAATAGATTGTCCGCTCCTGACTGCCCAATGCGCCGAGCAATTGCCGGATATGACAGAGAATCTGTTCCTTGTCGGCGTGATAGTTGCGCATCATGTCATTGATGGGGTGATGAAGCAGTGAACCGTCAAAAATCAGGTAGTCGGTTTCCTGTCCCGGCGTGGAGAAATATTGTCTCCAGACCGCCTGATAAACCCCCGTGTAATCGCTGAGCGGAACGGGATTTTTCGGTTCATAGCAGAATTCCCTGTCCCAGAGTTCCGACAGCAGCGGCTGCTCAAACAGCGGCGTGTCCTCGTTGTAATAGCGGACAAGTTTTATATCATCGTCGGCGGCAACAGTATAGCGGCGCAATGCTTCCACACTTGCCGGATAGCGTCGGCACAAATCCTCATATTCGCCCGATGAAACAACCGCCGTGCAGTAAAAATCAATCGGGTTGGTGAAATCAAATTCCACCCAGTTTTTCACGGAATACCCCTGTTCGCGCAGACGTTCCGTGAGTCTGCTCACCAATGTGGATTTGCCCACGCCGGACACGCCTTCGATAAATATAATCTGAGGCATTGACTTGTCCCTCCCTGTTCATCTCATGCCAGCACCAGCACCATACATTCCTCGGAATCCTGAAAGCCCAGCTTCCTATACAGCGGTCTGCCGGAAGTTGTCGCGTCAAGGCTGATCTCGGTAACGCCCCTGCGCCGCGCTTCTTCAATCAGCATTTCCACCATGCGACGGGCAATTCCCTGCCCACGGTAATCGGGAGCGGTGTAGACATTCATCAGATGCGAACGCTTTCCGGTCGGATGGGAGAAGGTCGGTATGAATTCCATATAGCACAAGGTCGCGCAGCCGATTGGTTCATTTATTTTTCCATCAATGGCAAGCACTGTCGTGTGCTGTCCGTTCAGAAAATAGTTGCAGCTGTAAGAACAAAAATCTTCGGAAAAGATATAATCCGGGGGTAAAAAATTGACTTCTCTGAGCATTTCCAGCCGGATTTGCATGAGTTCGGCGATGTCCTCGCTGGTGGCGATTTTGTATTGAAGCATAGGTGAATTATCTTCCTTTCCTCTGGTGGATGTTTTTATTATACCAATCTGGGAGAGGGAAGTCAAGGAAAAGGCTGTGCCACATTATCTATGCAAAAAATAGGCTCTATAGCTACACCTCGTTGAGTTTTCGCCGGTATTCCTCTATGTCGATATTGCCGATGCCGGTTTTCAGGGCTTCGTCGCGGAGTTCCTGGGCATCATACAGCCATTGGGCGAACGCGCTCTCTGTCATGGTGCGCTTGATTCTTCGGGCGTAAAATCTCTTGTAGGCGCGGTCATAGAGCATCCATATCGGATTGTTTTTCAGCTTGGTTTTGAATCCCTTTTTTGCGCCTACCTCGCGGCAGGTTTTCACTGTCTCGCCCGGTGCGACATTGCTGCAATACTCATAAGCCGATCCCATTTCTTCCCAGAAGATGCTATGGCACAGCTTGCAGGGCTTGGGATAGGATTTCCTTACAATGGATTCATAGAGATCGATATAGAGAAAATCCAACAGGGAACGAAATTGCAGCCTGCGGCAATGCCGGAATGTCCCGTCGTCACACTGTCTGATCCTATATTCTGTTTTGGTTGAAGCCATGAAGGGTTCGTGGAAATGATCGTCGGGAGCGTCATCCCCGAAGCGGCTCAGCAATTGCCCGTACATTTTTTCCTTGCCGGCGTTGTCATCGTCAGCGTCAATAACGCTTTCAATCAATATTCCGCGATAATTCAAAAGTATCATCTGCTGCACATACATAGTCTCGTGTATTTTTCGGTTGGCGTATGGGTCACGCCGGCGGTGAGCGGAAAGTGCTGTCCTCCGTTCGGTCATATCACGATACAGCGGCATCCGGAACAGCTGTTCTTCCGCCCGCTGTTCCGCTGCCTGATAATCCTCCTGGCGATCTTCATAATACGCGTCGCTCATTTCAAAATAAGCCTGCGCGTATTCGTAGGAATCGAATGTCAGAAATCCCCCAAACAGTTCACCGTAGCGGTAATTACCGCACTCCGTCTCTATCCGGTCATCGGTCAGCACGGCGGTAAATTCAAATATCGGTCGCTCGTTTAGAAGCTCGTCTCGTTCACTCGGACTCAAATCCAAAATATCATTCATTTCAGTCTCACCCTTTCTTTTTTTGTGCGGCTGACTTGTACCCTTCCATTGAAAATGAAAACCAAACAGCCGCTTGCATAATGCAACCGCACTTAAACAAGCCGAACCGTCAGGCTCAGTTTTAAAAGGCGATTTGTCCATTATGTAAGCGGCTTATTTTTTACAGATTCTTTATTTCTTATCAATGCCGATAACTTTCTTAACACGAAAAAAATATCACGTTACTGTTGATCGGCTTTTATATCCTTGTGGTTCTGAAATACGCCTGTTGACAAATCTATTGTATTTTCTCCGTTCCCTGCGGAGTTGTCTAATGTTATTTTATATCACTTTTTCGGTCGTGTCAATCGGGAAAATGTAAACAAATATTGTGTGTATGTAAAAAAATTGAAAAATAGAGAATCTGGCTCTGAAAATAGAGTTTTTCGGCGAATTTGTTGACTGTTTTTATGGGAAATATTATCATATTATCAGAGAATGAATGGCCGGCATTGATTTTCAAAACCAAAATATTACTTCAAAGAATGAGAGGAAAACATTATCAAAAAGGAACTTGAAACAAAATCCTGCGAAGAAATCATGACGACGGTCTACAAGCCGATTGAATTTGCCGTCGATTGTCTGATCGCGCAGGGACTTTACATTCTGGCAGGCGCGCCGAAGATCGGAAAATCGTGGCTGTCGCTTGACATTGGTCTGAGCGTTGCAAAGGGAGAACCCGTTCTGGGTCAGTCAACTAAGAGGGGGACGGCGCTCTATCTTTGTCTGGAGGACAACTTCACGCGCATTCAGAATCGCCTGTATCAGATCACCGACGAGCCTACGGACGAACTTTATTTCGCGGTTATCGCCGAGTCAATCGGGAGCGGGCTGGAGGAACAGATCGAGTGTTTCAAAAAGCAGCACGAAAATCTCAGGCTGGTTTTCATTGACACACTCCAAATGGTTCGCAGCAGTGAAGAGATAGGTTATGTTTCCGATTACAAGGAACTGACCTCGCTGAAAAATCTGGCGGACAGTTTACAGATTGCTATTGTGCTGGTGCATCACACCCGCAAGAGCAGTGACGATGATCCGTTCAATATGATCTCAGGCAGCACGGGACTCAGCGGCTGTGTGGACGGGAGCATGGTACTGCTGGAGTCGAAAAGAGGCAGCCGCAAGGCGGTGCTGCACTGCATCGGCAGGGACATTGAAAACCGTGAAATCGAATTGCAGTTCGACAGTGACATTCACCGTTGGATTGCTCTCAACGAACCCGCCGGGACGAAGGAGAAGGACAATCCCTTTCTCTCTGCCGTGTTTGTCTATATGCAGAGAAATCATTTCTTCATCGGGACGGCTTCCGAACTGATTGAAGCGTTAAAAAGTATCTGCGACGAAGTGTTTTATCCCAATCGCGTCACGAGAGAACTGATTCTCAACGGCTATGAGTTGGAAAAACAGGGAATCAAATTCGAGTATAAGCGAACACATCGCGGGCGAAAAATCATTCTGAAAACGGTTGAAACCACAGAGCGTGACAGTAGTGACAGTAAAAATACTGCCGTCACTACCGTCGCACTACCACCTGTCAAAAGCCTTTCAAGCCCCTACAATGCTTGATCTACGGGGCGTGTCAGTAAAAATTTATCGTCCGCTTCTTCTGTCACGCCCAAAGTTACTGTCACTCTTAGGAGCCTGTCTGCTCCCCCCCAGAAAAGCCCCTGTCGGGCGATTCAAGCGATATTTTTTCGTTTGGCGGAAAAGTACCCGCAGATTATTAAAACGCCACACAGGGAGATTTTTGGGAAAGGCGATTATTCTCCTTCAAAGCGATAAGGGTCCGGTTTATCAATTTTTCTCTCCTTTGGGGAGAGAGCAAGCTACGCATTCGACAGGTCTTAGGCTGGTCGCCTTTGCCCGTCGAATGCACCTTGCGGGCGGAAGCCCACACCCACTTTACTTTTCATCGACAAACATTCAAAAAATGGAGGCTGTTATTTTATGAAAAACAAGAAACTATCCATCAGAATATCCGAAGCCGATCTGATAAAAATCCACGCGAAGGCGGCGAAATCCAAGCTGAATTTCACCCAATACGTCACGAAAGCCTGCCTCGGCAGACAGATTTTTGTGGTCGACGGACTCGATGAAGTCCTCCGTCAGCAGAAGGCGATCGGCAGAAATCTCAACCAGCTTACCACGCTTGCCAACATGGGTAGGGTCAAGTGTATCAATTTGTCTGAGCTTACCCAGGCGGTTGCCGCTGTCAATCAGAGCCTATCCTCACTGCTCGAAAGGAAAAGATGGTCGGATGGCAACGGTTAAATTCATCTCCGACAGGAAAATGCAGAGCCGCGCAGGGCTGTCCTTCATCCTGAATTACTGTCAGAGAAAGGAAAAAACTACCCTCGGCGAGAGGCAATTGGTCAGCGGAATCAACTGTCTTCCCGCATCCTGCTACGAAGAATTCGTCAGTACCAAGCTGTTTTACAGTAAGGACAGCGGCAGAATGTTCTATCATCTGCTGCAATCCTTCTCCCCTGACGAGGACATTTCACCCGAAACCGCCCACGAAATAGCCGTGAAATTCGCCTCGGAACAGTTCAAGGGCTACGAAGTTCTGGTGGCTACTCACGTTGACAGGAAGCATATTCACTCCCACTTCATCATCAATTCTGTGAATTCGGACACGGGAAACAAGTACCATGCGGACAAAGATGAGATTCAAAAGCTCCGTGATGCCTCAGATAAGTTGTGTCTTGAATATGGATTGACCGTCGTTGTGCCTGTTCGCAGAGAGGTAAAGCCCATGTCGGCAGCGGAGTATCGCTCGGCTGACAAGTGCCAGAGCTGGAAAGTTGCCCTCGCCATTGCCATAGACGATGCAATGCAATACGCCAAGTCCAAGCAGAATTTCATCGAGATCATGGAGGAAAGCGGCTATCAGGTGCGGTGGTCGGACGAGCGAAAAGCCATCACCTACACCACGCCGGACGGTAAAAAGTGCAGGGACTTCAGGCTGCACGAATCAAAATATTTGAAAGGAAACATGGAATTTGAATTCAGAATACGGAAAGAAATCGCCGCAGGACCTGAAAGATCAGGCGCGGCGGCAGATGTTGATGGCGGAGAAGACCGAGCCTTGCGTCACGGTGACGGAAAGCAACTGGAAAGCTTTGGTCGCCGCACAGCATACGCAGATCGAGATGCTCAAGGATGTTCTGGACGCGCTCGGACTGTTAGCGACGGAAGAAGAACTGGTCAGCCACATAAACGATCAGATGACGCTTCTGGAGCAGTACAGCCAAGAGTCCGAGCGGAACACCAGAGATTTTCAGCGGGAGATGAGCGTTGCCTCAACGAATCTCCAGAAGGATTTGAAACGAGCGGCGCAGGATTCGGAACTGACAATGAATACAGCGGCGAAGGATATTGTCTCACAGGCTGGGAGAATGAGAGAAGAATTTTCGAGGCATTTATCCGCGGAGAAGGAATCTCTTACTACAGCGACGAAACGCCTGATGTTAATCTCACTGACACCGGCAGCCATACAAATGATTATGATGCTGTTCTCGGCTATCTGGTCGCTGATCTCATGGACATCATAGACGAGGACAGACCCATCGAGGACTGCACGACCATCCACTATCCGAAGGAACGGAAGAAGCATCAGTTGGGCGGCGGGCCGGTGATGGGAGGAATGTGAGATTGATTCTTTCTGTTAGAGAGTATTATCCACTTGACTTATGGAGGATTATGTGATATTTGTTGTTGCGAAAGGTTAGGTGAAAAGCAGCATGAATATCATAGAAGATTTATACTACGGACGCATAGCTCCCTACGAAGTCAGCATTACAGCCACACCGGAATTTGAAAAGCTGAAAGCACTCGCCGCATATAACGAGGATTTATTGAGAGAAACCCTGTCGGATGAACAAAAAGAGCAATTGGAAAAGCTCACGGAAAGTGTGACGGACATCTCCTCGGTGTCAGAGCGGGAGATGTTCATCATCGGCTTCCGGCTGGGCGTGAAGCTGATGATCGACGTGCTGAAGTGAAAGCAAAACAAATCGCCGCCTTCTTCCCGTGAAATGCGGGTGGAAGGCAGCGATTGTTCTTTTTCTGAATTTTATAAGTGTCTATTACGGACGTCTTTCCCTGAATTGGATAGCAAAGATCAGTCCTCCGATCAGCACTGCCACCGACACGAGCAGCAGCAATGCTTCATTGCCTTCCTGCTGTCCGGTCTGATTGAAGGGGAAACCTGTCGTGTCGGAGCCGCTGACATTGGCAGGAGTCTGTCCGTCCGGATTGTCCGGCATCTGCCCATCAAAGTTGCCGGGCATTTGTCCGTCGAAGTTGCCGGGGAATTGACCGTCGAAGTTGCCGGGTGGTGTTCCGCCCATGCCGTTCATGCCGTTCGGCGGCTGCCTGTCGGAATTGCCCGACGCGCTGCCGCTGCTTTCGGGCGGCGTGGGAGAGGGAGAAGCCTTTGCGTCGCTGTTGTCAGCGTTGCTGTCGGCGGTCTCGCTGCTTCTGCGGTCTTTGCCGCCCCTGCCGAAGCCGCCGCCTCCGCTTCCCATGGTTCCCATGTCGGAGAGGCTTAAGGAGGACGCGTCGATTAGCGCGGAGCTGTCCGCGGTCTGACCTTCGGCAGTGGAGGGAATGGAGCCGTCAAGCTGTCCCCTGACGCTTTGGGCGCGAAGTTCGCAGAATTCCTTGATCGTCTCCACGCCGGACTGGAACTGCTCGTAGGTGCAGAATTTCGTCGGGTCCTTCTGCACATATTCCGCGATAATATTGTAAGTGCTTTCAATCATCGATGCAAAATCAAACTGACTCAGAAATTCGCTGAAAAGCGCATGGTACTGCGAAGTGTATTCCGCGCTCTGCAAAATCCAGTTCATCATCGGGCGGTCGCTAAAATCGTTTGACATGGGGGTGTCAATCGGGTCGTTGACCGAAGAAGTGGCATTGCTGCCGCTGAATGTGCCGTAGGCAAGATTGTAGTCCCACGGAATCATGGAAAGCTGTCCGTCTTCCTCATACAGATAGTAGTTGTGAATCATCGTGCCGGTGTAGCTGTCGCCGTTGCAGAGGAAATTATGCGCCACAAAATATCGCAGCACTTCGTCCACATTTACCACCGATTCAATATCGGAATATTCCGATAGGGATTTCAGCGAAGAAATCAGTCGCTTCTTGTCCGCCTTGGTGACGTCGGTTTTGGCGTTGTTGAAGATGTTTGAATAGCTATCCGTATCATCATCGGAATATTGCAGTTTCACATCGCTGCTGCCCATGCCGAAGCCCATTTTTCCGAAGCTTTTACCTTTCATGTCCGAACCGGATACCGTGTTGAAGGGGTTGAAATTCCCCGGCATTTGCGGACGGCTTTTTCCGGAATTTTTTGAAAAGGATTTGGTGTTTTTCGATTCCGAAGAAGATGTTTCTTCGCTGTCGTCGCTGTTTTTATTGATGAAATCGGTCATGCTGAAATCCTTGCCGTTGCCGCGGCCGCCGCCGAAGCTCAGGCTGTCCGGCTTGTAGAGTTCGCCGTACTGGTTGCCGTAATTCCTCTGCAAAAAGGATTCCTCTATTCCCTCGACCGCGAGGTACAGTCCCCAGTCCTCGCCGTTGACCGTGATATAGACAAAGCTGCAAAGGGGAGCGTCCGCGCCGAATCCAGCCATCAGCGTGTAGGCAAGATAGTCCTTCATATAGGTGTTGTCCTGAATGAGATTGTTCAGGCAGAGCTTGTCAAGCCCATGATAGCTCTTGCCGTTTTCGTAATGGTCGAATTCGATTTTGAAGCTGTAACGGCTGCTGCCGAGGTTGGCAACCGAGCTGAGGGAGGTGTTGCCCTTGGCGCGGATGACGACATTTTTGTAGGCTTCTCCGTCAATAACGACCGCGCAGGCGCCGTATTCCTCATTGGCGCAGGATTGTATAAAACTGTCCCAGTCGTCCATGACAATATCCAAAGTATGCACCTTTGACTGATCGAAAAGGCGGGTTTCGTACCCGATCACGCGGGCTGCCACAGTAATGACGCTGGAAGCAGCCGCGCCGCAGAATACCAGTGCGACAGCCACCGTCACGGCGACAATGGCGAGACATATTCTGTCAATATTTTTATGGGTTGACATCTGATCACTTCCTTATGCTCATCAAAATGTGTGCGATCATCAACCCATGTAATCGCCGTTGTAGCTCACCAGCACCGCGCTTTCCACGCCCTTCATGTCGGAAAGCTCGTTGATGAAGTCGGTGTTGTCGTCACGCAGGCGGATTTCCAGATTCAGCTCCACCTGACCCTTCTGGGCGGTCTTTCCCTTGACAATGCAGCGTTCGGTGCGGCTTTCGAGGAATTGCTTCGCGGCGGTTTCGCTGGCGTGGTCGGCGCAGCGGATTACGACAATATAAGAGCCTGTTCAGAATCTCTCCACGCACGTCTGGCTTGCCTCGTTAATACACAAAGTATTGCCTGCGATTTTGGCTTCATCTGGCGAAAAATCTGGCTTCGCCATCCGCACACGCGGAGATTCTGAACAGGCTCTAAGGATTCCGGCTGGGCGTGCGGTTGACAAAGAGCAGCAGAATGATGCCGATAATCACGCTGCCAATGATGGCAAGCGGAATCATTCCGGCGTTGATCGGAATGGCGTTTCCGGCGTAGATTTTGCTCATTCCGTTCATTCTGAAGCCGTGTTTTTTCATCATCGAACCCATCATTCCCGGCATATATTCCAAGTTCCCGACGCTGTTGACGTAGACCACCGGCACGCCGAACGCGTCGACATACATCTGACACCGTTTGTCGTTTTCGGCGTGTTCGGCTTCCGGTTTGGTCGGGTCAGCGGGAGCGCCGTGAGGAAACAGAATCAGCGACAGTTCCTCGTCCCTGACGTTTTCATAAAAATGCTTGCGCCTTGAATCATAGCAGATCGCCACACCCACCTTGCCGAATGGCGTAGCAATCACACTGCCGAAATCTCCCTGTCTGAATACGGCGGATTCGCCCTCGGATTTGGGAACAAAGCCGCAAACGCCGTCCGGTCCGGCAATCAGATAACGGTTGTAGTAATGCCCGTCCTCCCGGTCGAGATAGCCTGCGCCGATGAAGGTATGATACTTTTTCGCAACACGCACCGCCCACGCGGAGGTCTCTCTGCCGCGGTCGTCGGCATATTTCCACATCGCCTGACTTGCCATGTAGCTGCACCGCGACAGTTCCGGCAGCACCACCAGTTCCGGCTCCGGCAGCCTGCCGATCAGTTCTTCGATATAGCTGTCTCTCCGCTCGATACCTTTTATGTCATTGTCGAGTTCCAACGCGAATATTCTCAATTGAATCAATCCTTTACAGTGTCAATAGAAGTAAGGTTTTTGCATCCTCTCTTTTATAGAGTCTTAAAAATCTTAAAATATGGTTATTTCCCGCAAATTACTACGACTTTTACAGTTGATCCAGATTGACATCGTTTTGAATAATGTACTTTCCGTTATTCTTTTTATTTAAAAGAGTAACAGCCTTATCAAACAATTCTCTTAATCTGCAAGCAGTATCCTCATCAGGACAACCTCTATAGGAAAATTCCTTTGCGGTATTTACAAAAAAGGAATCGTACAGATCACTTACTGCCATAAAAGCAGATGTAAGTTCCTGATCATCATTCCATTCAGGAGGATTGTCGTTATCAATTATTTCGTCATTTTCGTCATATAGCCACATACAATAAGTATTGTATTCTAAAAGAAGCCGAATTTTTTTAATCATTATCATTATCCTTCAACTACGATCTGTATTTTTCCATTTTATCATGCGCAAGAGCGGATGTCAATTCCAAACCCGAAAACAGCACGGCCGCGTGTCCGGATGGCTCCCTTGACACAGCTGTGCTGTTCATTCATATTCCCCAAACGCAACTTATTGCCTCTCCGCGTCTGTAAGCGTTTGAATTGCCTCGGCGCACCAACGTAGATAGGCCTCGTAGGTTTCTATACCGAAGGTTACCGTCAGATAATAATGCAGATGTTCCTTATCTCCGATAGTGCCGGACAGGTTGTCCTGATAGACGCGCAATAAACGCAGCTCGTCCCGTATTTCGACCCCAAACCGCTGTATATTGTCGATGGAGGTCGCAATATCCGCCGAGCCTCCGAAAAACAGCTTGAGCAGGGTTTCGTATTTCATGTCATTGGAGGCTTTTCCGTCATTCAGCCAGCGCAAAAGAGCCTGTCTGCCGTTGTCTGTGATAGCGTATGCGGTTTTCTCTCTGCCGCAGGAACCGCCATCGCTGTCGGTTTCCGCTGCCCTTGTGACAAGTCCCTGGGTCTCCATAGCAGCGAGAGCCGGATAGATGCTTCCGTAACTGCCTTTCCAGAAAAACCGGATCGCGCCATCTATTCGTTTTTTGATATCATATCCCGTAAGGCTTTCGTGTGAAAGCAGACCGAGTATCACCATATCTATTTTTCTGTTTTTAGCCATCAACGTTCTCCTTTTTCTCCTTTTTCTTCCAGGTCAGTTGATATCTGAGAACGTCCTTCGGACAGGCGTCCACACACGCGCCGCACTGAATGCACTCGGCACAGCGTGCATTCTTGCCGGAACTGACCATCTCTCTGACGTCAAGCCCCATCGGACACACGGTATTGCATTTGCCGCATGAAACGCATTTTTCCTTATCCGATTCAATATGCGGCTGAGGAATATGCAGCAGTCTGCCGATAGCACTGCCGATCTGCATGAACGGAGCCATCCAGCAGATGTAATGACAAGCCGCTCTTCTGCCGTGTATCATCGAGGTCAGCACTAAAATAAACAGCACGCCGTAATAGGTCATATAATTGGAAATGTCCGCGATGGAAATGCCGTGATCGGTCATATAGAAGAAATCGGCTTTCACATCGCCTTTTGCCATTATGTATGTTGCGACCACAGCGGCGATCCACACTGTCCAGATGACGTATTTAATACCGCCTCGCCATCCCCCCTTGGCAGGCTTGTCATTGGTGGCGGCAGCGCATTCCTGCAATCCACCCGCCGGACACAGCCATCCGCACCATATTCTGCCGAAAAAAACCGAAAGCACCAGCATGGACACGAACACAAAGAAACTGCCGTTCAGAATATGCTCCGACATACCCTGAATGATCAGATACGGAGAAAAATACCACATCGTTATGGGAAACAACAGGAACGAAATGAAGATCAATGTCTTTCTGACTTTCTGACTCATAGTGTAAAACTTCCTCTCAGATAAATCATACAGATATATCAAACAGATATATCATTTTGATATATTATATCATGAGGCTTTAGTTTTGTCAATAGGAAAATTGCAATAAAATAGAGGATTTACTATCCGTTTATTAGAGCCTGTTCAGAAAAAAATATCTTGACAATTCATTATAAAATAATTATAATATAATTATGGGTACAATCAGATTTGAATGGGACGAAAACAAAAACGCCATCAACAAAAGAAAGCATGCTATTTCTTTTGAGGAGGCGCAGACGGTTTTTTACGACGAAGAAGCACTTGTAATTGACGACCCCGAACATTCCGAACAGGAGGAGAGATTTATCATTCTCGGAATGAGCACACGGGCAAATTTGTTGGTGGTTTGCCATTGCTACCGTCAGTCGGAAACCGTTATCCGCATTATCTCGGCGAGAAAAGCGACCAAGAACGAAGCAAGACAGTATAACGAATGGAATTGAGGTGAATCCGAATGGAAGAAATGAAGGAAGAATACGATTTTACAAAAGCAAAGAAAAACCCTTACGCAAAGAAGCTCCGTCAGCAGGTAACTATCAATCTTGACAGCAGCGTGATCGACTATTTCAAAGAAATGTCCGCTTCATCAGGCATTCCGTATCAGACGCTGATCAATCTCTATCTGTCGGATTGCGTCAAGAGCCACCGTCAGCTCAATATTTCGTGGCAGTAATTTTTTGAACTGGGCAACAACTTGTTTCCGGAATATAGACCGCTGCTTTCCACCCGATGCATGGGAAAAAGGCAGCGGGTGTTTTTTTACGCCAAAAATAGAGAATCTTCCTCCGAAAATAGAGTCTCTTCCCGAATTTATTGAAAATTTTCCTCCCGTGCTGTATGCTTATTATTGGGAATTACAAGGCAACGGCGTTGCCTGTACTATTCCAAATACAGCAGCGGGAGGTTTTTGCTTCATGCATTTTTCTAACAGCCCAAAAATCCAGTGTAATCAAGGGGGAATGACGATCCATTCATAACGGGAGTGAGCGCGGCATAGCCTTATGATGAGGCGATCGGAATGAAAACGCAAATCATCTTTGAAAGTCCAAAACCGGCAGCCGTGCAAAAGGAATCCGTCCATGAAAACAGGAATACGGAATTTGAAAACGAAATCAAAAAGGCGCTGTTTCTGGCTCTTCTGGAGAAGGGTTTTATTACCCGCGCCCAGTATGAGCTGTGTCTGGGGAAAAATGGAAAAAATGGGAAAAAGAATAATCCTTATCCGGACTGACAACAAAAAGGACTGCCTCACTTTCGTAGTGCGGCAGTCCTCATAGCCTTTCAGTGTGTTTCCAGCCATTCTCTGATAACGGCGGGATCTTTATCCTCATGGAAACCGTGCATATCATCTTCATAGGTGATAAACGTGCAGTCTGTGTTGTCCTTCAGCTTGTCGTAGATGGCTTGCGCCTGTGTTTCAAAATTTGCCTGTTTGTCTCCCTTGCTGTGAATGATGAGAATTGGAATTTTAATTTCATCAGCCCAACAGACAGCGGAGCGCTTTTCATATTCTTCTGGCATTTCCTCTGGCGTGCCGCCGATACATCTGACAAGAACCTCTTTCATTTTGTCTTCACTTTCATTGAAAGCCGCAAACAGGTCGCTGATACCCGAGCAGACGATAATTTTTTTAACCCTTTTGTCCCGGCGAGCGGTCATGTAGGTCATGAGTCCTCCTCTGGACTCGCCTTCGACGCACAGATCACTGATATCGGCAAATTCAAACATCGTATCGCAAAAATCAATCAGCCTGATCACGTCATTCAGATCATCGCCGCCGTACTGGTCGGTTCCCTCGGTGCCGTTGCCTCCTCTGTGTTCGCAGCCGATCACAATGCGATTGGAAACAACGCATCTCACAGCGGTATCTATTTTATCCAAATAGCCGAGATTGCTGTTCCCGCCCCTGCAAAATATCATGCATTGGCAGGGCGTGCGGGTTTCTATAGCTGAAACCGTCCTTCTCCACGGCGGCGGAGGAAAGGCTGTCCTCGGGGACGGCGGAAGTGTCGGTATTTCCGCAGCCGGCAAATGACAGTGCCATCATAGCAGAAAGTCCGATTGCCAGTATTCTTTTCATCATTCTCATATTGTTTATATTCTCTCCCTTTTTCATACGAACTATTTTCGCTTTGATTGTATCATATTTGGTTCGGGAAGTCAATATCGTTCTGCAAACCTTCAACGGCATACTTTTAAGTCTTAAAAAAATATAAACTTCACGTCATTCACTGACTATGTTTAAAAATCTGGATATAATTGCTCTTGAAAAAACCTAACAAAGAAAGGAGTTCTAAAAAAATGATCAATCCATTCGACAATCAAATTAAAAGAGTTGCCGCCTATTGCCGCGTGTCTACCGACAATCTCGACCAGGCCAATTCGCTGGAAAGCCAGCAGCGGTATTTCAACGAGTACATCCGCCGCAACCCGCTGTGGGAGCTTCACGAAATCTATGTGGACGAGGGCGTGAGCGGCACCGGAACGAAGAAACGCGCCGCCTTCAACCGCATGATCGAGGACGCGAAGGAACACAAATTCGACCTCATTCTGACCAAGGAAATCTCCCGCTTCGCCCGCAACGTGCTGGACAGCATCGGTTACACCCGGCAGCTCAAGGCAATGGGCATCGGCGTGATCTTCATGAACGACAACATCAACACCCTCGACGCGGACTCGGAATTGCGGCTCACCATCATGTCCTCCATCGCGCAGGAGGAAAGCCGCCGCACGTCCGAGCGCGTCAAATGGGGACACCGTCGGCGCATGGAACAGGGCGTCGTCTTCGGGCGGGATATGCTGGGCTACGACGTGCGGAACGGGGAGCTTCATATCAACGAAGAAAGCGCGGAAATCGTGCGGCTGATCTTCCACAAGTACCTTGACGAAGGCAAGGGAACCCACGTCATCGCCCACGAGCTTCGGGAAGCGGGAATCCGTACCTCCACCTACATGAAGGAATGGTCGTACACCGTCATTCTCCGCATATTGAAGAACGAAAAATACTGCGGTGATCTGGTGCAGCAAAAGACCTTCACTCCTGATTATCTCACCCACGGCAAGAAATACAACCGCGGCGAAATGGAATTTGTCACCATCCGCGACCACCACGAGCCGATCATTTCCAGAGAAGTCTTCGAGGCGACACAGCGGGAGATCGAAAGGCGGCACGAGCTTCACGCCTCCAAAAACGGCTTTGCCAACCGCTACGCGATGTCGGGCAAAATCATCTGCGGCGAATGCGGCTCCACCTTCGTCCATATACAGCGCACGGCGGGCAACGGTTCGCCCTACGAAGTCTGGCGGTGTATCAGAAGGCAGCGGGAAGGCGGCAAAAAGCGCACCATCGGCAACGGTGATGAAGTAGGCTGCAACTGCTGCAACCTTCACGACCGCGACGTCCGCGACATTCTGCAATATGTGGTCGGGCAGGTCATGCGGGACAGGGAAAGCCTGCTGCAAAGCGTTCTCGGCACGGTGAGCGACGTGCTGAAATCCTGCTCGGAGAAGGGCAACGCCGACTACTTCGAGAGCGAGCTGCAAAAGATCGAGGGCAAAAAGCAAAAGCTGCTGGATATGTGTCTGTCGGGCGATATTGAAACGGCGGAATATAAAAAGGGGATTCATCGACTGAATGAAGAACAGCTGACCCTTCAGGAAAAACTCGCAAAAGAAAAAGCCCGTGCACAATTGCTGGCGGACAAGACCAAACTTATGGAGGATATCAGCAGCTACATTCATTCCCTCTCTGCCGATGAAGAATGGGATGACACCTTCTACCGTAACATCGTTGACAAAATCGTGGTTCACGCCGACCGGACGATTGACGTTCATCTGAAATGCGTTCCCGAAAAATGGCAGGCGAGAATCCTGCAGGGAAAGGCTGAAATCGAGAAATACAACAGGGAAAATGACGAAAATAACGAAGAAAATCACGGTAACGGTGAGAATGACGAAAAAATGGCAAATCAAGGGGACTCGGAGCCTATATCGGTGAGAATTGCCTTTAATTCGGGATAAGGCATCGCATATCTCTGGCTAAGATAGCGCATGGATGCGCCGAGTTCCCCGTCAGGTCCTCCGTACACCAAAAGTTATGTAGAACTCAATCTTCTGTTTTCTCGCTCTCGCCCTTAATCTGTGCCAGCGCCCTGATCAGCCGCTCGGGAATGGGAATCCCGCACTTGGCGCAGTTTTCGAGAATAGAAATACCTTCGTTTGCAATCAGAAATCCAATAGAAAGATTCTGCTGTACACGGACACGACAATCACAAAAAATAGTCACGATACTTGCAAAATAAAAATGCATAAAAAACAATCCCCCTGTCAGATTCACGGTGGTGCAGTGTGAACCTGACAGGGGGATTCTGTTTGGAGCTTATGTAATCGCTTTGGTGATATTATATCACGTTGATGTGAGATTTATCAATAATCATTTGTGAAAAAATGCTTTTTCTCATCCTCGCCCCTGATCTGCTCCAGTGCGCGGATGAGCCTGTTTTCGTTATTCCTTATCCTCATTCTTCCCGAGAAGCTGCCGGATGACCCTGTCGACAATCGCCGGGTATTTCACACCCATGAGGCTTACGTTTTCCAGAACGGAGAGCGCCTCGTTGCAGACGAGCGTGATGATTGCACCTGTGCGGAGGATCCCGTTAAGCCCTGCCATTAAGTCAAGGCGGTAAGCAACCAGCACGATCAGCAGCATTGCACCCTTGCGGCATAAGCCTTTGAGTCCGGCATTGCTTTCGAGTGCTCCAGTTTCAGTTTTCGGAGATTTTTTGAATATCCCTGCCACGGTTAAGCCAGTGAGCCAGTCGGCGACCATGAAGAGCAGCAGCGTAATGATCGCTCCGTCCCATTCTCCTACCAGCGCCGCGCCGAATGCGCCCACCGCTGTGAGAATGGTTGTTTTTTCAAAATTCATCTTCACTTCACCGCCTTTTTGAGTGCCGCCCGTGTCTTCGGTCCTACAATGCCGTCCTGAACGAGCTTCTTGTTCTTCTGGAACCGCAGCACCGCCGCTTTTGTCAGCTTGCCAAAGTCTCCGTCCACGCTCAGCTTCTCCCCGGCAGCCTTGTTCAAGTGCCACTGTACCCAGCGTACATTATTGCCCTTTGCGCCGAACGCAATGTCCTTTGTCGGCTCGGCGTAGGGACACTTTGCGGCAGGCTTTGGGGCAGGTGCGGTATCATTTTCCGCCAGCGCCGCCGTCACCTTCTGCGCAAGGTCGCCCATTCGCGCATACATCCAGTCTCCCGGGCAGGATTTGTTGGCGAACCAGCGGTGAACGGTGAGCACCATCTCGTCCGATTTCGGGGAATAATTCAGCGTTTTCGCCTTGTCTCCGAACCAGAGCAGCTTCTTCTTACCGTTTCGCTTGCAAATGTCAATGCACAGCTTGATCAGCGTTTCGTAGACAATCGCCTTGAATGCATAGGGCGGTTTCGGGTCGGAGGCGCACTCGATGGTAATTGCTCTCTGGTCGTTGGCGTTCGAGGAGGAGCACCACGAGCGGTTCTTTTCCTCCACATAAAGACCCACCGTGCCGTCAAGGGCAATGCCGTAATTGGATGATACGTCTCTTGTACCGGAGAAGATGTCGCCCAGTCTTGCCGCCGTCACCTGCCCGACCACACAATGCGGCGTGATGCGGTCGATGGAGTGCGTTCTCTTGCCGGAATGCTTGCTGACAAGCCGTGTGTAGCCCACGAGAGGGCTGTTTGTGTAATTGTTGATCGTAAATCTCACGCTCCTTTACGGAATATTAATGTTGTTGGTAAGCCCATATTCTGACTTCCACGCAAGATAATCTCTTTTTTTGACCTTAACGGTCATCTTTATTTCTCCAACCGCCAGATAGCTTGCATCATCGCCGCCCGAAGTGGATTTTCTGAAATTGTCAAACACGAGCTTTAACTTTCCGACACCCGTGTTATTCTGCAAATTACCAAAGGTGCGGGAAA
>CACWOX010000051.1 GCA_902762615.1 uncultured Ruminococcus sp. | reverse complement strand
CCGGTTCTGTCAGCCGCGGAAGGAATGATCCGTCGCAGTCGTTGCAGATGACAGAGCGTCCGCTGATGACTCCCGATGAGTTGAAGTCCTTACCGAAAGATAGCTTTCCATAAGGATACTAACTAAACAGCCACACATACAACCGATTGAGAGAAAAATGAAAGGCTATCGCACTATGATTGAATTCAATAGTTCGATAGCCTTTTTTTGCAAATAGTGTAATTTCTTCAGATTGCAACATATGATATTTATTGCGATTTCGGTAATTGTAGAGATATGGCGAAAGTGCAGATCTTTTTACCTTCCGATATTCTATTCCGCGTCCGAAGGCTCAATAGAATCAGTGCGATAGATGAATTTGACCTTGCCGCTTTCACCATCAGGAAGCCCTGTATAGCTCTTATATGCCTCGGACACGTCGCGCAGTGCCTTGAACCTTGCGCTTAAATCGCCAGCGCTGCCACCGGTCAGTTCCGCCAGCTTGCCAAGACTGCCTTCCTTGAATTGCTTCATTCCGTCGGAAAGCCGCATTGCGCCGTTATTGAGCTGGGTAATACCATTGGTCAGCGCGTCCGTGCTGCCGTTGAGTTTATCCAGTCCGCCGCTGAGTTGCTGCGCGCCGGACTGCAGATCCGCTGTGCCGTCATAAAGTGCTTTCACGCCGTTTGTGTAGGCGAGTATGCCCTGATAGAATTCATTGTAGGCGTTAAGCTGTTCGATAGCAGCTTCAATGCTCTTCTGTCCGTCCTTTGCCGCCGGGAGCTTTTCGGCGAGAACCTCGTTGATCTTGCTGTCGACAATGGCGTTGATCTGAGCCTTGATTTCGTCGCTGTTCATTTTGCTTTCGATAATCTGCTGCTTCTGGCTGTCAACAGTGTTCTGAATAGTCTGCTGCACCTGCTCGGACTGCATCTGCTGAGTTGTCATGGCGTCCACATTGCTGTCAATGGCGGCTCTTGTGTCGTCGTCCAAGCCCTGGTACTGTTCGACCGTCAAGCCCTGCTGCGCCAGTACGCTTTCAAGCACCTGTCCGCGGACCTGCTGTTCCACTCCTGCTGTGACCTGCTGATTGATCTCGTCGATCTTTGCCTCTACCTGCGCGGATACATTCTCACGCACGGCGTTTTCCACCTGCGCGGTAACGTCCGGTCTTGCCTGTTCCGCCAGTGCGCGAATGCTTTCCTCGCTCAAACCACTGCTGATCGCTCCGAGAACCTGCACGTAATTTTCCTTGGTCAGCTCAGGACATTCCATTCCCGCAGCCTGCACCTGCTTGCGGGTGGTGGCGAGAAGCGTGTCGAATACTCTGGAAGCGCCGCCCTGCAAGTCGGAATTTTTGCTGCAAAGAAGCTGCAGGGTCTGACGCACGGTATTCACGCCTCCGCTGACCTGCTGACCGCCTGCCGCGAGCTGATTGATGCCGGAAATCAGCATTCCCGATTTTTCGAGAAGCTGGCTGGTGCCTTCATAAAGAGCGGAAGTGCCGTCGGTCAGTTGATTGATGCCGCCGGTGAGCCTGTCGAGCGAGATATCCTCGTCGCCCTTTTCCTCTTTCTTTTCCTCAATATCTTCAGCGGCTTCATTGAACACGTCGTTGGTTACCATGGTCAGTGTTGTGGTAAGGGAAAAATTCTTAACGTCGGCGGTGATCTCTATGCTGTCGGGGAGCTTGATGGAATCCGCGTTCAGGGCAAGGCTCTCCTGCATGCCGGGGAGAGCGAATCCGATGACGATCGTTCTCGTGCCGTCGTTGATGACCTTGCCGTTTGATACTTCAATATTGCTGAATACGCTGTCGTCCAGCACCGCGCCGGTGACAACGGTGAATGGAACGTAGATGTCCGTGTCCTTGCCGTCAATGGAAACGGTCTGCTTCTGGTTGTTGGTGTAATCAAAGCGGATGGTCGCCTTGCCGCTCTTGCCGGCGATTTCCTCGGCGGTCATTTCCTTGCCGTCCAGCAGGTACGTCAGCTTCACGCTGACGGGAAGCTGCGCCGCTTCGTCAAGATCACCGCTCTCAGCGTCCCATGAATAGGAATTGCCCTGGTCGATGGTGTAACCGCCGTTGCCGTCGTCGCCGATGGTGGCAATGCCGGCGTTCTTCTGTTCGTTTTTGAGCCAGTCGCTGACAATGACCTTCTGGGGGGTGCCGCTTGCATCGGCAATAACGTAGACCGTTTCATCCTTCTCGGCGGTTTCCTCGTTCTTTGCCTTTACCTCTTGGGATGTGACGACGGAAGTCCTTTCGCCGCTTGAAATCAATGCGTTAATACCTGCTCCCGCTGCTGCTGAAAGAATCAGAGCCGCCGCGAGGGCAATTGCCATTGTTCTTTTGGATATATTTTCTATCTTTTCAGTAAGATTTGTTTTCATTTTGATTTCTCCCTTCAAACGTTCAATAATTGGGGGCTGGGTGATGTTAATTTATCACTTTTTCGGTATTCGCCTGACCTTATTGCGTACCCGGGTGCGTGTTGCTCGCTCAGCCAAAGGCTTCGCTCCTGAGGACGCTGCCCTCAGACTCCCGCTGGTGGCGCTGCCCCCAGGCCCCTGCCAGGAGGAACAAGTTCCCCCTGGACTCCCACGCTCGCAAGCTCGCTTGTTCGGCGCTGCGCGCTTGCTTTTTTTCTTAATTTGCTACCTCTCTCATGCCTGCCGTTGTCTTGCAGATCAGCTTATCAAATACCATGAACAGCGAAGGCAGCACCAGTATCACGGAACACATGCTGATGAGTGCGCCTCTCGCCATCAGCATACACAGCGAACCGATGATGTCCACGTCGGAATACATCGCCACGCCGAATGTTGCTGCGAAGAATCCCAGCGCGCTCACCGCTATTGAACCGATGCTTGTGGAAAGCGCCGTTTTGACAGCGGTCTTTTTATCCGCGCCGCCTGTGCGTTCCAGCTTATAGCGAGAGGTCATGAGAATCGCGTAATCCACCGTCGCGCCGAGCTGAATGGTACTGATGCAGATCGGGGCGATGAACGGCAATTCGGTTCCGGTATAGTACGGAATGCCGAGGTTGATGAAGATGGCGAATTCGATAACCGCCACCAAGATAAAGGGGAGCGTTAAGCTCTTTAAGACAATGGCAATGATCACAAAGATAGCCGCAATCGAAATCGCGTCCACCACCTGAAAATCGCGGTTGGTGATGCTGATGAGGTCTTTGGTGCAGGGCGCTTCGCCGATCAGCATAGCGTTCTTGTCGTATTTTTTTATTACTGTGTTGATCTCGTCGATCTGTTCATTCACTTCATCGGTTGCGACCTTGTATTCGGAGGTCACCAGCATGAGCTGGTACCTGTCGCCCTTGAGTATTTCACGGAGGGAATCGGGAACGACGCTTTCAGGAACTCTGCTGCCGATTAGTGAATCCAGTCCCATGGCGGTCTTGACGCCCTTGATGCCCTTGATGTCATTGATCATGTCCCGCGCGTCGCTCTCCGGAAGATTTGCGTCAGCGAGAATCATGTGAGTGGATGACATATCGAATTCATCCTGCAGCTTGTTGGTGGCGATGACGTACTCCATATCCTCCGGCAGCGTAGCACCGAGGTCATAATACACGCCCGCGTTGCTCTGTCCATAGAAGGCGGGACCCGCGATGACCAGAAACAGGATGATGAAGACCGGGAACACCTTCAGGATGCCTCCGGCAACGCCGTCCATCTTTGGCATGAGGGGCTTGTGACGGGTCTTTTCGATGAGCCCGTCAAAGAGAAGAATCATGGAAGGCAGCGTCGTCACGCATCCTATCACGCCGAAGACAACGCCCTTCGCCATCACGATACCGAGGTCAAGTCCCAGTGTAAAGGTCATGAAGCAAAGCGCAAGGAATCCGGCAATCGTGGTGATGGAGCTGCCGATCACGGAAGTGAGGGTGGCGGAAATCGCCTGCGCCATTGCCTGCTCCTTGTTGTCGGGGAATTGCTGTTTCTTTTCGCTGTAGCTGTGCCAGAGGAAGATGGAGTAGTCCATCGTCACTGCCAATTGCAGCACCGCCGCCAGCGCTTTCGTGATGTAGGAAACCTCGCCCATGAAGATGTTGGTGCCGAGATTGAGCAGTATCGCCATTCCGATGCTTGCGAGAAACACCAGCGGAACGATAAAGGAATCGAGAAAGAGTGTCATCACCGCGACGGAGCACAGCACGGCGATACCGACATAAATCGGTTCCTCCTTCTCGCAGAGGTTCTTTAAATCGGTCACCATCGCCGACATACCGGTGACAAAGCATTTGCTTCCGGCAATGCGGCGGATGGAAGTGATTGCCTCCATGGTTTCATCCGCACTGGTGGACGTGTCGAAGAAGACTGCCATCAGCGTGGTGTCGCCCTTGTTGAATTTGTCGTAGATCTTGCTGGGGAGAAATTCAATGGGAATATCCGAGCCGAAAATGCTGTCGTACCACACGACGCTGGTGACGTGATCGACCTTTTCGATCTGCCCTTTCAGTTCGGAGACTTCCTTGGGCTGCATTCCTTCCACCATCAGAATGGAGAACGCGCCTTTGCCGAAATCCTCCTGCAGAATCGCCTGTCCTTTCATGGTTTCGATGTCGTCGGGAAGGTAATTGAGCATATCGTAGTTGATTCTGGTGAGCGCCATACCTATCACCGACGGAACAAGCAGTATCACACCGAAAAGCAGGATCAGCTTTCTGTGCTTTACTACCTGATTCCCAAATCCGTTCATATCCATACCTCCAAAAAAATGAATCGGGAAACAAGGTTGATCTCACAACCTGTTTGTGGTGATATTTTATGTTCTTTTCTTCGGATGATCAATAGACAGCTATTAAAAAAATGCTTAAAAATCAGACACGGCCGGGGTAAGTGTCTGATTTTTTAAGCATTTTGTGGACGTTTATGAAATGTTTACATAAGTATGATAGAATTACATTATAAAAGGTTTTATAATAATTTCTTAATAACAGCATAAATGACAGCACTGTAGCGTATAATCGCAACACGGATACTATCTCTGAAAGGAGCTTTCATAAAAAAATATGGCAAATTTCACGCGAGAGGCGATCAAAGCCACGTTTATCAAACTTCTGGAGGAGCGGCAGTTCAGCGATATAACCGTCAAAAGCATCGTTGAGGAATGCGGCATTAACCGCAATTCCTTCTATTATCATTTTCAGGACCTTCCCTCGCTGCTGGAAGAAATCATCCGGGAGGAATCAGACGCGGTTATTAAAAAATATTCTTCGGTCAATTCCATTGTGGAATGCTTTGATGCGATCGAGGAATTTGCCTCCAACCGAAAAAAAGCCATCATGCACATTTACCGTTCGGTCAGCCGGGATGTATTCGAGCGGTACCTGATGAAGACAAGCGAATATTTTCTTTCCCGATACATCGACGCGCTTGCGGAAAGCGGCGAAATTGACCCATCCCTCATAGTACGCAACAAGACACTGATTGTGGTCTATTACAAGTGTCTTTTTTTCGGTGTGATAATAGAATGGCTGGAACACGGCATGGACGAACAGCTTGCGAAGGATTTCCGTTGCGTCTTCCGTCTGAAAGCCGACACAGCCGACGAGCTGGCGGAGATTCTCAGATCGCAGATTTAGACGCGTTTTTGTATGTTTGTTTCTCAATCAGAAAAGCCACTTTAGTCAGACGAAAAATACCGCATCTTCATTTTTGAAAAATGATGTGCGGTATTTTTCTCGGTTATAAAAAGAGGTTGATTCGGAAAGTCGAATAGAATTATGCCTTTTTGCCGCATCCGGCGCAATCATGACTGCATGACCAGAGCCTATCGGCGGTGGGCTTCCAGTTCGCCGCGTAGCTCTCGCATTTGTCGCAGAGATGATCGACGCTCTCAGGAGACTGCAAATCGGTGGAATGACAGTCAACGGAATGCACCATATTCCGCAGCTTCTCGGGATTTTCGAGCATGGGACAGGGGCGCAGATGATTGTCATTGAAGGGCTGTCCGTCGTGATAAGCCATAAACAACGGCGATTGCAGGGCTTCCAGTAATGTTTTTTCGCGGATATTGGAATCCGAGTAGTGAATGAATACGCACGGGTCAACATCTCCGTTGGCGTTGATATGCAGATACCGTCTGCCGCCCGCGATACACCCGCCGACATACTCGCCATCATTCTGAAAATCCATTGCAAAAATCGACTTGCGCGTGCGGTATTCACGAATCTTGCGGTACATAGTTTCGCGCTGCTGGGGAGAACACATCAATTCCGGAGCCGCATCGTTGCCAATCGGCATATAGTGGAAGAACCATACGAATTTCGCACCCCATGCAATCATCTGGTCAAAGTATTCCTCCGAGGAAATGGAGTCGAGGTTCTGACTGGTGTAGCAGCAGGAAATGCCAAATGGCAGCTTGCGCTTTTTGAGGATTTCCATCGCCTTTACGACTCTTTGGTAGGTGCCGGTTCCACGGCGGCTGTCAGTCGCTGATTCAAACCCTTCCACACTGATAGCGGGGAAGAAATTTTTGACACGCAGCATTTCGTCTGCGAAGTCCTCATCGATCAAAGTGCCGTTGGTGAAAGAGAGGAACTGACAGTCGGAGTGCTTTTCACACAGTTTGATGAGATCATTTTTACGCACCAGCGGTTCACCGCCTGTGTATATGTACAGATAAGTTCCCAATTCTTTGCCCTGCTGAATAATGGAATCTATTTCATCAAAGCTGAGATTGAGTCGGTTGCCGTATTCAGCCGCCCAGCAGCCGGTGCAGTGAAGGTTGCAGGCTGACGTCGGGTCAAGCAAAATTGCCCACGGAATATTGCAGCCGTTCTTTTCACGCATTTTTTCCTGAATCGGCCAGCCGATGAAATTGGTATTGATGACAAAATTCTGAAAGATTGCCCGCAGGACACCGGGATCAACATCCGTCCACAGCCCCATTATATATTTATACCAGCAATTGTCAGGGTCATTGAGAATCTCACGAATCATATCGCGCTGCGGCTTGAATTCCTCCGGCTTGAACACCTTGTCCATCAACTCCATGACCTTTGGAATATTGCTTTCGGGGGCTTTGCCGACATAATCAAATACTTTGGTCATTGCCATTATTTTTGCCTTGTCTGTTACATTCATTGTTCGATCTCCGTTCCTTTTGATAATGATATAAAGTCTGAAGGCAGATGAGAAATGGACTGTTCAGAATTGTGAGGTTATATATGAGCCTGTTCAGGCTCTGAAAAACTTATCTGCCTTCAGACAACTATATTTTACTTGCAGAGACATCAAATGAAAAGGGACAAAGGAATTGATTTGTACAAAACTTAGGCAAATAATATATTTTATCCAATTTATTGTTCTTATACAATATGAAAACATAATTCTCAATGGTACGAATCTTCATCAATGACATCGGGAATTTGATTCTTGATGATTTTGACAGTCAGCAAGGCGACGATCAGATTCAGCAGACCTTCTGTTAAAAGCGAAAGCCCCAGCAGTATTGTCATGACACGCAGGCTTTCCGTAGGACGGAATACCATAATCAGCCCCACCATACCGGCGCAAACAGCAGGCAGCATAATCAGCCACCATGTTGAGATACCGAATTTTTTGGAATCCAGCGCAATCTGCATTTTGAAAAGACCGTCCGCGAGAATGGAAACGCCCAGCGCAATGCAGAGAAAGTTCAGCGCGTTGTTTGGCTTCACGGTGACGATCAATCCCAATACCAGAACCAGAATGCCGAATTGCAAGTCATACTGAAAGGCAAGACGGTAGAGGTCTTTGGAAAAAAATCCCACCAGTTTGATGACGCCGAAAGCCATCATGGAAATACCAAAGATTTTGACCAGTGACGACAAAGATTGTTCGGGCATGACCATCATCAAAATTCCCAGCACACAAATCAATGCGGACAAGACAATGTAGCCGATTTTTGCCACCCGCATGGGCGCGACGGAACGAGTTTTCATTGATTAACGACTCCTTTAATTTTGTAGAATCAGGGCTCTACAGCAGTTTCACTATTATTTTACCTATATCTGATTTATTTGACAACGTGCAAAAAAACGATGATGCATAATTTTTAGACAATATTTTTGAAATGACTATTTGAAGAAGGAAATCCCCCGTGCTATAATTCGATTAAGAGAAAATTTTACAATGTAGGAGAGATGATAGCTTGAAAATCGGAGTCATTGATGTTGGCGGAGGACTTCGCGGAGGATATGCCGCAGGGGTATTTGACCGTTTCATAGAGGAGGACATTCACTTTGATGTGTGTATCGGTGTATCCGCCGGAAGTGCCAACTGCGCCTCCTTCCTTGCGGGACAAAAAGGACGCAATTATCCATTTTATACGGAATATCCCTTTCGCAAGGAATACATGAGCGTCAGAAATTTACTTTACAAGGGATGCTATCTGGATTTGAATTATATCTACAGCGAACTGAGCAACGCAGAAGGTGAAAATCCGCTGGACTGCGCATCATTACTTGGCAATCCGGCGGATTATTACGCGGTAGCCACCAATGCCGTAACAGGCGAGGCAAGGTATTTCACCAAGAACGATATCTCACAGGATCATTATGACGTGTTTAAAGCGTCATGCGCACTCCCTATCGCGTGCCAGCCAGTTGTCATCGATAGTCAGCCGTATTATGATGGGGCGTTAAGTGATCCTGTTCCGCTGCAAAAGGCGTTTGACCTCGGGTGCGACAAGGTGGTACTGGTTCTGACAAAACCGAGGAACGAAGTGAGAAGTCCGAAACAGGACATACGCTCTGCAAGACTTATACAGAAAAAGTATCCGAAAGCTGCCGAGGGACTCCGGCGTCGTGCCGCACGGTATAATGTTGCGGTCACATGGGCAAAAAAACTGGAAAAAGAGGGTAAAGTGTTTATTGTCGCGCCGGACAACACCTGCGGCATTGATACGCTGACAAAGGATAAAAACGCGCTGAAGCAGTTTTATCAGAAGGGATATGCAGACGGTCAGGGTTTAGCGGACCGTCTGTAGAAACAGAAAAGGGGAGTTTGAAAAATATGCCGGCGTTCACACGTGACATCATCAAAAAAGCGTTTCTGGAATTGCTGGAGGAGATACCTTACAATCAGATCACGGTCAAAAAACTGGTGGAAAAGTGCGGCATCAATCGCAATTCCTTCTATTATCATTTTGAGGATATTCCCTCTCTGATGGAGGAAATCATCAGGGAGCAGTTTGATGAGATCGTAAAAAAATATCCATCCAACGACTCGATCGTGGCGGGGATTAACGCGATAATAGACACATTTACGCAAAAAAAACGAGCCGTCATGCACCTTTACCGCTCAATGAAACGAGAAACCTTTGAAAAATACCTGATGGACACCTGCGAATATTTTGTTACTTGCTATGCGGACAATACGATTCGTCAAGGTGACATTGACGGTCTGATCCGGGAAAATCGGGAATTGATTATCAATTACTATAAATGCGTCTGTTTTGGATTAATGATCGACTGGCTTGAATCCGGCATGAAAGAAGAAAAGGCACGTTCTCTTCACGTTATTTTCAAATTAAGGGTGATGACGGCTGAAAATATAGCCGATGCACTGCGTGGACAGGTGGAGTGATAAACACTAGTTCACACACTTACAACTGATTCAATCAAAAAACTTGCGGATAAAAAAGCATAATCGAATCATGAATTATATTTCTTTCCCTGCAAGTCTCTATTTGTCTTGATTTATGCATTCTTCTGTGATATTTGTTGTTGCGAAAGGTCAGGTGAACAAAACAGCATGAAAATCATAGAAGATTTGTACTATGGACGAATATCACCCTACGAAATGAGCATATCAGCCACGCCGGAATACCAGAAGCTGAAAGCCCTCGCGGACAGGAACGAGGATTTGTTAAGAGAATCGCTCTCCGATATGCAGAAGGAACTGTTGGAGAAGCTCATAGAGTTCGTGACGGATATATCCTCGATCTCAGAGCGGGATATGTTCATCGCTGGATTCAGGCTTGGAGTAAAGCTGATGATTGATGTAATGCAGGACGAATAATCGCCCCTGTCGCCGTATTTGTGGCACTGTGAGCGATTGAATCCTTTCAGTCGGAAAAGTATGCGCCCACCTAAAAGCGGCTTAAATCGGCGATTTGAACCGTTTGAGATTCAGTTTAATATGGAAAACACCTAAAAATAGCACTCAAACAAGCAAATATAAAACCAATTAAGAGAAAAATCTGCATCTTACAAGAAAGTAGGCATTGTAAGATGCAGATTTGTTATTATTTCACATAAAATATTACCGCCGTCTCAGCCGGCACATCCAATGTGAAGCAGTCATTGATTGAATTTATCAAATGATCATTTTTCTCAATATTTCCGCCAAAGCATTGCCAGTTGCTGCACAGTAATGGCGCGAGGCTCTCCGCTTCTTTGATCTGAAGCGAATAGTGCAGCTTGTCCGAGCCGGAGAAATTGAATACTGCCAGCAGCCTTTCGGACGCTGAGATGCGAAGCATGGAGTAGATACAGTCGTTTTCGCTGTGACAATCAACCCATTCAAACCCGGACAGTTCGCACTCGTTTTCGTACATGGCAGGGTGTTCCATATAGGTGCGGCTGAGTTCCGTGAGAAAATGAGAAAAACTGTCGTGCATGGGATAGGTCAGCAGGTTCCAGTCCTGCTCACGCTTTTCATCCCATTCTCTCAGCTGCCCGATTTCGTTTCCCATAAAATTGAGTTTTTTACCCGGGTGCATATACATATAGGCGTAGAACGCACGCGCCAGACGGAATTTATCCTCGTATTCCCCGTACATTTTATTGACGATGGTTCCCTTGCCATGAACGACCTCGTCGTGTGAAAGCGGGAGGAGATACCGCTCGTTGTAGTGGTACATCATGGAAAATGTTAGTCTGTGATACATTTCGCTTCGTCTTTCGGGCGTCTGAGAGAAATAGTCAAGCGTGTCATTCATCCAGCCGAGATCCCATTTATAGTCAAAACCAAGACCGCCCATATCCACAGGCTTTGTGATATTCGGGAAAGAGGTGGAATCCTCGGCTATGAGCATAGCGGTCGGAAAGTGACTGCGAAGTCCTTTGTTCATGTTTTTAATAAATTCCACGGTGGAGCCATTCACGCCTCTTTTCGGGTCGCCCTGCCAATAAATCGCACGACTGATCGCGTCCATTCTCAGACCGTCAAAGTGATATACCTTCAACCAGAATTCCGCTGCGGATTGAAGGAAGCAGGCAACCTCACGGCGTGAGTGCATGAAATTGCAACTGCCCCATTCACTTCGCCCGACGTCCTGATGGGGATATTCATACAGTGCGCTTCCGTCAAAATTTTTAAGTCCATATTCGTCCAGAGCGAAATGGACCGGCACGAAATCCATTATTACGCCAATTCCGTTTTGATGGCATTTGTCCACAAGTTCCATCAGCTCTGCCGGCGTTCCGTAGCGTGAGGTCGGACTGAAAAATCCGGTATTTTGATAACCCCACGAGCCGTCAAACGGATGTTCGGCGAGCGGCAGAAATTCGATGTGTGTGTATCCGTGCGCCTTGACATATTCAATGAGCCTGTCGGCAATCTGACTGTATGTGTACCATCCGTTAGGATCATCGGGATTGGTGTGCCATGAGCCGAGGTGCATTTCATATATATTGAGGGGTTTGTCGTAATTGAGCGTGCGGGAAGCAAGCCATTCACTGTCACCAAACTGATACGAATTCATATCCACTATGATCGACAGATGATTGGGACGTAATTCCATCGAAAAGCCATAAGGATCGCAGTGGCGTACGGCTCCGGCTGCGCTGTAAACAATGTATTCGTACTTCTGACCTGCCTGTGCGTGTTCGTCAATGAAAGTAAATACACCACTGTTGTAATAACGCACCATTTCGCTTTCCTGCCATCCGTTAAAGTCACCTGTCACTGTGACGCGTTGGGCGTTCGGCGCATAGGTACGGAAAAGACAGCGTCCGTCGTCCAGCAGATGTGCGCCGAAAAATTCGTAGCAATTGAACGCCTTGCCGTCGTACATTCCCTGCATATTGAAGTCTTCAATTTTTTCGATAGCACTGATTTTTTTAGTCATAGCGTTATTCTCCTTCGGACTTATGGTCATTTGGGCAGTCAATATATAGCTTGTTTTCCAAAGCGTAAGCGGCGTTGTCCGCCAGCTTTTTCTCTGTGATGATCAATTGCAGCAGTTCCTCTCTTGGTATGTCGCGGGAAATCAGGCGGTTGAATGTCTCATTCATTTTGCTTACTTCGCTGATAATTAAGTTCCGATCGGCAGTCGGTGAGAGCTTCAGGTGAATCACACGACGATCGCCGGCATCCTGCTCGCCTATAATAAAGCCCTTCTTCGTCAGGGAGTATACGCCCTTTGATACATTTGATTTGGAAATGAATCTGTTTTCGGAAATATCTTTTGCGGTATCACCTGTAGAATATCCAAATGACTCTCTGAATGCCAGATAAACCAGAATTTCACCTTCGATAGAGGAAATACCAAACTTTTTAAGCAGTTCTTCACGCAGCATTTCATAGAGCTTGTTAAGATTGTGCCAGTAAATCAGCGTAGAATCTATGTTCATTTTTGTCATAGCTCCCCATTAGTTCTTTAATAAGTCGTTCATACTAAAACAGTTCGCTAAGAAACTATCTATTACTATTATATATGTTGATTAAGAAAAAGTCAAGCATCGGTTATAACAAAATTACAAAAATTTCTGCTCAAATTTCTTCGTTCACTCTTTTACAGCTTCCATCACCCCATACCTGCACACCCCATAGCATTGCTTCTGTTTCACGATAATGCTGTCGGGAACTCTGTTCCACCATTTGCGGCTGAAGTTGGTGTTTCCGAAGTAGGCGTCGAAGTTGGTGACGGGCAGAACAACCCACTCGTTGTCATCCTGCTTGTTGGCATAATAGTATTTGACGAGCAATTCCACCACCTCCGTGGGAACGTCCTCCGGCGTTTCCGCGGAGATGATTTGTTTTACGGCAGAAGAGAGAAGAATGTCCCTGTCGCGCAACCGTCCCTGTTCCTTTGCATCCGCCAAAATGTCATCGAAGCGAAGCACCCACGCGCCTCTTGTCGTGGGCGAGAAGATCGGGGTCTGGAATTGCAGTACCTTGTTTCTCCAAGCATCATCGAAGCCACGCGACAGCTTTTTGCAATGTTCCTGTGCCGGCTTGCTTGTCACATCGGAATTCATTTTCACAAAACCGCAAATACCGTGAACATGGCGGCAGAACCAGCCCGCGCCCTGTTCGTCCACCAATTCTGGGAATTCCCCGTGTAAATCGGAAAATTGAGTCTGATACTGCCAGTCCTTTTTCGGGCTGGCTTTTTTGCTGTCCGGCACGCTGCACCACGCCCGAAGCGAACGCGCTGCGCGTTCGATATCAGGCTCTTCACCCTGCCACATATAGCCTCTCGCTACGACGGTCAGCACCCTCGACAGCCCTTCAAAATCAAGCAGTATATCAAAGGTGAACCGCCCCATATACGCTGTGTCCCGCTTGTTCTGTGCGGAATATATAGGCTGTTCGGTATAGGCGAGAAATTCCTCACGCTCATTGATCACGGCGTTTCACCCCGGTGTGTTCCACCTTGTCGGGCAGCAAATCCCACAGCAGATTCCGCTTGCCGATTGCCACCACATACTGCACCGCCAGCCTCGGTCTGACGATTTTGTCAAGGCGACTGCGGCAGACCTTAGCCACTGCTTCCCGATAGCTCTGGAAAAAGGGTTTGTGCAGATACGCTTTCATCATTTCGGTAAATGCCTCCGAATCCGTCTTGCGAAACAGCTTTTTGCGTTCCTCGGCGTTGTTCTCATCGTCAATGTCGCAGATCAGGTCGCCCAATATCCGATAACCTCCGAAGCGGAAGTCCGAGAGCAAATCATAATACTCCCCATATTCGGGCAGGAAGTCGGCAAGGAAATCCAGCCCTTCCTCCTTGTCCATCATGTGCCACTGCTGTTCTGTTATTTCACGGCGAATATCGGACACGCGCTTGGGATGCAGTTCCGAAAATACGGCGTACAGGGTATCGGAATCATAGCTTTCTTCTTGTCCGCGGGAGTATAATATCCGCTCGATGTCGTTCTGTTTGGCCTTGTGCTTAATCGGTGCGCGACAGGCACGGATTCTGGAAAGACACGCCTCGTAATCCTTCAACAACGCGGTGACGGCTGCGAGAATATTCTGGTCAAGTCTGTCTTTCCAGTCGGGATTGACGGCAAAGGCAAAAAGCTCGCTGTCTTTGGCGGGCTTTGGCTTTAATTGATTGCTTTAGCTTAACAAAACCCCTGGTTCTACCAGGGGTAGATAAAAAATGCTTTAGCAACAGAAAAAATAACCCCGATATGATATAATAGTAA
>CACWOX010000050.1 GCA_902762615.1 uncultured Ruminococcus sp. | reverse complement strand
CAATGAGCGGGCAATTTCCAGCCTGACAATCGACCAGATTCTCGCGCTGAAAGGCGTAACCATTCCGGATATTGCCATGGTGAATGAGCTACAAAAGAAAATCAGGGGGCATGAAGTGCTTTCCTTCTTCTGGGACGAACCGCCCAAGCCGAAGGAGCCGCCCAAGCAGGAAGAAACGCCGGATTTGCCCGCTTTGTATGATGATATGCCGGACTAAAGCCATTGAGGAGGAGAGAAGCGAATGGCAAGCAAATATGAAATGATCAGCGAACTGTACCGGCGGACAGGGGCAGGCGCGTCGGGCAGTCCGGAGGCGTGGCAGGCGTTTCTGTCCTCGGCCTGCCGCAATTACAAGTGCCGTTTCGACGAGCAAATGCTGATTTACGCGCAGCGTCCCGATGCGACGGCGGTACTGGAAATCGAAAAGTGGAACGAAAAATTCCATCGTTATGTCAGGCGCGGCAGCAAGGGCATTGCCGTTTTTGCCGCCGCCGACAACGACAAGACCAGGCTGAAATATTATTTTGACGTATCCGACACGGAGCTGTCCTACCGCGGCGGAATGTCGGTTCCGATATGGCAAATGAGCGACCGTTATGAAGCCGCCGTTATCGAAAGGCTGTCCGACCGGTTCGGCAGCGCGGGACGTAAAGCTCTGGACGATGCGCTTACCGATACCGCGAAAACCGCCGTGGAGGACAATCTCCCCGACTATCTCGGTCAGCTTGCCGATGTGGTGGAGGGCAGTTATCTGGAGGCGTTTGATGAAGAAAATATCGGGGAAAAGTACCGCCGATTGGTCACAAACAGCGTGAATTTCATGCTGTTCAAACGCTGCGGACTGCCCACCGACGGCACTTTTGAGCGCGAGGATTTCGCGGATATTGTCAATTTCAATACGCCGGAAACGCTGGGCAGCGTGGGCATTGCCACCAGCGATATTGCAGAATCGGTGCTGCGGGAAATTTCGCAGACCATCAGGGAAGTGCAAATCGCAGAAAAGACTGAAAATATTTCTTCCCGCACATTTGCACAGCCCGAAAAAAGGGAGTATGATAGGCGTGAAAGACAAACCGACATTCTCGAAAGGAGTAACGACCATGAGCGAAATCACCTACACGATGCAGAAGGATTACCTGATTCCCGACCTCGCATTACCGCCGCAGCCCGAAGTTCCGCTTGGCAAATTCGCCCACCTGCGGAGAGAGTTTCTGGAGAAAAACAGGCGAGTGACGTTCGTCAATCTCCTGACGTCCGGCAAGCTGACGGAACACCTGTACCAGATCGAGCAGGAAGCAATGAGCCGGTTCGGGCGACTGACGAAGCGACTCGCGCAGGAGCAGGGCGTGACGGAGGAACTGAAAGCCCGCGACCAGATGACGTGGATCGGACGCATGAACAACATTCGCCAGCAGGCGGAGGAAGTGATTCTCAGCGAATTGATTTACAGCTAAACGAGAATGGCGGCGGCAGTCTGCCGACCGTCGCGGAACAAATCGAAAGAATCGCAGAGGCGGAGGACGCGCAATCCTCCGCCTTTGTGCTTTCTCAGGAGGATATTGATAATGCGCTCATTCACGGCAGCGGATTTGAGCAGGGAAAATTCCGCATTTATCGGCAATATCAGGAAGGAAAAACCGATCAGGAAATTATCGCTTTCCTGAAAAAAGAATACGGTATCGGCGGTCACAGCTACACGTTTTCCGACGGCAGTGACGGATTTGTCAATCACGACGGCAAGGGATTTTCCTTTGATCATCTGAGCAATTCCAGCATTCCCAGCGTAAAAGTGCCGTGGTCAAAAGCCGAAAAAAGACTGCGGGAATTGATTGATAACGACCGGTATCTCACGCCGGAAGAAAAACAACGCTATCCTGATTATCTGCTGAATGTTCAGGCGCGGGAAACGGCGCAGCGGGAAAAGCGTGAGCGCGAAAAATTCATTCAATCCTCTTTTGACACGCCCAACGCCGAAAAAAGAGATTCTCTGCCACAGCGGCTTGCGTATTTCATCGGTGATTTAGACCGCTTTGAAAAAGATTATCTGAAAGAAGCGGGGCTTCCCGAAATTACGCACGGCGACGCGGCTCTTGTTGAAGGACTGATTGAAAATCCTGACTCGGCACAGCAGTTGTTGGACGGTCTGAAAAGAGTGCAGGGCGGCACGGCGGACGGTTTTCACCGCAATGCTGCATGGCGTTTCGGACAGGAGCTGAACGACCTGTTCCCAACCGGCTATCGTTTCAATGTGGGCGACACGCTCTATCTCGGCGTGGACGAATACCATATCACAGGGGTTCAGGACGGCATCGTATCGCTCACCAATCCCAAATTCCCGCTGTTCGGCAAGGAAATGAGCGTCGAGGAACTGACCGCGAAGCTGTCGCTTTCCGACGCGAATGACCATCTGAAAGCCTTTGTATCTCCCGCAAGAACGGAAGCACAACAGTCCTTTACCAGCACCGTGGAAGCAGTTTATCCCGCCGTCGAAAACGGCTTGCCCTACGATGTGGTAATTGAAAAGCTGCATATTGAAGAACCGGAACAGACGGTTTCTGAAGAACCGTCGGTTATTTCTCCGTCAGAACCCACTTACGAAAAGCATAATTTCCGCATTACTGACGACGCATTAGGTGTGGGCGGCGCAAAGGAAAAATTCCAGAACAACCTCGCGGCAATTCACCTGCTCCACAAATTGCAGGAGGAAGACCGACTGGCAACGCCCGATGAACAGGAAATTCTTTCCAAATACGTCGGCTGGGGCGGCTTGTCAATGGCATTCGACGAGCAAAACTCTTCATGGGCGAATGAGTACGCGGAACTGAAAGCCGCGCTCAATCCCGCCGAATATATGGCGGCGATGGAATCCACCCTGACCGCATTCTATACCCCGCCGGTGATCATCAAAGCCATGTACGGTGTGCTTGAAAAACTGGGATTTTCGCAGGGCAACATTCTGGAACCGTCCTGCGGCGTGGGCAATTTCTTCGGTTTACTGCCCGAAAGCATGGCGCAGTCCAAACTCTACGGTGTGGAACTCGACCCGCTGACCGGCGGCATTGCCAAGCAGCTCTATCAGAATGCCAATATCGCCGTCGAAGGTTTTGAGCAGACCAATCTCCCCGATAGTCATTTTGATGTGGTCTTGGGAAATGTTCCGTTCGGGGATTACAGACTCGATGACAAGCGGTACAACGCGCAGAATTTCATGATTCACGATTATTTCTTCGCCAAAGCCCTTGACAAGGTGCGTCCGGGCGGCGTGGTCATGTTCATCACGTCCAAAGGCACGATGGACAAGGCAAATAATGAAGTGCGAAAATATATCGCCCAGCGCGCGGAGCTTCTCGGCGCAATCCGCCTGCCGGACACCACCTTCAAGGCAAATGCCGGCACGGAAGTGACCAGCGACATCATCATTCTGCAAAAGCGGGAGCGCGTCATCGACGTGGAACCCGACTGGATTTATCTGGAAAACAACCCCGACGGCATTGTCATCAATGATTATTTCGTCCAGCATCCCGATATGATCTGCGGCGAAATGCGCGTGGAGCAGAACCGTTTCGGCAAGCTGGAAGCGGTGTGCAAGCCATTTTCCGATATGCCTTTGGAGGCAAGTCTGGAATATGCGGCGAGTTTTATCAAGGGCAGCATTCCGGAGAGAGAGCCGATTGCGATTGACGAAGTGTCCGACGCGGCGCAGGAAACGGTGGAAGCCGACCCGAATGTCCGTAATTTTTCCTATGCTGTGATGGACGGGAAAATCTATTTCCGAGAGAATGACATCATGGTTCCTGCCGATGTCTCCGTCACCGCGGAAAACCGCATCAAGGGATTGATCGAAATCCGCGACTGCGCGAGAAGGCTCATTGAGTACCAGTCGCTTGATTATTCCGACGATATTGTCAAGAGCGAACAGGAAAAGCTCAATATTCTGTACGACCGTTTCACCGAAAAATACGGTTTAATCAACAGTCGCGGCAACTATCTGGCTTTCTCTCAGGACGAGAGCTACTTCCTGCTTTGTTCTCTGGAAGTGCTGGACGATGACGGGAATTTCAAGCGTAAGGCGGATATGTTCAGCAAAAGAACCATTAAACCGCATCACGAAATCACTTCCGTGGAAACGTCAAGCGAGGCACTGGCGGTGTCTATCGGTGAAAAAGCCTGCGTGGATTTGCCCTATATGGCACAGCTCACGGGCAAATCCGAGGAAGAAATCATCGGGGAATTGCGGGGCGTGATCTACCGCGAACCCAACACCGACCCGCCGAAATACGTTCCCGCCGACGAATATCTGTCCGGCAACGTGCGCGAAAAACTGAAACTGGCGGAACTTGCCGCAAAGACTGACGACGAATTTCAGGCGAATGTGGAGGCGTTAAAACAGGTCATTCCCAAAGACCTGACCGCCGCCGAAATTAATGTCCGTCTCGGTGTGACGTGGATTCCGCCACAGGACATCAAGCGATTTATTCTCGACACCTTCTCCCCGTCGTTTTACGCAGCGCGGGAAATCAAGGTGCGTCTGTCGCCGTTCAGCGGGGAATGGTTCATCGAAAACAAGAGCGCGGACAACATGAATATCATCTCATTCAACTCGCTTGGCACGGAACGCGCCTCCGCCTACCGGCTGCTGGAGGACGCGCTGAACCTCAAGGAAACGCGGATTTATGACTATATCGTGGAATCGGACGGCAGCAAAAAAGCAGTTTTCAACGCCAAAGAAACAATGGTGGCACAGGCAAAACAGGAGCTGATCAAACAGGCTTTCAAGGATTGGATTTGGAAAGACCCTGAACGCCGTGAGCGTCTGACGCGGTATTACAACGACACTTTCAATAGCGTCCGTCCCCGCGAGTATGACGGCAGCCATATTCATTTTGTCGGCATGAACCCTGAAATCACACTCCGTCCGCACCAAGTCAACGCCATCGCCCACATTCTTTACGGCGGAAATACGCTGCTGGCTCACAAGGTGGGCGCGGGAAAAACATTCGAGATGATTGCCGCCGCACAGGAGAGCAAACGTCTCGGACTCTGCCACAAAGCAATGTTCGTTGTGCCAAATCACCTTGTCGGTCAGTGGGCGTCGGAATATCTGAGGCTTTATCCCAGCGCCAATATTCTGGTGACAACCAAGCAGGATTTTGAGAAATCCAAGCGCAAAAAATTCTGCGGGCGCATTGCCACCGGCGACTATGACGCGGTGATCATCGGACACAGCCAGTTTGAAAAAATCCCCATGAGCATGGAGCGTCAGCTCACGCAGTTGCAAGATCAGCTTGACGAAATCCAGCAGGGTATTGAGGAAGCACAGGCGCGAAAAGGCGACCGTTACACCGTGAAAGAACTCATGCGTATGAGGAAAGGCGTGGAGGCAAAACTCAAAAAACTGAACGACACTTCCCGCAAAGATACCGTGATCAACTTTGAAGAATTGGGCGTAGATATGCTGTTTGTGGACGAGTCGCATTTATATAAGAACCTTTATCTTTATACAAAAATGCGGAATGTAGGCGGCGTCGCGCAGACAGAAGCGCAGAAATCCAGCGATCTGTTTATGAAATGCAGGTATCTCGACGAGATCACCGGCGGGCGCGGCATTGTTTTTGCAACGGGTACCCCTGTGTCGAATTCTATGGTTGAGATGTATTCCATACAGCGATATTTGCAGTACGGAACGCTGGCACAGCGCGGGTTGCAGCACTTTGACGCATGGGCTTCCACATTCGGAGAAACCGTCGCGGCACTGGAACTTGCGCCGGAGGGTACAAATTACAGGCTGAAAACCCGCTTTTCTCGCTTCTACAATCTTCCTGAACTCATGCAGATGTTCCGCGAAGTGGCGGACATTCAGACCGCGGATATGCTGAAACTCCCTGTTCCAAAGGTCAATTATCACAATATCAAAACCCAACCAAGCGACATTCAGATTGAAATGGTGGAGGGACTGGCGACACGCGCGGAGAAGGTGCGTTCCGGCGCGGTAGACCCGCACCTTGACAATATGCTTGCCATCACAAACGATGGCAGGAAACTCGCGCTCGACCAGCGTATGCTCAATCCCATGCTGCCGGACGACCCAAACAGCAAGGTCAACGCCTGCGTGGAAAACGTCTACCGGATATGGGAGGAACACGCCGATACCAAGGCGGCACAGCTTATTTTTTCAGACCTATCCACCCCGAAAAACGACGGTTCCTTCAATGTTTACGACGATATCCGCGCCAAACTGATACGCATGGGAGTGCCCGAAGAACAGGTACGCTTCATTCATGAAGCCGACAGCGACGCGCAGAAAAAGGAGCTTTTCGGCAAAGTTCGCAGCGGTGAGGTGCGTATTCTTCTCGGCTCCACACAGAAAATGGGCGCGGGAACTAACGTGCAGGACAGACTGATTGCCATGCACAATCTGGACTGCCCTTGGCGTCCGTCAGACTTGGAGCAGCGACTCGGCAGAATAGAACGTCAGGGCAATCTATTCCCCGAAGTGGAGGTTTTCCGTTATGTCACGGAACGCACGTTCGATTCCTACACATGGGGGCTGGTGGAGACAAAGCAGAAATTCATCGGTCAGATTATGACGAGTAAGTCGCCTGTCCGTGCCGCGGAGGACGTGGACGAGGTGGCTTTGTCTTTTGCGGAAGTCAAAATGCTGGCAACGGGTGATGAAAGAATCAAAGAGAAGATGGATTTGGATATACAGGTTTCCAAGCTGAGAGTGTTAAAACAGAGCTATCTCAGCGAGCATTTTGCGCTGGAGGACAAGGTGCTGAAATACTATCCCAAGACGCTTCGGGAATGTGAACAGCACATCGCTTCACTGGAACAGGACGCCGCAACCGCCCAGCAGAACCCGCCGCCCGCTGACGGAAAATTTGCTGGCATGACGCTCGGCGGCACGATGTACGATGAAAAAGCCGACGCCGGAACCATGCTGATTTCGCTTTGTCAGAAGAACACTTCCACCGAATCCGTCACCATTGGCAGCTATCGCGGCTTCCGGCTGGAAACGCGATACGACAATGTATTCAATCATTATTACCTCATACTGGCGGGAAAAACAAAACATTCGGTGGAGCTGGGCAGCGACCCGCACGGCAATATCACCCGTCTGGACAATGAAATCGCGCGTATTCCGAAGAAACTGGAGGCGGCGCGGACGCTGCTGGCGGACACGCAGGCACAGTTGGAGAACGCCAAAGCAGAATTGGAAAAGCCCTTTGCACAGGAAGAGGAATTACGTGAAAAAAGCGAAAAGCTCAACGAACTCAACATTGCGCTCAACGCCAAGCAGGGCGAACAGCCCGTGATGGATACCGAACCGGAGCAGGACGGCGGCGGTGCAAGTACAAAAAAGACCGTTTGTCAAGCCCGCTGACATCAGCTTTTGCACATTTGTTTTTCAAAAAATCACGTCGTAAAATGAAGAAAAAATTATTGGAGGCATGATATTGATGGAAAAGGAAATTCAGTTTGAAACGCTGATTGACGTGCGCAGCGACGCATTTGCGGATTATTGGAGCAGCATTATTGGCAAGCTCCGCAAGAGCAATCCTGCTTACCGTGAGATGGAAAAGCAGATCGGGATGCTGTATGAGCAGTTCCCGAAGGTGCAATCGGTACTGGACAGCGACAAATCCTGCGATCTGACGGAGGAAGAATGCGGCGCATTGCTTCAAATTCTGACGGTGCAGAGCAGGCTGACAGTCATGCAGCAGGAGGCAATTTATCTGCGCGGCTGTTACGACGGCGTAGGGTATCTGAAAAAAGCAGGATTATTTTGATCGAAAAAAGGCGATGTCGGAACCCAATCCGGCGTCGCCTTTTTACATACGAACTACAGCGAAAGGAAGTGAAGATTCATGAGCAATCCGAATTATGTTCCTCCGGAATTAGTTGAAAAGGCACGGGAGATTGACCTGCCGACTTACTTTGAAATGTTTGAGCCGGGGCAGCTCAAGCGTCTGTCATCGGGCGTTTACTGCACCAATGAGCATGACAGCCTGAAAATGTCAAACGGGAAATGGTTCTGGTGGTCGCGGGGAATCGGCGGCAAGAATGCCATTGATTTCCTCATGAAGTGCAGACAATACCGCTTTCAGGACGCGGTGCTGCTGCTTACCGGGGGCATGACACACGATTTCACGCCATCAAAGTCATCGTTGAGTACGACAAAGGAAGCTGAAAAAGTGCTGCTTCTGCCGCCCAAAAACAGCAGCAATGACAGGGTAATTCAGTATCTTTTCGGTCGTGGAATTGATCTGAAACTCATTCAGGACTGCATTGCCGAGGGCGTAATTTACGAGAGCGCAAGGTATCACAACGCGATTTTCATCGGCAAGGACGGGAACGGAACGCCGCGCTATGCAGGTTGCCGCAGCACGACAGGCAGTTTCAAGGGCGACGCTTCCGGCAGCGACAAGCGATATTCCTTCCGTCTGCTTGCCAAGCAGCCCACCGATTCGGTGCATTTGTTTGAAGCCGCGATTGATTTACTGTCCTACGCCACCTACCTGAAATGTCAGGGCAAGGACTACCGCGCGGAGAATTTGCTGTCATTATCGGGCGTATATCAGCCGCAAAAGAACATCAGCGAGAGCAAAATCCCCGCCTCGCTGGAACTATTTTTGACCGAGCATCCGCAGATTCACACGGTTATTCTGCACCTTGACAACGACCGCGCTGGGCGTATTTCTGCCGCCGCGCTCAAAGAAATCATGCGGGACAGATGGGAAATCATCGACGATCCACCGCCCCGCGGCAAAGATTTCAACGATTTCCTGCGTCTGTATCTTGGTGTTCCTGCGGTGAAAACGGGCTGTGAAATGGTCAGGTGATTGGCATTGACTTTGCGTGATTGGTGTGGTAGAATAATACAAGGTGGTCGGTAATCAAAAAAAGTAAATTTTTTGGAGGACAATATAATGAAGACTTGCGTTATATGCGGTGAGCAGAATATGGATACTGCCAATTTTTGCATGAAATGCGGAAATAAATTTGAGAATGAAGCCGATGACGAACTTAATAATACCATCAGTTGGTCATTACTTGATACTCCTGAGAAAATAAAGCGAGCTGTTGAAAATTCATTTCCAAGTCAAAACGGATTAAAATGGACAGAAATACTCTTTTTATCATATACAAGGTCTTTCCATATCGGACAAACAGAATTTCCTTCATTCTGGTACGAGTCTTATGGAATTGATAACCCAGATGGACTTCTTCAATCGTTGCTTGATAGAGGATTTATTCGTGTTGCATCAAACGAGACTGCCCTAAATAGGTTAACTATACCAGAATTAAAGGATGTTTTGCGTCAACAGAATTTAAAGCTTACTGGCAAAAAAAGTGATTTGATAGACCGTATCTTACAAAATGTTGATGCTGAGTTTTTAGATCAATTGTTGACATTTAAAGGTTATGAATTAACTAAATTAGGAGAATCAGAATTAAAGCAAAATAAATATGTTTTAGATTTTAATTATAGAGCATGCCATTATGGTGTTGACGTTTGGTGGGTAAACAGGCAGCTTCATAAATATCCTCATATGAATTACCATGATTTAATATGGGGTGAATTAAACAGGCAAGCAATAGACGCAATGAAAGAATCTGCAAATGGTCAATTTGATTCATATATAAAGAACCGTGAAGACATGGTTATGTTTTTATTGTCTGAGAGAAAAAATTACCAACAGGCACTCACACTTTTATGTGAAGCGTATTTTTATAAAGCTAATATAACTTCAGTCAGGAAATATTTAAAATACAAAAAAGAATACGATTATTTTAATAGCGTTATGGAAAATGCTGAATATCCTATGGAGGAACCATGTTTTTCAAAATTATTATGGATTGATAAAAAGAGTTTTGTGACTATTAGAAACGGTATAGGCATATCGAATGATGATTTATTTGGACTAATCATAAATAATTTAAATTTATTTCACTGTTCAAATCCTGTTATTGATAATCAGGATTTGGCGGGGATTATTGTTGCATCAATAGAGGGTAATACCGATTTAGTCAATTCGGTTTTTTTACAGATTGAGATGAAATTAAATAAATGTAAGTCATAACTAAACTCTATTTTTTTAGCACAACAACCCAATACCACACGCACAGAGCGTCATCTTTATCACAAAGGTGGCGCTTTTTTTGTTGCCAATTTTTCATTGAAAGGGGGAATGTCCATTGATTGTATGAGCCTTTTCCGGCAGGTAAAGAGTGATTTATCCATTTTTTGAGCGAGAAAGAGAGGAATTTTCCTGATGAAACAGTACACGATTGGCGTGACGGTAAGCTGCAAAAAGCTGATGAAGGTCATGGCGCACAACAAAAACGAGGCGGTCACGAAGGCGGAAATCGTCGTGTATGACACCAACGCCATGCACTTCGGCAGCGACGATATTGTCAATGTCAGCGTCGAACCGGAGCCGCCGCGCCCGATTCAGCGCGACAAAACCGACGAAATCGACAGTAATTTTGATGATATGACGGACGAAATCAACCCCTGCGACATCTACTGTTCGGGCTGTCCCGACTATGATTCCGAGCATAATCTTTGCAAAAAACTGAGCGTCTGCGGTGAAGAATACGACTTTCCGCCCGCCTCCGGCGAGAAGAACGGGTAGGGAGAGAAGAAGAGTCTCCTGTCTTACCAAGCACTGAATTTGGAGTGCCAAATTCGATCATTTAAGGGAGTACCCCTAACACCCCCACACAGAAAGGAAATGTGAACGAAATATGAAGATGTTAATTTTCGTTGTCGGCATGATGTTCGGTGGCGCGATTGCCGTTATGTTTATGGCACTGCTGCAAGCCAACCACAACAGCTATCCGAGGAGTGATGACCGTGAGAAAAAGAAATGTGCAGATCATGTTCCGCTTGAACGAGCAGGAAGCCGACCAGCTCAATGACCTTGTGCGCCGGTCGGGACTCAAGCGGGAGCGATTTCTGCGCAGCATGATTCTCGGCTATCGCCTTTGCGAAAAACCCGACCCTGCGTTCTATGACATTCAGAAGGAACTCTGCGCCATCGGCAACCGCGTCAATCAGTTGGCGGTCAAGGCGAACGCGCTGGGATTTATCGACGCGCCCATGCTGGAGGAAGAAGTCAGGCAGTGGCGGAAATTCCGGCTCGATGTGAGCAAGCGGTTCTTAAAGCCGCGGGCGAGGTGATGCAATGGCAGTCTGTGAAATATGGGACGTGCGCGGACGGCTGGACAGTCCTCTGCGATATGCCGCCAATCCTGACAAGACGGGTAATCCGAAGTACACCGAAGCGGAATGGCAGTCGCTCAGCGACGTCATGAAGTACGCGACCAACGGCGACAAGACGGAACAGCAATTCTTTGTGTCGGGTATCAACTGTGACCCGTCCACGGCGCGTGAGGAAATGCAGATCGTCAAGCGTCAGTTTCAGGACGAGAGTGACATCGTCTGTTATCACGGTTTCCAGAGTTTCCGCGAGGGAGAGGTGACGCCGGAACAGGCGCACGAAATCGGCGTGAAGCTGGCGAAGAAAATGTGGGGCGACCGCTTTCAGGTGATTGTCGCCACACACCTCAACACCGGCTGCCTGCATAATCATTTTGTCCTGAATTCCGTGTCCTTCACCGACGGCAAACACTACCACGACAACAAGGCAAATTTGAGACTGCTTCGGCAATATTCCGACGAGCTTTGCCGCGAGTATGCGCTGTCGGTCATTGAGAATCCGGTCGGGAAAAAGAAGCCGTATGTCATTTGCCAAGCCGAGAAAAACGGACTGCCCACACGGGACAGCGTGGCGCGGCAGGCGATAGACGAGGCAATTTTAAAATCCTACACCATGCGCGATTTTGCCGGACAAATGAAGGCAATGGGCTACCGCGTCAACTTTGACCCGCATCATAAATATTGGACGATTCAGGGCGAGGGCTGGAAACGTCCCAAGCGGTTGTACCGTTTGGGCGAGGATTATACCAACGAGCGCATTGTGGAGAGAATCAGCGAGAATTCCTATTCCGTCAAGTTTTCAAAATTTGCGCCGGAGCATAAGCCGGTCAGGATTTATTTTTTGAAAGGCTCTTTGAAGCGCACAAAGAAAATCGGCGGTCTGCGCGGGCTGTATCTGCATTACTGCTACAAGCTCGGCATATTCCCAAAAGGCAGAAAACAGAATCCCGCGCGGCTGCATTACCTTCTCAAAGACGATCTGCTGAAAATGGAATATATCGCACAGGAAACAAGGCTGCTTTCAATCTGGCGTCGGTGGATACCGCGTCAATTGTCGCGGAGGCGGAGGCGAGCAGAGATACTCCCGCCGCGCCGGAGGCAAAAGAAAAATCCGACACCGAAAAACTAATCGACGATCTGTTCGGCAATCCGCAAGAAAAACAAGCCAAGCCGGACAAGTCGGAGAAAAAGAGAGGCGCGGATTTTTTTATGAAGAAACGGCGGAAGCCCCATCGGTCAAAGCCTTCCTCCGAGAGGCAAGGGCTTTTCGACGAGGGAGTTTTTAATAGACCGTCGGTAAAGAAAGAATTGAAGGACATTCAGAAGCGACGCCGGAAAGAGGAACGGCGGGGCGGTCAGCGCGGCAGACAGCAGTCCAATCGCAGACGTGCAGACAATCCTGTTCCCGTGCCGCAGAAGAAATCCAAAACCAAAATCAAAGGAGCGCGATAATTTCTATGGGAATTTACGATGTATTTGAGGGAGGCAGTCAGCCGTTTGACAAGGCGACGTGGATTGCCAAAAAGAACGAAGAAAAACAGGCGGCGTATGAGCTGGCGGACAGCACCGCCGACAGAATGAAAACTGACGGTGACGCCTTTCGTTCCTATCTCGATGTGCAGGGGCGATTCGACCGCTATTCCGTCACCAACGCCATTCTGGTTGCCGCGCAGAAGCCGGACGCGACGCAGCTCAAGGATTTCAAGAAATGGCGCGAGGACGGCGTGACGGTTGACAAGGACGCGACCAAGATCACCATTCTGGAGCCGGGCAACGAGTACACCCGTCACGACGGCACCCGCACGATGGGATTCAATGCCAAGACACTTTATGATGTTTCGGAAACATCGGCAAAGGATACGCCGGTCAATGTGCCGCGCCGTCCCATGCAGGAACTGGTGGCGGCACTGGCGCAGGCAAGTCCCGTCAAGTGCGTGGCGGTGGACGAACTGGAAATGCCCGCTTATTACGACATGACGCAGCAGACCATTTTCATCCGCAAGGGGCTGAATGAAAATCATCTCTTCGCGGGCGTGGCAAAGGAAGTCGCGGCGGCGACGTATGATTTCAAGCTCAGCCGCACCCGCGATTTTACCGAATTCGGCTCCTACTGCGTCGCGTATATGCTCTGCAAAAAGAACGGCGTTCCGGTGGACGGGTTCCGCTTTGACACGCTGCCTGCGGAATTTGCGGACATGGACGCAAGCACGTTCAAGCGGGAGCTGGGCGACATTCGCAGCGTTCTCTCCGATATTCACGGCGCGATGTACAAGACGCTTGACAAAGACCGCAACGATCATTTTTCCAAGTCCAAGCCCCAAGCGCAGGCGCGGTAATCGGAGGTGGTTGATTTGGAAAATAAGAACGAAAAAAAGGAACAAACGCCCGTCGCAATGGACGATTACGAAAAGGGCATTTCACTCAACGCGCTCCGTGAGGAAAAGGTCAGACGGCAGCAGCGAGGCAGCCCCACCCGCGAGCTTGACGACCTCATCATTAAAATCGGCGCGTCCGGCGAAAAGGATAACCGTTCCCAGTGAAACGTGCCAATGATTTCAAGTCGAGCGTGATTCTCGCCGTGATCGGCATTGTGCCGGTGATCTGGCTGGCACTGCTGATCGCGCCGTATGCGGACGGCGGGCTGGTTGCTATGCTGTCGGAATTTCCGACGCTCATGGAACACCCGCTGCACATCCAATGGTGCAGCGACAGTCCGCGCGTCATCGGCGCGTGTCTGTTGGCATACGGCATGGCAATCGGCATTTATTTTTCCAGCCGCCGGAACTACCGGCGCGGCGAGGAACACGGCTCGGCAAAATGGGGCAGCGC
>CACWOX010000049.1 GCA_902762615.1 uncultured Ruminococcus sp. | reverse complement strand
CGGCGGTTCGCCGCAGTAATTCCCCTGCTTGTAATAGCGATAGGTCGCGGTGGTGCAGCGGTCGATGATGGATTTCTCCTTTGCGCCGAGATGTCTGTCCTCGACCAGCAGATCGCAGAGCGACATGAGGAATTCCGATTTCAGGATAACGGGGTTTGCACCGTCGCCGTAGTTGGCGTTCATATCCATCGCGTTGATGTGGTGGTCGCTGGTGGAGGACAGCATGATTGCCTCGCCGTCCATCGCTTTGACAAGCGGTGAATATTCTCGCTCAGGGTCAATGAAAATATAATCCGCGTTCGGGTCTGCCAGAATCAGCCCGACAAATTCATCAGTTCGTCGTTAATGCGGTTGGCGTAGTCCTTCAGATAGAGAACGCGCCCGTAGCGGTCGCCGAATTTGAAATAGTCGGAGAAAAATTCAAAGCTGTCGGGGACAATCGCGTCGCGGAAATCATGTCCGCGCCTCATAAATTCCCTCATATTGAAGCGGAACTGCGTTTCTTCTCCGGGATGAAAGAAATCGTGCAGGAGCCTGAGACGCTGCTCCGCGTTCAGTTCCTCACAGGTGGAACCGATCTGCTTGAACTGCGCGAAGAGAGAAGCAAACACGCGGGCAAAATACAGACGCGCTTCCTCTATGCTTCTCTTACACGCCGAAACGGTGACGTACTTTTCCTGCATAATAGAATTGGCACTCTCGGCTTTGTCGAGCAGCATACGGTTGTACTCGCGGCGGTAGGAATCCAGCCCGTCATCCCGCATATCAAGGAGAATCCTGCCGGTGAAATCGTCCATATTCATACGGCGGTTGTTGATGGTAATCTTGCTGGTCGCGCCCACGTCAAAGGAATTGAGGATTTTCGCGTACTGCGCGGTCATCATCGCCTTTTCCTCGTCGCTTGCCGAAGAATAATTCACGTCGTCGAAACGGAACATCTTGCTGTACTTGTTCTTGCCGACAAGGAAAATGCCGTCGTCCCAGATACGCTTGACCGGAATCACGTCCTGCACCGATTCGGGGGCGACAAATTTTTCCCTGTCCTGCGCCTGAATGGTCTTAAAGGTTTTCAGCATGGTTCTTCATTCCCTCTTTCTGATGATTTTCGATGTCCTCTTTGCACATCTCGTAGTAAAGATTTCTGGGCTTGTCGATCAGGACTTTCGGGGTGAGAAATTCTGACTTGATCCACGCCCAGATGAGTTTCTCCGCCGTCATGCCGTTGTACTGGATGAATCCCAGCACAGCGAAGGGCAGGGCTGCCAGTATGCAAATCCAGCTCAGCGTTTCCATTCCGAAAATCGGACGCAGAAGGAAATACAATCCCACCGCCACCGCGCAGGCAAGCACCGAAAATACAAACTGTCTGAGCGTCAGCCCGAAGAACACCGTTTCCGAATAGTCTCGGATTTCTTTGTTAATTCGTCGTTCCAAATGATCACACTCCTAACATTTCATGCACAATTTTGTCTGCCATCTTAACCGCGCCGACCAGAATCAGCATATTGAAAATCAGTTCCGCGATATAGCTCCAGACCATGCTGACAGGCGCGGCGTCGGGATTGATTTCCGGCGGTGCGGACGCGAACATCGAAAAGATGACACAGGCGAGAATAATGACCGCGCCTTCCAGACACACGGCCGCGAGCGCGGTGTAGAGATACAGCTTGAAAAATCTGCCGTACACCGACATGATCATGATGAAGGACAGCACCGTGATGACCAGACTGCCGATGAGCGTCACCGCCCAAAGCGGAACGCTTTCAAAAAAGCCGCAGTCCTCGATTGCCGTCACCATTTCCGCAGGCAGCACGGTCTGATCGGCAGCACCGAGCCCCGACGCATTCATAATGGTGGAGATCAGTCCCTGCACGATTTTGAAGAGTGCCATCATCAGTTCCAAGCCGTAAGTGACCACGCCTTTGGCAATGGCAAAGCGGACAAAGAGTTTGATAGCGTGTTCCGGCTTTTTGAGTTCGGCAAAGCTGCCGCAGGTCTTCATCACGCCCACCACAAAGAACAGCACCAGCAGCGCAAGTCCGATTGCCTTGACAGCGCCGTGGATATTGACAATCACCGACCAGATCGTGCCGCCTTTGAAATCCTCCGGCGACTGCGTGACGAGCTGCCAGATTTCCGACATTTTTTCATTCCATGAATTCAGGGCATTCTCCAGATTCTGGACTACCCAATTGTCAGACATAAAACATCCCTCCATAATCGACGGCGGGAGAATTGGCATGAACGCGGTTTCTCCCACCGTCTTTTGTGATTGGTTCAGACCGACGGTATTCATCAGCCGCCGGTGATGAGATTCAGAATTTCACGCGCAAAAGTGATAACCACGCCGCCCGCCAGCGTCAGGAAGCCGTTGGCTCTCTGCGACGGGTCGTGCGATTTGAGTGACAAGCCCACCTGCACGATGCCAAAGCCAAGCGTAATCATGCCGATGGCGCGAATGAGTCCGAATACGAAATCCGACAGGTTGTTGATGACCGTCAGCGGGTCGTTGGTGGTTTCCGATGCAAACACCGGCATAGCAAGGCTGCACAACATGACCAAAAGAAAGGTCAGCGCACAGTAGAATTTGAAGCCGCGTCTGACGCTGCCCGTCATGGGCAGTTTTCTGGTCGGTTTGGGTTTGCTTTTCATAAAGATGTTCATAGAATAAAATCCTCCTTGTATTACTCGGCGTTGTCGCCGTAAATAACCTCCGCTTCTTCCTCCGACAGCAGTTCATTCAGGAGCTTCTTGCGCCTGCCGGAAAGAAAGGTAAAAACCAGTTTCAGCAGCTCATGCAGCTGCTCCCCGATGACCACAAGGCGAAATGGTTTGCCGGTGCCGCGCTTAATACAGCGGAGCAGTCGATGGCTTCCGTTATGTCAACGGCACTGTCAAGGCTGAATGCCTTTCTGGATACCGAATTGGAACAGCTTCTGTGCTTCGATACAGAGATCGACGCGGAAACCTTCTGCAATGAAAAGTCAGCCATCTTCCTGATCATGCCGGAAGAATCGCCGCACACCTTCTTCATGGTATCCCTGATTATTCAGCAGTTGTACCGTGAAATTCTGTCGGTTGCGGATGAAACAGGCGGTAAACTAAAGAATAGATGCGTCTTCTTATGCGACGAATTTGGCACTTGTGTGACATGTTCGCAACTGAAAAGGTTGCGTACAGAGAATATGTAAATATCCTTTGTAAACTGATATTCCGATAGGTGGAATGATAGGGTAACGCCTTGAAACGCCTGCCTTAAAACTACGACAGGCGGCAAGCTGTGCAATAAGCTTGCGGTCTGAGAGCTCGTGAAGTTCGGCAGAAGTCTGCCCAAACAGGACGTTAGTTGCAGTGGAAACCGGCTTGGAGGCAAGCTGTGCAGATGATATGCCGGAGGTCTATAAAATACCTATGGCGAGAATGTCTTTATGACTGACGAATCCCCGAATGAAAGGCTCTATACGAATGGGCGGCAGAAATGCCGTTGCCGCTTCAATGCGGTGTATGTGAGGGTGAGTAAAATTGTGTACTATGAAAGTCCTTATATCGTTACAGGCGATAGCAAGCATACAGGGTCAAAGGGAAACCTAAGGGTATATGTACAGATAGGAATATCGGAACGTGGAAAGGTCGGAACACGGAGCGGATTGCACCGCAATGATGTGTTGTCAGGGAAAATCGACGATATAACCTGACTTTATCCGACTGAGAGTGATGCCACAGTACCTGTGAAGCGGTGATAACAAGCCGTGGAGGGATAGGCATTAGTCGTCTTATGTAAGCAAAAGTAAATATCAACTGATTTCATAGGTTCGAGTATGACTAAGAAAGGCTGAACTTCCTTTTGGAGGTGTATGCCGACTATGACGACAACCAAGAAACCCAAGAAGCAAAAGCTCAGAAATGCAGAATATTATGATTTGCAGGGAACTTTTGACAAATTGTATTCGGAGAGCAAGAACGGCAGGGTGTTCCATGACCTCATGCCGACAATACTGTCAGAAAACAATATCTGTCTTGCTTACCGCAATCTGAAAAAGAACAGCGGGAGCATGACGGCGGGAACAGACAAAAAGACTATTAAGTACCTTGAAACATGGAAAGAACAGGATATTGTAGGCTACGTCAGAAAACGCCTGAAATGGTATGTTGCACAGCCTGTCCGACGGGTGGAAATACCAAAGGAAAACGGAAAAACACGCCCTTTGGGTATTCCTACCATCATGGACAGACTGATACAGCAGTGCTTTTTGCAGGTGTTAGAGCCGATTTGTGAAGCCAGATTCCATGACCGCAGCTTTGGATTTCGTCCCAACAGAAGTCAGGAAAATGCGGTAGCCGTTGCCTATTCACTGGCACAGCGACAGCATTTGCACTATGTTGTTGACCTTGACATCAAGAGCTTTTTCGATAACGTTAACCACGGAAAACTCCTTCGGCAGATGTGGACAATGGGGATTCGTGATAAACATGTAATCTCCATCATATCGGCAATGCTGAAAGCCGAGGTTGCGGGTATCGGTTTCCCTGAGAAAGGAACGCCGCAGGGCGGTATCATTTCACCGCTTTTATCCAACATCGTGCTGAACGAGCTGGATTGGTGGATTTCCAGTCAATGGGAAAATATACCCATGCGGAAAAATTACGGTCATGTACGGTCAGACAACGGCGTCATCGACAAGGGCTATGTGTATCATGTTCTGAGAGAAAAGACAACTCTCAAAGAGTGCTACGGTCTTCGGTATGCAGATGATTTTCGTATATTCTGCCGAAACAGGCAGGACGCGGAAAAGCTGTTTATTGCCACACAGAAATGGCTGAAGGAAAGATTGGGATTGACTGTCAGTCCCGAAAAATCCAAAATTGTCAATCTGAGAAAGCAATATTCAGATTTTCTCGGCTTCAAGATGAAAGTCAAGCCAAACGGCAAAAGAAACGGAAAAGTCAGATATACCGTCGTTTCCCACATTTCGGATAAGCGCGTGAACAAAATCAAGACGCGTGCCGCTGAAATGGTAGAGAAGATAAAGTTTCCGAAAAACAAAGATGATGAACACAAATCCATTATGGATTACAATTCCTATGTAATGGGTATTCACAATTATTATCGCATTGCGACTCATGTCAGCTTTGATTTTGCAAAGATAGGCTTTTCAGTCAAAAGAACCATGAATTACAGATTGGGGCAAAGATTAGAGAAAAGCGGTAACACGCTGCCTCAGTATGTTCAGCAGAGATACGGAAAGAGCAGCCAGATTCGGTATATCCGAGGGCTATTCGTACTCCCTATTGCGTATGTTCAAACAGTGCCGCCAAAGCACAGGGCGAGAAATTGGTGTGTTTACACTCCCGAAGGACGGGCGGATATTCATAAATCGCTCGAAAAAGTGAATGTAGATATACTGCGTTACCTTATGCAGAATCCGGTGCGGGGAGAAAGTATTGAGTACAATGACAACCGACTGTCACTATATTGCGCACAGCAAGGAAAGTGTGCTATATCGGGCAAGCCGCTTGTGATTGGAGAAATTGACTGTCACCACAAAACGCGCAGAGCGGACGGCGGTGACGACAGATATACAAACCTTGTACTGATATGTCACGACGTTCATATACTCCTTCACGCCACAAAAGATGAAACCATTCGTGCTTATTTGGAGAAACTGTCGCTGAACTGCAAGCAATTGGATAAACTGAACCGACTGAGAAAACGCCTGAATCTTCCTACAATCTGAGCAACCAAAACGGTTGTTGAAAAGTAGATATGTTTATTGAACTTATATAGGACGATGGAACGCCGGATGAGTGGAAACGCTCACGTCCGGTGTGAGGTGGGGGAAAATCCGGAGATTATATCAAAGGATTACCTATCACTATTGCCAAAGATTGAGTCAGCCGAAATGATGTTCTCGGCAGCGCGTTCAAGGCGTTTGCAGATCGTTCCCGTCATTCAGTCATTCGCACAGTTGGAACGGAATTACGGAAAAGAGAGCGCGGAAATAATCATAGATAATGTGCAATTAACGCTGTTCGGCGGCTTCGCTCCCAATTCTTCATCCGCTGAGATTCTATCAAAATCGCTCGGAAATCGCACGGTTCTGACCGGTTCCGTCAGCCGCGGAAGGAACGACCCGTCGCAGTCGTTGCAGATGACCGAGCGTCCGCTGATGACTCCCGATGAACTGAAATCCCTTCCGAAAGATAGCTTTCCATAAGGATACCAACCAAACACCCACCCACACAACCGATTGAGAGAATAAAGACTTCATATTGAAAAAAACAAAAAGGGCAGAAGGTCGCTTTGCAATAATAGCAAAACCTTCTGCCCTTATTTTGTATTCACTTCAATCCCTTTGCAAGACTGATCAGATTACACTGCCCATGTAAAACCGTACTTCACCAAGATCTTCAATACAAACCGTAAATCTTACGAAATAAATGTCATAACAAAACCGTGTGAGCGGTAAACCAAAAAGGATAGTTATCCTTCTGCGTGCCGATCCGGAATCGTCATCGTGACAGTCGTTCCGCCCCCGTTCCTTAGGGTCACTTCCAGTTTTCCGCCGCACATCATTTCCAGCCGCTGCCGGATATTGGTCAGCGCAATGTGCGGTTCGGAATCCTCCGCGGGGTCAAATCCGGGACCGTTGTCCTCCACGGTGATAACGCTGCCCGCGTCCGTGTGGCGTGTCCGAATTAAGATGTGAAGCGGTCCTGCATACGGGTCCATGCCGTGCTTGACGGCGTTTTCCACAAGAGGCTGCAAGGTCAGCGGCGGCAGACGGAAACGGGTAAAGGGCGTATCGTACTCCACGATAAGCAGCTCCTCATACTGCACCTGCTCCACGGACAGGTATGCGCGGGTATGCTCCAGTTCAGCAGTAAAGGGAATGGCGCTGTCGCTGGCAACAGCGTTGAAGTTTTTTCGCAGGTAGTTGGTGAAATCCATCGTGACCTGCCGTGCCTTCTGCGGGTCTTGATTACAGAGACAGTAAATGCTCATCAGGGTATTGTAGATAAAGTGCGGTCGCATTTGCAGCACCATGACGCTGGCGCGCTGATTGGCAATTTCCCGCTGCTGAAGCATATATTGTTCCACGTTATCCATAAGGATGAGACTGAACATCGTCAGCGCACAGAGACCCATCCAGAAAGCAACGAACATATCGACAGCAACGAACATATATGTGATTATCATGACCGCAGTTGGCAGCAGATAGATAAGAAGAGCGATAAAGACTCTTTTTGAGAGCTTTTTGCGCCTTCTTATCAAGCTCTGTATGTTGAGGATCATGATCACGACCAGCGGAGCTATCAGCAGCGGGAACCACGTTCCGCGAATGTACTGATTATCCGGTTCGACGTAGTAGAAAGCGTCCGTAAACTGAGCGGCAAACAATATTAAGCAGAATATGACCCACAGCATCATTACAGCGCGTAACGGCACACTGCTTTTTTCGCTTTCTCCGCAGCAATGCAGCAGGAAGGGCATTGGCATAGGCATCATCACAGAAAAAAACATATATTCAAAAATAAAGACTGCTTTTTGCACTGCTGCCATTTCGGGATGGTTGTAGATGATCACATCGATAAAAATAACAACTACATACAGCATAAGCAGTGAAAACAACGTGATGAAATAGCACCTGCTCCATCGGTCAAGCGCAGGCATAAAAGCAGAGAACGCGATATCGATCGCCATCATCACCAACATCGCGCCGCATAGCGAATAACTGACGACTTCGAGCCAGTTTATCATTTGCCATCACTTCCTCCCATTATCGGGTACCGCAGCTTTTCAAGCTGCCTGCGGACTCCCTCCGGGGTCAGCGGCTTGACCATGAAGCCGCAGGCGTCGGTGTCCCACGCGTCGAGGGAATATTCGGGGTAGGCGGTCAGATAGACCACATTGGTGCGGGAATTGATTTCTAGCAGCGTGCGGCAAAGGTCAAGACCGCTGGCTGTTCCAAGCTCAATATCCAGAATGGCAAGGGCGACCCGCTTCACCTTAGCGTAGTCGATCGCCTCCTGCGGCCAGATAAAGCCGGTGATCGTGGCGTTCGGCAGGACCTCCTCTAGTACGGCAAGACCGTCGGAGAGGATCACCTTGCTGTCGTCCACCATAATGACGTTTGGCGATTCGTCGCTCACGACAGCGGCGGAGAGCAATGTACCCACGTCCACCTCCAGCACATTGGCGAGGCGTGTTATCATAGCCGCGTCCGGCAGACGGCTGCCGTTTTCCCACCTTGCTACCGCAGAACGGGTAACAAATATCCGCTCCGCCAGCTCCCGCTGTGAAAGTCCCTTTTCCGTTCGCAGCTTTTTCATGGTATCGGCAAAAAGAGTGTTCATGATATTGAATCCTCCTATGAACAATGTTTTCCTTAATCATAACCCATCGCCCCGACAGAAGCAAGTGTACGGAGATAAATTAGGGGGGTGACATTTTGGAACCCCCCCTTGAAAACCGCTTGAAAAAATAGGAAAATAGTACTGATAGTTGTTTAGGAAAATAGTACTGATAATTGTTATATTTGTTTGGCAAAATAAGCCAAAGCCCTGTATTTTCTAAAAAAATTCGAGATCAGTGGGCAGACACAAATATACAACTTAAAGCACAGAAAGGGGAACTCTTTTTACATGAAAAACAAACAGACCGTCCATGCAAAGGGCGGTAAAAAAATCAACGTTACCGCCGTCATTTTCTATCTGCTGATATTCCTCATCTTCTTGGCGGCGGAGAGCATGGTGGCGCTTTACTGCTATATCAATTAGCGATAAAAAACAAAGGAGGTGCGCATGATGTGACACAGACAAGAGATACCGCCATAATACAAAGCGACGGCAATGACAAACCAAACTTTTGAAGGAGGTTTTCTACTATGAAAATCAAAAACTTATTGAGGGAATACCTTGTCCCCCCTGTTGCAGAAAATTTAATCGCAGAAACAAGCGTCTCGCGGGCATCCTCTGCGCGATGGTGGCGGTGGCGGTCATGGTCGCCACGGTGCCGATGTTCACGTCCTATGCGGGGACAATCAATGTGCCATTGGGAGGGTCAACGGATAAAAGTGGCGTCACCTACTCGCTCGATAACGACGGCAATCTGACCATCACCGGGACGGGTGAGATAGAGAATAACGCGTTCGCTGGCAATAGCACTATTACCTCTGTGGAGATAGGGAGCGGTATCACGGCGATTGGCAACGCTGCGTTTGTGAACTGCTCCTGCCTGACCTCTGTCACCATTCCGGGCAGCGTGACGTCGATTGGCGATGCTGCGTTTTCCGTATGCTCCCTCCTGAACTCTGTCACGATAGGGAACGGCGTGACATCGATTGGACAGGCTGCGTTTAACAACTGCTACGCTCTGACCTCTGTCACCATTCCGAGCAGCGTGACAACGATTGACAATGCTGCGTTTCAAGGCTGCACCAGCCTGGGAACCCTGACCTTTAAAGGAACGTCGCTCACCAATAGTGCCACCAATACCAAATTTAGCTATCTGTCAAACAGCACGACAGTGAAGATTCCCAACAGGTTCACCTTCAACGGCGAGGAAATAACCACAGGAGATACAGGAAATTCAACAACCTATTTCGGTCAAGCAACCGTGGAGTTCTATGAACCCACGCCCACCACCACCACGACGACCACCACCAAGCCTACGACCACGACCGCTACGACCGCCAAGCCCACGACCAGGACTACGACCCGTCGCACGACGACGACCGCCCGTCCCACGACAACGATGACGACGACGACCGCCAAGCCCACGACGACCACAGCAGCCGCCATTGTCACAACCACCACGACAACCGCCCCCTTGGAGACACTGGATATCGAGGGTGAACCGCGCAACGGCAGTAATCTCCTCGGGATAATTATAGTATCAATCGGGGGTGCCGTGGTGAGCGTTCTGCTCATCTTCCTTGTGGCAACCGGCAAAATGAAGGGTATTCTCACAGTCATCAAAACATCAATAAATCCAAGCCGTTCCAAGCAGTGACGAATATTTTCCGCAAATTTCCCCAAAAAAAGTAAGCCTTTTCCACCGTCCGAATCCCGCCTCCGCTGTGCATATTTACGCGGTGAGAAGCGGGGGGTATGCGGGTTCGGGGGAATACTGTCCAAAAAAGCCGGAAACCACTTGAAATCGGAAGGGGAACTTTTTTACATGAAAACCAAACAGACCGTCCATGCGAAGGGCGGTAAAGAAATCAACGTTACCGCCGTCATTCTCTATCTGCTGATATTCCTCATCTTCCTGGCGGCGGAGGGCATTTCTGCCGCCGCCCCTCGCGGAACTGTCCCCTTGTTTTCCTGATTATCCCAAAAAACGGCGTGTTTTTTTCTTGACAATACTAACTATATAAATTATATATAATATAGTACTGTCAAGATTTAGTATTTTTCTTATTAGGAGGAGTATTTATGAAAAAAATCGCGAGAGTGTTCAGCGCCGCGTTAGCCCTGACGCTGGTCCTTGTATTGCTGCCGTGCTTCGGCATGACCGCGTACGCCAAAGCTAAGGAAATAACACAGGATACACCAGTTGATACCGTTGTGAATGCAGGAGACTATATTTTGAACGATACTAGTGTCGCCAATTATAGAGTGATCCATCTTTATCATTATGGTGATTATGATGATACTGGTAGTTCCAATTTTTATCGTCGGATAACCGTTATTAGTGGTGGGACTACTGAATGGGTAGCGGATCAACAGTATGTTTTAAAGTATGTGTACCTTATGTCTCCAACCGGTACTGGTACTTACGACGATATTCTATATTTTTTAGAGGAGCTTCCTGTACCAGTTGCAGGCGTAACCCTTAACAAGACCTCCGCGAACCTCGCCGTTGGCGATACACTATCGCTGACAGCTACTGTCGCCCCGACCAACGCTACGAATAAAACTGTGACATGGTCGAGCAGTAACCCCCTTGTCGCCACAGTGAGCGATGACGGCGTTGTGACAGCTGTTGGCGCAGGCGAAGCAATCATCACTGCCACAGCCACCAACGGGACTACAGATACAAGTGACGATCAGACCGCGACCTGTACTGTGACGGTAAACAAGAAAAACCAGACCGTAACCGCTCCCGCCGCCAATACCGGACTTGTTTACACGGGTTCGCCCCAGACGCTCGTTACCGCCGCGACCGTCACAGCGGGCAACACCGCAAGCGGCAGCATATCCTATTCGCTTGACAATGCAAGCTGGAGCACTTCTCTCCCGCAGGGCACTAACGCGGGAAATTACACCGTGTATTACAAGGTCGCGGGCAATGATAACTATAACGAGTTTGTATGCTCCGCGCCTGTCAGCGTAACCATCGCCAAAGCCGACCCCGAGACACCGACAGGTCTGGCCGCAACCTTCGGGCAGACGCTCGCCGACGTAACCCTTCCCGAAGGTTGGACTTGGGCTGACAGTTCCCAGAGCGTCGGCACAGCCGGGGAAAATACATTCAAGGCAAACTTCGCAGGTAACGATAACTATAACAGCGCAAGTAACGTTGACGTTACCGTTACAGTCGCCAAAGCCGACCCCGAGACACCGACAGGTCTGACGGTGATCGTTGGTCAGACGCTTGCCGACGTAACTCTCCCTGAAGGCTGGACTTGGGCTGACAGTTCCCAGAGCGTCGGCGCAGCCGGAGAAAATACATTCAAGGCAAACTTCGCAGGTAACGATAACTATAACAGTGCAAGTAACGTTGACGTTACGGTCACTGTTTCCACGATAGCCGTCACAGGCGTCACGCTTGACAAGACTTCCCTTACCCTTAATGAGGGCGACGATCCCGTTACCCTTACCGCTACCGTCACTTCCTCTAACGCCACCAACAAAGGCGTTACCTGGTCTGTCGCTCCCGAGGGCGTTGTCACCGTCGCTGACGGCGTGGTAACAGCCGTCGCTCCCGGCACGGCCACCGTCACCGTCACCGTCACCACCGACGACGGCGGCAAGACCGCAACCTGCGCGGTAACGGTGAACCCCGTGATCAATGTTAACGCCGGCGGAGGCAAAACTCACAGAATTAAGAAGGACGGCGCTCTGTACTTTACATTCGTATATGTCGGTCATGACGCCGACACATATCAGGCTTTTGTGGACGCCGATAAAGTTGTAACCGTCAGCGGAGAGAACTATACGAAGCAGCTTAAGGAAGGCACCGAGTTTAAAGCAAAATCCGGTTCGCTCAAACTGACGCTCACAAGGAACTATCTTGACTCCCTCAAGCCGGGCGACTACACCGTTACCGCAAAGTTCAGAATAAACGGTTCAGTGTACGAAAGCTCATCCACTTTCAAAATGGCCTCCTCCGACGGCAACAATCCCGGAACCGGCGAAGACATGATGCTCATCGGTGCAGCGATGATACTGTTCATCCTGTCGCTGTCCGTCTTAGCGTATATGGCGTATACCGACAAGCTCTTCCGCGCCAAGCTCCTGGCTGTCCCCGCGGGCATCACATCATTCTTCACCCGTAGCGACGCGGACCTCAACGAGAAAAAAGACGGCTCTGAGGATAATGAAGCATAGTCAACCGAAAGCAAAAAGTGATATGAAAATGTGCCTCGCTCACAATAGTTTTCACTCGTAATGATTATTCTTACGAATAATCATTTCACCACCTCCGTAGGAACGTCGCTCCGGCGTTTCTGCGAAGGTGGTTTTTTCTTCCGGCAGAAAAAAGAAGAATGTCTCTGTCGCGCAATCGCCCCTGTTCCTTTGCGTCTGCAAGAATGTCGTCGAAGCGGAGTACCCACTCGCCCCTTGTCATGGGCGAGAAAATCGGCGTCTGGAATTGCAGCATCTTGTTTCTCCAAGCATCATCGAAACCCCGCGACAGCTTTTTCGGGTTTCCCATGTAACTGATGTATCTCGTTCATTGTAATATACGCAATCAAGCAGCTTTTCCGATATGACCAGCGCCTTGCTGTCCTCCACGGCAAGCACACGCCATTCGAGCGCCTGTATTTCACCACTTGCACCCTGCGGGTAGTTGCCGAAAGTAAACATATAAAAAAGACAATTACAAATACATCAAGTATATCAAATATCCTAATGCGCCTAAATACGCTGAATGGTATATGATGGATTACGATTATAGACCGTTTGATGACGGTGATTATGTCATCTATTCGATTCTTGGCAACAATATGTGTCTTTCACTTAGCCAGAATGTTCTTAACCAGGGTACAAATGTAATTATTTACCATAAGTATGATGGCGTCTATCAGGACTTTTATCTGAAGTATGTAGGCTCTGGATATTACAAGATTATCAGCAGAAATTCCGGTAACGTGCTGGATGCTGCCGGAAACGGTGGCAGCCAGAGCAATGTGACCATCTGGGGCGACCAAAATGGTTCCAAGCAGTTGTGGCGTTTTGTACCGACTGATGATGGATATTATCATATCGTAAATAAAAACGGCTGCTTTCTGGATGTAACCGGAGCAAACAAAGCGGACGGCGCCAACGTGCAGGTTTACACGCCCAACTTCGGCAGTGCCCAGAAATGGCGGATCGACCGCGTATCCACTCCCAAAGTGCTTCCCGAAAACGGCGCTATTTACGAGATTGAAACCGCTCTCGACGCCAATATGCGTCTTGATGTCAGCGGCAATGGCAAAAATGACGGCGACAACATTACCGTCTATGCCCGCAACAATTCCAACGCGCAGAAATTTCAGATGGTCAGTGTTGGCGGCGGCTACTATAAAATTGTTCATATGGGATCTGGAAAGATTGTGGACGCGAACGGAAACGGCTACAGCGAGAGTAATGTAACAATCTGGGGCGATCATGTTGGTTCAAACAACGTTGGTTCAAATCAATTATGGCGCTTTGAGGATGCCAAAAACGGATATTACTACATTATTAACAAAAATGGCTGTAGCCTGGATGTCTGCGGAGCAAACACAGCAAACGGCAACGTATGGGTTTACACGCCAAACTGGGGTAGAGCGCAGCAATGGAAGCTGCATCGCACATCGGCTGTTCCCGAAGCGTGAGCATCTTAGCCAAGCCTTTGTAGAAGAACAAGAACGTTCACGTATGTGTCGTATAGCTCATGGGTTCAAGCGATACATGGCAAGTTCAATAGAGTTAGAGGTAATAGTAAGTCGTATGTCATCTGCGAAAGCGGATGATGTTGGTTACCTTCTCAAATCAAAGTAGGACAAATAATTTAGACAGCACCGTATGAAGTTATCGAGTATTCTTTGTGCGGTGTTGTTTTAAATTAGCATCCTTTTAATAAAAAGAATAATACATAAAAAATTGTTCTAATTCCATACCCGCACACCCCATAGCACTGTTTTTGCTTCACGATAATGCTGTCGGGAACCTTGTTCCACCACTTGCGGCTGAAATTGGTGTTGTCGAAATAGGCTTCGAAGTGGGTGACAGGCGGTACTACCCACTCGCTGTCGTCCTGCTTATTGTCATGATCATATTTGATGAGCAGTTCCACCACCTCAGTAGGAATGTCACTCCGGCGTTTCTTCGAAGGTGGTTTGGTTTCTTCCGGCAGAAGAAAAAAACAATCTTCTAAATCATATTTCTTTCTCTGTAAGTCTCAATTTGTCTTGACTTATGCGCTCTCCTGTGATATTTGTTGTTGCGAAAGGTCAGGTGAGCAGCATGAAAATCATAGAAGATCTGTACTACGGACGCATATCGCCCTACGAGATGAGCATATCAGCCACACCGGAATGTCAAAAGCTGAAAGCTCTGGCGGACAGGAACGAGGATTTGTTGAGAGAATCACTCTCTGATGAGCAGAAGTTGTTGTTGGATAAGCTCATAGAGTCCGTGACGGATATATCCTCTATCTCAGAGCGGGATATGTTCATCGCTGGATTCAGGCTTGGCATGAAGCTGATGATGGATGTGATGAAGGAGGAATAATCACCCCTGTCGCCGCATCTGTGGCACTGTGAGCGATTGAATCCGCTCAGTTTGGAAAGTATGCGCCTCTCCAAAAACGGCTTAAATCGGGTGATTTGAGCCGTTTTGGTGGTTCGATTGACATGAATTCTATTTTTCAATTGCTGCCTTGATTGTCTCTTGCAGCGAGTACCGACATACTCCATAGCACTGCTTCTGTTTCACGATAATGCTGTCGGGAACTCTGTTCCACCATTTTCGGCTGAAGTTGGTGTTGCCGAAATAGGCGTCAAAGTTGGTGACGGGCAGGACAACCCACTCGTTGTCGTCCTGATTGTTGGCGTAATAGTATCTGACGAGCAGTTCCACCACCTCCGTGGGAACGTCCTCCGGCGTTTCTGCGGAGATGATTTGTTTTACGGCAGAAGAAAGAAGAATGTCCCTGTCGCGCAGCCGTCCCTGTTCCTTTGCGTCGGCAAGAATGTCGTCAAAGCGGAGTACCCACGCGCCCCTTGTTGTGGGCGAGAAAATCGGTGTCTGGAATTGCAGCACCTTGTTCCTCCAGGCGTTGTCGAAGCCACGCGACAGCCTTTTGCAATGCTCCTGCGCGGGTTTGCTCGTTACATCGGGATTCGTCTTCACAAAATCGCAAATGCCGTGAACATGGCAGCAGAACCAGCCCAAGCCCTGTTCGTCCACCAATTCGGGAAATTCCCCGTGTAAATCGGAAAAATGAGTCTGATACTGCCAGTCCTCTTTCGGGCTGGCTTTTTTGCTGTCCGGCACGCTGCACCATGCCCGAAGCGCACGGGCAGCGCGTTCGATATCAGGCTCTTCACCCTGCCACATATAACCTCTCGCCACGATGGTCAGCACCCTCGACAGCCCTTCAAAATCAAGCAGCATATCAAAGGTGAACCGCCCCATATACGCAGTGTCCCGCTTGTTCGCTGCCGAATATACCGGCTGTTCCGTGTAAGCGAGAAATTCCTCACGCTCATTGATCACGGCGTTTCACCCCCAGGTGTGTTCCACCTTGTCGGGCAGCAAATCCCACAGCAGATTCCGCTTGCCGATTGCCACCACATACTGCACCGCCAGCCTCGGTCTGACGATTTTGTCCAGACGGTTGCGGCAGACCTTCGCCACCGCTTCCCGATAGCTCTGGGAGAACGGTTTGTGCAGATACGCCTTCATCATCTCGGTAAACGCTTCCGAATCCATCTTGCGGAACAGCTTCTTGCGTTCCTCGGCGTTGTTTTCGTCGTCAATGTCGCAGATCAGGTCGCCCAATATCCGATAACCGCCAAAGCGGAAATCAGAGAGCAAATCATAATAATCGCCGTATTCGGGCAGGAAGTCGGCAAGGAAATCCAGCCGTTCCTCCTTGTCCATCATGTGCCACTGCTGTTCTGTTATTTCACGGCGAATATCGGCCACGCGCTTGGGATGCAGTTCCGAAAACACGGCGTACAGGGTATCGGAGTCATATGTCTCCTCCTGCCCGCGGGAGTACAATATCCGCTCGATGTCGTTCTGCTTTGCCTTATGTCTGATCGGTGCGCGACAGGCGCGGATTCTGGAAAGGCACGCCTCATAATCCTTCAACAGCGCGGTGACGGCTGCGAGAATTTTCTGGTCAAGTTTGTCCTTCCAGTCGGGAACGACGGCAAAGGTAAAAAGCTCGCTGTCTTTGGCGGGCTTGGGCTTCAATTTTGGCGTGTGCAATCTGAGCATTTCCGCAAGGTAGGGCAATCGCTCCACATTGGACGTAACGGCAGACCAGTCGGTGTTTGCGAAAAATGCCTTTTTCTTTTCCGCCGGTTTCGGTTCATACCACGCTGTGTCTCCGTCGTCGTCAAGCAGCACCTTGTACTGCAAGAATTTGTTACGCGCTGTGGTTCTTCTTTTGAGATAATCGTCCAGATAGGGCTTGACTCCGCTTTTTGCTGAATCAATTTCCAGACCGATCAGGATAGCCAGCACTTCTGTTTCCTCGCGGCAGCGTTCACGCTCCTCCGCGGTGGAATTCTCGTCGTAAGCGATAATGCTGCGGTCAAAGGCTGCATTGCAGATCTGTCCGATACGGGAGGAAAAGGTATCCCGTATGGTGAGAAAACAATCGTGCCAATCCGCCGCGTTCCTGATGACCGGTATTTCCGTGGGAATATACAGAAGCGGTAAATTGTTTGAATTATCCATACTGCCGAATTCGTAGTTGCGCTTGACACATTCGTTGACGATCGGGTCCGCAATGGTCTTGATCATATCCCCGTCGTAATCCGCACCGCCCAACCGCTCCGCTGCCAGCATACCCGCGTCCACCATGACCACGTCGTGCAGGTGTCCGAGATAATGTTTCCTCATCTGCTCGACCTTCTGATAAGGAGCAAGCTGAATTTCCTCGTTGCGGGCAATATGGGGATTGCGAAGCAGCGTACATTTTTCGCTGCGTTCGTAAGCCGCCCCCGGCGCGTAAAACGAGTTTTTGATAAAATATTGCGTAAATGCCACCGAATAAAAAGTAAAAGCCCGTCGATTGTGTCCCTTAATTGTTTCTGTTCCTGATTCAACCATAAGCGTCATCAATTCCAACAAATCGCCCGATAAAAATCGATTGTCGCCCGATACGATCAGCCGCCCCAGCGCATATTGTTTCAGGACATGCGCCGCCGCGTCGTCCAGTTCCTTCACGCATATCGGTTCATTGAGAAAATTCGGATTTTTCTTGACACATCGTCCGATGGCACTGTTCTTTTTGACAAAATACTCCCTGCGGTATTGCTCATTGGCGCAAAGGTCATAATATCGCTGTTCCGTGGTTTTAGTCAACCAATGACGTTCCTCGTCGGAAGGGCTGTGTTCCCAGCCGTCCGGCAGATCGGCGGGGCGAAATTCCTCGGCGGTGATGGAAAGGGTGTTCAGAAACTGATAATTCAGTTCCGTGTATGGCTGCGCTTCCGGCTTATCGGTGTTGGTGATGTAGAGCGCGTGATGGTATTTTTCAAAGGCCGACCAATAATCTTCCCACGTCATGTTGTTCTCCCGAAGCCAGCCAAAACCTTTGAACATTGTTCTGGTCAGAACAATGTCGATCTCATCTATCGGGTAACGGATTCCGTAAATGTCCGTGACATAGGTACAGCCCGCGCTTCGCACAAAATCCTTGAAATCCACCTTGTGCAGCATTCCCTTGATGAAGGGCATACGAATCTGAAATGAGGAATGAATATGCTTTCCGAAGAGCTTTTTGTCAATCAGCTTGGCGTATTCTTTGGAGATCAAGCCTTCCCCGTCAAAGCGGCTTGAGAAGATTCCTTCCTTTCTCTCTACCCGCTGGTAGCATTTGAAACCTCGTCTTGTTCCGTTTTCTTCCACTGTAATGACACGGGCATGTGTCAGAGTACTCGGATTGTCAACCACAATCACGCGGTGCGGTCTGGTGATTTCAATGCCGTCAATGCGGGTTCCGCCCGACAGCATCAGCCCGTTGTAGGCATAAAGCTGGGAGAGTTTGCAGTGAGTGACCGTCATATCCATCATGATTCTGCGCCGGACTTGGTCATATAAATCGGCTCTGATGAAGGAGAGCTTCGCCTGTCGGCTCATGCTTCCGGAGCGTTCAAAGGCGCGGTAGTGCTGTTCTCCGCTGCCGAAGTCAAGCGTAATTCCCTCCGGACGGAACATAGCTTCCGCTTTCTTCTGCCGTTCCAGATACTTGTTTGAACCACTTCTGTCAAAGATTCCTCCGAAGTCCACATAGAATATCACGTCCGCAAGGTCGGGAATGACCTGTTGTTTCCTCGGTGTGATGAAGCCGTCTCCACGAAGGACGCACATGATCTGATAGAATAACGCATTGTCATCCTGCTCATGCGCGGCTCCGTAGACCTTGCATTTCTCCGTTGCCTTGCGGCTCAGTCGAAAAATATACCGGTCATCCTCCGACCGTGCATAGCTCAGAATCGCCCTTGCCGACAGAGAATAGATACGATATCGGGTCTGCATACGCTCACCTGCCCCTGTGGTTTGTCAATCAAGTATATTCTATCACAGAAAATTTGAAAATGCAATTATGAATACTGCTCCCACAAATATTTTTGTCGGGAGCTTTTTTGGTGTTCAAATTTTGTATTATGGAGGTTTTCTACATGAATGAAAACGAATTGCGGCTCATCAGGATGGCTGATGTAGAGCTGCAGAAGGTGGATTGGCTATGGTTTCCGTTCATTCCTTTCGGAAAGATCAGCATGATTCAGGGCGATCCGGGCGAAGGTAAAACGACGCTTGCCCTGCGTCTGGCGGCTGCGTGTTCGCGGGGATTCTCTCTTCCGAACACGTCAGAGCAGGAACGGGTACCCATCAATGTCATCTACCAGACAGCAGAGGACGGCTTGGGCGACACCATTAAACCACGCCTGATGGACGCTCGTGCCGACGAGAACAGGATCTTTTGCATCGACGAAAGCGAAAAGTCACTGACCTTACTCGACGAGCGAATCGAAAAAGCTATCGACCGGACAGGCGCGAAGCTGATCATTCTCGATCCTGTGCAGGGCTATGTGGGAGAGCGTATTGACATGAACCGCGCAAATGAGATACGCACGGTAATGAAGAAGCTGGCGGCTGTGGCGGAGCGTACAGGCTGTGCGGTAGTGCTGGTCGGGCATCTGAACAAGAACGGCGGAGCCAACAGTTCCTACCGCGGACTCGGCTCTATCGACTTCAGAGCCGCCGCCCGAAGCGTCCTTCTGGTGGGCAGACTCAAGCGTGAACCCAACGTCCGTGTCATCGTTCACGACAAGTCTTCCCTCGCGCCGGAAGGTAAATCGCTGGCGTTCTCTCTGGGTGACAGCGACGGTTTCCGATGGCTGGAAGGGTATGATGAGGTGACTTCGGAGGAATTACTCTGTGGCGTCAGCCCCGAAACCAAGACGGCGGCAGCCGAAAATCTCATTCGCCGCATGCTTTCCGACGGCAATCCGGTGCCGGCGGAAGACATTTTCCGCATGGCTGAGAGCCAGCACATCTCCCGACGCACCGTGAATGAGGCGAAGAAAAACATTCCTGAACTCGTAACAAAGAAGGTCAATAAGATTTGGTGGTGGGCAATACCCAAATGAAGAGTGCAACATTGCAGGCTGTCCTTGATGAAGGATGCAGGTTTTGCATTCTTCTTTGGGTGCCTTTGCATTGTTGCATTCTTCTTTTGTCTTGCTAAATTACAAAATCAGTCGCCATGCGGCGAAAGTATTTCAGATGAAGAGTGCAACATTGCAGGTTGTCTCTGAGGAAGGATGCAGGGTTTGCATTCTTCTTTTGAGTGCATTTGCATTGTTGCATTCTTCTTTTGTCTTGCTAAATTACAAAATCGGTTGCTATGTGGCGAAAGTATTTCAGATGAAGAGTGCAACATTGCAGGTTGTCTTTGGGGAAGGATGCAGGGTTTGCATTCTTCTTTGAGTGCCTTTGCATTGTTGCATTCTTCTTTTTCTGCCCGATGCCATGCCCTGTGACTCGTTTTTTAACCCCGTAAATGCCCTGTGTCGCATTCTTTTGCCGAATGGCAGACAAGTACCCGTCTGACTGAAATCAGGGCTGTAACGCCCGATTTGAAGCACGAAAAAAGCAGTGGTTCATTTTTGCGCCGAATTAGTTGACGGCGTATCAGAAAGTATTGTTTCAGTCTTTTACAAAGCTATATTGTCTTAATATCAAGCAGGAAAAAGGGTGTGTTAATTGAGGGGTAGTCAATTCCCCTGTACGCCGACCGGCAGAGCCGTTCGGGAGTTTGAAAAGGTGTTACTAACTACTATTTGTGTTACCTGTTGTATTTTTCAAACGCCTGTATAGCGTTGTTTCAGCCATTAATGTGTGTTACAGGGCGTATTCCGTAAGGTGTTACCTGTCGGTTATGACCAATGAAAAATGAAACTTTGAAAAAATTTGAAAGGAGCAAAATTTTTATGGAAAAATTGAAATTTGATCAGGAGGAGAGCTTTCTTCTCTCTGGCGGTGAGTACTATATCGACACCGATCTTGCGATTACGCGCAGAACGGTTTACAGAACCGACGATCATAATATGATCACACAGCGAGATTATCTCATCGACGGCAAGAGGATCACGATCAATTCTGTCTTCAATCTGCTGGAGAATCAGAGTGCTGTGAACGGTATCAGGCACATGATCGACAGAGATTTGCAGCAGCAAAATTGAAATTTCGGAAGAAAAATTAAAAAAATTCATCTGGATTTATGAACCGATTGGGAGTATCTTATGCTTGCAGAAGCAACTGCGATCTCTCAATCGGTTTGATTTTTGAAAGGAGTTTACTATGTTACATCAAACCGATAACCTATTAACCGTTCTCTATCTCAGACTTTCGCGTGAAGATGAAAACGAAGGCGACAGCAACAGCATCGTTAATCAGAAGGAATTGCTCCTCCGGTACGCACAGGAACATGGATTTACGAACATCAAAATCATTTCCGACGACGGATATTCAGGCGTCAGCTTCGACCGCCCCGGCTTTCAGGAGCTACTCAGTCTGGCAAACGCGGGCAAGGTTGGCGTCATCATCACGAAAGATCTGTCACGTCTCGGAAGAAATTACATCGAGGTGGGCAAGTATTCCGAGGTGTTGTTCCCCGGTCTTGGCATCAGATACATCGCCGTCAACGATGGATTTGACTCGGATGATCTGGACGGAAATGAGCTTGCGCCCTTCAAAAATCTCTTCAACGAGTGGT
>CACWOX010000048.1 GCA_902762615.1 uncultured Ruminococcus sp. | reverse complement strand
TTTTGGAGTATAGTGGATTTCTAAACGCTTAAGTAATCGCCTTGCTTCTGACGGATGAAACCGTTTATAGAGAGAAGAAGGCTTGTGGGTATTAAGGTTCCTTAGCGATTCTCTTGTTGGTGACCATGAATACGCCTGCACCAAGGATAGCGAGAACGCCGATGATGTAGAAGATCTCTGCGCCATCAGAAGCGGCTTCCTTTGCCTCGCCGACCTGTGCGCCGAATTCCTTTGCCCATGCGATTGCGTCGGGATCCTTTGCCCATTCTTCCTCAACGCCTTCCTTAGCAACAACAAAGCCGTTGTCGTTGAGCTCGAACCACTGGTTGTCTTCCTCAAGAGTCTTGCCTGTAGGTACCGTGTAAGCGATAGCTCTCTGTGTGTCGTCATCTTTGAAGGTGATCTTTGCGTCAAAGAGTTTGTACAGGGTGTAGGTCTGATCCTTTTTTGCACCGGTCACTTCAATTGTGCCCTTTGTCGGAGCTGCAAATACGGTGACAGCGCTTACTGCAAATGCCATAAGGGCAACAAGCAGTACAGAAAGAACTTTCTTTGTCTTCTTCATTTTTACATTTCTCCTTTAAATTAGTTAATGCATAAATGTATTCTGAATTAAGTATTTACACAATGCGTATCTGTCAATGCTGTTCCCTAAAAAACATTGATCAGATCGTGCTTGCGTTTCATGCTCAATCCTATCATAATCGGCGCTGTCATGAGAGTCAGACCGATTATAAACCAAATCTTAATACCCGAACCGCCTGTGGCAGGGAGCGTCCTGCCCGCATAGGCGTGAATGTAGAATTCGGGATACGCCTCCTTGCTGCCTGTATGGGCAGGAATGGAACTTGCCTCGCCGTGGGTTGGCGCACCGCATTCCCATTCAAATTTTGTCAAATCAGTCACATCAGCAAGATCATCGCCGTATTTAGCCTGCACTGTGACGTCAATCTTCGTCTCGTCAATAATTTCAGTCGGTTCACTGCCGAATGTGTCGGACGTGGATTTATTGACAAATGTGTATTTCAGCTCCGGCTCGGAACCTGTCACGGCAGGAACGCCGCCGCTTCCGTCCGTCCAATTGCCGTCGGGAACCCAGTTCTCGCTGACTTTGTGCGCGAGACACTGTTCCTTGGTGTAGGTGTCTCCGCTGAGTACCTGACTGTCATTCCATTTGACCTGAGGCACCTTCACATAGACGTGTAATGTATAACTCTTTTCCACCGCTTCTGCCGTACTTGTTGAATCCCTAGGCGAAACCGTCAGCTTAATGGTGTAGGTTCCGGAGGATTTATTACTCAAACTCGGTGAAACCGAGAAATCGTAATTAGTGGTGGTGGAAGCCGTAAACGCATTCTCCCAGCTTCCACTGTCATAAAGATCAGTCAGAGCCAGACTGCTTCCGCTGTAAATGCACAGGTCATTGACGTCAAGCGCCGCTTTGATCGCCTCATCGTTGATTTCAACATCAGTAGAGGGACTGTCAAATTCCCATGACGGTTCGGTTTTATCCGGTGGTATAATGCCTGAACCGGAAGCATTGGTCTGCACGTCAAAACCGCCGACAAAATCATCTTTGGCAACAATAGGTATATAAATGACCAGCTTGTTTCCGCGGTACGCTCCGTTATCCGTACCGCACCAGTTATCAGAGAAGTTGAAGTTTTCAACCTTGACCTTGCTGCCCTCAACTGTTATCTCTGCATTTTCAAAATCAACCTCAGTGCCAAAAGTCAGCTCATTGCCGGACTTGCCTGTACACGGAGCTTTTTTTACGACGATCTGGGAAGGATCGGAGCCTTCTTTCAATTCAAAGTAATCTGACACCACATCCTGAACGATTGTTGCTTGCGTGAGAGTGGTTATGTTGGCACCGCCTGTTGAAACAGAAGTTACAACACTTTCAAACGCGGCAACCAGCGCATCGGAATCGGCAGCCGAAATATAGTATTTTTTACTCTTTTCAAACGTCGATCCGTCTGTGGAGTTGGACGACACAAGGTGCATGAACCGGTTGGCGTATTTCGCGCTCTGCGGAATATTGTTGATGTCCGTGTTGGCATTCCACATTGTACCGTCACTGTTGGAGTCGGTTCCGTCGAAAATACCGACGGTAAAGATGTCCGCGCCGATGTCCTTGATAGTCTTAGCCGTGCTGACGGCACTGTTTGCCGTCGTAGAACTGTTCTTTGCTATTGCCCAAGTAGCGCCGTCTCCGGGAACGCCGTCTGTAAAGAGAACAACAAACTGATCTCTATCGGGGCTTTTAACGGCAGAAAGAATACCGGCTGCATTCTGCAAGCCTTTTTCAGGATGCGTGTTACCGTCAGCGGCAAGACTGCCAATCACATCTGTCAGGTTTTGGCTGTCAGTCAGAACATTGGTAAGTCCTAATTTTGTCTGGGCATTCGTGGAAAAGGTTACAACAGCAATGCGATGATCAACGTCATCATCTGTGCCTTCTCCGCCTCTTGCGTTTTCCAGTACTTTGCCGACAAAGCTCTCAGCTGCGGTATGATCGGCAATATTCTCGACAACGCGATAGCCGCCTGCCGCAGTCTCGATGAAGGCAGTCGATGGATACAGTTCACCCTGATCACGCAGCACCATTCGCAGCTGTGCGTTGTGGCAACCAACAGCTTCGACGGTAATGTGCGAAAAAAGAATGACCGGTATCTCTCCACCAGCCACAGCGGGCGAGGAATCGGACTGATTTCCATAACCTCTACAGCTGAAAAATACGGCGGCACAGCGGAATTCTCACACGAAAGCAACGAATTCTACATCGACATAATGATTCCCATATCCGACGATTGCGACAATTGACCTAACATCTGCCTTGTGGACAATTCATCATCATAAAGCCGCACCGGGTACAGACGCATGCCATACTAAAATGATAAACAGCCAAGCAAGTTGTGATGACATTTCTATTATCACCGCTTTGCCTGGCTGTTTTGTTATCACCAATATATGAGCAGCTGCCGGAGCAGTATCGGGCTGCTCTGTGATAAAGGCTTTGGGTTGCTCCTCAAATGGGAAATTTTCCGGATTTAAGGATTATTTAATAATTGCCGATATATAATCAAATCAAAGTTCAGATATCTGATAAATTTGAATTTACCGGGAGGAATCCGAATGTTCTTTCACATCTTGAAGCGTGACATGAAACGCAAGAAAACCATGAATTTTATCATTCTGCTGTTCGTCATTCTGGCGGTGACCTTTATCGCCTCCAGCGCGAGCAATCTGGCGGCGGTGGCAAATTCGCTGGACAATTATTTTGAGCAGGCAGACGTGGGCGACTATATGGTTCTGGAGCGCGGCGAGAACGGCAAGAGCGCCGCTGAAATCGCGCGCGAGCTCGACTGTGTCACAAAGGTCAGAGTCGAAAACATCCTTTACAACGCAGACGGTATCAAATTTAAAGGTGAAAATATCAGCTCGTCGTCGATTGATATGCTCAGCTCGATTGACAACCGCATCGAACATTACTATGACGGCGATAACAACGAACTGACCGCAGTTCCCCAAGGCGGCGCCTATATCAGAAAGTCATATCTCGACAGCTTGGGCATGACGATTGGCGACCAATTCAGCATCAAAATCGGCAACACACAACAGACATTCACCGTGAAGGGATACCTGAAAGACGCGGCTGTCGGCGGAAGCATGATTAACGCACCCCGTGTCGTCATCCATCACGCGGACTTCCAAAAATTCATGGCGGACGAAGCCATTGAATCCTACAAAGGAACCATCACCTTTATTGACACTGACGATATTTCCGCCGTGGAACAGGCGATGAACGACTGCCAGAACCTTCTCTTTGCCGCTGCTAAAAGCCTGCTGCAATTGGCTTATATGATGGAAATGATCGTGGTGGGACTGCTGATGATTCTGAGCCTTTGCCTGATAGTCATTGCACTGGTGATCCTGCGCTTCACCATCACCTTCACGCTGAGTGAGGAATTCCGCGAAATCGGCATTATGAAAGCCATCGGTATTCCAAACGGCAGAATCCGCAGCCTGTATCTGGTCAAATATCTTGCCCTCTCCCTTCTGGGCGCGGTTGTCGGCATTGCCCTTTCGGTGCCGTTTGGCGAACTTCTGCTTCGTCAGGCGTCTGAAAACCTGATGATTTCTGCCGGCAATTCAATGATTCTCCAAATTATCTGCGCGATTGCTGTGGTTGCCGTTATCATGCTGTTCTGCTGGCGCAGCACCCGCATTGTCAAGACATACACACCTGTTGACGCGATTCGCAGCGGCTCCACCGGCGAACGCTATAAAAAGAAAGGATTCCTCAGACTGTCAAGGTCGCATATGCGCCCGGTGCCGTTCATGTCGGTCAACGATATTCTGAGCGGGTTCGGCAAATACACCATTATGCTGCTCACCTTCACCGTCGGCATGGTGCTGATCTCTATTGTCCTGAATTCCATCTCCACGCTGAGAAGTCCCAAACTGCTGAGCTGGTTCGGCATGGCGGAATGTGATGTGCTGCTGACCGACAACGAAAAATTCAGCGGCTACTTCACCGAGGACGGCAGAGAAAAGCTCCAAGCCGACATCAAGGAAATACAAAAGCAAATGGAAAAACAAGGCTATGATGCGGAAGTCTTTAGCGAGGTATGCCATAAATTCACCATAACGAAGGGCGAGCTTTCCGCCAAATCCCTGACCTTTGAGGGAATCAACACCACCACAGATATGTACACTTTCTACATCGAAGGAACGCCTCCTCAGAACAGGCACGAAATCGCCGTCACTCACGTCATTGCCGACAAAATCGGTGCGGCAGTTGGCGACACTGTTACCGTCACTTCTCCCGAGGGCAACAGAGATTACATCATTTCCGCACTGTTCCAGACCATGTCCAGCACAGGCGAAGGAATCAAATTCCATGAGGACGAACACTACAGCTTTTCCTATATCAACGGCGTCCTGCCCTTCCAGATTCGATTCAACGACAATCCTTCTCAGGCGGAACTGAATCAGCGAATCGAAGCCATCAGGGAACTCTATCCCGACTCGGAGGTGCAGACAGCAGGTGAATACGCCGATCAAGGCACCGGCGGTGCGGGCGGCTATCTGAATGACACCAAATCGCTGATCGTGCTGGTGGTCATTCTCATCAATATTCTCGTGGCGGTACTGATGGAAAAATCCTTCCTCACCAAGGAGCGCGGCGAAATCGCCATGCTCAAAGCCATCGGCTTCAAGAACGCCTCCATTATCGGCTGGCAGGTGCTGAGGATCACCGTTGTCATGCTGCTTGCCGCGCTGATTTCCGGTCTTATTTCCACCCCCGTGAGCGAACTCACCAGCGGCGCGATCTTCCGGGCGATGGGCGCAAAGACCATCAGCTTCGACGTAAATATTCCGGAAGCCTATATTCTTTATCCCGCTGTGATCATCGCGGTGACCATCTTCTTTGTGTTCCTCGCTGCGTTGTCCATTCGCAAGGTCAATTCCAATGAAATCAATTCTGTAGAATAATTTTTCTCAAATTTTTAATCAGGAGATATGCTGAAATGAGTACAATTTTGAATGTTAAAAATCTTTGCAAGACATATGTTATCAACAAGCGGCAGAACAACGTCCTTCGCAATGTCAATTTCACGGTTGACGAGGGGGAAATGGTCGCCGTCATGGGACCGTCCGGCTCGGGCAAATCCACGCTGCTCTACACCGTTTCCGGCATGGACGACATGACCGCCGGTCAGGTGGAATTTGGCGGCAGGGATATTTCCAAGCTCAAACCCAAAGAACTGGCAGCCGTCCGTCTGGATGAAATGGGCTTCATCTTCCAGCAGATGTACATGCTGCGCAACCTGAATATTCTGGACAACATCATTCTTCCCGCCCGTCAGTCCAAAGTCAACACCCGTTCGGTCAGGCAAAAGACCGAACGCGGCAGGGAACTCATGCGCAAGCTGGGCATTATCGACATTGCCGACAACGACATCAATGAGGTATCCGGCGGACAGCTCCAGCGCGCCTGCATCTGCCGCAGCATGATCAACAACCCGAAGATGATTTTTGCAGACGAACCGACAGGCGCACTCAACCGCCAGAGTTCCGATGAGGTCATGGAAGAGCTGCGCCAAATCAACAGCGACGGCACCACCGTCATGCTTGTCACCCACGACGCGAAGGTAGCCGCCAAATGCACAAGAGTGATGTATATAGTTGACGGCAACATCAAAGGAGAGTATAATTTAGGCAGGTACGAAACAGAAACTGAGCTTCGTCAGCGCGAACGCAGCCTGAACAACTGGCTTCTCGAACAAGGATGGTAAAAGCGCGCAGCGGAGCTGCGCTAAGATAATAGATAATAAAGAATAGATAAGAGATAATAATTGTGGAGCGCTTCGCGCTGGTAAATATAGGCGGTGATTGGATGATTGACATTCTGGTGGCGGAGGACAATGCGGAGATGGGAGAACTGCTGTGCGATTTTGTTCACGGCGAGGGATATTCCGTCGCTGTCTGCGCGGACGGTGAAAGCGCGCTGGCGCTTTTCTCCCGCGAAGGTGCAAAGCTGGTGATTCTTGACATCATGCTGCCGGGAGTGGACGGCTTCGCCGTCTGCTCCGCGATCCGCGAAAGCTCCGACACACCGATTCTCATGGTGAGCGCCAGAATTGCCAAAGACGACAAACTGAACGGTCTGCTGCTCGGCGCGGATGATTACATCGAAAAGCCCTATGATATCGACATTCTGCTCGCTAAGATCAAGGGCATCTTCAACCGCCGCTACCACTCCGATGTGCTGTCCGACGGCTTCCTCAAGATTGACAGAAGCAAGCGCGTTGCCTACAAGAACGGCAACGCGCTGGAACTTCGGCAGAAGGAATTTGAGCTGCTGCTTCTGCTGGTGGAAAACAGTGGCAAAACACTGAGCAAGGATTACCTTTTCGACCGTATCTGGGGAGTGGACAGCTTTTCAGAGCAGCAGACTTTGACCGTCCACATCAAATGGCTGCGTCAAAAAATCGAATCCGACCCCAAAAATCCCAAGCATATTCTGACAGTATGGGGAGTAGGCTACCGTTACGAAAGGTGATGCTTTTTATTTCATGAAGTCTTTTTATCGTTTGATGGCAGCGGTAGCTCTATCCGCCGTTGCCGTATTCATCCTATCCAATTCAATACTTCTCCACTTGCAAAAGGACGGCTCAAAAGGTCGTCCTTATCGTGTTGAAGCCGGACGTATAGCGGTTCGGCTGGAAGAATCTGATTTTGTCACGCCGACCGATTGGACGGAATTTCCTCATATTGCGGGCGTTACCGCACTGACCGCGGAGAACGCCGACTCCTTCTATGACTGCAACAACGATTATATCATCGAACCTATCGGCGGCAGGCTTTACCGTGTAGAATATATTTCCACAGAAGACGATTCCTCGCCTTTTTGGGTGCTAAATGGATGTCTTGTCTGCGTTTTCGCGGGGGTTCTTGTACTTCTGGCGGTAATTTGGGTAAAAATCCTCAGACCTTTTGAAAAACTGCGTGAAATGCCCTTTGAGCTGGCAAAGGGAAATCTGACTCTGCCGCTCAGGGAAAGCAAAAGCAAATATTTCGGGCGATTTGTCTGGGGACTGGATATGCTCAGAGAAAAGCTGGAGGGGCAGAAAAAGACCTTGCTCCACGCACAGATGGAGCGGCAACGCATGATCCTTTCGGTGTCGCATGATATCAAAACGCCTCTCGGCGTGATCGAGCTGTACGCCAAGGCGCTGGAAAAAGGGCTTTATAGCGAAGAAGTAAAGCGCGTAGAGGCGTCTCGTTCCATTGTATTAAAATGCGAGGAAATCAAAAGATTTGTCGATGAAATCGTCGGCGCTTCGTCCGAAAGATTCATGGATTTTGAAGTCACAAACAGTGAATTTTATCTTTCTCAGGTAATTAAATCGGTGGCAAAACTGTACGCCGACAAGCTGACGCTTTTGCAAACTGATTTTGAGGTAAAAAAATACTCCGACTGTCTTCTGAAAGGAGACTGCGACCGTGCAGCCGAGGTACTGCAAAACCTGATGGAAAATGCCATCAAATACGGCGACGGCAAATTGATTGAAATAAGCTTTGCGGAAGAAGAGAACTGCTGCCTGATTTCGGTCGTCAATACGGGATGTTCGCTGCGACAGAGCGAGCTGCCGCATATCTTCGAGAGCTTCTGGCGCGGGTCAAATGCCCAATGCAAGGATGGCAGCGGATTGGGACTTTACATATGCCGTGAGCTGATGCATAGCATGGACGGCGATATTTTTGCCGAAATCAAGAACGGACTTATATCTGTGACGTCAGTATTTCGGAGAATGTAGTTATTTACAGACTCTTCTTTTGGTTTTCACATATTGTTTGCAAGTCATTTTTACATTTTTCATATGGTGTCCAGAGTCCACACAAAACTACTTTTTACCGGTAAGGTAATAAATGGCTATCTGGGTTCGATGCTCCATACCGCTTTTTTCGAGGATATTACTGATGTAGTTTTTAACTGTACCCTCGCTTAAAAACAGCCGTCCGGCGATCTCCCTGTTGGACAGCCCGTCTGCTACCAATTGAATGATTTCAAGCTCACGGGAAGAATACAGCGATTGGTCAAAGCCGTCGCCTTGCGTCGAATGGCTTTGCGCCATCTGTTCAAATATGCTTTCGTCCAGCACATTGATACCCGCGTGTACGGAACGAATCATGCTCTTGAGCTTTTCGGGCGTGTGATTTTTGATGAGGTAGCCCTTCGCGCCGTTGCGAATGGCTTTGCGGACTAAATCGTAATCGTCAAATGTGGTGAGAATCAGCACTTTGCCGAGTTTTTCCTCCGCAATGATTTTGGTTGCCTCTATGCCGTCCATGTCGGGCATCTGTATGTCCATGAGAATTACATCGGGAGCGTTGCGGCGTGCCAGTTCGACGCACTCCCTGCCGTTTGCGGCACATCCGATCACATCAAATTCACTGTCCACACTCAGAATAATGCTCATGCCCTCACGCACAAAGTCGCTGTCGTCCGCGATGATAATTTTAATTGCCATATGATTCTCCTTTATTCTATTGGTATCAGCATATTGATGCGAAACCCGTCGTCGCCCGAAATGTGAGCGGTGCCGCCCAGCTGCGCTACGCGGCGTTTAATGCCTTCCAGCCCCATGCCGTCGCGGATGTTCCGGCTGCCTTTGCCGTTATCGCTGACGCAGCAACGGAGCATTTGATTGAGCACTATGATTTCGATGCGCATACGGTCACACTGGGCATATTTCATGGCATTGGTGACGGCTTCGCAGCAGTTGTCATAAATGACGCTCCACATTTTTTCACTGATTCTTCCGCTGTCGCCCTCCATCGTCAATTGCGCGTCAATACCGTACTGCGATTTGCATTCCTCACAGAGCAGATTCAGCCCGAGCAGCGCCATGCGCTTGCCGTCGGGACGCTCACTGCGCAGGACGGCACGGATCTCGTCCATGCCTTCACGCAGGCTCTGTGTGACGCGTCCGAGGATTTCGTCTGCTTTTTCCGGATTGGTGGCGGAAATGGCGCGGCACGCCTCCAACTGATAGATGGAGCCGTTGATACGATGTCCCAGTTTGTCGTGAAGCGCCTGCGTCAGCCGCGCTTTATCTTGCAGCATGACATTTTCGTAATGGAGATTGGTACGCCGTATCTCGTTTTGAAAATCCGCCGCGCTGGTTTCAATGGAATTTTTCAGTTGCAGCTCCTGTTCTTCGTAGTTCTCGGCGGATTGTCTGTACTTGAGAATCATGCCGCTGTGCTGCCAGTAAACCACGGCAGTGAGCAGGCAGAGCAGCAGATAGGTGAATTTGTCGTCGGCTATCACCAGCCCGATCAGCGAGACAGGAAAAAGGTAAGAGGGCAGTTTGAACAGGCTGACCGCGTCGGAAACCGCCACCGGCAGCAGTAGGATAAATCCCCCGCCGCAAAATTTCATGCCCAGCATCACACAGGCAAATTCCGCAGCAAGCAGCAGAATTTGCCGCTTTTTTTGCCTCGTCGTTTCATAAACCGTCATGACGCAGGCGCAGACTGCCGTTGCCGCCAGCGTTAGAACATTGTTACGGTAAGCGATCTCGCTGTGCAGCATCATGTACGCCGCCATCAGCAATACATAGCTGAATTTGACAAAGACAAAGTAATGCTTTTCCCATAATTCCAAAAGGCGGAAGCCGTCTGTGAACCCGTTCAAATTAATTCCTCGCTCCTGTTAATGATTCATCGTTTTCTTCGTTGTCCCAATCCTCATCATCGCCATAGATTCCAGCATTTTCGTAAATATCGTTCAGATAGTCATACAAATTCTCCGCCACGGCGTTCATGTGTTGGGCGAGAACGTCTTTGGGTATGATCTCCCCGCGTTCATCCGCCTGATATTGCAGATCAAACAGCGTTTCATGATCGATTTCCAGCACGGGACAGTGTTCCTCGTCAGGCATCAAAGAAAGATCAATGCAGCGTATAAAATAGTGCGACCTGTCCCACGTGAGCGGCAAAAAGCCGTTAGCGGCGAGATGAGGGTTGAATGCCTGTTTAATGCCGTAAAACTTTTTGGCGGTGGAATTCTTGCCGATCGGTTCCTCAAACAGGTGATGGTAGGTTGACAAAAAAGCCTTGACTCCTTCGGGGAATTCCAAAGCAAAGTCAGCCTCCAGCGCCGCGATCTCATGCTCTGTGATGGTGGACGGGACGAGTTTCCACACACGCCATTCCCCGTAGTTTCCGTCGGGCTGTGCATCGGCAATCATATCTTCGGGGACGCCGGGGATCATAACTGCCATTTCACGCTCCGCATACAGGCAATTGTAATATTTTTCAAAAAAATCCTTCATAAATTGGTGTGCCGCGTTTTTATCCATGCCAGTCAATCCTCTCTGATATGATTACTGTCATTATACCACCGCATTTAATTTTTGTCACGTAAATCATACAAAAAAACGCGGGTGAAGAAATCAAGAAATCAATAATTTCTCCACCCGCAAACAACCTGTCTCATTCAGCGCCTTGCGGATGCAAAGCACTCCTTTATTATTTTTTTAGTATTAAGTTAGCAAACGAATGAGAGCGCCTCACTCTTTCTGGGTTCCATCGGAGAGTTTGGCTGCGAGATAGCCCGCCGTCAGGATCACCAACAGGAACGCCGCCGACGCGATGAAGTAATTCCCGTAAGCGTTGTCCTGCCGTTTCATAAGCATTTCGGCGGCAATCATTACCCACTTTTGCGGCATGAGCAGCGACAGCTTTTCCCACCAATCCGGCAGGGTGACAAAGTCAAAGTAGACCGCCGACAGGAGATTGGAGAACACCCACACGCCAAAGGAAGCATAGATCGCAAAGGTGGTGTTTTTGAGAAAGAGTCCGAAAACAAGCGACAGCAGATTGTAAATCAATCCCATAGTGCCGACCAGCAGCAGATAGCTGCCAAACGGAATACCCACATCGGTGCCAACAAATGCCGCCGTTGCCGCCGCGACAACAGCGGTTTGCAGCAGCGTGACGATCACGGCAGTCAGCGCCTTTGAAGCAACGTATTTGATCATGGTAACGCCGGACATCTCAATGCGCAGGAGCGCTTTATTGTCGCTCTCGGTCACTACCAAGTTCGCTACAAAACAACCCGTCAGCACAAAGGCAAGCGACAGCACCGCCACGGCATAGCCTATATCCCTGAGCTGATTCATCTGCGTTTCGGTCAGCGCGTCGCTGTCGCCTGTGACCGGCAATTGAACCGAAGGCAGATTGTCAAATACTTCCGTTGCGGCGATGACTGCCTGTGATTTGTTTCCGGCGGACGAAGCGCAGGCGGCGATGATGGAAAGATTGGCGTTGATTTTGGCTTTGAGCAATTCAAACCGCCCGTCCTTTTCGCCGTTGAGAATCACCAGATCGGGATTTTCGCCCTTCATGAGCTTATCCGTAAAATCGTCCGGAATATACACCACACCCGCCATAAAGCTGCGGTCATAGGTCTCCTGTACCAGTGCCTTCAATTGTTCAAGCGTCAGCGCCTCGCTCCTGTAGTGTCCCACCGAACACCAGTCCTCCGCCGCCAGTGAACGCAGCAGAAGCTCTGAAAAACCGTCATTTGCCGCGTCTACCGCAAGCACGGTGACGTTTTTGGTATCCATAATGACCGTACTGTCGATATTCTGGATTTGCGCCACGCCGCCGTTGGAATCGGCGTAATTGTCGCTTGTCTGTACCATATGCAGCGCCGACGCGCCCACGGGCAGCAGCACCAGACACAGAAGAAAGCCTATGCTTCTGAGCAGCAGCTTGCAGTTGGTCTTTGTCATTGTCCAAAATGCTCTCATTCCGTCAGTTCTCCTTTCCGAATCTGACTGCCGCCATTCCCAAGGGAATACAGACGACCGACATACCGCAGAGTATGATGACAGCAGGAAGTGTGAATTGACTGCTACCGTTTGTGTTGAGTTCCACAAGGGAACGCGTCATGTAATAGATGGGGGAATAATCGCGGATTGTGTCAGCCCACGGCGCCCACATATACGGGCAGAACGAGCCGCCGAAGAAGCCCCAGAACATCAGCAGGCAATAGCCAAGCACGACGCAGAGAATCACGTTCCTGATCAGGCTGAAAAGCACGGTTGCCAGCGCCGCCGACGCCACGCAGCCGAGCAGCAGTATCAGAGCGGTGAGCGCGACCTGCGTCCATGCAATATCAAAGAGCGCCGTACAGATGACCGCGCCGAGAAAAATCAGTCCGGTTATCACGACAGCGGAAGGAACAAAGCGGCTCAGATAAATCGAGAGAGAGGAAACAGGCGTTGTCCGGAAGCGCGCGCCGATCTTGTTTTTATTTTCGCTGGAGGTCACCACGCCCAGCACAATCATGGCGCACCAGACAAAATACACCGTGTAGGCGATGGTGTAATACATCTGAGAATCCGGCATAGGCTGCACGTCGATTTTATTCTCAGTCAGATAATCCCTGATCTCTACGTCCGAAGCGCCTGAAAGGATGGATGATACAATCATCTCCACCACGCTTGCTTCTATCTGGTGATCGTCCGCGCTGTAAACGGTGCAGCCATCATTGTTAAATTCTGCGAATACATCTGCCGCGCCGCTTTGAACCGCGTGCTGTGCGCTTCCGTCGGTGAGCTGAATCAGCTTGATGCCGTTCTCCTTGCCTATATTTTCCAGCACCGGCTTGATTGGCTCAAATATGCAGCCCTGTGTGAAGCTGTACCCTAATTCAAAGCCGTCAAAGTCGAGATGATCGGTCATTAAATCATGAAATACCGCTGACAGCATCCCCGTCACCATAATCATGACGATCAGTATCAATGCGATGGGCTTGCAGCGGAGCATTAATTTGAAATTATTCTTGATGAGAATCATGATCAGCCTTCGCCTCCCGCGTAATCGCGCAGTTTTTTGCCTGTGAGGGTGAGGAAAACCTCCTCAAGCGTCACTTTCTCGGGTTTTTCGTCCGTCACGAGACGGGCAAGCTCTTCCCGCGTACCTGTGGCGATGATCCTGCCGTTGTCCATAATGGCGATGCGGGTGCAGATGGCTTCCACCTCTTCCATATAATGGCTGGTGTAGATGACGGTGGCGCCCTTTGCGTTGGCTTCCTTGATTTTTTCCAGAATGAAATTGCGCGACTGCGGGTCAATGCCAACGGTCGGCTCGTCAAAAATCATCAGGTCGGGCTTGTGACCGATGGCGCAGGCAATATTCAGACGGCGCTTCATGCCGCCGGAGAAGGTCTTGGCATAACTCCCCCGCCTGTCGAGCAGTCCGACGAATTCCAGCGATTCGTCCACCGCGTCACGCAGCTCCCTGCCGCGGATGCCGTAGAGCGAGGTAAAGAGTTCCACGTTTTCCCACGCCTTGAGATTGCCGTGAATGGCGAGGTCTTGGGGAATATAGCCGATTCTCTGCTTGATCTGCTTCATGCTTTTTGCCGCGTCCATGCCAAAGACCTCAATGCTGCCGGAGGTGGGCTTGAGCAGGGAACATACCATGTTCAGAGTAGTGGATTTCCCCGCGCCGTTGGGTCCGAGCAGCCCGAAGATTTCCCCCTCGCGGATTTCCAAAGAAATGTGATCGACCGCTGTCCGGCTGTCAAATTTCTTGCTCAGACCGCTGAGCTTCAGGATTGTTGTCTGTTCCATAATGTCCTCCATAAATTCCAGATTGATTGTCACCTTAACTGACGATCAAATTATAGCATGCATTTTTCAGAATGGTAAGTGCCGTTGGTCATTATGCCACATGACAAAAGTCATGTTTTGCCATATACATTCTTCATGAAACAGAGGAAGGGCAGGCTTGAAAATATCTGATCTATACAGAAGGTGCAAAATCTGCTTTAGAAGGCACCCAGAATGGAATTCACTCACAATACCCCCACCTATGGAACGATAACTCAAACAGCACTTCTCCTTTTGATAAATTGCAAGCTGAAGAATTCCGGAATGATGATAACTGATCATGAACATGCGTAGCAGCATTCTCTTTTTTTAACTATAAATGAGCACGGTAAAAAAGTGCACAAAAAATAAGGACAAACGGTTCCGAGAGAGGTATAATGTAATTGCCAAGCACATTTACCCACGGGAGCGATTGTCCTATGAATAAAAGTATACATGAGTCAAAAGAGATTTGCAATAGGTTGAGAGAAAATAAATTGATGGAAGCCATATCGGAATATGCGCTCGGCTATATTGTATCGATATTAATCACTGCGTTTAGCTGTGGTTATCGTGGAAAAACAGTAGATATGGCAAGAAACAGTGACCGTCACCGTACAAGTATTTCACACTTTTTGAGATATGAAGAATGGGATGACAGCGCATTGGAAGAAACCATGAGAAGGTTGGTCATCGAAATTATTTACGGAGAATCACGGAAAAGCGGCATGCCAATTCTATTCATCGTGGATGTCTCACCCCATTGAGGCAGCATCATTTCACTTCTCTCACCTGAAAAAGAAACAGGATTACGGACATCAGACTGTCAGCGTGATGTTATCATGTAACGGAATTACCTTGAATTATGCCATCGTAATGTACGATAAATCGGTTTCAAAAATCGACATTGTAAAGCAACTGGCTCAAAATCTTCCTTCTGCCCCGAATCCTTCGTATCTGCTTTGTGACAGTTGGTACGTTTGCGGGAAACTGATGGATGCTTTTGCGACAAAAGGCTTTTACACTGTCGGTGCATTGAAATCCAATCGAATTTTGTATCCCTGTGGCATGAAAATGAATGTTTGCGAGTTTGCTAAAACCTTGAGTCGTATTGCGCTCTTTCACATCGTCACCGTGAAGGGTCGGAAATACTACGTTTACCGTTATGAAGGCAAGCTCAATGACATTGAAAAAGCGGTTGTTCTGATTTGCTATCCTGTCAGCGCATTCGGGCAAGAAAAAGCTCTCCGTACATTTATTTGCACCAACACCGATCTTGCTTCCGATAAAGAGATCCTGAATCTTTACGCTATACGTTGGGAAATCGAAGTCTATTTCCGCGATTGCAAGAACAAACTGGCTTTTGACAAATATCAGATTCGCTCTGCCAACGGCATCAAACGTTTCTGGTTAATTTCATCACTTGCCTATCTGCTGGCTTGCTTGGAATCTTCTTCTTACGATTTTGCGGAAGGTTACGCATCACTTTCCCAGACGATTCTCGTTGAAAGGGTTTCATTTATTTTTGACTTTGCACAAAGTGGTGGGGAGAAGTCTGCCCTTCTGGCTATGGTTGCTTAACTCTCTTTTGTGCATTTTGACGAACAAACCGCTTTTTTGCTCATTTATAGTTTTTAATATAATTTAAAATGTACTTGCATTTCAATGGGACTATTGTTACAATATTCTTGTATAATACTTTTATATTTAATCAAGCATGTTCTTTTTATGATTCAATGCCAGCTTTGTCATTAAAATGGAGATGTGATAAATATGAAGGTCAGCAATAGGAAGAATTTTCTTATAATTGGAATATGCCTGTTGGTAGTCGTATCAGTATTCCCGTTTTTATTGTTTAATAACAATGCAGATAAACCATTAATTACCGAGAACAGAGATGAATTAAAAAGTATAACAATTCAGATACGCGATAAAAATGGAAACACAGAAAAAACTGTCATTATATCTGATTCGGTGTATATGAATTCTATATACGATCATTTGAGTTCCACAAACACGGTCATTCATAAAGGAACCCCACCAATGGAAGGGTATACTTTATCCTGACCATTTGTCGGCATTTGAACTCGATATAGAATATGAATTGATATTGGAATACGAAGATCAGGAAAACATCATTATTTTTAACGGAACAGAAACGCCTAATACTTTTTACAGATATTCCAAAACCATTAGTTCAAGCGGAGAAGAGGGGTATGTTTTTGGTAAAAACAATGCATTGTATGAACGTATTGTGGCACTTTTTGAGAATCACCAGCCTACGGTATCACAGGGCAATGCATGATAAAATAAAAAAATGAAATCCGCTATAGAAATCAAAACCAACAAAGCAAGAATTATATATGAACTAAACACGCAAACACGCAAACACGCAAACACGCAAACACGCAAACACGCAAAAAACCCGTTTCCATTAAGTCGCATCACGCATTATGGAAACGGGTTGATTTATTTGTTATTCGTTTTTTACTATGCACAATGACCTACTCTGTAATGAAATATTTCAGAGAGCCTCTGTGCCTTTTCTGCGTTCTCTTGCAGCCACAAACACTAACGCAGCCAGTGATAACAATACCGCATTGACAGCTATTATCATCGAAAAGCTGTTTTCGCCGTTGTCGGAAATGGCGCAAAGGGTTTCAATGCGGTGGGAAGAGCATACTGCTCCTGCAATTGCTTCGGTGTTACCCACAAAAATTCTCCGGCAGAATGGGAAACTCTCACCTGATAGCCCTTCATAAGCCAGTCGAGATGGGTAAATGCGTGCTTCGCCTCTTTGATAAAGATAATTTCCAGCACGTCTATCCCCCATACTTCAGCCATGGCACGCATTTCCGTTTCGGTGAGGAAGCCTTCCGCATTTGGGAGCTGGTACATGCCTGCCAGCAAACCCTTATCCGGTCGTTTCTCCACTGCGATTCTGCCATCCTCCGCCATCAGCAGGAACACTGTCCGCTGCTCCTGTCGGCGTTTCATATGCTTAATGCGCACGGGAAGCTCCGAGGTCAATCCGTCCCTGTGTGCCGTACATACACCGCTCAGGGGGCATTCTCCACACTTAGCCGCGCCGCCCGGCAGACACACCGTCTCCCCCAATTCCATGATTGCTTCATTGAAAGTGCCCGCGTTGTCTGGCAATACGTTCAGAAGCTGCGCCGCCATCTGCTTTTTGACCTCCGGCAGCAGCACATTCTCCCGGCTGCCGGTCACGCGTGCCACCACCCGCAGCACATTTCCGTCCACAGCGGTCACTTTTTCATCAAAGCAAATGGACGCGACCGCTCCCGCCGTGTATTCTCCCACGCCCGGCAGCTTCAGCAGCGAAGCAAATGTATCGGGAAATACGCCGCCGCAGTCCCGCACAATTCTTTCCGCCGCCCTTTTGAGATTTCTTGCACGGCTGTAGTAGCCCAGCCCTTCCCACAGTTTGAGAAGCCTGTCTTCCGGCACTTCGCTCAGACTTTGCACATCGGGCAGTATTTCTATAAAGCGCACATAATATTTTTTGACCGCTTCCACACGGGTCTGCTGGAGCATGATCTCCGACACCCACACATGATAGGGGTCTTTATCACGCCGCCACGGCAATTCTCTGCGATGCGTTTCATACCACGCCAGCAAGGGATTAACGATTCTTTGCAAATGATTTTCCATTCTGTTTTCTTCCTTGGGTTCCTTTACTGGATATTATACAAGTCATTATCACTTTTATCAAAATATTGTGAATACACTTCTGTTACGCCATTTTGTTCCGGTAAAATTTCAAACGGTGGTTTATACTTTCCTACATATTTCCATTCGATCTTATCACCTTCACTGAAAACAATTACTTCACGTCCTTCTTTTTTTATCCCCCACTTAAAATCTTATTCTACCACACCTATCCGCCACAGTCAAGCCAATCACCTGTTTTGAGCAGGGCGACCGCATGAAAAAATCAGGAGAATTTGTTGAAAATAACATCAGCCAAGAAGCGATCGTCAAAAGAGCATCTGAAACGCTTAGCTTTAAG
>CACWOX010000047.1 GCA_902762615.1 uncultured Ruminococcus sp. | reverse complement strand
GGTTTCGTGAGGTACTCAACTCATTTATTCAGGCTTATTTCCCTCATTTTTCACTGGTTTTACGCTCTTTGTATAGTCTTATGGTCTGGGAAAGTACTACTCAATATAAACGATGATTATTATGCTGCCCTATACGATGACGTCATTATTCCAGATGAACTCGCCGATATTCACCCGAAAGCCGCTATCAAATACCGCAACCGCTGGATGATCGACCACAGCGACATCATACTGATTTACACCAAGCGTACCTACGGCGGCGCGTATGAGGCGAGAAGATACGCAGAGAGAATTGGGAAGGAGATGGTGTATATCAGCGCAAAGTGATAATAAAAAAACTTGAAACATTCATAAAAGTATGGTATGAATAATAGTAGCCTGACGTTGGAGGGAATACATATGGTTGACAAATATAAGGTTGTCACTCTGTGCGGCAGCACGAGGTTCAAGGATGAATTCATAGCGGCGGAAAAGCGGCTCACTTTGGAGGGTGATATTGTTCTCAGCGTCGGCTTTTTCGGTGAAGTCGGAGACAGCGCAAAGGAAATGCTGGACGATATGCACAAGCGCAAGATTGATATGGCTGACGAGATACTTGTTATCAATGTTGACGGTTATATCGGTTCTTCCACCCAATCCGAAATTGAATACGCAAAGACAGCCGGAAAGCCTGTCCGGTATCTGGAAAACCATGAGGATTGCTTTATTCCGTGCATTGATCTTGATGAGGCGATGGCAAAGCTGAAAAAGCTGGAGAAAGATATCCGCCGTTATTTTGAAATCATGCGGATGGCGGAAACGCCGGAAAATCCCGAATTTCAGAAAAAGTTTAACGCCTTTTACCGGATAAGGCGGGATGAAGCATGGAGGTCAGAATTCTATCAGCTCATGGAGGATTTCAGGAAAAAAGACGGTCCATACTTCGGAGAAGTCCTGCTGCGCCTTCACCAGCGGACAGGGCAGATCGAGCCGTCATTTTCCAGTAAAATGCTGGCGACCCTCAACGCAGATATGCCGATATGGGACAGCAATATTTTGAGGGTGCTTCATCTGAAATTGACCAGGGCTACGCCGGAATTAAAGCTATCCAACGCTGTGGTTCTTTACGATAAAATCCGCCGGTGGTATCAGGACTTTTTTCAAACGGATACCGCCCGGGGGATTCTTCAGAGATTCGACCTGGAATTCCCTGAATTCACCGATATGAGTCCTACAAAGAAGATTGATTTCGTCCTGTGGGCGAGTGTATGATAATTCATTCAATACATCCAATAAAACTCAGAGTAAACACATACCAATCAAAGATACACATAGCGAAAAAATGCCGTCCGTGTAATGCAAATTCACATCTCACGGACGGCTTTTATCATTGTATGTATCAAGATGATCAGGTGAACAGTTAGTAATTTACACTGATCGTAATCGTTGCGTTATCATTTCCCAGAAGAGCGGTCAATTCGGATGGTGTTTTATCTGTAATATGCCCCAGTCTTGTATATGCCCATGTATTGGAGCCGTAGAAAACTACAAGCTGATTGCCAGAGTAAAGGACAATATCTCCCGCCTGTGCGGTAATTCGCTCGTCATTTCTCGGCAAACTGTGACCGATGGAACCGACCTGCTCGAACCCTCCGTACAGAGACGTCTGAATTGTGATCGGGGATTCGGATGCAAGCTCTTTCAAAGCGGAAACGGATTCGTTGTTTTCCCATTCAACGGAGACAATTTCACCGTTGATTTTCATGGTCAATTCATGGTTCACTTTGTTTTCCTCCGCAGTTGATTCCCCTAATTCACTTGATTGGGAAATGATATTTTCCTGTACGTCAGAATTAATTTCATTTCCGGTCGTTGTTTTTGAACCGCAGGCACTTAACGCAAGCAGCAAAAAAATACAAATGAAGAGGAACGTGAATGACTTCTTTCTGATTTTTGCCAAACTGATAGCCATTATTTCATATGCTCCTCCATAAAAGCAGTAATTTTGTCGAACGGAATCGCGTCCTTGCCGCCGCCATCGTACAGGTCTGTATGGGATGCTTCGGGAATAATCAGCAGTTCCTTGTTATCGGTATAGCGGCTGTCTCTGACCATATCTGCGTAAGCGTCACGGCTCATGTAGCAGGAATGGGCCTTTTCGCCGTGAATCATCAAAACAGCGGAGCGGATTTCTTTGGAATAAGTGAACAGACGGGTATTCATAAGTGAAGTTCCGGTCGTGACCGTCCAGCCGTCATTGGAATTGAGGGAACGGGGATGATAGCCGCGAGGCGTCTTGTAATAGTCGTAATAGTCCTTGACAAAATAGGGAGCGTCCTCCGGCAGCGGGTCGATAACGCCGCCAGCTCTTGCGTATTCTCCGCTTTGATAGTCCTTTGTTCTTTGGGCGTTGACCGCAACTCTCATACGATGGCGCGCTTCCTCGTTGTCTTCGCTGTCAAAATAGCCGTTGCCCGCGACACGCGACATATCATACATGGTCGAAGTGACCGTCGCTTTGATTCTCGTGTCAATACAGGCCGTCTGCAATGCCATGCCGCCCCAGCCGCAAATGCCTATGATGCCGATGCGCTCTGGATCGACATTCTCCTGAACGGAGAGAAAATCCACTGCCGCCTGAAAATCCTCCACGTCGATGTCGGGCGAATGCATGGCTCTGGGGAAACCGCCGGATTCTCCCGTAAACGACGGGTCGAAGGCAATGGTGAGAAATCCGCGTTCCGCCATCGTCTGCGCGTACAGACCGGAGGACTGCTCCTTGCAGGCTCCGAACGGACCGCTGACGACAATCGCCGACAGTTTTCCTTCCGGCTCTCCTACAATGCTTCTCTCTTTGCAAAGGAGCATCTCGGCTATCTGCTGACATTTGACCGCTTGGTGGATACGTCCGAAGCAAGCGGACTTACGTTCCGCCCTCTCACACCGAGGCTCGAAACCAAGCTGTTTCTCATCTGGAAAAGATACCAGACATTCTCACCGATTGCCGAGAGATTTCTCCGGCAGATACGGGCTTCTTTTATTGAAGCGTGAATGAAGAAAAATTTACTCCGTCGTGCGAGTGCGTATTGATAGCATCTCACGGACGGTTTTTTTCGTGTATCTCCGCAGAACCTGTCGTCTTGAATTGTATTGCTGTTGTCATTACAAACGCAACCGATATCCGCTCACAGTAGGTATACACCCCAACAGAAATACACGCAGAAAAAAATCCTGAAAAAAAGCGGACCACTTTGCCTTTTTTTCTCCAGTAGAAAGTGAGGGGACATTTTTTTATCTCACAGAATGGAGGAACAGACATGACAAATCAGCAAAGGGAAAAGATAACCGAACTCAGAGGACAGGGTCTGGGCTACACCGCTATTGCCAACGCCGTCGGATTGTCAAAGGACAGCGTCAAGGCGTACTGCCGCTCCCATCATCTTGGGAAAAATACAGATAATTCTGCGGACTATTCTCCGGCACAGCTCTGTCTGCATTGCGGAAAAGAGCTTGTGCATACGCCGGGAAAAAGGGAGAAGAAATTCTGCTGCCCAGAATGCAGACAGGCATGGTGGAATTCACATCCGCAGGAGGTCAGGAGAAGAGCGGTTTATTCCTTCACCTGCCGTCATTGCGGCAAGCCTTTCACCGCTTACGGCAACAGCCGTCGAAAATACTGCTGTCACGATTGCTATATTTCTGACAGATTCAGGGGCGGTGACGGCAGATGAGCAGCGAAGAATTACGGAACGATATGCTCTATCACGCCGCCCTTTCAATTGCCGTCGAAATGCTTGCGAACCGCCTGATTACCGAACAGGAATACGCTGAAATTGATACAATTCTGCTGCAAAAATACCGCCCGTATTTGGGTATGTTATTTTCTGAAAACACTTGATTTTTCCGCCCTTCTGAGGGATATATAGACATACCGAGGGGAGGCAATATTTTGAAAACAGTAGAAAAAATCAGCGATAACCGTCCTGTCGTGCCTAAGAAAAAGCGGGTCGCCGCTTACGCGAGAGTCTCCGTAGAATCGGAGCGTATGCGCCATTCGCTCTCGGCGCAGGTGAGTTATTACAGTTCACTCATCCAAAGCAATCCCGAGTGGGAATATGCCGGCGTATTCGCGGATTACGGCATCTCCGGCACCGGGACAAAGGCAAGGACGGAATTCAATCGGATGCTCTGGGAATGCGAAAAGGGCAATATTGACATCATTCTCACCAAATCCATACAGCGGTTTGCCCGCAACACGGTAGACCTGCTCAACACTGTCAGGCGGCTGAAAAGCCTCGGCATCGAGGTGCGTTTTGAGAAGGAGCAGATTCACTCGCTAAGCGGCGAAGGAGAACTGATGCTTTCCATCCTTGCGTCCTTCGCGCAGGAGGAAAGCCGCAGCATTTCGGAAAACTGCAAATGGGGCATCCGCAAACGATTCAAATCCGGCGAGATCGGCGCGGCGAACAAGCATCTGCTCGGTTATCGCTATGATGAAGAAAAAAGACAGTATGTCATCATTCCTGAAGAAGCGGAAATCGTCAGAAAAATGTTCGCCTTGTATCTTGACGGCGTTTCATTGAAAAATATATGCGCCGAGCTGAACGGCGCGGGATACCGGACCATCAACGGCTGCCTGTTTCAGGAGGCGTCGCTCCATAAGATGATCAAGAACGAGGTCTATGCTGGCGATATTCTGCGGCAGAAGTGCCACATTCCCGACCCGATTTCCAAGAAGAAGGTCAGGAATACGGGGGAGCTTCCCATGTATTATCAGACCGACGCGCACGAGGCAATCATCGACCGGGAAACCTATGCGAGAGTGCAAGCCGAGATCAGGCGCAGAGAATCGCTTGTCCCTCCGAACTATCCGTTCACGGGCAAAATCACCTGCGGGATATGCGGCGCTCATTTTACAAGGAAAAAGAGTGTGTGCAAGGGCAAATGCACTGTCCGGTGGATATGCCGCTCCAAAAAGGAAGTCGGCAGAACCTGCACAAGCATCAATATCCTCGAAGAACAGCTTGCGTCCGCTGCGGCGTCCGTTCTCGGCGACGGCGCATTTGACGCGGAACAGTTTGAAATGCAGGTAAGAGCCATGACGGTTCTGAAAGACGGCAGTATTGAATTTCAGCTCACCAACGGGAGGATTGCTTTATGGGAAAAAGAGTGACAACCATACCGGCTACCATCAGCAAATTTACCGCTTCGCCGCTCACCGCGCAAAAGAAGCGGAAGGTGGCGGCTTACGCCAGAGTCAGCACAGATCATGAAGAACAGCAGAGCAGTTATGAAGCACAGGTGGATTATTACACCAATTACATTAAGGGGCGCAGCGACTGGGAGTTTGTGGCGGTGTACGCGGACGAAGGAATCACCGGCTGCAACACGACCCACCGTGACGGCTTTAACAGCATGGTGCAGGACGCGCTGGCGGGCAAGATCGACCTGATCATCACCAAGTCGGTCAGCCGCTTCGCCCGGAACACCGTGGACAGCCTTTCCACCATCCGCAAGCTGAAGGAGCATGGCACGGAGTGTTATTTTGAGAAGGAAAACATCTGGACATTTGACGGCAAAGGCGAGCTGCTTCTCACCATTATGTCCTCGCTGGCGCAGGAAGAAAGCCGCAGTATTTCGGAAAACTGCACATGGGGACAGCGCAAGCGGTTCTCCGACGGCAAGGTGACAGTTCCCTTCGGCAGATTTCTCGGGTACGACCGGGGAGAGGACGGCAATCTCGTCATCAATCCCGAACAGGCAAAGCTGGTCAGACGCATTTACGGAATGTTTCTTCTCGGAAAATCCACAGGGCAGATTGCCAAAATCCTGACGGACGAGGGCATTCCCACGCCCGGAGGAAAAGCGGTCTGGAACGCAAGCTGTGTCAGAAGCATTCTATCCAACGAAAAATACAAGGGCGATGCGCTGCTCCAGAAGGTTTTCACCACCGACTTTCTCACAAAGAAAAAGAAGAAAAACGAGGGCGAGGTACCGCAGTATTATGTGCGGGAGAATCATGAAGCCATCATTCCTCCCGATACCTTTGAAGCGGTGCAGACCATTATTACGGCGCACAAGGCAAGCAAAGACCACAGCTATGCCACCAGCGTATTCTCCGGCAGGATCATCTGCGGCGATTGCGGCGGGTGCTTCGGCTCGAAAATCTGGCATTCCAACACGAAATACCGCAAGGCAGTCTGGTGGTGCAATCACAAGTTCAGCGGCGCAAGGAAATGCGCGACGCCTACTCTGACGCCTGATCAGATAAAAAAGCTGTTCCTCCATGCCGCCAATATGGTGATCGACCGCAGGGAGGAATTCATCGCCGTGTATGAGGACGTTCTCAGCCGGAGCCTTGATACGTCCGCTTTGGAGAGGGAACTTGCCGAACTGGAAACCGAAATAAAAATCGCCGCCGACATGATAGAGAGCTGCATCAGGGAGAATGCCCACTTTGCCATTGATCAGGACGATTATCAGACACGCTACAACCAATTAGCGCAGCGGTACGACAGCATCAAAAGCCGCTACGCTCACGTCACTTCACAGATTCAGGAAAAGACCTCCCGCCGGCATTGTATAGAAATGTATTTGCGGCAGCTGCGGGAGCGTGACCTGCTGACGGAATTCCGCGAGGAGGATTGGATGACAATGGTGGATCACATGGTGGTTTACAGCAAGGACGATATCCGCGTGATATTCAAAGACGGCACCGAAATCACGGCGGGGCTGAGCTATGTCTGACAGGGAGGGAAAGATTCTGCGCGACCGGCGGTTGGAGCTGGGATTTACACAGGAACAGGTTGCGCTGGAACTCGGTATGAACACTCATCAATACCAGCGGTATGAATACGGCGAGCATAAAATTTCCAACTGTCCCATGCGAATCGGTCTGCGTATCTGCGCCTTGTTGGAGCTTGACCCTTATGAGCTGGTTTTCGGGAGTGAAGATGAGAATTGAGATACACAATCACTTGGTCACATCATGCCTGACCGAGTTTTTTTATTTTCCAAATACGTCTGTGCGGACGTGGACAATGTGAAGTTTGTATGGCAAAATGAATGTGCCGGAATATCCGACAAAACCATTATTTGAAGGGGTCTTGCCTATGAAAACAGAAAAATTTATCCGTGAATCGGAGGTGACGGAATGGATGACGTAATGCAGATCGCGCAGGAGCGGGCGGAGCGGCCGAAAACCGCGCCGATCGGTTCCGGCTTCGAATCGGAGCGGCAGCGCAGCAAAAACGCGCTTGTCAGACAGATCGATTCTCTTGACGGCAGAAATGTCCGCATGATAGCGGCCGCAGGCGCGACGCCCGAGGAGGACCGCATCCTGCGCGTGGCGGCGTATTGCCGCGTTTCCACGGACGATATCGATCAGGCGTTGTCCATCAGGCTGCAAATCTCGCAGTATATGCAGAAAATCAGGGAAAATCCCAACTGGAAATACGCAGGCTGCTATGTGGACGACGGTTTCTCGGGAACAAACACCGCACACAGACAGGGCTTTCAAAAGCTCATGAAGGATGCGATGGACGGAAAAATCGACATGATCATCACCAAAGCGGTTTCCCGATTTGCAAGAAACCTGATGGACTGCATCGGCTGGGTAGAAGCCCTGCAGAATCACGATCCGCCTATCAGGGTGTTCTTTGAACAGGAAAATCTCGATACCCTGTCGCAGACAAGCGGTATCATTCTGTTCGTGCTTGCGATGGTGGCACAAGAGGAAAGCCACATGAAGAGCGAGGCGATTCTGCTCTCGCTGGAATGGCGTTTCAGCAGAGGAAGATTCCTCACGCCGCGTCTGTTCGGCTACGACAAAGTAGAGGTGCCTGACGGTTTCGGCGGCAAGAAGAAAATCCTCGCTGTCAATGAAAGCGAGGCGCGCGTGGTACGCTGGATGTATTCCACGTTGCTCAACGGCGGCTCCCCGGAGGAAATCGCCGAAGTACTCACCGAAATGGCGATTCCCACAGGCGGTCGACGCCGCGACGGCACATTGAATACCCGATGGACGGCAAGCGGTGTGGTTGCTACCATGCGTAACGAAAAGCACTGCGGCGACGTCCTTGCCCGAAAAACCTACACGCCGAACTATAAGGATCACAAGGCGAAAAAGAACAACGGCAAGAAGAACAAGTATTTCCAGCCCGACCACCACGACGCCATCGTCTCACGCGCTATGTGGAACGCCGCCCAGCGTATTCTCAACAGCCGGAAGTACGGTCACGAAGGCACCTATCTTCCTATGAGAATCATTGACAGCGGAACGCTTGCCGGCTACATTTCCATGAACCGCGCATGGGCAGGATTTGATTATGAGGATTACTACCGTGCCAGCCAGATCGCAATGGGCATACTCGACAGCGAACCCGACGTTGACCTCGAAAAGGAATATCTGCCGGAGGGCGGCAGGCGGCTTGACTGTCTGGTGGACGACCACGGCATTTCACAGATAGCCCGTGACCTGACGGCGGCGGAACAGAAAATCAAGGACGAGATGGAGGGCAGGGATTCAGAAGACATTGACGCGGGGCAGAATGACGAGCTGACACGTTCGTTTCAGGTGGTCAGCGGCGAAATGTTCTCCCGCGTTCATGAGCCGGTCATCCGGATCACGCCGAAGAACATCACCTTCAACAAATCCTGTGTGGCAAAGCTGCCGGGCGTTGAATCTGTAGAGCTGCTGCTCAATCCCATCGAGCGCATGATGGTCATCCGGCCGTGTGCGCCGGAACATCCCAACGCTATGACGTGGGATGCCAGATCAAGAGGGGCAGCTCCTTTGAGCAAGGTCATTTACAGCGTGATGGGCTGGGAGGAGGATTATTCCTTCCGTATTCCCTGTCAGACCGTTTCGGACGGAACACCCGGTCACACGGTGCTTGTTTTTGACCTTGACAATTACGTCGGACGTTCTGTGAGCAAGAAGGACGAGGCGATCATCGCCGTCAAGGAAGCGGAACAGAACACGGAAGAGCGAGAGGACGCAGCAAGCTACTACTATCCTCCCGACGATGACGAGCCGCAGGAGATACGCGACATGGAGGAACGCTTCATGCAGGCGGTCGAAGTGGGCAGAAAGACCTTCGGAGAACCCGCTTTCAGGCACGAATCCGGCATGAGAAGTATTCCCTCTGATTCCGAATGGGATATGATGACAGAAGCCCGTCCGCTTGACGTCACGCACACCGTAAACGCGGATGATGTGGACGACCTGCTGCTTGCCATCATGAACGATCCGCCGGCTCTTCCGCATATCGAATGCACTTCCGAAACAGACAATCCATGAAAGGTTGATGAACTATGCAGACATCGAGAAATCCGGCAAAAAGCCGTCCGCTATCGGCAAATGTCAAACGCCTGATGCGTCTGGCGAGGGCTTCTCCGCAAAACAACAGCGTCATCAAAATGGAGAAGCGATTCAGTGCGCGCGACATTGCCTGCTGCCACAAACAGGGCAATCTTTTCATGGAAGCGGCGTCTATGGGCTTTGCAATGGAGGAGTTCGCGCCGCTCTTTATGACCAGCCAGTTGGCCGGCGTATTTGACGTCAGCTTCGCGTCCTCCGCCGGCATGGAAAATGACGAGCTTTCCAACCTCCTGCGGATTCCCATGCTTCTCAGAAGCCCGGAATCCATCGTGGAGGCGCTCTATTGGATAGATGATATCATTTCACGCACAAATGACACTGACAACAAGAGCCTTGTACTTTCGCAGGCATACGCCTCAGAGCAGCTCAGACTTCCTCCCGCGCTCTCGGAACTGCCAGAGGAACCGAACCGCAACGTGGACGAGCTTGCCTATGCCTACTGGCTGGGATACATTTACCGCTGCGAGTGCCTTCTGCACGAGGAATCCAGCCGCATGGTCTACGGTGCGTTTGACGAAAGCATTATGAGGAAAGCCTATGAGGAATTGCTGAAAAGCGGCGCGGCGAAAGCCGACCTGATGGACATCGCCGCGGATATCTGCACCGACCTCGACAGGCTGCTCGTGGAGAAGATATGGCCGGCAAAATCGCAGCCAAAAAGAATCAGACACCAAGACGAAAAAAAGGAGGTCACATAATCTATGGCGGATAATACGCAGCTGTGGGCGCAGCAAAGGCAGGGCTACCGTTCAGGTCAGACGGGCGTCAGGCAGCCGACCTTTCCGGGAGCGGCGCAGCAGCCGGCTGTCAACAGCGGTCTTTCCCGAGAGGAGAGACAGGAGGCGAAAAGAATCGCGGAAGAGGCGAATTTCAGCTTTGTGGGGTATCAGGTGGTTCGCAGGGAATTCATATCCCATCGCTTTGACCCGGCTATGACCATTCGCGGCAACAGCATCACCTTCAATAATTCCTGCATCAGCAAGCTGGAGGACGCGACGTACATTCAGTTTCTTATCAATCCCACCGAGCGCAAGCTGGCGATCCGTCCCTGCGAGGAAGGAGCGCGTGACGCGGTAAGATGGTGCGTGGTGAGAGGGGACAAGCGAAAAAGCAGGGAGATCACCTGCCGTCCCTTCACCGCCAAGCTCTACGAGCTGATGGGCTGGGAAGAAATATATCGCTATAAGCTGCAGGGAATGAGAATCACCTATCAGGGCGAGTGCCTTTACCTTTTCGATCTGAGCGCAAAAGAAGCGTTCCTGCCGCAGACGCGCGATCCCGAAACCGGCAAGGTAAAACGTCCGAAGCCCATTCTTCCGAAGGAATGGCTTGAAACATTCGGCATGAATGTGGAGGAACACACCGCCTCCACGCAGATCGACCTGTCGGAGGGATTCATCTCTTCCGACATCAATGACGAAGAACCAGAGAAACCGCCGGTCGGCGATGAAAACACGGAGGTAGTGCAATGAACAATATAACGCTCACCTTGAATCTGCAGGAGGATTCGATTTTTCTCAGCCAGAGTGTATTGGAAGCGCTGGACTGGCCGAAGCAGGTGCAGCTGCTGATCAACAATGAGGAAAGAATGCTGCTGCTTCGTTCCTGCACAATTGAGGACAGTCAGGCGCTGGTCATGCCGGAGGAACCGTCCCTTCAGATTGAGATCAGCGGCAGGAGCCTGCTCAGAAAAATCCGACGTCTGGTCGGATGGGACGATGACCGCCCGAGAGTCTGCCGCGGGGAGTATCTCCCGGCGCACCAGGCGATCAGGTTTGACCTGACCAATTCCGTTGCAATCGATACGGACATACCCTGAACGTAAAGGAGATTATTTATGGATCGTGAAAAGCTATTCAGACAAATGGATCGTCAATATTCGTCAAAGCGCGATATGATTACGAGAATTCCCCTCGGAGTACAACCCGACGCTCTGTGGCAGGAGCTTCTGAACAGGCGTCGATCCAGAAGCACCGTGCTGCCCCTCTTCAACGGCAAAGGTTCTCCCTACTGGTATGTGACAACCGAGAAGATGGTGGCGGCAAGCGAAAAAATCATCGAAACGCTGTATGATACGGAATCCGACTTTGACCCTTATACGGATTCCATTCCCATTTCGCCGCTGGAGGAGGTCTTCTACACAAGCTATGTGGACGGCTCCCAGATCACCATTCAGGACGCGATGAATTTTCTTACCGATGACAGAGCACCCCGCGACATAGAGGAACAGCTGATCGCCAACAACAGAATGGCAGTGGGCTTTGCCTCCGGGAATCTTTACAGATTGGTCGATGAGGATTACATGAGTGAGCTGGTTGGAATTCTCACCGACGGCATGGACGAAGGCGGTCAGGACTACCGCTCATTTGAATTGGAGGAAAGCCTGCTCGAAGGCGGAGAGGTTTATGAATATCCTCCGCCTTACGCATTGCCCGGACGAGTGGGCGACCTTTGCGGTTTCCTTGCGTCAAAGGACGTTCATCCCCTTGTCAAGGCGGCGGTCGCTCAAGGCTACATTTCAGCGGTGCGACCGTTCCCGGAAGGCAATGAGCGTCTCGGGCGCATTCTCTCCAGCGTGATTCTGATCAGAGCGGGCTATACCTTTTTCGGAGAGGTAAGCCTTTCCTCGCTGATTGCCAGAAAGAGCTACGCCTATTATGAAGCGGTCGCCAACATTCTCCGGGAGGAAAACGGCGGCGACCTGACGTATTTTATAGAGTATTTCCTCGACCTGCTTTCAAGAGCGGTTGACGAAAGAAAACTGAAAGCGCAGCGGGACGAAAAGAGTCTGCACGAATCGGAATCGGAATTAGCAAGAATACCGCTGATCCCGCCCAGTGAGCCGCAACATGAAGCAGTCGAGCATCCGGAGGAAAGCGCAGAAACAAACGAACCGACCGATACCCAGCCAATCGAAATAACAGATATTGAGACTTTATATTCCCAAACAGAATCAATCGGTTATACGCCAACACAAAGCGTTGAAGATGATATTAACAAGCTGCGGTTGATTGATAAGCTTTATCTGACGGCGGAAACCGGTTCCCCACATAGAAAAATGTTTACGCTTCGGCTTCTGAATTTCATTGACAAAGGCATTGACAGCTTTACGATTGAAGACATCCTCACAGGATGTGAAATGACGCAGGAGCAGGCGGGAAATCTGATCAACAGGTTCAAAGACAAAGGATTGATCGAAAGCTGTGACCGCCGCGTCGGGAAGCTCAGGCTCTATCGCTTCGGAAGAAATCTGGAGCCGCTCAAGCCGGACGATTACTCACAAGAGATTCTACGTACCATCAGCAGTCTGCTCAATTCACATAAATCGCCAAAGGACAGGCGGTTGGGGGAATTGATATTCTCCTGCATCCACAAAGGATTGATGACACATGACGATTACGCCGTCTCCGACAATTCATTTCATGTTACATCGGAACTGTCACTTTTGGAGCAAATGGGCATTCTGACCAAGCTCGATAATGGTATGTACCGAATCAACAGAGCCATTCCTGAAATACTGCCTCCGCTCCATGATGTTCAAAGAGAAGCTGTGAATTCTTTGTACCAGAACTTTCATGATGAGCCATTCAACAGCGATATGGTAATTACATCCTTACACTACTCAAAAGGGAAAACACATTCCATTCTGCGGCAGCTCACCATGCTCGGCATTCTGGAAAAGCAGGAGAGCAGCACCTACACTTACCGTCTGCTTGTCAATCCGAATGATAATCCCGAATATTTTACGGACGATGACATTCCGGGGCATGGTGACAATTATGAGAGAAACGATATGTATTCAGAGCGCGTTTATGAGCAATTGGATATCCTTGCCAACTCATCCAATTCCTCCAGCGACAGACGGCTTGCCGAAAACCTCCGCCGCTGCCTCGCGAAAGGGACTTTGCTGCAAAGCGATTATGAGGCGTGGAATCACAGCGAATGTATGTGGAAAAGCGACACTGATCTTGCTTTGCAGCTCGGACTGATCAGCCCGGATTCTTCCGGCGGCTATACAATCAACCGGGATGTCAGCCATGATCTGCCGGTTCTCAGACCGCGTCAAAAAAAGACCGTCACGGAAATATTTGATGCGTTCGGGTGCGATAACTTTTCCTGGGAGATGTACATCGCCACGCTGAATTATTCGGAATCCCATGCTTACGCGACACTTCACAAGCTAACGCTTCTGCGAATCCTTGGGCAAAAGAAAACGGACGAGGGAAGCAGCTACCAGCTTCTTGTGAATCCGGACGAACATCCCGAATGCTTTGCCACCGTGGCGTGATTCCATCTATTAAATCCTAAGTACTCTGTGGTCGACTGATTGAAAAATCAGCTCCACAGGGTCTTTTGGAGGTATATGCGTATTTATGTAAAGTCTATCATCAAAATATGAAAAAATCTACATTCCGAGGCGGTCGATGTAAAAAATCGGCTGCTTTTTTTCGTGCTTGGAAAACTTACCCCCTCCGGGATAAAACTTACCCCCCTCTGGGATAAAACTTACCCCCCTCGGGATAAAACTTACCCCCCTCGGGATAAAACTTACCCCCTCTGGGATAAAACTTACCCCCCCTGACTGTAAAACTTACCCCCTTTAGGAAAATGGGATTTAATAATTGAATTGTATCAATTCTTGGGTTTACATTTCCGCGAATATGCCAGCCAATTGCCATTTCGGATTACGCATGATCTTATCCGTGTAGTATTCCACCTGTGATTCAAAGCTCATTTCCTGTTCATCGGAATCGGTTGATACACGGCAGTAGGCAGCAACTCTGATTTGGCGGTATTTGCGTTGATCCGTTTCGTCGAATTTGGTCTGTGCAATCTTTCGGACGGTTTTTATACCTTGCATGGACTGCTCCATTTTTTTACTCCTTTCGTATGGTCTGCCCGTTGATTAATGCCAGTTCAATCTCATCTTCGGACAGAATCTTGATTTGTCTTATCAGTTTGGCTACAGTCTTTCTGTTAATTGTGAAATCATCGGAACTTAACGCTTGTATCAGCTTATCGTAATCGGCTCGGTTCTTGCTTACCAATTGGTATTTTTTGTCAGCGCGCAGCAGTATCATAGCGCGTATTTTTTCAGTGTCGATATGGTAACTCTCCATAGCTCTTTGAATTTCCTGCTCCATACGATGTATTTCCATCAGACTCTCTGCATCGTTGCTCCTAATAACCACAGGGGTGGATGTCATTATCATACTGCTGATTATTTCTATCATTTTGCTATCGGAAATAATGTACTCACTCCTACAGGATTGATTTGTGCATACATATTTCTGTCCGAATTTGCTTCGGTGATCATGAATACGTTTTACCGAACACCCGCAGTTTCCACATATGATTTCTGTAGTGCCAGTCGAGATCACTTGATCCCGGTCATAGTCGGTCTGTGTATTTCTCGATTCCTTAATCGACTGTGCCTGTTGGAATTCCGCTTCGGAAATAATGGGTGAATACTGATTCCAACAACCAACTAAAACGCGCCGGGGCTTGCAATGATAGGTGATATGCTGAATGATTGCCGTCGCCTTTTCGTCATTGATGATGGCAGCGGCTTTCACGATGAATTCCTCCGGATTATCCTTGAATTGGCTGAACACAGCGGGCTGAATTCCTTGCAGAATCGCCACAACCGCCTTGCGGGTCAGTCCGGTTTCTTCTACCAGCTTGCCGATCAGGTCATATTTGACATTGGCGTTGGCGGAAATTTCTATCTTCCGTCTGTCGGTTTGTTCCTTCCTGAACGCGGTTCCCTGTTGCAGCGCGTCCTTTGATTCAATGGTGT
>CACWOX010000046.1 GCA_902762615.1 uncultured Ruminococcus sp. | reverse complement strand
GCTGCCTGTGCGTACATTTCTCTCTCCTCGTGGAACTGGAATTTATCGCATGATCCAGTCGATAATTTCCTTCTGTGATTTCTCGAAATATCTTAGGTTTTCCTTTCGATATTTCCCGAAAGTCTTGTACATCAATCCTATAAGAGGAATCATCCGGTAGAGTTTCTTCTCACGATCTCTATTTGGCATAAGACCATTCAGGTGACTGCCATGAGGATATACGATAACCTTAACCTCTTTTTCGTATCCGACATTTTTAAGATTCTTTTCTATCTCACGAACAGAATACTCGGCAGGCCACGCTTCATCTTCATGCCCTGCAATGAGTAAAACTCTTGATCCTGTTTTTTCCACATGCAGCATCGCTTTTTCTGCTTTTTCCTTGTCTTCATATGCATCATGATAGGCTATCCACATTCCCATAACCTTATATTCTGCATCTTCGTGCTTATAATATTTCGATGCCTTGATTTTACTGAAATCTGCACTGACAAAAGGAATATCCTCAGCTTTGAAAGTGGCAACACTTCTCCCTGACATGGTCTTTTTATCCTTCATTATTCCTTCAAACGGAACGTGTGTCGGCGAGACCAATATAAGATTCTCCATACCTCCGATATACTTCGCTACCAGTACGGCAAATATAGACCCCATAGACTGACCATATACGCTTATATGCTCTATGCCTTTCTTCCCCCGCAGGTATTCCACGGCAGGTATAAACATATCAAGCGGTACCTGATTCGGAGCATCGGGAAGTCCCTCTGCGCCAAAGAGCGAAACAGCAAGTCCTGTAATGCCATAATCTGTAAACCGCTCTGCAAACTTAATCCCGGGGAGAATACTTTGCTCTCCTCCCATGATCACTATAACAGCTCTGTCACTTCCACCATCAGGTTCAGCCAAATGCCCGACAAAGCCGTGTTCCTTCATGTTAAAATCTTCGTGTCTCATTTTGCCTCCATCTACAACAAATCTCGATTTATACTCTTGTCTGTTCGCTCTGCTGCCTTGCCATTACTTCGAGCCTATGCCTACCGATTTTTTCCGAATCATAGTCGTTCGCTTGGCAGATGAACCATAGTCCATCCGGCGTTAATATGCGACTGTTATTTTTATCGTGGAGATACTTTTGGAATTCCTCGTACTCCGAATTTTTTATTTGTTTCATCTTTATGCCTTTCTTATGGGATGCCGGATTACAGTCTTTAACTTTTCGGGAGTGACCTTCCTTGCATCGCTGAGGTAAATTTCATGATGCAAGCGCTTATCCGTAATATCGAGGACATACCCCTGGCTCTCCATATACTCGTGCATGAGTGCGACAGTAGCAGGCTCATCATCATAGGAGCCGATGTGCATACACTGAACGCATTCACCCTCGTCATAGGTAAAAAACTCAACCTTGGAGAAGTCGGTTTTCTTTTTCTTTGTGGCTTCCTCGACCGCCCATTCAAAATCTTCCTTTGTCACAAAATCAGGAAGTCGGATGACGGATATCCATTTGAAGTTTTCCTTGTGCGCATAGTCAATGCCGTCCACGTCATCTTGCCACCAGAACCCCTCAAGCGGCGGTACCACATAATCAAAGTATCCGTCAATTTGGTGGTTGCCCTTTTTGCTCATCTTGATGGTAAAAGCGATCCCATAAAGCAGACCGATAGCCTGCTTGTACTCTCCACCTTCTGTGTTCGGATCACCCTGTCCACGAACCGCTATATAATTCATGCTCGGCACGGTAACGATGCCGGGCTTATTCTTTGGCATATAGAACTCTTTGTATTCCTTTTTATAATCAAACGCCATTGCACCATTCCTCCTCATTGTTCCATTCATAGATGCATTGCTCCGGGCAAACTCTCAAGCTCAGTTAATGTGTGACGATGCCCATGTCGGCTATCCGTAACATAGTGGTTATGCTCGTGTTCGTGAATTACCGTATGCGTATGTGTTGATCCGTCATGTGTATGCGCGAAAGTATGAGAATGCTGGTGAGCATGATGCCGAATCAGCGTATCCGCCACAACGAGGGCAGAGCCGCCGATCATCACAGTCAATGCCACAATGTACATCCATGACAAAGATTCCTGCAAAAAAATGAATGACAGGAATGCTCCGACAAATGGCGCGACTGCATAATATGCACTTGTTTTTGCTGCCCCGAGGACATTCTGTGCGCGTACATAAAGGAAGATACTTAGTCCATACGCAACAAACCCAAGAAGAAGTGCCGCTGCAATATACATAAATCCCGGCAGGCTTTCCCTTTTTATGACAGCTATGAGAAGCGAACCTAATCCGGAGAATATTCCCTTAAGAACAACTATTTCGTAAGTACTTTTTGATGCAATGTTCCTTGTGCAGTTGTTCTCAAAGCCCCAACAAACTGTCGCAAGAAGGACAAACAATGAACCATATGAGAATTTGAAACTGTCCGCTCCTTCAAGTGAAAGCAGAATACTCGAAAACGTTATCAGTGCTATCGCTCCCCACAGCCTTTTTGAAACCACTTCCTTAAAAACGAATAATGCGATAATCGTTGTGGCAACAATCTCAAAGTTCCCCAGTAGAGAGGCATTTGCAGAAGATCCATAACTTATTCCGAGCATCAGAAAAATCGGTGCGGCTATATCCAACACAATCATCCCTATCACAAACGGGAAGTCCTTTTTTGACAGCTTTTCGTATGTTTCTTTGTCTATCCTATTAAATAGTGATAGCATTCCTATGCCAATCCCCGCACCCAAGTAAAGCAGAGCCGCCATCGTTGTCGGTCCCACTTTCTGCAACAGGATTTTTGAAATCGGAATATTTATGGCATAAAACACGACCGCTAAAAACGCATAAAGAATCGCTCTTATCTGTTTCTTGTCCATACACTATTCCTCCCCGCGCTTTACATAGGTCAGTTCAATGTCGTATCCCAAAGATTCCAACATGAGTGGTTCCCACGTCCTCGGCAAGTTTCGCCTGCGTGGTTTCTGCTTCTATGCACTTTACCTTTACATCGACTTCAATATTGTTCTTAAGCATTAACTTCCACCTCGTCTATCTCTTTTGTCTCTTTTGAAATAAATTACATTATCCGTGCAATTTATTATAACAGATATCGCGCCGTTTTTCAATCCCTTAACGAAAAAAAGACACCCGACTGTAGCCGAGTGCCTTAAGCGTCTGTATTCAGTTATGCCAGTATCTCCGTGCCGTCCCGGAAGATGACCGTTATTTCCTTGTTCCTGCCCACCTTGACGAACTCGACCATGCCGCCCCAAAGGCTGCCGTCAAATTCACTGATGGTACCGTCTTGGGCTTTCAGAACCTTGATGAAGTCCGCCAGCCGTTCGCTCTGCGCTTCCTTTGCGGAGATGGCGGTCACCACCTCATCGTACCGCGCCTTGGCTTCATCGTAATGCTTTACCAGACCATCGTAGCGTTTTTGGTACTCTTCCTGGTCCTGCGCAACGCGGGCGTTCTCCGCCACGATGTTCTGCGTCATTTCCACAAGCACCGCCATCTCTTCCTCCAGCTTGCCCTTTTCTTCCTGCAGGGCATCGGTGACGCAGAGCGTTTTTCGGATGATCTCCGCATTGGCGATGATCTCTTTTTTGTCCGTGACCAGCTGATTGTACGCCGATACGAATGCCGCCTTGACCTCGTCCTCCGTAACATGGGGAGTCTGACACTTCTCGCCGTTGTACTTGCGGTTGCAGCGGTAGATGACCTTGCGGTAACGGTCTGTGGAATCGCCGCCATGAGCCGGGTGTCTTTCTTGTCTTTCTTCCGGATTGCTTTCTTGAATGTGGACTTGTGCTGCTGGCTTTTGAATCTCATTTGGTAATCACTCTCCTATAATTTCGTTAGCAAACAAAAAAAGCCGACTGTCTTTCTGTCGGACGCTGATCAGACGTCCTTCTTCAAAACAATCGGCTTTGATGCTTATCTACAAAAAAGCGCACAGATTTTCTACCCGCACGCTTGATTGACTGAGTATTGAATTTTTGAATTTAGAGTTAGGGAAGGGCTGCAAAATACCCGCTACGGGAGTTCACAGTAAAAAATACGCCGAAAATGCCCAAAGGCATCTACGGTAAGCCCGCTTCATTTTTCGCCCTCTAAAACCACGAAAAGCCCCTACAATTGGGGCTTTTCTGGGGTGGCATCTTTTTTGTTCACCTATTCTGGTCGAGGTGACAGGACTTGAACCTGCGGCATCCTGGTCCCAAACCAGGCACTCTACCAAACTGAGTTACACCTCGATGTCCAAGACTCTGAACGACAATCGCTCACAGCCTTATGATTATATCACATAATATGCCGATTGTCAACAAAAAGTTTCCGCGCATTTTATCATCCTTATCAGCCTTATCAGACCAAAATGTATCAATTACGTCAAAAAGACTGCCTCCTACAAAAGAAAGCAGTCTTTTGATCCCGTCTCTGAATTATTATCAGAATGACTTAACCCGAAAGGATTACATCTCTGCTATCATTCTGCGGTACATTTCGACAAGCTCCACCTGCGGCTGCCATCCGAGAGAACGCAGCTTTGAGGTGTCGAGATTCATATGAAGAGTAGGTGCGTAGCCTAATTTGGCAGCGTCGGCACGTTCCCTTATCTCAACTTCAATCGCACCTTCCGCACATTCCTTCGCCACAAGACACGCCATCTCATATATTGAGCAATAGGTTGCTTCGTTGGCGGCGTTGTATGCCTCGCCCGGTTTGCCATTGGCAAGCACGGTAAATATCGCGTCCGCAGCATCCTCGGTGTAAAGATAATTGCGCTTGGTTTCACCCTTGGTATTGAGCACAATATTCCTGCCCTCTATGGCACATCTGGCAAACTCAGCGAAAACTCTGCCGTCATTGTATTCCACACCCGGTCCAAAGGTCTGTGTAAGGCGCACCACCATCGCCGGAACACCGTACTCCGAAGCATACGAAGCACAGAGACTCTCACACAGTCTCTTGCTTTCAGGATAACATGTGCGCACCGACATCGGGTCAAGATTTGTGGAGTGCTTCTCGTCTATTTTTTCATCTGTAGAAGGAGTGCCGTAGACCTCCATGCTCGACAGATATGCAAAGCCCTTCACATCATTCATGCGGGCAAATTCCAGCATATTGACAGTGCCTTCAACGGTGGTCATGACCGTTTCCACGGGCATCTCTATGAACGCCTTGCTCGAGGTCTGACTGGCGGCGTGAATGATATAATCCGCCCCTATGTTCTGCGGCTTGACGCTGCGAACGTCTCCCACCGTTATTTCAAGTCCCTGCCCGATATATTCGCCCAGAACAGACTGCGCCTTCTGCTCACTGCGAACCATGGCAACTGCGGTTATCGGCTGAGCCGCCTGTGTGTTCCAGTCGAATATCTTTTTAATGAGGGTGCGTCCGATGAGTCCCGTTGCGCCGGTGATGAGTATTCTCGTTCCCTCGAATTTTTTCATGTCGGTCATTTCTTTATTCCCCCGTTTGCATAAGGCTTGTTTGCTTATTGCTTATTGCGTAAATCAACCCAGTTCCTGCTCACTGCATTTGAGCGCCTCGGCGATGACCTGATCCATGTCATAATACTTGTACTGCCCCAGTCTGCCGCCAAATATCACATTGCTCTCCTGTCCGGCGAGCTGCCTGTACTGCTCATACAAACTGCCGTTCTTTTCGTCGTTGACAGGATAATACGGCTCGTCGCCCGGCTTCCATTCCGAACTGTATTCGCGGCTGATAACTGTCTTGGGCAGATCGTTGCCCTCTGCGTCCTTGCCGAATTCAAACCATTTGTGCTCGATGATTCGGGTCCACGGAGTCTCGCGGTCGGTATAATTGACAGCCGCATTGCCCTGGAAATTCGGCTTGTCCAGCAGTTCGGTCTCAAACCGCACGCTGCGATATTCCAGATAGCCCAGTCGGTAGCCAAAATATGCGTCGATGGGTCCGGTATAAACCACCTTCTGCGCAAGTGCGTCAAGCTCTGCCTTGTTCTCCAGATAGTCGGTATTCAGCCTGACCTCTATGCCGTCGAGCAGGTTCTCGATCATCTTTGTGTAACCGCCGATCGGTATGCCCTGGTAAAGTGCGTTGAAATAATTGTTGTCGAATGTGAGACGGACAGGCAGACGCTTGATGATAAAGGCAGGCAGCTCGCAGCAGTCTCTTCCCCACTGCTTCTCGGTGTATCCCTTGATGAGCTTCTCAAAAATGTCGCGTCCCACCAGTGAGATTGCCTGTTCCTCAAGGTTGCGCGGCGTACCTGTAATCTCGCCGCGCTGTTCGTTGATTTTTGCCTCGGCTTCCTCGGGAGTGATTACACCCCACATTTTGTTGAAGGTGTACATATTGAAGGGCAGCGAATAAAGCTCCCCCTTGTAATTGGCAACCGGCGAATTGGTGAAGCGGTTGAACTCGGCAAATTGGGTTATGTAGTCCCACACCTTTTTGTCGTTGGTGTGGAAAATATGGGCGCCGTAGACATGTACGTTAATGCCCTCTGTATTTTGGGTGTAGACATTGCCGGCGACATTCGGACGCTTGTCAACCACCAGCACAGACTTACCGTGAGCCTTGGCTTCATGGGCAAATACTGCGCCGAAAAGACCCGAGCCCACCACAAGATAATCATACTTTTTAGTGTTCATGTCATTCATAATAAATCCTCCGGTATTATTTAAAAACTCAGCGCGTCACAATATCACACTATCGAGAAGAAGGTGAAGAAGGACAGCATCTGGAACGAAGTAACGGTAAATACAAACATGACAAGGAAGATCACCACAAAGGCAAGCTCGTTCCAGTCGCGCCTTCTGACAATTTTATATATTCCGTAAGCCGCGGCTCCCACATACGGCGCCAGCAGATACAACCCGCCATAGGAGAGAATCTGCATCAGTGAATTGGAGAATCCCGTGTTGTTCATACGGTTGGTGCTCATGTATTGCAATATTGCGGCGGAATTGCTGTAGCCGTTGCCCATGATCGGGTGATCCATCCATGCGTTGAATCCGGCTACAAAGTCATCCAGACGAACAGAGCCTGACGAGGACTCGAATTTGTTTTCCAGCAGCTGCTCGATAAAAAGAACCAGCCCTATCAGTACGACCGGCACTACAGCCATTCTGAGTACAGCGGCAACCCTGTTGTGAGTCTGCGTGAGCATATACTTGATGAACAGAGCCGCTATGACAATGACATATCCTGTGGTGGAGAAAGACGAAAGCACAGCCAATAACAGCAGTCCCACTTTTTTGTAATCGGTATGTTTCTTTTTGAAAAGCTCCACAAGCAATGCGTAACAGAACATGAAGCTGCTCATGGGGCTTTCGGTGAAGATCGCGCTGTTTCGCACTATCTTCAATCCGAAGAAATTCTGTATCTGCGTCTCGAAGTAGAGATTGTAGTACTTGTTGATCGCCACCTCGGTTCCGCTGATGGTCCATGTGGTGTACTCCACGCCGCTGGGCTTGATAATGCCGAGCAGAGAGCCCGAAAACCAGAAGGCAAGCGAAACCACGGCTATAATCAGAACGATATTTTCAATCGCTTCAAACATTTTCTGCTTGTGTTCCTCTCTCATGGCAAAACACAGCAGACATATCACACACATACGAAGTATGGTTCTCATAACCAGTCTGGGATATAGTCCGTATATGTACTGATCGTAAAAATAATAGATGAACATATACCCGCACAGTGCGGCAGTGGTGATGATTCCGTTCAGAAAGTGCCCGTGATAGTTCTTTCTGGAAAGGACATAGAGCAAGGCTCCGCCGACAAGCATGATGACCAACAGATCATTGATCCTGCTTAACCTCGGTATTGACGTCCATACGGAACGCATTTCAATTACAAATGTCATCGCCAGCAGATATATGGCGACAACAGGCACGGATACTTTTATTACCAGCTTTCTTTCATGCATTAAATCACATCCCCCGATATTACCTGATTACGCTTTCACGCTCTTTTTAGTCAGCTTGCCGACTGTTCTGTTGAATTTCTTGATAAACTGCGCTGTAAGGTCGCACATAAGCCATTCACGGGTTAGCAGAAGAATCGCTGCGTATGACCCGAAAAATAAGATGGAGGTCAGCGCCAGCGTCCAGAAGTTGCTCAGTCCCAGCAAGGCAACCCAGAAGGAGCAAACCGTTCCGACCGCAAGACCAACTGCAATTTTCCAATAGGATACCGTCTGAAACGCATTTGTAATCTCGCTCTTGAGGGCAAAATACTGCACCACAAGCACCGTGAATTCCGCGGCAAGCGTACCTACCGCCGCTCCGGTGGAGGCATACTGCGGAATAAGCAAGATATTGATGATAAGGTTGACCACCAGTCCGGCTATTTCCGACATCAGCACGGATTTTTCTTTACCGAGAGGCACCATGATCTGTATGCCGGTGACGTTGGTTACGCCGATAAAGAGCAGCGTCGGCATGATGATCTGCATGGGAACGATGGACGGCGCGTAATATCCGCCCGAAAGCAGCATGATGCCGAATCTCGCGTACAGTATGAAATACAGCATCAGCGCAGACGACAGAATAAATACGAAATCCAGCGCCTTCCTGCTGACAACGCGGAATTTGCCCCATTGCTTTTTCTGTATAAGATAGGATGATCTCGGCAGAAGCACCGCGCCGAGAGACGTGACTATGCTGACCAGCAGCACCTTGATTCTGACCGCGGCGTTGTAATAACCGACGTCGTTTTTCGTCAGCATGAAGCCCAGCATGAGGGTGTCCATGTGGGTATAAATCGTTGTGGCGCATGCCATGGCAAAAAATATCGCCACAGGTTTAAGATGTCTCTTTATATTGTAATTGCCCACAGGCTTTAAGTCAATATATTTGTGAACATTAATGAAGTTGAATATATTAGAGGCGGAAGAAGCAAAGATCGCTATGCCGCCGTAAATGACGTAGTCCTTCTGCTCGTGCACCAGCAGAAACATCGCCACCAGCGCAATGAATTTGAACACAATGGAGCGAACGGCGATGTAACGGTACTGCTCCAGCGCCTTATAGAGCCACTCCATGCCGATAGAGGTAAGAAGAATGGTCGAGCTGACTATAATATAGAGCATCCTGTCCTGATGGAGCTTCGGCACGAATATAAGCGCCAGCGCCAGCAGCGCATAGGACACAACGCACATGATGGCGTTGATGCACAGCAGCTCGTGAGCCGTGCGGGTGAGCTGTTCGCGGTTGCCGCGCACCTTGGAACAGGTGCGTATGCCGTAGGTCGGCATTCCCAGCTGCGAAAGCATGGTGAAATAGGATATCAGCGATGTGGCAAACGAAACCTTTCCGGTACCCGCGGGCATGAGTATTCTCGATACGTAAGGGAAGGTTATCAGCGGAAAGATAAAGTTTGACATCGTGAGAAACGTGTTATATATAAAATTCTTTTTCAGTGATTTCTGTTTCTTCATTTGATTCTTCCTGACATTTTGTAAATTTCACGGTATAAGCCGCAATTCAAGTGGTAAATGATGTTCGGAATATCTGTCAATCCTTTCCGGCACTGCTCAGACCGTGGATCTGTTCGTTCTCCCTCGCGTCCAGAATGGCACGCATGGTGTAAAAATCGTCCGGTGTGGTGATCTTGATGTTTTCATACGGACCGTCCACCATGTGCAGCTTGTAACCGTAGGACTGCATAAGCGTACAGGAATCTATCGAATTGTCAACGCCTTCGCTCAGCGCCTTCTCATGCGCGGCAAGTATATCCTCAAGTCGGAAGCTCTGGGGCGCCTTGGCGACTCTCGACCGCTCCCTCGACGGCACCTGCTCTACCATTCCGTCCTCGTCCACCAGCACGATCGTCTCCTTGACAACGCCCGATGTGATGGCGGAACCGTATTTTCTGACGCTCTCGATATTTGCCGACAGCAGTTCTTCGTTTATCAGCGGCCGCACGCCGTCGTGTATCAGTACGATCGCTTCACGACCTGCCGCGACCTCCTTTGCCGCAAGCAATCCGTTGTAGATGGAAAGCTGTCCGGTCAAGCCGCCTTTCACCACGCGCTTTACCTTTTCGATGCGGTATTTGTAGAGCAGCTTTTCCAGATAATCTATCCACTCACCCACGCAGGATATCACAACCGCGTCGATCTCTTCATTGCGCTCAAAATACTCCAGCGTGTGAATGATGATGGGCTTGTTGTGTATTTCAAGAAACTGCTTCGGCACGTCCTTGCTGTGCATCCGGCTGCCGACTCCGCCGGCAAAAATTACGCCTATATTCATGGTTTGTTACCTCCGTGTGTTTTTATTATCCAATCAGCTGCTCAATTGAAATATTGACTGTCCTTGTTTCCACACTGTCGCCGGAATCGTCGGAAATCACACATTTCACCTGCATTCCCTGCCACGTGTCGTTTGCCTCGGCAGCAAGCGTTGGCTCGTTATGACCCTTCCATAGGCTCCAGTCGACCGCATCCGCCTTTTTGTAATACCATCGGTATTGCAGCCTGCCTTTTCCTGCCGCCTTGACCGAGAATCTGACCACGGAGCCTGCATCCGCTATCACGTCGGCAGGCTCCGATACGATTCTGAGAGGCGTCCGGACGGTGATGGTGACAGGCGTCGTGCGGTATTGACCGCCCTGTCCGTCATGAACCGCGCAGAAAACCTGCGCTCCGTCCCATGACGCATCGGCTATTACGTACTCCCACAGCTCGTTATGTCCCTTCAGCAGCGACCAGCCGAGCGCTCCGGCTTTTTTGACATACCATTTGCCGCTCAGACCGACGTCCTTCGCAGCCGCGGCAAGCGAAACGATTCCGTCCTGAATTGCCGTCGCGTCGCCCGACTGCTTGATGAACTGAATCTGACCTGTCGCTTTGCCGGATATCGGACTGAAATCTATCGGCAGCGAGAGCGCCGTGCTCCCTTTTGCCCTGCCGCCCGCTTTCACCGAATTGGTCGGTATGGTGTAAAAACACGGCGTTCCGTCGGCAGCGCAGCTCAATACAAGAAAGGTTCGCTTTTGATCGGACGCGGGATTCTCCAGTCTGCATTGCAGCTTTTTTGTGACAGTCAGCTTGGTCAGCGAACCGTCGCCGGGATCAACCTCGCATACGGCGTAATATGCCGCCCCGCTGACCCTCTCCCAGCGGAGGAATACGCTGCCGCCTTCCGCAAAGCAATTCACTTCGGGCGCAGCCGGCGGCGGATTTTCGCCGTTGCCCCACGCTGTCAGGTCAGACCATTTGGAATAGGAAAACGAAAAAGGCAACCCGATGTTGTTGTTCCTGACGAGACAGCCCGAGCATTTGGTTCCGATACGCACGTTTTCCCTTCCGGACGCGCTGACGGAATTGCCCTCCACGACCGAGCTGCCGTTTTTCTCCTCGGTGCCGGTTATCTTAATGCCGTAATCATACGTCTGCGAAATTTTGTTGCCGAAAATATGTGAATGACCGCAGTGATCGGCTATGCCGTACATGCAGTTGCTTACGTCGTTCCCTGTTATCTCGCTTTCGGCACATTCGGTCCATATGCCTTCACAGTCCGAGACGGTGTTGTCCTTTATGCAGATGACAGTGTCCGAAACGAACATTCCCTGCCCATCGGCACGGGTGATAACGTTGCCGCTGATCACCGAAAGCATATCGCTGTTTTTGACCCTGATCGCCGTGCCGGCGACGTCTGAAATGCTGCTGCCTTCCACCATGACAGCCGAATCGGCTGCAAGCACCGCAAATGCCTTTTCATCCGAGCCGCCGCCCACATTGCTGATCACGCTGTCGGAGATGCGGACGCTGCTGCCGTCGTGGATCTGAAAGCCCCGCTGACCGCAGCCCGCAACTGTGACTGCATCGAATGTGCCGCATGAGCCGCGCATCCAGAGAAAGCAGTCACAGTTGCGTGCCTCGCAGTCGCTGACCGAAAGCCCTGCCATGCTGTATGAATTGATGCAGTTGTAGAGCAGGTCGGAAAATGTGCAGCCGCGCACCGTGATATTTGTCTCATATTTGCCGTAGCCGTAATGATGGGTACCAATGCCGCTTGCCACGTTGTCAAAGACGCAATTTTCCACCGTAATGTCCTTCGACGGGAAGAGAGCATCGTCCCCCAGAGGCAGGAAGTCGATATGCACGGCTTCCTTGACAAACTGATCGATCCGGCTGATAGGGACATACCGGCTGAAAGAGCAGTCCCTTACCACGGCGTTGCTCACACCGGTGAGCATGATAAAGTGATCGGAAGAATCCTCCATTGTCAGCCCCGAAATGGTGACGCCGCTGGCGCTCTTAATGCCGATCAGCTCGGTGTGAGCGCCGGTCAGGGAAGCGTTTCCCTTCCAGATGCCGCCGCTTATCACAATATCGGTCAGTGTATCATAGCTTGCCTGTGAAGCGTCGCCGCCCTGCAATATAATCCCTTCCGGAGAATCCCGGAAGCACAACACGGCGTTATCGCTCAGAAGCAGCCGGGTGTGTGAATAGATAAGCACGCTTTCGCTGAAATAATAGATTCCGTCGCCCAATGTGACCGTTACCGGCGACGAAGCGGTTGCATTGTCACGGGCAAAGTTGAGCGCCGTCTGTATGGCTGCCCTGTCGTCCTCATCGTCCGCGCCGTATGCGCCGAAGTCCTCGGCTGAGACCGTTATCCCTTCACGTGCGGGCTGCGCCCATGCCGATGGAAGGGACGAACCCGCGCAGCAGACAGCTGCCGCAAGCACAGCGCAGAGCAGCAGCGCCATTCCCCTTTTCACCTCATCATCACCTCCCGACAAAAAGCTGCATAATCTCACTAAGCCTCCCTAAAAAATCATCTTTTAAGGAGGCTTAACACATATGGATCAGTATCTGTATTTTTTCAGCATAATACCGTGCAGCATACCGTACGCGCTGAACCTGCTCCAGACAAGGAGCTTGACAAACTTGGACTGCCTGATCAGGTCGCGGTAAATGTCCGGCTGTTCGGCTTTGAGGTAATTCATGAAATCGACAAGCTCCTGCTTGTGCTGCTCCGACTTGGATATGACAAGATATGTCCTTATCTGGAAGCGTGTGCGCTTGACGAAATATTTGTATATATAATTATCCTTCACTGTCTGCTTCTTATGAACGTCAGAATAGACCCCGTAGAGCTTTTTAAGCACAATGGTCTGCTCGTTGTAATGCTTTTCCAGTCCGGGAATGCTCACGCTCTGTTCTCCGCGACCAATACGGTAGCAATAGACGGTCACAGGAGCGATTCTGATGGTATTGACCCAGCGCAGAGGAAGAAGGTCGTACTCCTGATCGGTGTAGAAGCAGTGCTCTGTAATGGAGATATTGCTCTCCTTGAGCAGCGCCGTGCGGTAGGTGATGGCATGCATCGTGAACCACGAATTGTCCGGCAGCTGATCAAATGTGCCTGTCACAAAGGGAATATTCTCACCCTCGTCACGCTCTTCGGTGTGACCGTCGGCTTCAAATACCCTGCGGAAACGGGTAATAATCATATCCTCATCGGCTTGCTCCAGAATCCCGATGAATTCTCTGAGTCCGTCCTTGTCGAACCAGTCGTCGCCGTCGAGCAGACGGAAGTATTTGCCGGTGGCGGCTTTGATGCCCGCGTTGACGGTGGAACCGTAGCCGCCGTTCTCCTTGTCGATCAGCACGAATGTACCGGGAGCCATTTCGGTGTATTTTTTGGCGACATCGGCTGTGCCGTCCTTGGAGCCGTCGTTTACGATTATGACCTCTAATTTGTCCATGATCTCGGGAACCAGACAGGACTCCAGTGTCTGGTCGAGAAATTTTTCCACGTTATAGCTTGCTATGGAAACACTCAATATTTTATCCAAATCCACACCTCTTCATACGCCGCGGAGCCGTTAAACCACCGGCAGCTTGTCGTTAATCAGATTCAATACCATCTCTGCCGATCTCTCGGAAGCCTTGCCGTCGTCAATACAGCCCTTGCCTTCGAGGAACAGGTCTACTTCCTCGCCGTATTTTTCCATATCGAAATTCTTGACAATATCGCTGATCGAAGCGTTGTCTGTCGCCAGCGGAAAGGGCGTCGCAGTGATGGAATAGTAAAAGCCTGTGCTGTTCTGGTATTCCTCCAGATCGGGAGCGTAGATCATTCCCGGCTTTTTGGTGACCACATAGTCAAATATCCAGCTGGAATAATCCGTTACGGCAAAGTCGATTGCCACCATCATCTCCTGAATGTCGGTGTAGTGATTGCCGTCGAGTATGAAGGAATTATCCGCGCTGACCTTGCGGTTTCTGGAATCTCTCGGGTGAAGGCGCTTGAGAATGTACCAGTCGCCGCCGAAGCGCTCGGTGAGGCGGCTCCTCAACAGCTCCGCGTCAAATTCCTCAAATTCCTTTGAAGCCTCACGCGCAAAGGTCGGTGCGTAAAGTGCCAGCTTTGCCTCACGCGGCAGACCGTAGAAGCTGCGCACCTTGTCGTAAATATCGCCGTCGGGCGTGTCGTCCCTGCCGTTGATAAGAATATCGTTGCGCGGATGACCGTACATCAGCACCGGCGTTTTTTCCCAGAAGGAGCTTCTGTAAACGTCGGTTTCAAAGTCGCTGTTGGATATGATGTAATCCGATATCTCGCCGCAGCGGTAACCGATTTTGTTGCGCTTGGCGTTGGGATTGGACGAAGCGTCGATTCGCTTGATGCCCAGCGAACCGTGCATTGTCTCAACGTAATACTGCCCCTTTTTCTTCTCTATAGGCTGCTTTACAAAATTAAAGCCGTTGTCCACAAGCACCTTCGCGCTGTAGACTGCCCTGTAATATTCCGGCGTGCCGAAAAGCACCGTCTCGGTGTAGTCGGGGAATTCAGCCCTGTTGTCATCGCTGAACACCACCCAGACGCACTTGATTTCGGGCGCCAGCTCGTGCAGCCTGCGGCAGATGTATTTGGGATTGCAGGTGTACTTTCCCTGAAAGGTGAAGAACACCACCTTGTTTTTGTCAATGGCAATGCTCCCGCGCACTGCCTTATACCAATAGGCGAGCAAACGCCTCTTGGATTTGATGAAAAAATCGTTGAAAGTCATGGTCTTATTGATCGCTCCCGCTAAACTGCGATTTAAATTCCGCTATCGCGTCGGAATGAATCCTGATTTCCGTGGCAAAGCTGCTGTTGATTCTGTCCTCCAGCTCACCCTCCACATTTTTACGCGGCAGAATGGGCAGGTTATTTGTCTCAAAGAAGCCGTCCGCTCTGTGGTCTATGCTGATGACGATGCTGCGGCAGTAATTCTGAAGGGCGAACACGCCGCCGTGCAGCCTTGTGCCGATGTAATCGACATTGCTGTTTCGCAGCACGTCGCGGAATCGGCTCAGAGAATATATCCTCGGTATGGGCTCCATGCCGATGGACTGTTCCAGTCTGCTGAGATAGCTCTCGTCCTCGGTGGTCTGTATCCATGCCCACACCTTGTCATAATTGCGCCTGATGATGTGCAGCATCACTCTGTCGCGCTTTTCGTCGATCTGATCTTTATAGCCGCTCACGCTGATCACGCAATTGTCGGCTTTGTCTTGGGGAATACTCGCGCAGTGTTCGGGTGTAAGCTCCCAGAGAGTCGGACAGCCGGTGTTGATCGCTCTGCATCCCAGAGATTCGACGATCTTCTTGGTAAGCTCGTCCCTGACACAGTGAACGTACTGCTTCGACAGCACCTTGCCGTAGAGATATCTGGCGTAAAAATCGAGCTTTTCGGTGCGCTCGGTGGTTCCTGCGCCGATCAGAATGCAGTTATTGTAAATCGAAAGATTGGAGGGATAGATCTGCCACTGGGAATTAATCTTGCCCAGCCGGGTCTGCGCTATGAGATTGGTGCCGCAGATGAATTTCCAGTCGGCGTCCTGAAAATACCTGATTTTGGTGTTGCGGTGCAACACCTGCTTCATGGAAAAATTATTGACATGCGTTGCCAGACGCAATGAAAAGTGCCGGTCAAATACATCCGCCATGTTGCGGCTGACAGCGTCAAGAATGATCTCATCGCCCACATTGCTGCTGCCAAGTGCCGTATCAAAAATAACAACCTTTTTCAATGGGAACGCTCCTTTACAGTAATAGGCTAAGGTCACTGCCCGTCCCGCTGATACCCCTCAGCGAACCGCGACACCTTCTCGCCGGGGAATTTCAGCTCAAGGATAACGTGCTCTTCGCGTTTTTCTTCCTCCGGCATAGAAAGATAATCGCCGTACATGTGACGGAGATATCCTTCATAATCCTTTGGCACGCGCCACATGTGACCTTCGTATTCCATAGGAACGGTTGCCACAAAATCCTCGCGCCGGTACATCTCGCCGAAGTAGTGATTTCGTCCGCCGGGGACCGATACATAGACCGAGCTGTTGTTCTTGCAGAGACCGTAGCAGGTCTGTGTGAGTATCGCCCACCTTCGCACGGTCAAAAAGCTAAGCAGCCTGCCTATGCGTATTTTATTTTTAAAGACGCTCCTGATTTCACTGAGCTTCTGTTCATCATCAAATTCGGGATTTTTCTCCAGAGAATCCAGCAGATCCATCATGAGTCTGCGATTCTTGTAAAAATTACGGCATGACAGCAAAAAGCCCATGCCCATGCAGAAGAAGCCGTGTACTTTGCGCAGAACCGTATTGTCAAATGTGTTCTCTATGCGTATCAGATCCACAAAAATACCGCATTCATCGCTTTCAACGTCTTCCTTGCCGCGCACGATGCTGTCCCTGAGCCTGACCTTGTTTATCATAATGCCATATCCGGGCGTGCGGCAGGTCTGCACCCAGTATTTATCCGGATATTTTTGGGTAAACGCCTTAACAAAACGGTCAAAATCAGCGCCCAGTATATCAATGTCTATATCGTCATCCCACGGAATGAAGCCGTGATGCCTGACGGCGCCCAGCGCGGTACCTCCCGTGAGATGATAGGTTATATTCTGTTCCTCGCACACTCCAATAATATCCTCGGCAATCGACAAAACGACCTGCTGGTATTTCTTCAGCACATCGCCCTCTACTCTTATCATGCCTTTGGAGTACTTGCTGATCAGCTTAAACAGATCAAATGTAGAGTAATTCTTTAAACGCGCCATAAAAAGCACACCTCAACGTCATCAGTCTTTTATGATTAAAGGCTCTTATCGTACTTTTTACGCAAAAACTTGGCGGATAAAAAGTAATAACCCTTCTTAAACCAATTGACCTTTTCCATAAAGCGGCATGGAATTTCCATAATTTCCTTTTTGGAAATTTCGCCGATCGAAATTTTATAATCGAGCCACACGTTGAATATGATTTCGCTGACTCTGCCGTAAAACCTCGCCTGGAAATCCGAAAGCTCCGGCATATCCACCTTGCCTTCGCTCACACGTTTTTCCAGCTCGAAGAGTATAGCGAAGAGCCACGTGCAGTAATCATTGAGCATACCGCGTTTCATGATCATCATATTGAACATATGTCCCCATGTGCGGTTGACCACATTGTCAAAGGACGGTATATAATCCGGATACAGTTCCTCGATAATACGGCGTGTCTCGTCAAGCTGGCTGATATAATGCGTGTGCTTGTAATGGTTGTAAAGGGTATCTATATAATACCTTCTCTTTTTAGGAATAAAGAGTTCTTTTTTGCCGAGCAAAGGCTCAATATCGCTGTATTTAAGCACACCGTCAAACGGATCCCGCGTCTTGTGAAGGCTGAAATGCCTGCGGTAATGCGCCAGACCTATATAGTCTGCGTCCAGATTCTTCCACGCCCAGTACAGACCGGTAAGCTCACAGTAACCGGGGTTTTTGAGAGAAATATTATCGCCGGTGTTGTCCTTGACATAACCCAGATCGAGCGGCTGCCCGTTCTCGTCAAATTTGCCCTCGGCACCGACATGAAGCGGAATATACATTTCATCCTCCGGCATACGGAATGCCTTATGTGCCGCAACAATAATCTTTACGTTTTTGCCCTCTACCATTTTATCTCCTCTCAGTCTCAGTCGCCTTGACTTGATATCGGCATTGATCATACATGTTATTTTAATTAAAAAACAACCAAAAAGCAACTAATTCGACAGAATATTTACAGATAATAAAAAAATCTGTCAATTAGACATTTTAAGCCATCGCCGCCTAAAAAATATTGTACACAATCGTTTCAGGTTAGCCTAACAAAACCATTTGCTGAAGCCATCGGCTATTGAACAGTATTTTCCTGAATCCGTGAAAGTCAAGCAAAGCAAAACTGCTTTGCAAGTGCAAGAAAACAGTCAGCCCAAGCGTTGCTGCGGCTGATGGAAAGAAGTAGCTGC
>CACWOX010000045.1 GCA_902762615.1 uncultured Ruminococcus sp. | reverse complement strand
GAGTTTGTTGATACGCTCATCGGAAAACGCGGGTTTCTGCCGCTGGTTGGGCTTTTCCTCCTGCATGATGGAAGAAATGACGTCCTCCGACAGCTTGCCTTCCTGCGAAAATTTCTTCATCTTGGTCGCCTGTGACAGCGAAGGCGTCGCGTCATAATAGCTCATGGCGTTGAGCAGAGAATACTGCTGCTCATCGGTCAGATATGACAATTCCACGGCAGGGCGGAAGGCGATCCGGTATTCATCGACCATTTGCAGAATCTCCGGCACAAGCTCCGTCAGGCGAATGTAGCGGAAAATCTGCGTTTTACTTTCGCCTACTTTTTCCGCGAGTTCATCTGATGAAGTCTTGCCATCTAACTTATTCCCCAGTGGGGAATAAGTTAGATCTGTACGTTGTCCCTGCCTGTTCATCGCTTCCAGCCGCATTTTGTAGGCAAACGCCTTCTCGCTTGGTAAAATCACCGACCGCTGCAAATTGCTCTCCACCATGATAATCACGGCTTCGTCGCGCGTCAGTTCCCGCACTTCGCATTTCAGGGCGGTCAGCCCCGCCAATGCACAGGCGCGGCACCGTCTGTGTCCGCTGATCAATTCATATCGCCCATCCTCCTTGCGCCGCACCATTGCCGGCGTCATTACCCCGTTGCGCTGGATGCTTTCCACGAGCTGTGCCATATCGTCATCGTCCAGCACCTTGAACGGGTGATCGGGAAATTCGTCGATTTCCGACAGGGGAATGTCCTGAATCCGGCTCTGCTTGGCTTCTTCGCGGCTTTCGTCCGTCTGAAACAGGTCATCGTAGGCGGTCAGCTCGATTTTTCTCTCTTTGCCTTTTGCCAATCTCATCGACCTCCCTCGCAAACTTCGCGTATGCCTGCGCCACCTTGCTGCTCTTGCTGTACACCACGACGCTGCTGCCGTCGGCGGTCGCTTCTACGGCGCGGACGGACATGGGAATGCTCGTGTCGAATACCCTGATGCGCGGCGAATAGGTGGATTTCACAATGCTGTCGATTTCCCTGCCGATCACCGTGTTGGGGCGCACCATCGTCATGAGAATTCCGTCGATTTGCAGGTGTGGATTGATGGTCTTGCGCACTCTCGACACCGTTTGCAGCAGCAGTTCCAGTCCTTTGGCGGAGAGATAGTGCTGCTGGGTGGGGATAATCACGCTGTCGGCAGCCGCCAGTGCATTGAGCGTCAGCACACCGAGCGACGGGGTGCAGTCGATCAGCACATAGTCGTAGTCGCGCTTCACCGTGTCAGCAGGTCAAAGCCCTCCGAGTGGTGAATGATGCCCTCGCGCGGGTCAAAGGGCGTGTCGTCCATGATATTCTGGATGATGTTGCCCACCGTCACCGGCAAATCGTCCGGCTGGCTCACGCCGAGTGATACCGTCAGGCTCGCCTGCGAATCCGCGTCCACCAGCAGTACCCTTCGTCCGAGCTGTGTCAGTCCCGCGCCGAGGTTTGCCGCCGTGGTCGTCTTGCCGACGCCCTTCTGGTTGGCGATGGCAATGACTTTGGTTTGATTCATGTGATTTGCTCCTTCCTCATAAAAAATTTAGCCGACTGTTTCCAGACGGCTATGTACACGTTCCCCAAGCGGGAACAGATCAGGATTTTCTGGCAACAAAAAAGCCGTCCGTTTATGTGGAAAATACATAAACAAACGGCTTACGGAATTGTGCCTTATCTCGCAGGGACGCTCCTGACCTTTTTCACCTTCGCGCTGGCAATCTTGTAGATCAGCTCATCCACGCAGTCGGTGTATCTGCCTTGCCGGATCAGATCATTCTTGAGTTCCACAAGGCTATGTAACAGCAGGCGTTTTTCTTCGTTCGTCAGATTGACGCGGGTTTTCTTTGCAAACATAGGGCAGTCCTCCTTCTTCTGTGTGATTATATTATATATATCATAGAGCTTTCATTCAAGTGTGTGAAAGGAATTTTACAATCGAACTGTTTCATATTTTGTAGAATGTGTGTTATGATAAGAGAAAAGCGGATATTACCGTCCTTGCTCTTGACAATGCCCTCATTATCGCTTGACTATAATAGTGCAATATGGTATAATATTATAGGAAAGGGGAGTGCGCCAGTTCGGTGCAGATAATACAGTTCGGTGAAAGTCCGAATCCGATAAAGCTTAGCAAGCAGCTGGTACACAGCCTTGGAGCCGAAGCCGTGAGGTGAGGTTTAAGCGTAGGCAGTGGAGTACGAGAGCCGCAATGCGAAAGCGTGAAGCGATACAGCCCCGTAAGTTATATAAAGCGGAAGCCGATACTTTTCCTTTGGTCGCAGGCAGCAATATGGCAGTCGATATGCGAGAATGCCGTAGGTTCCGTCGGGGTCCAAGAGCGTGGCGAGCGTACAAAGTAATATCTGCATACCTGGGAGGTCTGACAAGCTCCTGAAACAAGGTAAGGGCGATTTAAGTTTTGCAAACGGAGAGAACCCGAAGGCATGCCAGAAGTCGGACTGACCCATAGTAGTGATGAGACCTGTGAAAGCAGGCGGAGCGAAGGGGTCAGCAAACAGCCGTTCCCGAAGCGGAAACATATACGTCACAAGAGGTCATTGTTGTATGGAAACGAAAACGGAAGGAATAAGAGAACAGTCGGCAAAGTATTCAAGAGTGCAGAATCTTATGCACAATGTAAACGAAGAAACGCTGATGTCGGAACATCGGAAACAAAGCCGAAGAAAAGCCGTAGGCGTAGACGGAGTAAGCAAAGACCAATATGATGAAAACGCCAAAAGCAACATAAGGGAACTTGTGAAGAGAATGCGGAAATTCCAGTACAAGCCAAAGCCTGTTAAAAGAGTGTATATCCCGAAGGCAAGCGGAAAGCAAAGACCACTCGGTCTGCCGTGCTATGAGGATAAGCTCGTGCAGGGTGTAATGGCAAACATACTGAATGACGTGTACGAACCAAGATTTCTCGACTGCTCATACGGGTTTCGTGAAAACCGAAGCGCACATGATGTGGTAAAGTTTATCAATCAGACGATAATGCGAAAGAAGGTCAACTATGTGCTTGAAGCTGACATCAAAGGCTTCTTTGATAACGTAGACCATGACTGGCTCATGAAATTTCTGGAGCATGACATTGATGATAAGAACTTTCTGAGGTATATCAAAAGGTTTCTGATAAGCGGGATAATGGAAGGAACAGAGCTAAAGGACAGCGACAGAGGAACGCCGCAGGGCGGACTTATATCGCCTGCTCTGGCGAATGTGTATCTGCATTATGTACTTGACCTGTGGTTTGAAAAGGCGGTAAAGCCGAGACTAAAGGGAGAGGCATACTATGTAAGATATGCAGATGATTTTCTGATATTGTTCCAGTATGAAAATGAGGCACAAAGAGTAATGCAGGCACTTAGACCGAGGCTTGGGAAATTCGGGCTTGAGGTTGCGGAGGAAAAGACAAGGATACTGCCGATAGGCAGGTTCAAGGGAACAAAGGACGACTTTGATTTTCTGGGCTTTACTTTTTACAACACAACAACACGAACAGGCAAATACAGACTGGGAGTGCGGACGAGCAAGAAGAAGCTGAAAGCGAAGAAGCAGGCGGCAAAAGTATGGCTGAAAACAAGGCTGACGAAACCGCTGGCGGAAACGATGAAGATACTGGCTGCGGTCTTAAGAGGGCATTGCAATTATTACGGAGTAAACGGTAACTTTCATTCGATACAGAGTTTCTGGAAATATCTGAAGCACGGTACATACCGAATGCTGAACAGAAGAGACCAGAAGGGAAAGTTCAGGTACAAAAAGTATCTGAGAGTGTGGAATTACTACATATCCGAACCTCATTTAACTACCGATATATGGAACTGGAATCAAATGACTGTTTGAAGAGCCGTATGCGGGAAAACCGCACGTACGGTTCTGTGAGGGGCAGTAGGCAAGCCTTTCACTGAAATATTTTGAAAGGAGTGTCGAGATTGTCTACTCGACGGATACCGATGGCGGAAGAACGAAAAATCAATCGTGAATATAAAGACAGATTGTTCAAGTTTATCTTTGGCAATCCGGACAAAAAGGAGTGGACGTTGAGCCCTTGCGATCGCCGTCAAGCTGCTGCTCGGCAGCTACGTCAAAAAGCAGGGCGAAAAGGCGAATTCCGGTGCGCTGACAGCTTCGGGTTCTGACGCGCTTTTTGATGCGGTGCTTTCCGCATCGGTGCTGGCTTCAGCGGCGATATTCATGATCTGGCACATTTCTTTGGAAGCCTACGTCGGTGTTTTCATCGCCGTTGTCATCATCAAGGCAGGCATTGAAATGATGACCGAAACGGTTGACGACATTCTCGGACAGCGTACCGAGCCGGAGCTTGCAAAGGAAATCAAATCGCTGATTGTACAAGAGCCGGAGGTGATCGGCGCGTATGACCTTATTATCAATAATTACGGTCCCAACAAGAATTACGCGTCGGTTCACATGGAACTGCCCGACACCATGACGGTGGAAGAGGTCGACAGACTCACACGCAGGGTAGAAGCAAAGGTCTATCTCGCTACAGGCGTGATTCTCACGGGCGTGGGCGTTTATTCCCACAACACAGGCACGGGAGAAGCGGCGGATATCCGGAACGAAATTCAAAAAATCGTACTCTCGCACGACTGGGCATTGCAGATGCACGGATTCTATGTAGACACCGAAAGCAAGACGATCCGCTTTGACGCGGTGGTGAGCTTTGATATTCAGCCCAAGCAAGCGGTGAAAATTTTATCCGAAGAAATCAGTGGGCAATATCCGGACTATAGGGTTCAGATTACTCCTGACATCGACCTTACCGACCTTTGATTTTTGCGCATGCACCTTGTCCCCGATTAATTGCAGCTTGCCGGAAACCGCTTGCACAGGTCGGTGAAGAGTGGTATTCTTATGTTGAAGAAATAAACAAAGGAAAGGTGCATACGCCATGAAAAAAACAAAGGAAAAAACCGAAAAGAAAGAGCGCGGAATATCCAAATACATTCCCGCAGCCGTTATGTTTGTGATCTTTGAAGCCGTTGCGGTGACACTCTGGCAGACGCTGGACAATCTCTTTTATCTGCTGAATTTCAGCTATATCGGCACCTGCATTGCCATCGGGCTTGCCCTGTTCGCGGGCGGCTGGAAGCACGCGAGAAGGTTTGTGCAGTTCGCTGTCGGTTCCTATATGCTGGTCTATCTCGGCATCATCAGCAATGAGAATATGCAGATCGAGGGCTTCTGGTACTATCTCTTCATCGGCGTGTTTGAGGCGGCGACCATTCACTACGCAGTCGCCAAGATATTCGGCCCGCTGATCTTCGGACGCGGTTGGTGCGGCTACGCCTGCTGGACGGCGATGATTCTCGACCTGCTGCCCTACAAACAGCCGCAGAAGCCGAGGAAGAAGGGGCTGGGCGTGATCCGGTACATTATGTTCGCGCTGTCTTTCGGACTGGTAGCGGCATTGTTCCTCTATCATGTCGGCAATCTGGAGCGCATTATGTTCTGGCTGTTCCTCGGCGGCAACGCGCTCTACTATCTCATCGGAATCATTCTCGCCTTTGCCTTTAAGGACAACCGCGCATTCTGCAAATACATCTGCCCGATCACGGTATTCCTCAAGCCGATGAGCTACTTCTCGCTCTTCCGCATTCACTGTGACGAAAGCAAGTGCGTCGGCTGCGGCAAATGCCTGAAGGTCTGCCCGATGAATGTCGAGTGCAACAAGGAGAGCCGCAAACGCGCCAACGCTACCGAATGTATTCTCTGCTTTGAGTGCAAAAAGGCGTGTCCCGTCAAGGCATTAAAATAGGGTAATAGGCGATTGTAAAAGTAAAAAGAAAAGCAAGCGCGAAGCGCCCAACTAGCGAGCGAATGCGAGCGTGGGAGTCCAGGGGGAACTTGTTCCTCCTGGCGGGTCAAGGGCAGCGCCCTTGCGGGGTAGTCCTTTTCACATGAAATGTGAAAAGGCAGGGGCAGCGCCCCTCGCTGCAACGCGCTGCGATCCAAAACGGGCTTTGGCGCAACTGAGAAAGTGCAATATCAAGATAAGCCTTGCCCCGAGTGGAGAAAAAACTTGCGTATTCAAATTGGCAAAGCCGCCGATTTACGGCATTCATAATGTTTTACAATCGGCTGAATAGGGTAATAGGCAGGAGGCGGAAGACAGAAGATGATTTACACACCCGAAACCAAAAGAGCCATGCGGCTCATGTTCGAGGCGCACAAGGACGCATGGGACAAAAGCGGGCTGCCGTATGTGTTCCATCCGTTTCATGTAGCGGAGCAGATGGACGACGAGACTTCCACCGTTGTCGCGCTGCTGCACGATGTGGTGGAGGATACCCATTACACACTCGACGATCTGCGTGAAATGGGCTTTTCCGCTCAGGTCTGCGAAGCGCTCGACCTTCTGACGCACAGGAAAGGCGTGCCGTACATGGATTACGTCAGAAAAATGAAGGCAAATCCCGTTGCCGTCAAGGTGAAGTTAGCCGACCTTGCGCACAACAGTGATTTATCACGATTGGAGCATCCTTCTGACAAAGACATCAAGCGAGTCGAGAAATACAGAACCGCTATGAGAATTCTTCGCGGAGAAGAGGATTGACTTTTTATTACACATAGAAAGGCTGTGAATGAAAACTATGCCAAATAAAATTCTTGTCTCAGGACTGCTGAATATTGAAACCACCGTCGCCGTGCGCGGCTTCCCGATCAATTACTACCCCATTGACTATCCTTTTTTCGGAGTCAACTCCAACGTGGCAGGTGTCGGCTTCAATGTGGCAAAAGCATTGACCGCATTGGGCGACAGCGTGGAGCTTGTTTCCTTCACGGGCGAAGATTACGAAGCCGGCAGAATATTCAACGAGCTGAATGCCTGCGGAATATCCACCGACAGGATTGAAAAAACGCTCAAAAACACGCCCACCTCGGTGATTCTCTTTGATCCGGAGGGAAAGCGGCAGGTTTACTGCGACCTCAAGGACATTCAGGAGCAGATGCTCCGTCCTGACAGCCTCAAAGAGACCCTTGCAGGCGTGGACGCGGCTGCCCTCTGCAATATCAATTTTAACCGTGAGTTTATCAAAGAAGCCCACCGCCTCGGAAAGCTTACGGCAACCGACGTTCACGTTTTGGGAAATATTGAGGACGATTACAACCGCGACTTCATGGAGAACGCCGACATTCTCTTCCTCAGTGATGAAGCGCTTCCCTGTGCGGCGGAGGAATTTATCCAAAGGCTGCACGAACGTTATCACAGCAGGATTATCGTTATCGGAATGGGCGCCCAGGGTGCGCTGCTGCTCGACTCCGACGCAAACCAAATCGCCGCCGTTCCGGCTTATACAGGCGGGAAGGTTGTCAATACCGTCGGCGCGGGAGATTCGCTGTACTCGTCATTCCTGCATTACTATGTCAAAGGCTGTTCCGCTGAGGATTCACTCAGACGTGCGGTGATATTTGCCGGTATTAAGATAGGTTTCAACGGCGCGTCGGTCGGCTTCTGCTCAGAGGGCGACATTGAAGCGATTATCCATTGAATGAATGACTCTTACAAAAAACGCCCCGAAGGCTGGCTTCATGAAAGAAGCTATTCTTCGGGGCAATTATTTGATAAAATATTGAAAAACTCAAATGCCGGAGAGACTAATAAAATATCCGGGAACAGCCACCAATGCAAAAAAAACAAGGCTTATCAGCGTAAACACCCTGACGAATTTTCCGCCGTTTCCGGGGTATTCCCGCACGTAAATGCGGTAATTGATGACAGAAGCGAGCGAGCCGATCAGAGAGCAGAGCCCCGCTGTGTCAAGCCCGTAAATCAGAGCGCCTACATTCCTGGCGAAGGGATAGAGCACGATAGAGGCAGGAACATTGGAGATGACCTGACTGAGCAAAATGCTCCATACGTATTCATTGTCGGCGACTGCTTTGCTTAGGAATACCGAAATAGCCGCACTGGAGGCAATGGATGAAGAAAACACAAAAAAGCAGAGAAATGTCAGCAGCAGCACATAGTCGGTTTTGAGCAATATTCCGCGGTCTATGATAAACACGGCAATAGCCACACCAATCGCCACCCAAGCCCAGATGGATGTGCGGCTCACGATCGTCCACAACACCACGGCAAATACACTCAGATAGGCAATGCGGTGAATTTTTCCCTCCTTCACCCATTCACCTGTGAACGACATATCGCTCACACCGGTGCGCTGCCTGATATTTCTGCAATAGAGCGCAAGGACAAAGGCGACCAGCAGCAGGGCGGAAATGATCCATATGGGGAACATATATTGTACAAACCTGAAGGCGGACACGCCGGACTTACCGTATACAAAAAGATTCTGAGGGCTACCGAAAGGTGTGAGCAATGAGCCGCGTATCGCCGCTATGTTTTCCATTGTTATTACTGGCAGAATGTATTTTTCCTTGTCTCCGGCGCGGAAGAGGATGATCGTCAGCGGCACAAATATGATGAGGGAAACATCGTTGGTGACAAACATCGACGAGAAGAAAACCGAAAAAACCAGAAAAAGCGACAGTAACACCATCGACTTGATTCCTCCGGCAAGCTTGAGCAGCGGACGGAAGATATTTTCGCTCTTGAATCCTTCCAGCACTGTCAGCATCATGAACAGGGTGGCAAGCGTGTGCCAGTCGATGTCGGAGAGCAGCTTAGCCGAAGGAGGGGTGATGAACATGGCTATGACCGCCGCGGCTACCGATACCACCAGCATCGGCTCTTTTTTGAGGAACGAAATGATTGGTTTCATTTTTTTCATATTTTAATCCTCTTGCTTTTGATATTTTTATTTTTTTATTTTTTTAATACAGTATTCCGGCGAATCTGACAATAGCTTTGTTGGATGTTTGAATGATTATTTTTTTGTGGACATTATTATTTCGGCATGATATAATATTAAAAAACAAAGGACGTGGTTTGCCGTTATGAGCGGATTATTTGAAATGGACAACAAGGAGAAAAAGGTCGAGTACATTGAGCTGATTTATGACCTGATATTTGTCTATATCATCGGACGCAACAATTCACTGCTCCACCATGTACACAGCGGATTTGTAGAGCCGGGAACATTTATGTCGTATGTACTATGTACGGTTGCGATCATTCAGATATGGAATTTCACCACCTATTACATCAATCTCTACGGCAGAAACAGTGTGAGAGAGCATGTGTTTTTGTTTGTCAATATGTTTCTGCTCTACTTCATCGGTGAAGGTACGAGGGAAAACTGGCAGGGCTATCACACACAGTATCATGCCGCATGGGCGCTGATTCTCGCCAATGTCGGCTTGCAATATCTCATTGAATACCGCCACCACCGTCAGCAGCCCGAGCATATACGACGCATAAGGCGCATGGCTGCCATTCTGATGACCGAGGCTGCCATCGTCGCCCTCTCCATTCCGTTCTATAATGCCACAGGCTCCACGCTGCTGACTCCGATCGCAATTCTCTTCGGAATAAGCGTGACGGTCATCTCGGGAAGAAAAAGCTGCTCGGGTCTGGTGGATTTCCCCCATCTGTCGGAAAGGGCAATGCTCTATGTGGTGTTCACATTCGGAGAAATGATCATTGCCATAGCCTCCTACTTTGAAGGGGAGATTAATTTCAGCAGTCTGTATTTTTCGCTGATGGCGTTTCTGATTGTGGTTGGACTTTTCCTGAGTTACGGTTATTTTTATGACAAAATTGTCGACAGGGAGATGAAAACCAACGGACTGGGCTATATGCTGATGCATATTTTCATCATTTTTGCTCTCAACAACATCACCACATCGCTGGAATTCATGTGGAATGAAGAGGTGTCCCTGCTGCCCAAAATGCTCATGCTGACCGGCTCGTTGGTGATCTATTATGTATTCCTTTTCTCGCTCGGCGCATACGCTAAAAGAAGATGTGGAATCACGCTCCGCTTTTATCTGGCAATGGCGGCGATCGGCGCAATTTTCACCGGAATTATGCTGTGTTTCAGAAACATGATGTATGTCAACATCGCTATAACGGTGATATTTGTGTTCGGCATTTTTGCTGCTCTCAGAGTGATGGACAGGAAGCCTGTCAAAACAGAATAAATGATCCGACAAAAAACCGGACTTGGGCAACTGAGCTTTTCTAAAGCCGCAAGTTCGGTTTTTTATGCTATATTATGCTGTCTGATGCTTGTAGTAAAACAGAAAGATTACTTTACCTTGGTGAGATATGCCTTCTTGATCACAACGTCCTTGAGAGGCTTGCTGTTTGCATCGACATCGACTGCCGCTATCTTGTCAACCACCTTCAAGCCGTCATAGACCTGACCGAATACGGTGTGTCCGCTGCCCGTGACGCTCTTGAACTGTCCGTCAAGATAGGCAGTGCCGCCGCTCTTTTCGTACTGCTCGGCAGCCCACTTGGCGCCGCCGTTGGAAATGAAGCCTTCCTTGTCGCCGAGGGTGTAATACTGTGCCTTCTTGGTCTGGACAATGAAGAATTGGCTGCTGTTGGAACCTGCCGCTCCGGTGTTAGCCATGGAAACAGCGCCGCGGAAATTGTAAAGATTGCGTCCGAATTCGTCGCCGAAGGTCTCATAGCCTTCAAATGCGCACTTGCCGCCGGTTCCTGTTCCTGTCGGGTCGCCGCCCTGAATCATGAAGTCGTTCATGACGCGGTGGAATATGATACCGTTGTAATAGCCCTCTTGAATGAGCGTTTTGAAATTTTCGACTGCGGTAGGAGCGTACTTTGGGAAAAGGCGGATTTTGATAGTGCCCATGTTTGTTTCCAGAACGGCAACCTCTTCGCCCTTGGAAGGCTTTTTGAGCTGTTCACCGTCGGGCGCTGTTTCGTAATCCTCCGAGGCGGGATAAATGGTGTCGTCAACCGCTGAAACCGTCGAATCGCCCGAAGCGTCGGTAGTGCGTGATGTGTAATCCTTGCTGTCGTTGTCGCCGTAAATCGAAAGGAAGATGATAATAAAAATGACGGCAACAATGATGCTGCCCACAATAATGAGCGCCTGCGTAATTCTCTGCTGACGTTCAAGCTCCTTGCGCTGTGCGGCGGTCAGCTTCTTTCTGCCTGAGGAAGAGGAAGAGGCTGTCTTGCGAGGCGGCGTATTGGTTTTGTGATTTGTTTTTTTCTTTGATGTGGTCATTGTGTTAAAAATGCTCCTTTTTAATAGAATATTGCCTGATAAAATGAAAGATTGCGAATGATTGTAAATGCCGCAAGCAGCAGGGTAACCGCAGCCGCCCATTTCCAATCAAGACGCAGCACATATTTCCTATACGGTCTGACAATCAGCGATATGACCAGCCGAACGTATAAATACACCAGCCAGCCTAAAAAGGCGATATACAGCGGATTGTAATAAATCGCCGCGGCAATGTCCCCGTGCAGAAGAGCGAAGGTGGAACGCGTGGCTCCGCAGGACAGGCAGTTGAATCCGGTAATGCGTTTTATACTGCATGGAAAGAAAAATATGCCGAAGCTTTCCCGTCCCCACAATACCAAAGCTGCCGCCGCTGCGCAGACAAACGGCACAGCGACGGCGAGCACAAACGCGCTGCGGTAACTCTTATCGCGGCTTAGCATTTGTTTAAAATAGCTTTGTTTCATGCTGAAAAATCATTTATCTTCTTCTTGCCTTGCCGCTCTTTGCGGGCTTTTCCTCAACAGGCTTCTCCTCTGCGGGAGCTTCTTCTACAGGCAGTTCGCTGGTGCAGTGAGGGCACTTGACAGCCTCGAGCGGAATCTCAGAGGCGCAGAAGGGACACTTCTTGGTGGTGGGAGCTTCCTCTGCCTCTTCCTTCTTGCCGAGGCTTCTGAGTTTGTTCACGCCCTTGACGATCATAAAGATGACAAAAGCCATAATGATGAAGTTGAGAACGTCGGAAATAAACTGACCGATGGGCATGTCCAGTCTCCAGATTTTGATGGAGAGCTTGCTGGCGCCGGCAGCATCAGGAGATGCGAAGCAGTTGAGGATAGGCTGAATGATGTTATCGGTGAGCGACGTTACCAGTCCCGAAAATGCCGAGCCGATGAGCACGCCGACTGCCAAATCGAGCATATTGCCCTTGAGTGCGAATTCTTTGAATTCGGAAAGAAGTTTTTTCATTGAGATATACCTCCGTTTTTTTATGGGGCAAGAATATGTTTTCCCCCCATTTGATTGGGATAATTATAACATACATCACAACAAAAATCAATGTAATTTTGCAAAAAATTATGAATATTTTGGCTTAAATGTATAATTTTGCGATTGGCTGATTTTTCTATATCGGAGCAACAAGCGTGTAAACTATGCGATTCCCCTTTTTCTCAACAGGCTTTGCAAGCTTCATTCTGACCAGCAGATTGATCGCCATGCGTGCGTTGGTCGCATCGGTGGCGGCTGCCGCGGCAAATTCCTTCGCGCCGAATTGTTCCGGAAGCCCGTCCGGAATGAGAACGGAATAATCGCATGATTCAGAGAGCGTTATTTCGTCAATAATATCTGTGGGGATCACGTCGGAGACATATTCTCCCTTTTTGGTGCGCTGTTTTTTGCGCCGTCTGGTCTTTACGCCGTAGGTGCGGAATTCGTGGGCTGTAAGCAGCGGAAATTTCATCGTCAGATTGTCGCTGGTCAGTATGTCGCGCAGGGTGTACAATTCCCTCATTTCTGTGTAAAGGCTGCCGTGCTTGGGAGAGGTTCTGACCGAGACGACCTCGCCTGTCAATCCGTCAATATTGATGATTCTCCTGCTCACGATAACAGGATGCACCACCGTGACGCGGCATAATTCCAGCAATCCGCCGAGCTTTGGCTTGAGTCGGGAAAAATTGCGGGTCTGTATTTCTATGATTCCCTCCTCCCCCACTATGTCGGCTACGTAATCCCCCACAGCTACCTCATGCCGGCTGCTGTCCGGCTCATAGTACCGTTTGAGAACAGCGTGCAGCGATTTTTCGCCCAGCGTGCCTATCGAATTGCCGCTGTCGGTATTTTTTGACGACCTGTATGTATCGAGTGCATCAGAAAATCTTGCTTTGTCAATATAATTGTTGTCCGTTATAATCACCGTTTGAATCGAAAATATTTGTTGTAATTACCGTACATTCATGGTATAATTATTATATGCGAATATTTTTTGAAATACAAGACTGTTTTTGATATTTGTAAGGATTAAATTATGTTATCTCCAATTATCATCCATGAACAATTCGACATTCCGTCCGGCGTGCTCCGCGTGCTCGATGTTCTTGAAAAGGCAGGCTTTGAAGCGTGGCTGGTGGGGGGCTGCGTCAGGGATCATCTGAGGGGTCTGCCGCCCAAGGATTACGACGTCACCACCAATGCGGCGGCAGGGCAGGTCATTGCCGCCTTCGACGGCTTTCGGGTGATCGAAACCGGCATAAAGCACGGCACGGTGACGGTTCTTTCCGACGGAATGCCGATCGAGGTCACCACCTACCGCGTCGACGGCGAATACTCCGACGGCAGACATCCCGACAGCGTGAGCTTCTCCGCCGACATTAAGGAAGATCTCAGCCGGCGCGATTTCACCGTGAATGCAATGGCATATTCCCCATCACGGGGATATCTCGACCTGTTCGGAGGAATGGACGATCTCGGCGCCGGAATCATCAGATGCGTCGGCGACCCTTCAAAGCGATTCGGAGAGGACGCACTGCGCATTCTGCGCGCCCTGCGATTTGCCTCGGTGCTGGAATTTGAAATAGAGCCTGCGACAGCCGAAGCTGTTCACCTATGCAAAGGGCTGCTTGACAGGATCGCCGTTGAGAGGATCACGCAGGAGTTTTTCGGGCTGCTGTGCGGAGCGGGTGTCGGAGATGTCCTGCGGAACTACCGCGATGTAATCGGGCAGATCATTCCTCCGCTGCAAAGGACCTTCGGCTTTGAGCAGCACAACCCGCACCATGACAGCGATGTATGGGAGCATACCGTTCGCGTGGTCGAGGCGGCTCCTTCCGACAGAATTTTGCGTCTTGCGGCTCTGTTTCACGACATCGGCAAACCGCATTGCTTTACAATGGGTGATGATGGCACAGGGCATTTTTACGGTCATGCCAAAATCAGCGAAGAAATCACACGGGAGATATTGGCAAAATACCTGCGCACCGACAGGAAAACAGAGGAACGCGTGCTTCTGCTGGTTGCCATTCACGACGACCGGATCATTCCCGAACGCAGAATCGTCCGCAGGCGTCTCTCCAAATACGGCGAGGAAACCCTGCGGCAGCTCCTTACGCTGAAAAGGGCGGATCTGACGGGACTCAACCCGGCTCTTGCCGCGGACAAGTTCAGGGAGCTTGACGAGGTGCAAAACATACTGGACGAGCTTGCCGCCGAAAGCGCCTGCACCACCCTGCGAAGCCTTGCAATAGGCGGCGGCGATCTGATGGCAATGGGAGTGCCGAAGGGTCCGTTGATCGGAAAAATTCTGAACCTTCTGCTCTCGGAGGTATGCGACGAACAGCTTGTCAATTCCCGCGAACCCCTGAAAAAAAGAGCATCCGAATTATTCCAATATTATAATGCATAACAATGAAGGGTCTGATGGAAATGAAGTCGAACGGTATGAGGTTTAAGGCTGTTATTGCGGCATGTGCATTGCTGCTTTCCATGGCGCTTACCTCCTGTGAGCCGCTTATGGATAACTCAGAGCTTAATACAACGGTTGCAGGCAGCGACGTCGTGATACCTGCTGTGAGCGGATTCATTAAAAATACCTCTATCAATAAGAAGTTGGAAAGTGAATTTTTACCTGCCGCCGAGCAGATGAAGGGCATTACAGACGCTTCCGACAACAGACTTCATGTGGAATACAAGATGACCGAAATAAACGGAGGTTTGTTTCGTCCTATACACAGGATAACGATGTATCTGTCGGATGACAGCAATGCAATAGAGCTTAAATCGGTGGAAATTTCCGGCTTTGATACCGTCAAGTCTGACGGCTCCGAAAATCTCGCATGGCTGGATTCTACTGAAGTTGCCGAAAGTGCGCTTGTGATGAAGCGATTCGACATCGGATTTGACAGCGCTGCGCTCGATGAAGCCTCCACAGAGAGGAATGCTGTCGAGGTATTCTTAAAGCTGTATGAGGGCTTTGCCGGCAAGGAAGTTGATCTGTCAGAAATTAAAATCGGCAGCGATCCCGTCACACAAAAGGGCATGCTGCTCGGTATGATTGATTACTACGGCAATGCAGATTATCAATACGAGGACAGTATCTATCCTTATCGCATGTCAGTCATCGCGGCAAAAGTGATGACTGCGATTGAACGCGACGTTTACGGCAGACAGAGTGAAACCGTTACAGGCAAGCAGTTTGCCGCAATGCTTCACACCTTCTATACTGCCATGCGCGTGCATGACGATGAAGATTCTGAGCATTTATGGAGCGACCTCGGCAAAGTGGATACCGATGAAATCCTGCGTACCATGGGAATGACAGACTCTCCCTTCACCCGCAGAGATGCCGCCGAGCTTGTCGGCAGGATCACCAAGGAAGGTCCCAAATACAGTATGAAATTCAGCGACCACAATCTGGAACGTGTGGATGACGCATTCGACAGCATATGGGCGCGGAGAGCCATCACACACGGATTTATGAATTACTACGGGGATTCCACACTCTTTGCGCCTCAGGAAGAGCTTACCACCGTCAACGCAATCGCCTCGGCGCAATGCTACATGAATACGCGGTACAACGACTGGTCTTATACAATGGAGCACACGTGGAACGGCTGCTATACCAACGAGGACGTGATAGTGTCGGCGGCAAAGGTAGCGGAATATTTTGACGACCGCACTGACGCGGACAAGTCCTTTGAAGTAAAAACCGTTATCAATGACCGCGATTACGACTGGTTCTTTTCACAGAAGGACACCGGCGAATATTCGGCTATCAACTGCATGCCCTCCATTGCCGCAATGGCTTCTCACTGGTACGATCAAAACAGCACCGCCACCGTTAAAAAAATGCGCGAAACCAGCGATTATACCGAAGGCTGGACAGCCTATGAGCTTCGCTCCGGTCTTTCGGCTTACAACGTACCGTTTACCGTGAAGGACGCAACGCTTGATAACATAACCGAGGCGCTGGATAACGGCTGCATCGTACTTGCGCAGTACAGCGACCGGCCTTATGGCGTGTCCGGACATTGCTATGTTATCTACGGTTACAAAAAGTTTAAAGATTCCACCACATTCATTGTCAATGACTCGGATTCCCTCAGCTCACGAGCCGAACTTTTCGGCAAAAAGGCTGGAAACGGCGATGAAATAGAAGCAAGGTTTTCTATCTGGACGATCTCACGATTTGTTGACGATGTAACGGTTATCGGCTCAGACAGCAATAATAACTAACCATTTTTTTATCGTTGTTGTTGTCAAATTTATAAAAATATCTGATTGTTTTATTTTTCAACAAAAGATATTTACTTAAACGATTGTGTGTGATATAATATTGAATTATCAGTGTTGTTTAACTGAATATTTATGTCAGCATATTGAAGCTTTGTTTTTGTTTCACACGTTTATCGTGAAGTATCCTGAAGGGAGATATTTTGTTGATGAACCCGAAAAACGACAACGAAAAGGAAATTGAAGGTGCCTTGGAAGGCGGCAGCGAATCGGCAAGCGAATATGTCGATCTCTATGACATTGCCCGCAATGCAGAAGCCTACGAAGCCGAAGAAGCGACAGTGCTGCCCGAATCGGATGATAACGGCATGGTAGATCTGTTCGCTTTGGCAGCAGATAATGACGTTCCGCCTGCGCCTGCTGTGGAAGATATTTTTGTCATTCAAGGCGACGATACGGACGAAGGTATTTATCCTGAAGGTTTTGAGGAGACGGAGGAAGCCTTTTACACAAATATGGCAGAGGACGATGAAGTTTTCAACGAGTCCGACGACGGGGATGATGAAGTTTTCAACGAGTCCGACGACGGGGATGAAGATTACGACCAGTCCGACGACGAGGATGATGAGTACGACCAGTCCGACGACGGGGATGATGAGTACGACCAGTCCGACGACGGGGATGATGAGTACGACCAGTCCGACGACGGGGATGATGA
>CACWOX010000044.1 GCA_902762615.1 uncultured Ruminococcus sp. | reverse complement strand
GTAATGCTGGCGTGATGTGATTTCCGGATGCTGATTGTAGAAATCAGCCGCTTGGTGCATGGCAAGCAACTGATTATACATCTCACGCGCCCACACCTGCTCCGGATGATTCTCGAAAATGCCTGTAAGCTCACGCAGAATGTGAGCGCAGCACATAGCGTGTTCCGCTTGGGTTGCTATGAAATACGATTGCCAGAAATCATGTTCCACAATGCCTTTATACTCCGGAAGAAAACCGACTTCATCCATCGCTTCTTTCCCTCGCTTTTTGGAAAGCGCATAGTAGGTCAGATCAGCCGTACACATCACATGAACATAGTGCAGCTTACCATTGACGTCCACTCCCGTTTCGTCACAATGCACAACAGGTTTTTGGTGCAAAAGTTGTGGAAAAGTATCCACGACAGGATTGGCGATTTCCGCCGCACTGTGAAGCATATTGGTGACAGTACCGACGCTTGGTTTGATACCTGTCAGACCTTTGATGATCTCGCAAAGATTCTGCATCGCTACCATTCCCTGGGTGTTCAGAACGCATATCAGTGACTTCAGGTCATTACCGTAGGTGACAGTTCCTTTGATACCGGCAGGACGTTCAGCGGTTTCCTGAACGCCGTTGCAATCACATTCCATCATCTGATATTTGACAGTTTCCTTTTTAACGGTAACGTCAACGACATAACAAGAGTCGTGAACCTTCAAATGGGCGCAGTTCTCCCTGTGGGAGCAATTCGCACAATGCTTCGGATATATTCTTTCAACTCGATCCGGATTATCAAGCGCTATATGATGTCCCTTATGCCCCTTTTGTCCACCTGCTTTTTTACCGCTTTTCTTACGCAGACTCTTGGGGGCAGGTTTTTCGTATCCGTCTGTTGATGGTGGTTTGCTGCTGTTATGGCTGTTCTTATGCAATTGTTCTTCCAATTCCGCAATTCTTGCTTCGGCTTTTGCTAATTTTGCATTGGCCGCCTCTAATTCAGCTGTCAGTTTATCTATGGTTGCCTGCTGCGTTTTGACTTCTTTAGCATACCACCTTTTTCGCTTCTTGTATATTGACATTTCGCTGATTTTTTTCTGTCCCTTTTCTTCTTTCAACTTTGTGCACAAATTGTGGATTTCTCACCGGGGGACTGAATAGTTACCAAGAATGAATTTAAAAAAACCTGCAAAATTGCCGGAATGTTTAAAAACTACTTAAAAAGAAGTAGAAAAATCAATAATTCTGCTACTTGCAAAATGTTAATAACGATGTTACAATACACTTAGATCCAATAAAGTTTGAAGGCAACGGGGCTGAAAAAGCTACCGCTGCCTTTTCTTTATGGATTTGAAAATGACAGAAGGAGATTGAGGCTATGAAGGAATTGGTTATCATCATCAGACCCGAAAAACTGGAAAAAGTAAAGGAAATTTTGGATTTGAAGCAGTGCGGCGGCATGACCATATCCAGTGTCATGGGCTGCGGCACGCAAAAAGGCGTGGTGGAAGAAAACGCCGTCAATGTCATCAAGGGATTCAAGACCAACATCAATCTGCTGCCGAAAATCCGCGTGGAGGTGGTGGTCAAGGACAGTGACGTGGAGGACATTCTCGCCGAGCTGCGCGATAAGATTACGACAGGTCATGTGGGCGACGGCAAGGTTTTCATTCGCCATATTGACGGAGCCATGCGCCTGAGAACCGGCGAAAGAGATGAAAAAGCGTTGTGACAACGCCAAGAAGGAAGTGATCGTTTGCTATGTCAGAGGAAAGAAAAGTAATCGTTGACTTGAAAGGCGTCAACAAAATCTACGGCAATAATCACGTTGTCAAGGATTTGGATCTTGTCATCTATGAGGGCGAGTTTCTCACGCTGCTCGGCTCATCGGGCTGCGGCAAGACAACGACGCTCCGCATGGTGGCGGGATTTGAAGAACCCACCGGCGGCACGATTCAGGTGGAGGGCGAGGACATACACAACAAGGAGCCGTATGAGCGCGACGTCAACACGGTCTTTCAGAGCTATGCCTTGTTTCCGCACATGAACATTTACGACAATGTCGCCTACGGGCTGAAAATGAAAAAGGTGAAAAAGGCCGAAATCAAAGAGCGTGTCACCGAAATGCTGGACATGGTGCAGCTCGGCGGATTTGAAAAGCGGTATCCCTCACAGCTTTCGGGCGGGCAGAAGCAGCGGGTGGCCATCGCCCGTGCGCTCATCAATAAGCCGAAGGTGCTGCTGCTGGACGAGCCGCTCGGCGCGCTGGATTTGAAGCTGAGAAAACAAATGCAGCTCGAACTCAAGCGGCTGCAAAGAAAGCTGCATATCACCTTCATTTATGTGACGCACGACCAAGAGGAAGCGCTCACCATGAGCGACCGCATTTGTATCATGAACGACGGCGTATTGCAGCAGGTGGGAACGCCCTCCGAAATCTATGAATCGCCCGCCACCCGCTTTGTGGCGACCTTTATCGGTGAGACAAATCTGTTTGACGGCATGGTGACTGCCAAGGAAAACGGCAGGCTGCATATCAGCATTGAACCGGGCGATTTTTACGTTCCCGATGAGGACTTTGCCAATCATGAGATGCTGGCCGTTTCGGTCAGACCCGAACGAATGCTGTATTCGGCGGAGCCTGTCGAGGGATTCCACCTTGCCGGCACGGTGAAGGAGCAGATTTATGTCGGCTCGGTGCTGAAAACGGTGGTGGAGCTTTCCAACGGGAATGAAGTCAAAATCGAACGTCTGGCAGGGCAGGAACTTCCCAAGGGCGGCAGCGTATATCTTTATTGGAAAGACGGCGACGCCAAGCTGATACACACCTTTGACGATGTTTTCGCGGGGGCCGTCGAAGACATCGTGATGCAATAAGGGGGCGTGGTACATGGCAAAGATGACAAAGCACCGATTCCGCTCCAATACCCTTCCCGCTGTCACGATGGTGGGGCCTGTCACCCTGTGGCTGGCCTTCTTTGTGGCAATTCCCTTGCTCTATGTGCTGGTGATGAGCTTTTGCAGCCTTGACAGCGGCTACAATGTCGTGTTTCAATTCACGCTGGCCAATTACCAAAGACTGCTCGACCCGAATTATGTGCAGATTTATCTGTCGTCCATTCTGGTGGCATTTCTCACCACGGTCATTTGCGTCGCGATAGGCTATCCCTTCTCCTTTTTGATTGCCCGCACGCAGTCAAAGCACAAGGCGCTGCTGTATATGCTGGTAATCATTCCGTTTTGGACCAATTCCCTCATCAGAATCTACGGCTGGCGGAGCTTTTTGGGTGCCAACGGTCCGCTCAATCAATTCCTGATGAACGCCGGCCTCGCGAGCCGGCCGATACAATTTTTGTTTAACCGCGGCACGACCGTGCTGGGCATGGTCTATTGCCTGTTTCCGTTTATGGTGCTGCCGCTCTATACCGCCATCGAAAAGCTGGATCAGAGCCTGCTCGAGGCCTCGGCGGATTTGGGCGCGAAAAAGGCAGCCACCTTTGTTAAGGTGATTATTCCCCTGACAATGAGCGGCATTTTCTCGGGCAGCATTATGGTATTTATTCCCAGCCTCGGCTACTTCTTTGTGGCGGATATTCTGGGCGGCGGCAATTCCGATGTGATCGGCAACCTCATTGAACGTCAGTTCCAAAGCGGCAACAACTGGCCTTTGGGAGCGGCGCTGTCCATTATTTTAATCCTTATCACGCTGCTGCTGGTGAAGATTTACCAGAAACTGGGCGGCGATATGGACAGTCTGGGGGTGTAGCAGATGAGCAGAAACATAAAAGCGGTAACGAGGAAAACCGTGAGCATCTTATTTTGCAGTCTGGTATATCTGTTCCTGTTTCTTCCCATTGGGGTGATTGTGGTGAATTCCTTTAATGCCACCACCACCAAACCCTATCAGACGTGGAAAGGATTTACCTTTGACTGGTACGGCAAGCTGTTTGACAACAGTACGCTGCTCAATGCCTTTGGCACCACCATGGCCATTGCCCTCATCAGCACGCTGCTGTCAACGGCCATCGGCACTATTGCGGCGGTAGGTATGTACAAATACAAATTCAAGGGAAAAAATGTGATAGACGGGCTGCTTTACATTCCCGTTGTCATTCCCGAAATTGTGCTGGGCATATCGCTGCTCACCTTGTTTTCCAATACCCATATCCCGCGCGGTATGCTGACGCTTGTCCTCGCGCACACCACCTTCGCGATTCCGTACGTCATCTTCAATGTACGCGCAAGGCTGTCGGGCTACGATAATTCCATTGAAGAGGCCAGTCTGGACTTGGGGGCGAACCGAATTACCACCTTTTTCCACATCACGCTGCCGGTGCTGGCGCCGGGAATCGGCGGCGGCGCGCTGCTGGCCTTTACGCTTTCAATTGACGACGTCATTGTGAGCTATTTTACCAACGGGCAGGTCAAAACCTTTCCGCTCAAGGTGATGGAATCTATCAAGAGCGGCGTGGCCCCCGATGTGAACGCGCTCTCAACACTTATCTTAATCGGCACAATCCTTCTTGTCGTGCTTACCCAGAGTAATCTCTTCAAGAAGAAAAAATAAGACCTGAAAGGAATTATATTATGATGAAACTGAAAAAATTATTGTCACTGTTTACCGCCTGCGCTATGTTGGCCACCGGTACAGCGACGCTGACAAGCTGCGGCAGCTCAAGCTCCGCGGGAGAAAACGGCACCATCAATATCTATGTCTGGACGGAGTACATTCCCGACAGCGTTATCAGCAAGTTTGAAAAAGAGACGGGCATCAAGGTCAATATGAGCACGTTTTCTTCCAACGAGGATATGCTGGCCAAGGTGAAATCCGAGGAAGAGGGCGCGTTTGACATCATTCAGCCCAGCGACTATATGATTGAGCAGATGGCGTCACAGGGAATGCTCGAAACGCTGGACACGGCCAAGCTCACCAATCTTTCCAACATCAGCGAGCAGTATCTGAATCCTTCCTATGACCCGGGCAACCAGTATTCCGTTCCCTATCTCGGCGGCGTGGAGGCGATTGCGGTCAATACGGCTATGGTTTCGGACGAAGTCGTATCGTACAGCGATTTGTTTGACCCGAAATATTCCAATCAGATTGTACTGCTGGACGATTTCCGCGCCGTCATCGGCATGACCGCCAGAAGCCTCGGCTACAGCATGAGCACCTCTGATACGGCGGAGCTGGCCGAAATCAAGACAAAGCTGCTTTCCATCAAGCCCAATGTCAAGCTCTATGACTCCGACAGTCCGAAATCCGCGCTTATCTCGGGCGAATGCTCCCTTGCGTCGGTATGGAGCGCAGAGGTAGCCTTGGCCATGGACGAGGTGTCCACGATTCAGGTGGTTTATCCCAAGGAAGGCGCCTATCTGTTCATGGACAACTGGGCCATTCCGAAAGGCGCGAAAAATGTGGACGGCGCCATGCAGTTTATCAACTTCATGCTTGACGCGGAGAATATGTCCGAGGTTTTGGAAGAATTTCCGTATATGTGCCCGAACGGGGCGGCTATTGCCCTGATGGGTTCGGAATATGCCGCCAACACCGCCAAAAATCCTCCGGCCGAGGTGATTGAAAAGGGCGAATTCATCAAGAATCTTGACAACGACACGCTGGCCATATACGACCAAATGTGGACAGAATTGAAAAAATAGACAATACCTTACAACAACCTCCTAGATTTGTTATTCAAAATTCCCGGGCCAAATCCGTTCGGGAATTTTGATATGTTGGGGGTTTGACAGAAAGGAATGAAAAAAATTGCAGCAATTCAGTGTATCGCCCAAAATCACCATGTTCAAAACCTGCGGCGAATTCATACAGGACTATGATATCAATGAAAACGACCTTGTGTTGACAATCGCGCCCATATGGACTGCTTATTTTCAAAATGTCCATGCGGGGACAGTAATTGATATGGAGAAATACGGCAGAGGAGAGCCCACCGATGAAATGATAGAGGCCATAGGCAACGATATTGTCAAGCCTTACCGCAGAGTCATTGCAATCGGGGGCGGAACGGTGTTGGATTGTGCCAAACTGTTTGCCCTGAAGCAAACGCTGCCGGTGACGGATTTGTTTTACAAAAAAATTCCCGCCGTCAAGGAGAAGCCGCTGCTGCTGATTCCCACCACCTGCGGCACGGGTTCGGAGATGACCAATATTTCCATATTGGAGTTCCCGCAAAGGCATACAAAATTCGGTCTGGCTGCCGATGCACTGTATGCCGATGAAGCGGTATTGATTCCCGAACTGCTGACCCAATTGCCTTTCAAGGTGTTCGCTGCCAGCTCTATAGACGCATTGGTTCATTCGGTAGAATCGTACCTGTCGCCCAAGGCCACGCCGCTGTCCCAAATGTTTTCCATCGAGGCCATGAAGCTGATTTTGAACGGATATAAAACAATTGCCGCCGAGGGCAGGCAAATCCGAAACAGTCTGCTTTCGGATTTTTGTCTCGCGTCCACCATGGCAGGCATTGCGTTTGGCAACGCGGGCTGCGCAGCCGTTCACGCGATGAGTTATCCGCTCGGCGCACGATTCCACATACCCCACGGAGAGTCAAACTACGCCATGTTTACCGGCGTCTTTCACAAATACATGGAGATTAACCCTGACGGAGCCATCAGGCATTTAAATGAAACCATCGCGGAAGTTTTGGAATGTGATTCCTCCGCCGTGTATGATGAAATAGAAAATCTTCTCAATACCGCTATATTGCAGAAAAAATCCCTGCACGAATATGGAATGACACAACCAATGATTGCCGAATTTACAGATTCGGTGATTGCCAATCAGCAGAGACTCATGAGCAACAACTATGTGTTCCTTGACAGAGAGGCGCTGATTGATATATATACCAAGCTGTTATAACAAAAAGGAGCTATGAGAAATGTCAGAATTAAGAAATGCATTACCCCAAATTAAGACCGATACCTTGCCGGGTCCCAACGCGCAGGCCATCATAGCGCGGCGCGCCAACGCGATACCGAATGCGATCCGCTGCGGCTATCCGCTGGTGGTGCGGCGCGGCGAAGGCGCGATGATAGAGGACGTGGACGGCAACCTTTTTCTGGATTGGGTAGGCGGCGTCGGTGTGCTGAATGTGGGATATTCTCAGCCGGACGTGATAAACGCTGTCAAAGAACAGGCGGATAAATATTTTCATGTGATGATGAATATCGGCACCCATGAAGGCTATATCGCCCTTGCCGAGAAGATGAATGAAATCGTGCCTGTGCGCGGAGACAGGAAAAAGACCATGTTTGTCAATTCCGGTGCGGAGGCAGATGAAAACGCGGTGAAAATTGCCAAGGGATATACCAAGCGCCCCAATATCATTGTATTCAGCGGCGCGTTTCACGGCAGAACCCAGATGACAATGGCGATGACTTCCAAAAAGGCTTACGCCTATGGCATGGGGCCTTTTCCGGACGGCGTTTATCGGGCGGAATTCCCTTATCTGTACCGTGCTCCGAAAGGCTTAACGGAGCAAGAAGCGATTGCTTATTATGTGAAACGGCTGGAGGCCGTATTTGAGGAATGCAGCGCCCCCGATTATGTGGCGGCGATTGTGGTGGAGCCCATTCAGGGCGAGGGTGGATTTATCCCCGCGCCGATTGAGTGGGTTAAAGCAGTGAGAAACCTCTGTGACAGGTATGGCATTCTTTTGGTGGCAGACGAAGTGCAGACGGGTTTTGCCCGTTCAGGCAGAATGTTTGTCTCACAATATTGGAAAGAGGCGGGCTGTGCCCCCGACATTATGACCTCGGCCAAATCCATCGCGGGCGGTCTGCCCCTGTCCGCCGTCACAGCCTCGGCCGAAATCATGGACGCCTGTCCGCCGGGCACCATCGGCGGTACCTACTGCGGCAATGCGCTGTCCTGCGCGTCGGCACTCAAAGTTATCAACTTCATAGAGCAGAACCGGCTCTGCGAGCGGGCGCTGGAAATCGGCCGCACAGTGATGGAATATTATCGAACAGAGCTGGCCGAATTTGGCGTTGCAGGTGATGTGAGAGGCATCGGTGCATTCATCGGCCTTGAACTGGTCAAGGATTTGGAAACAAAGGAGCCCTATCCGGAACTGGTGAACGCAGTCATTCAAAAGGCAGCTCAAAAGGGACTAATCATAGAAAGCTGCGGCACCTACGGCAATTGCATTCGATTCCTTTGTCCGCTGGTTGTCACCGATGCACAACTGGAGGTCGGTCTTGCTATCATGAAGGAATCAATCAAAGCGTGTTTGGATGAATTAACTCATTAACATGAGTTTGATAAAGCTTCACGATCGACATCTACCTTATTCATATAAAATTTAGAAATACCATACCTACACACCCCATAGCACTGCTTTTGCTTTACGATAATGCTGTCGGGAACCTTGTTCCACCATTTGCGACTGAAATTGGTGTTGCCGAAATAGGCGTCGAAATTGGTGACGGGCAGGACAACCCACTCGCTGTCGTCCTGTTTGTTGGCAAGATAGTATTTGACAAGCAGCTCCACCACCTCCGTGGGAACGTCCTTTGGCGTTTCCTCGGAGATTTTCTGTTTTACGGCAGAAGAAAGAAGAATGTCCTTGTCGCGCAACTTTCCCTGTTCCTTTGCGTCAGCCCAAATATCGTCGAAGCGAAGTACCCATGCGCCCCTTGTCGTGGGCGAGAAAATCGGCGTCTGGAATTGCAGCACCTTGTTTCTCCAAGCGTCATTGAAACCACGCGACAGCTTCTGGCAATGTTCCTGTGCGGGTTTGCTTGTCACATTCGGATTTGTCTTCACAAAATCGCAAATACCGTGAACATGGCGGCAGAACCAGCCTGCGCCGTGTTCGTCTACCAATTCGGGGAATTCCCCGTGTAAATCGGCAAAATGAGTCTGATACTGCCAGTCCTCCTTCGGGACGGCTTTTTTGCTGTCCGGCACACTGCACCATGCCCGAAGCGCACGGGCGGCTTGTTCAATATCAGGCTCATCACCCTGCCACATATAGCCTCTTGCTATGATTGTCAGCACCCTCGACAGCCCCTCAAAATCGAGCAGCATATCAAATGTGAATCTTCCCATATATGATGTGTCGCGCTTGTTTGTCGCCGAGTAAACCGGCTGCTGCGTATAGGCGAGAAATTCCTCACGTTCATTAATCACGACGCTTCACCCCCAATACGGTTCTTTCCACCTTGTCGGGGAGCAAATCCCACAGCAGATGACGCTTGCCAACAGCCACCACATACTGAACGGCAATCCTCGGTTTGACGATTTTGTCAAGACGGCTGCGGCAGACTTTCGCCACTGCCTCACGATAGCTCTGTGAAAACGGCTTGTGCAGATATGCCTTCATCATCTCGGTAAACGCCTCCGAATCGTTCTTGCGGAACAACTTCTTGCGTTCCTCTGCACTGTTCTCATCGTCAATGTCGCAAATCAAATCGCCCAATATTCGATAACCGCCGCAGCCGAAATCCGAGAGTAAATCATAATAATCGCCGTATTCGGGCAGAAAGTCGGCAAGAAAGTCCAACCGTTCCTCTTTGTCCATCATGTGCCACTTCTGTTCTGTTATTTCATGGCGAATATTGGACACACGATGGGGAGGCAATTCCGAAAATACGGCGTATAGGGTATCGGAATCAAACATTTCCTCCTGTCCGCGGGAATACAATATCCGCTCGACGTCGTTCTGCTTCGCTTTGTGCTTAATGGGCGCACGACAGGCACGGATTCGGGAAAGACACGCCTCGTAATCCTTCAAAAGCGCAGTGACGGCGGCGAGAATATCCTTGTCAAGCCTGTCCTTCCAGTCAGGATTGACGGCAAAGGCAAAAAGCTCGCTGTCTTTGGCGGGCTTGGGCTTTAATTTCGACGTGTGCTGTTTGAGCATTTCCGCAAGATATGGCAATCGCTCCACATTGGACGTAATGGCACTCCAGTCGGTGTTGGCGAAAAACGCCTTTTTCTTTTCTGCCGGTTTCGGTTCATACCACGCGGTGTCTCCGTCGTGATCGAGCAACACCTTGTACTGCAAGAATTTGTTCCGCGCTGTGGTTCTTCTCCTAAGGTAATCGTCCAGATACGGCTTTACTCCGCTCTTTGCCGAGTCGATTTCCAGTCCGATCAGGATCGCCAGCACCTCTGTTTCTTCGCGGCAGCGTTCACGTTCCTCCGCCGTAGAATTCTCGTCGTATGCGATTATACTGCGGTCAAAGGCGGCGTTACAAATCTGTCCGATACGGGAGGAAAAGGTATCTCTTATGGTGAGAAAACAGTCGTGCCAATCGGCCGCGTTTCTGATGACCGGCTCTTCCGTGGGAATATACAGCAGCGGTAAATTGTTTGAATGATTCAAACTGTCAAATTCGTAGTTGCGCTTGACACATTCGTTGACGATTGGGTCTGCAATCGTCTTGATCATATCCCCATCGTAATCCGCGCCGCCCAGACGCTCCGCCGCCAACATTTCAGCATCCACCATAACCACATCGTGCAGATGGCCAAGATAGTGCTTGCGCATCTGCTCGACCTTCTGACAGGGAACAAGCTGTATTTCCTCGTTGCGGGCAATATGGGGATTGCGGAGCAGCGTACATTTTTCGCCGCATTCATAAGCCGCGCCCGGTGCGTAAAACGAGCTTTGGACAAACTCCCTTGTTGCTGCCACTGAATAAAAGGTAGCAGCCCGCCGGTTGTACCCTTTGAATGATTCAGGTTCAATCAAAAGCGCCATCAATTCCAGCAAATCGCCCGATAAGAAACGATTGTCACCCGATACGATCAACCGCCCCAGCGCATATTGTTTCAGAACATGAGCCGCCGCGTCGTCCAATTCCTTCACGCATATCGGTTCATTGAGGAACAGCGGATTCTTCTTGACACATTGTCCGATGGGGCTGTTCTTTTTGACGAAATATTCCCTGCGATACTGCTCATTGGCGCAAAGGTCGTAATATCGCTGTTCCGTGGCTTTGGTCAGCCAGTGCCGTTCATCGTCGGAAGGACTGTGTTCCCAGCCGTCCGGCAAATCGGCGGGGCGAAATTCCTCGGCGGTGATGGAGAGAGTGTTCAGAAACTGATAATTCAGTTCCGTGTATTGCTGCGGCTCCGGCTTGTCGGTGTTGGTGATGTAGAGCGCGTGATGATATTTTTCAAAGACCGACAGATAATCCTCCCACGTCATGTTGTTCTCCCGAAGCCAGCCAAAGCCCTTGAACATCGTTCTGGTCAGAACAACGTCGATCTCATCTATCGGGTGGCGGATTCCGTAAATATCCGTGACGAACGTGCAGCCCGCGCTTCGCAGAAAATCCTTGATATCCACCTTGTGCAGCATTCCCTTGATGAAAGGCATACGAACCTGAAACGAGGAATGAATGTGCTTTCCGCAGAGCTTTTTGTCAATCAGCTTGGCGTATTCTTTGGAAATCAAGCCCTCTCCATCGAAGCGGATTATGTCTATATGTTTGAGGGTTTCCGCTCGGCGATAGCGTTTGAATCCCTGTTTGGTTCCGTTATCTTCCACCGTAATAACACGAGTAGATCTATTAAGATTCACTTTGTCAACGACAATCATGCGGTGTGGTCTGGTGATTTCAATGCCGTCAATGCGGGTTCCGCCCGACAGCATCAGTCCGTTGTAGGCATAAAGCTGCGAGAGCTTGCAGTGGGTAACCGTCATATCCATCATGATTCTGCGCCGGACTTGGTCATATAAATCGGCTCTGATGAAGGATAACTTTGCCTGTCGGCTCATGCTTCCGGAGCGTTCAAAAGCGCGGTAACGCTGTTCTCCGCTGCCGAAGTCAAGCGTGATTCCCTCCGGACGGAACATATCTTCCGCTTTTTTCTGACGCTCCAGATACTTGTTTGAACCGCTTCTGTCGAAGATTCCTCCGAAATCCACATAGAATATCACGTCCGCAAGATCAGGAATAACCTGTTGATTCTTCGGAATGACGAAATCGTCTCCGCGAAGTACGCACATAATCTGATAGAATAAAGCGTTGTCATCCTGCTCATGTGCGGCTCCATAAACCTTGCATTTCTCCGTTGCCTTGCGGCTCAGTCGAAAAATATATCCGTCATTCTCTGCCTGTGCATAGCTCAGAATCGCCCTTGCCGACAGGGTATATATCCGATATTTGGTCTGCACCCAATCACCTTCTCCTGTGGTTTAACCATATTCTATCACAGATATTCTCAAAAAGCAATTATGAATACTGCTCCCACAATTATTTTTGTCGGGAGCGTTTTTGGTATTCAAATTTTCAAAAACAGGAGGTTTTCAACATGAATGAAAACGAATTGCGGCTCATCAGGATGTCTGACGTGGAGCTGCAGCAGGTGGATTGGCTGTGGTTTCCGTTCATTCCTTTCGGAAAGATCAGCATGATTCAGGGCGACCCCGGCGAGGGCAAAACAACCCTTGCCCTGCGTCTGACGGCAGCATGTTCGCAGGGCTGTGCTCTTCCGAACGCGCTTATGCAGGAGCAAGTCCCTTTCAATGTCATCTATCAGACGGCGGAGGACGGCTTGGGCGACACCATTAAGCCTCGCCTGATAGACGCTCATGCCGACGAGAACAGAATCTTTTGCATTCACGAGGGCGAGAAATCGCTGACCTTACTCGACGAGAGAATCGAAAAAGCCATCGACCAGACGGGCGCACGACTGATGATTCTCGACCCTGTGCAGGGCTATGTGGGAGAGAACATCGACATGAACCGCGCCAATGAGATACGCACCGTGATGAAGAAGCTGGCGGCTGTGGCGGAGCGGACAGGCTGCGCGGTGGTGCTGGTCGGGCATCTGAACAAGACCGGCGGCGCCAACAGTTCCTACCGCGGACTCGGCTCTATCGACTTCCGCGCCGCCGCCCGAAGCGTGCTTCTGGTGGGCAGACTCAAGCGTGAACCCAACGTCCGTGTCATCGTTCACGACAAGTCTTCGCTTGCGCCCGAAGGAAAATCGATGGCGTTCTCCCTCGGTAACAGCGATGGTTTCCGATGGCTGGAGGGATACGACAGCATAACATCGGAGGAATTGCTCTGCGGGGTCAGCCCCGAAACCAAGACTGCCGCAGCGGAAAATCTCATTCGTTTCATGCTGTCCGACGGCAGTTCTGTGGCGGCTGACGAAATCTTTCGCAGAGCGGAAAGCCAGCATATCTCCCGACGCACCGTGAATGAAGCGAAGAAAAATATCCCGGAAATTATCACCAGAAAGGCGGGCAGGGGCTGGACTTGGACGATACCCAAATGAAGAATGCAACATTGCAGGGAGTCCTTGGGAATCGTGCAGGGTTTGCATTCTTCCCTTGAGTGCCTTTGCATTGTTGCATTCTTCTTTTCGTGACCCGATGTTACGCCCGTAAAGGCCCTGTGCCGCGTTCTTTCGCCGAGGGCGGAAGTACCCGACCGACCGAAAACGGGCAGAAAAAGAAGAAAATCCGCCCGATAAAGGGCGATGTGAAAATGAAGATTGCAACATTGCAAGGTGTCCTTGGAAATCGTGCAGGGTTTGCATTCTTCCCTTGAGTGCCTTTGCATTGTTGCATTCTTCTTTTCGTGACCCGATGTTACGCCCGTAAAGGCCCTGTGTCACATTCTTTCGCCGAGGGCGGCAAAGTACCCGACCAACTGAAAGCAGGGCTGTAACGCCCTATTTGACGCACGAAAAGAATAGGCTTTTTTATTTGTGCCGTTTTAGTTGACGGGGTATCAGAAGCTATTGTTTCAGTCCTTTTTTAAGTGATTTTGGCGTAATTGCAAGCAGGAAAAAGGCCGTGTTACCTTTGGCATTCAAAATGCCGTGAACGCCGACCGGCAACGCCGTTCGGAATTTCAAAAGGTGTTACTTGGAACAGGTTAGTGTTACCTGTTGTATTTGCCAAACGCCTGTATAGCGTTGTTTCCGCCATTCAGGTGTGTCACCGGGCGTATTCAAAAAGGTGTTACCTGTCATTTATGTCAAATAAAAACGAAACTTTGAAAGGAGCAAAATTTTTATGAAAAAATTGGATTTTGAACAGGAAGAATTTTCTCTTCCCTCTGACGGTGATTACTCTATCGACACAGACATTGCGATTCAGCGCAGAACGATTTACAGAACCGACGATAATCATATGATCACGCAGAGAAAATATCTCATCGACGGCAAAAAAATAACCGTCAATTCTGTCTTCAATATGCCGGGGAATCAGAGTGCTGTGGATGGTATCAGGCACCTGATCGACAGAGATTTGCAGCAGAAAAATTAAAAATTTTCATCTGGATTTGTGTACCGATTGGGAGTATCCTATGCTTGCAGAAGTAACTGCGATCTCTCAATCGGTTTGAAATTTGAAAGGAGTTTACAATGTCACATCAAACCGATAACCTATTAACCGTTCTCTATCTCAGACTTTCGCGCGAAGATGAAAACGATGGCGACAGCAACAGCATCGTCAATCAAAAGGAATTGCTTCTCCGATACGCGCAAGATCATGGATTTGCGAACATCAAAATCATATCCGACGACGGCTATTCAGGCGTCAGCTTCGACCGCCCCGGCTTTCAGGAACTTCTCAGTCTGGCTAATGCGGGCAAGGTTGGCGTCATCATCACGAAAGATCTGTCCCGTCTCGGAAGAAATTACATCGAGGTAGGCAAGTATTCTGAGGTATTGTTCCCCGGTCTCGGCATCAGATATATCGCCGTCAACGACGGATTTGACTCGGATGATCTGGACGGAAATGAGCTTGCGCCCTTCAAAAATCTCTTCAACGAGTGGTATGCGAGGGATACCAGCAAGAAGATTCGGGCAGTCTTCAGAGCCAAAGCCGCAAGCGGAAAGACGTTATGCACCAGAGCACCATACGGTTACAGAATCGGTAAGGAAGGTGAACCGAACTTTGTAATTGATGAAGAGGCGGCAGAAGTCGTCAAACGTATCTTTCGGATGTGCGCACAAGGCATCGGACTTAGTGCTATTGCTCATACATTGAAAAGCGAATGTATTCTAAAACCGTCATTTTATTTCTATAAAACAGAAGGTCACTACAGAACCAGAACGGATATAGACACACCATACGGATGGACACGTATGACCATACGAAATATGCTTGAAAACGAAGTCTATCTTGGTCATACCGTTAATTGCCGTACCAGAATCGTATCCTACAAAGATAAGCGAAAGGTTAATGTTCCAAAGGAAGAACAGATACGCATCGAGAACACGCATGAAGCTATCATTGATCAGACTACATGGGATATCGTTCAATCCATCAGAGCAAATAAACGAAGGGTTACTCGACTCGGAGAAGTCAATAAATACAGCGGTCTCCTGTATTGTTCTGATTGCGGTTCACATCTTTACTTCCTGTGCACCAGAAGTCTGGGAGGGAGAGTTGGATTCGTTTGCAGCAATTATCGCAAGCATATGGAATCCCACAAATGCACACCTCACTTTATCAGAGAAATTGAACTCGATCAAATTGTCATGGAGGAAATCAACAAAGCACTGTACTTCGCACGCACAAGGACGGATGAGTTTGCCGAGTACATCAGTCAGAAAACCTCCGCCCAGTCTCGTAAGGAACTCAATGCCAAGATGAAAGAACTGACCAAAGCAAAACGCCGCTCCTCCGAACTGACAACCCTGTTCACAAGACTGTATGAGGACAGCGTGCTTGGCAGAATCAGTGACGAACAGTACAGGATGCTCTCAGAAGCATATACTACTGAAAAGAGAGAACTGGATGCCACCATTCCTGATTTGGAACAAGAAGTTGAACGACTCAAGGAAAGCACTTCTAACGTGCAACGCTTCACTGATCTTGCAAAAAAGTACGTCGTGATAGAGGAGCTGACAACGGAAATCCTGCACACCTTCATCAGTAAAATCGTTATTCATGAGAGAGAAAAGAAAAGCTCCAAAAATTCACCGCAGCAAATCGATATCTATTTCAGGTATATTGATTTCCCGACCTGCCTTGAAAGGATGGAAAAATTAAGCGAGATCACGACGGAAACAAACGAGTAAAGAAAATTGGACAGATGGGCAACAACCTAAAACGCCCGTCTGTCCTCAAATCCCATCTAAAATCAAATGTATCCTTATGGCAACCTGCCAACTGGATGCGGCCTTCGTTGGTCGATGAGATGACTGAAATGCTGGAGTCAGCCAACGCTACTTCCAAGAGTGACTTCGTTTGTCAGGCGGTGGAATTCTACATTGGCTACCTCAGGCAGCAGAAAAACATCGACTACCTCTCCCCTATCCTCGCCGGAGTCATACGGGATGAGATCGAAAGCGTGGAGAAAAATGTCTGTGAAATGCTGTTCCGGCTGGCGGTTGAGCAAGCAAAACTCTGTCATGCGGTCGCAGCTAACAGTCATTATTCAGAGGAAACCATGCAGTTGCTTCACGATGAATGCGCCCATGAGGTTAGCAATTGCAATGGCATTATCACCTTTGAAGAAGCCTACCGGTATCAAAAATCATAGCATGGCGAAGATTATTTTTACAAGTCGGTACATCAGGAACGCCTCCAAAGCGGGCAACTTGGTGAAGTACATGGGCACTCGTGAGGGAGTTGAGAAGCTCCCGTATGGCGTTGACCACTCCCCTGCTACCAAGAAGCAACAGGATTTGATCGTCAATATCATCAAGAAATATCCTGCCTCCGCCGAGTATCCGGAGTACGTTGAGTACCAGCAGAGAAAAGAAAAAGCCTCCGCGACAGAGTTCATTGACGCTTTCGTCG
>CACWOX010000043.1 GCA_902762615.1 uncultured Ruminococcus sp. | reverse complement strand
GTCGTGGTTTACAGCAAGAGCAGCAAGGTGCGCAGGCATACGCGAAGTTTGCGAGGGAGGTCGATGAGATTGGCAAAAGGCAAAGAGAGAAAAATCGAGCTGACCGCCTACGATGACCTGTTCCAGACGGACGAGAGCCGCAAGGAAGCCAAACAGAGCCGGATTCAGGACATTCCCCTGTCGGAAATCGACGAATTTCCCGATCATCCTTTCAAGGTGCTGGACGATGACGACATGGCGCAGCTTGTGGAGAGTATCGGAGGACGGGCGATATGAATTGATCAGCGGACACAGACGTTGCCGCGCGTGTGCATTGGCAGGGCTGACCACCCTGAAATGCGAAGTGCGGGAACTGACGCGCGATGAAGCCGTGATTATCATGGTGGAGAGCAATTTGCAGCGGTCGGTGATTCTGCCCAGCGAGAAGGCTTTTGCCTACAAAATGCGGCTGGATGCGATGAAGCGGCAGGCAGGTAGAACACCTAAAGATAATCTGACACCAGTGGTGTCAGATTCACCTACACTCCGAACAAATGAAATCATGGGCAAAGAAGTCGGTGAAAGCCGTGAGCAAATCAGACGCTACATCGCTCGATGAGCTTGTCTGCGGCAGTTTAGTCAAGAGTGAACACATCGCTGTTCGCCAGCTTAACGAGCTGCTATCCGACTGTACGCCTGATGAATTGCAGGCTGTAATTGAGATGGTGAAGACAACGAAGAATATATTGAGAAAAAAATAAGAAAAATAGTAAACGCGAAACAAACAACGTAAAAGAGTATCTGTGCTAAAAGCAAATGCCAGATACTCGTTTTTTATAAAAGGTAAAATTTAACAATAAGATAAAATGTTAATATGAAACTATTCACTTAGATTTATTGTGAATGATGTGGAGAAATTTTTTGTGCAAACAGTAGAAATCTTCACGCCTATATTGAATAGCTGTGTTCGACGTGATATAATTTCACTTATGTCAAGCGATTTTTTAATAATACAAATTCATCAATGTAAAATAATAAATATTTCCCTGTCTAAAAAAAAAACGACCTTTTTGGCGGGGTGAATATTTATGCTAAAAATCGTACTCCTCCAAGATCGTTTTTTGGAGGAGTATTTGTGTTTTGGTCAGGTATTTTTCATACACTGGTAATACGCAACCACAGTTATATGTAAGACGGTGCTCCACCAATATGAAGCACCGTCTTATGATTTATCTTTGTATGCCCATAGTGTAGGCTGTCGCTCGCCGCCTCTCTATATTCGGATTAAAAATTTTTTATTCGAATATGGAGGCATTATTATGTCATACAACTATGGCAGAGAAGTAAGAAGATTGCAGAACAGACAGGCGCAGGAAGACGCAGAACTGCGTGAGGCTGGCGTCAGCGAGGTTTTCATTGAGATACTTCATAAGATGAACTGGCGTGATCTGAAAGCGGACAGAGTCTTCTATACGCACAATGTTCAGAGCATTGATGATATTTTTATAAATCCCGACTTACACACGGGTCATAAAAACATCGCGTTTACGGGGCAATAATCGTCATAATTATCGGAAATGGTGTTTTTGATTTCCCAAAAAGCTGGTTTCAAGCAACTCTCATAACGCAAACACGTCACTTCCCACTCAGTTGTGACCCACCTGCAAGTCGGGATTTATATTTTTAATATCGTTACTTATACAACGCACGATGAGGCCACGGTAGACAACATCGAGGAACTGCTTGTTATGATCGACAATCCCGCGCTCCGTCAGCTTCTCATGGATACGGACAAGCTGACGCTGAAAATGCTGTTTCTCAAAATGCAGGGATATTCCGTTGACGATATTGCAATGGAACTCGGCAAACAGACCGACGCCGTTTACAAGAGATTGAGCAGAATCAAAAAGAAAATTAAGTTCACACTGGCGTAATTGTGATTGATTAACCCTCTCTTTTGTACAATATAGCAGCAATATAACGAGGCACAGAACAGCAGAAAGTCGAAAAATGACTTTTCCATGCGGTCTCCTGCTGTTCTGTGCTTTGATGTTCTTGCGTTTTTAGAAGAATCGTGTATAATCTAAACAAATACGAATTATCAATTGGGTTTATGAGGTGTAAAAGCAATTATGAAAGATTCAGAATTAGTGGGCAAAGTACATTCGTCTGTTTATCACCAGTGCCAAAGGCGAGGCTATGCGGCACCTGTGGACGTGCTGATGGACATTGGTGTACTGTCCAAACAAAGGTATGAGGATTGGCGATATGGCAAGGTGGACTATTTGGAACGAGTCTGTAATTGCAATCTGAAACAACTGTCTTTTATCATGAAGCAGATTCGAGCATATTCGGCGAAAGCAGGATACAAACCTTCTTTCTACTATTACAAACGCTGGGACGTCAAAAAGAAAAACGGACAGGGGCATAAGCCTGTTATTCCGCTTCGTTTCAGCAAAAGCGGCAATCCGGAGATAGAGAGAGCCTATGCCACTCACTATGTAGATGCAGCAAAATGCGAGGAATTGAAAAAGAATCGTGCGGAAGCTCCGATTGCACATGAATGATATACGCTTTCGTTCAATCAATCCGTATAGCAGAGAATTGTTCATGTAGCAGTCTCTGCTATACATTTTTTCATTAGAAATGATTGCTATGCTATCGTCAAATCGAACAAAACAAAAGGCGAAAGTTTGTAAATGATTTTTGTATAAAAACGCCGCTTATATTGGACATTTATTGGACAATGGGGTGTATAATTCCCTATATAAACTTGGACAGAGGAATCGTTATGATAAAAACCTTCCGGCAACACGCCACGGTAAAAAGCATCACAGGCATCGTTTTATTGCTTGTTTTGTTTTCTGCCATTGTATTAACCATAGGCTTCAATATTTTCACAGACGCGCTGCTTGAGCAATACGCCGAAGGCGCGTATCTTACCGCCAAGACCGCATCAACGTATGTCAACGCCGACGAGATGGATAATTACCTGCAAAGCGGCGGCGAGGGTGATGAATATGAGCAGGTGTGGGACAACCTTGACAGGCTGTGCAATTCCTCCGGCTCTACCTTCATTTATGTCATCATTCCCGATACGACCGATTATGCCCATATACAATTTATTTTCTCGACTATTGACCACACTACCAAATACACAAAATACGATTTCGGCTATCTGCGGGAAACCACCAACGACAAATACAAACAGAAATACCGTGCGCTGTTTGAAAAGGATTCCGAACGCGAAATCGTAGTGCGCGACAAGGGATACATAGAGACGGATTCCCATATCACCCTTCTTGTGCCGCTCAAAGACAGCGAGGGAAATGTCAAAGCCCTGATGTGCGTCCAGCGACAGATGGACGTTCTCACCAATATGCGCAAGAAATTCATCAACAGGGCGCTTCTGGCGCTTGTCGGGTTGATTCTGCTGGTACTGCTCGGACAAAGATTCTTCCTCCACCGCACGCTGCTGCGCCCGCTGAAGCTGATTTCAGACGAAGCGACGCGCTTTTCGACCGAAAACACGGTGTCGGAAACCAAACTGCGGCATTCGATTCGCAATGAAGACGAGATTGGCACGCTCGCCGGTTCTATCGACCGCATGGAGGAAGAGATTCAGGCGTATATCGAAAATCTCACCAAGGCGACCGCTGAGAAGGAACGTATCGTAACAGAGCTGTCGCTGGCTACGAAAATTCAGGCGAGTATGCTGCCAAATACCTTTCCGGCGTTTCCTGACTGTCCGGAATTTGATATTTATGCCACAATGACGCCGGCAAAAGAAGTCGGCGGTGACTTCTACGATTTCTTCCTGGTGGACAGCGACCATCTCTGCATGGTGATAGCGGACGTCTCCGGCAAGGGCGTTCCCGCCGCGCTCTTTATCCTGGATTCTCGAAAACGTGACGATAATATCATAGGAAATCCCATGCTTTTATCGTCACGCATTTAGAATAGATAGTTGTGACGAGGAATGTCCATTTTATGCGGTTTTAGACGATGCTCGTCATGTTTTTCCGAGAATCCAGGCTTTATGATGGCGTCCAAAATCATTCTTGCCAATAACGCCAAGATGGGCAAGTCTCCGGCGAAGATTCTGGAGGATACCAACGCGACCATATGCGCAAGCAATCACGAAGAAATGTTTGTGACGGTGTAGCTGGGAATTCTGGAGATTTCCACCGGCAAACTGACCGCCGCCAACGCGGGGCATGAATACCCCGTCATTTGTATGCCGGACGGAAAGTTCGAGCTGCTCAAAGATAAGCACGGATTTGTCATCGGCGGCATGGACGGCATGAAATACAAGGAATATGAAGTGCAGTTATTCCCCGACGCAAAGCTGTTTGTTTACACGGACGGTGTGCCGGAGGCAACCAACAAGGATAACGATTTGTTCGGCACAGAGCGTATGCTGGCGGCACTCAATGAGGACACGGACGCTTCGCCCGAAACGGCGCTGCAAAACGTCCGTACAGCGGTAGACGGTTTCGTAAAAAACGCGGAACAGTTTGACGATCTGACGATGCTGTGTATGGAGTATAAAGGAACGGAATACAACGGAGGTGAGCCATCGTTGAAAACATACGAATTGGACATTATGGCGGAAAATGAAAATTTATCTGAGGTGCAGTCCTTCCTCGGTGAGTGTCTTGCAAAGGTGGACTGTCCAGCAAAAGCGCAGATGCAGATGGAACTTGCGGCGGAGGAAATCTTTGTGAACATCGCAAACTACGCCTATGCGCCGGATAAGGGACGCGCGGTGGTGCGTGTGGAAGTATCAGACGATCCTGTCACCGTCACGTTGACCTTTATTGATCAAGGTGTGCCGTATGACCCTTTGAAGAGAGAAGAACCGGACGTAACGCTTCCTGCGGAAAAACGGGGCATCGGCGGACTTGGCATTTTTCTGACGAAAAAAACGATGGACGATGTGTCCTATGAATACAGAGACGGGCAGAACATTCTAACATTGAAAAAGAAGATCGAAGAATGATCTGCTGTCATCAAAAAATACGAAGGAGGAAATTCCATGAAAACTTCCGCAAAGATACTGTGTTCTCTGATGATTCTGCTCACTTTGTTCTCGGTGACGCCGCAAATAGCTGTATTCTCAGCTGATCAGGATGGTATCAGCCTTTCCGTCGAAACCGATAAGGAAAGCTACGAATCGCATCAGGAGATAGACGTCACTGTTACGGTTAAGAATACCAACGATTATACTATAGACAACGTGTCTGTCACGGTGGAATTGCCCGAAGGATTAAGTCTTGTTTCGGGAGATTTAAGCGTTTCAGATATCACGCTTCAACCAGGCGATACATATCAACGAGCAATGAAGGCTATGAAATCCACTGCAACCGACCCGACCGGTTCGATATCTTCTACAACAGAGCCGACTTCTGCGACTGAACCGACGAAACCGACATGGCCGACGCTCCCTACCGAACCGACTCAGCAGCTGGGACCGGTCAAGCCGACTGCTCCCACCAAGCCGACCGCTCCGACAGACTCGAACAAGCCGACTGTTCCAACCAGACCAACCACTTCTGTCAGACCGACCACTCCTGCCACACAGAAGACCATCCAGCCATCAAACAACGAAAATGATTCCAATCAGGTCAATCCAAAGACCGGCGAATTGTCATTAATGCCCTTTATGCTTATCATGATGATAACGGCAATTATCGCGGCGGCGGCATTGGCTGCCATCAGGAAACATCAATACCAAGTGGGGAGCGTGATCTCTCTGGTGTTGGTTCTGTCCCTTGCGTTCAGTATGGCGCCGATCCATGTTCTGGCGGCAAAGGCGGAGGATACCAACACAGCAAAAATAAGCCTTTCCGCAGAAAAAACGATCACGATTGACGGGGAAGAGTATGTCATCAAAGCCACTGTAACAGGCGCGTATCAGGAAGCTGCTCAAGAATATACAACCCGTGAAAAAGAGGACGGAACCATCGCTGTCACAGGTTATAGCGGTTCCGACAGCAACCTGACGATTCCCGCTTCCATCGACGGAAAGAAGGTTTCCGAAATTGGCGACAGCGCCTTTGCGGGATTGCTTTGCCTGAAAACCGTCCGCATACCGGAAGGCGTTACGCACATCGGCAACTACGCTTTTGAATGCTGCTCTCTGCTCAAAAAGATCTACCTTCCCGAATCCCTGCGCTCCATCGGCGAGGGCGCGTTCTCCGGCTGCGGCAGCCTGTCACTGGTCGATATGCAGGACGGCGTAAAGACCATCGGCAACGGCGCGTTCCTGTGCTGTGACTCTCTGGTGCAGATGGAACTGCCCGAAGCACTGACAGATGTGGGCGAATTCGCTTTTGCCTACTGCGAATCCCTTGCCAGCGTCCGCTTTAGCGGCGATAAAGTCACCGCGCTCCCCGACCGTCTCTTCTACGGCTGTCATTCTCTCTCCCGTCTTCGACTGCCGGGCAACATCACTTCCGTCGGCAAGCGCGCCTTCTCAGGCTGTCGGAAGCTCGAATCCATCTACTTCGGCGAGCCGCTTTCCTCTCTCGGCGCTTATGCCTTTGAAAACTGCGCGAAACTCACCAGCCTGACAGTCAGCGCGGAAGTCATTCCGACGGGTCTTGTTTCCGGCTGTTCGGAGCTTTCGTGGTTCTCGGTCGCGGACGGCACCGTCCGCATCGAAAAGGAAGCCTTTGGCAGTTCAGGCGTTACCTCCGTCAATATTCCCGCTTCCGTGACGGAAATTGAAGCAGGCGCGTTTTTCCATGTGCATGAGAGTGTGATGCTGGACGAGGAAAACACAAGCTACCGGCTCATCGACGGCTCTCTCTACACCGCCGACGGCAAGACGCTTCTCGCGTTCTTCCCCGCCGACCCCTACGCCGAAGAGCCGCAGACGGAATTCACCGTGCCGGACGGCGTGGAAACCATCGCCGCCTATGCCTTTGCCGAATCGAGTCTGACTTCCGTTATCCTGCCGTCGTCTTTGAAGAAGATAGACGCTTACGCCTTTGCGGACACCAATCTGGAGAATATGGTTATCCCAGAGGGAACTGCCGTTGATCCTGCGGCTTTCGGCGATGCCGGACAGGAAGATCATTCGTCTGATGATTCCGGCGAGGGGGAAGTGCCGCTGGAAGTCGGTTCGGTCGCGGGAGAGAAAAATCTCTTCTGTGAAGCGGATTACGCCGATTACAAACAAATCAGCAACGACGATTTTGACGCGTGGTGCGAGCAGTACATCGCCTACAACGAATCGCAGGGAATTACGCTGAAGAACGAAACCATTCCGTATATCATCCGCTACAAGGGCGAGATTATCCCCCATTACATTCCCATGACGGCTGTGCAGAACCGTGACCCGGCTATGTGGGCGGAAGCTGCCGGAATTTTCGGCGATGATTTTGAGCAGCTTTACCTGATGATGGATCACGGTCTGTTTACGGAGCTTGCCAGAGGGAAGATGGAAGAGCCTCTGATACTCTACAGCGGACTGTATGACAGCCAGCTGATGGCTGCCGCCGGCACCGACGTCCTGCCGACCCAGCAGCAATTGGTGGACGCGATCGGAAGCACCTTCACCGACCCCATCATGATCAGCACCACCACCGACCCCGGCATTGCCGCCGGTTTTGGCGACACGCTGTTCATCATCTACGCCTCTCCCGAAGCCTTGGAAGGTCTGGGCGCGGTCTGCATTGACGCAGTGGTTCACTCACAGGAGAAAGAAATCCTGATGAATCACAACGCCCGCTACCGTATTCTCGACGTGGGAAATATGGCAATTCAGCATCAGAACCCGTGGGAGGATGAACCGACAACGCTTTACAGACATTATGTGAAGGTGGAACTGCTGAAACCGTAAGTCAGTGATAATTCCTACTATTATATAAAGATATAAAACAACCGCCGAAGCGGATCATTGCTCAGATTCGGGCAATCTCCCTTCGGCGGTTGTTCTTTTGTAAAAACTATTTCCTCTTCACTTCGTATGTGTCCCGTTCGATGTGAACTTCATACTCCGTTTTCTCACCGGTTGGAGAGACGATTGTCAGCACCGTGTATGCTGTCAAATAAATGTCCATAGTAAATGAACGATATTCGCAAAATCAGCGAGCAAATTATCATCGTGTTTTTTGTATATTCTCACAAAAATATTTTAACAGTGAAAAAACCAACACCTAAGACAGAATAATTACAAAATTGTCATAATAGATTACGATATTGTAACCTAAAAACCCCCGTTTATACTGGACATTTATTGGACAGGGTATGATAGCATACAATTGGAATGCGAAAACAAAAAGGCAAAACCGCATTCAAAAACAGATGGGGAGAAAAACAACCCAAGTCAATCCGAAAAAAGGAGGTGAATCTTATCGACGAGCAAAACAACCAAAAGGAAGAAAGTCAATTCCGACAGGAGAAAAAACAAAAGGAAAGGGACGGGCGTGATAAACTGATTGTCATTCTGTTAATTATCACACTGCTCTCTGTCAGTGTGGCTGTCTGGGCGGTCATTTCAAAGGGAAATTCACAGCTTCCGCTCACCACCTCCGCGCAAACGAACGAGAACCCGGAGAAATTGACCGATTCCATTGCCCTCCCGCAATTTGCGTGGCTTACGTTCACTGCAAGAACCAAAAAGCAGACATTGACCTTCACAAATCCCGAACAGAATTTCGCACAGTTCCGCGTTTCGATTGTGCTGGACGGAGAAACGCTCTGGCAGTCGGAGCTTCTCAGACCCGGCGAGACGTCGGAAACTGTCGTACTGTCCCGCGCTCTTTCCGCCGGAGAGTATGAAGCCCGTCTGGTGTACGAGTGCTTCACCAATGATGAAGCACAAAACCCGCTCAACGGAGCGGACAGCCCCATCACGATAAAAGTTTATTAGGATGAATCGATACGACGTCCTCAAAAATGCAACTATGAAAGGAATAAGACCCATGAAAAAAATATTTGCGCTTTTGCTTTCCGCGGCGATGATGTGTATGTTTTGTACGTTTGCCGTCACCGCTTTCGCCGATAGTTCACAGAGTCAGGAAATTACGCTCACCATTTCCGACTACGCTATGATTCACAAGGTCAAAGCTACCGTTGTTCTGCCTGCGGCCGGAAAAACGGTAGCTGATTCATTGACTGTCGAAAACGCTCAGTTCTTTAAAACCTGCAATATCAACATCTATGAGACAGACGACAATGGAAACGAAGGTACCGCTGTACGATATGAAACGGGTTATACATATAAAGCCGGTCAGAAGTACAAGATAAGCGTGAATGTGCAACTCAATGACAGCTTCAGAATCGCCGACGACGCAGTGTTTACCATCAACGGCATGAATGCGACGAAGACCTATAGCAATACCTACGCGGAGTTTTACATCATTTATACCGCAGAAGTGACGACTCCCACATGGACACTCAATATTCCTGCCGATGTTTCGGTGACATATCCGGTTGAATATATTAATCTTGGCGAGGCGAGCATCACAGACGTTTCCAATTTCACTGCCGGTCATATTTATGCTTTTATGCGGTATGACGGCTTGTTCAAAAAAGCAGATGACAGCACCAAAACCATCCCCTTTACCATCGGCAGTTTCAGCACCAATGAGGATTGCCGTATCGGCGGTTACGGCGTGACGGCTTCCAATGACAATGGTCCGGTAAGCTTCGGTTACACGAATTACAGTGCCCTACAGATAACCATCAACCGGAACGATATCGCTGCCGCTGACTCCGGCGTTTACAAGACCACCGTCGTTTACAGCTCCGCGTTTGTAGCGGATTAATATTGAATGGAATTTTTAACGAAGGCCTGCTAAATCATTCAGAATTGTTACAGTAACAGCAGTACTGTATCGGGAGGACATCATGAAAAAAATAGTATCAGTTTTGTTGGTTTGCGCGATGGCTGCGTTTTCTTTGACAGCATGTTCCTTTACACAGGAGAAAAACAGGGAAACAATCTATCAGGTGGCACTGCTGCAATCGCTGACACAGGGTTACTATGACGGAATCGTAAAGGTCAGCGAGCTGAAACAGCACGGAGATACCGGTATCGGTACCTTCGAGGGCGTCAACGGAGAGATGATCGTGCTGGACGGCAAGGTCTATCAGGCGCTCGGTGACGGCAGCGTCAAAGAAGCAGATGATGACGAAACGGTGCCGTTTTCCAATGTGACTTTCTTTGATGACGATATTTCCGTAACTTTATCAAAAGCCGATAATATTAATGTGCTGAAGGAACAGTTAAGTCAAACAGTAGAAGAAAACGGTAAAAACCTGTTTTACATGGTAAAGGTCAGCGGAGAATTCCAAAAGATGTTTGTGCGAAGTGAACTGAAACAGGAAAAGCCCTACAAATCGCTTGATCAGGCACTGTCCACCGACCAGAGAGAGTTTCATTACGAGAATATCAAAGGGACGGTCGTTGCGCTCTATTGCCCCGATTATATGGGCGGTCTGAACACTCCGGGCTGGCATTTCCACTTTATTTCCCATGACAGAACCAAGGGAGGACATATCCTCGATTTGTCATTTGAAACCGCCGAAGCTGCCTTTGACCTGACCGAAAGTTTTGATCTGTACCTTTCGGACGACGAGGATTTCCAGCGAATGGAGCTTTCAAAGGACGTCAGCGACGCCATCAAAAAGGTGGAAACCAACGAATCGGAGAGTGCCCCATCTGTGAGTGAATCCAAGTGAAAGCGAAGGATTATCATTATTACACATAAAAACAGCGGGCTGCCACGCAAGGGAAAGCAACTCCCGGCATGACAGCCCGCTGTTTTTGCTCATATCATTCTTTTACAGGTTTTTCACCATATACAGAACAGCCTTCGCACAGTTCGCAGCGGCTTCTTTCTGAAAGGTTTCAAATTCCACGGATTGCGAATCGTCCGACTTGTCCGAAATGGCGCGTATCACCACAAACGGCGTGTTGTTCAGATAACAGGCCTGCGCGATGGCGGCACCCTCCATCTCACAGCACAGTCCCCCGAATTTGGATGTAATGATTTCTTTTTGCTCTTTGGTGGAAATGAATTGATCGCCCGAACATACTCTGCCCTCAAACACATGGATATCGGGAGAGGTCTTCTTCACGGCTTCTACCGCTGCCTCGCGCAGGGACTTGTCCGCTGGGAATGCGTAAAGTCCCGTGTATGGGATTTCTCCTTTCGCAAAGCCGATGGCTTCCACGGTGAAATCGTGCTGCACCGCGTCAACCGATACGACGATATCGCCGATGTCGATCTGATTGTCCAGAGAACCCGCAACGCCCGTGTTGATGATCTTGGTGCAACCGAAATTGTTGATCAGCGTATTCGCGCAAATGCCGGCGTTGACCTTTCCCATGCCGCACTTGACAATGACGACATTTTTCCCTTCCAGCGTGCCCTCGCAGAATTCCATTCCGGCGATGACGGTTGTCTTTTTGATATCGGCTTCCTGTTTTAAGGACGCTACCTCGGTATCCATAGCACCGATAATTCCGATCGTTTCTTGTGCCGGAGCCGGCTTGCCTCCCACGCATCCGGCAAGCACCCCGCATGTCAGTATCGTCAATAAACTCATAGCGGTCAGTCTTTTCATTGAGTAACCTCCTTTAATTTTACATATCATTCCGCTGATTCCGGCGCAAAGAAGCGCAATAACCGTTCCTTGTAATCCGGCGCGGTGTCATACGCGGCGTGTCCGTAACCGTTATACATATACATCTGAAAGCCCGGTCGGTCTTTCAGATGCTTCGCAATCTGATTTGTCGCATCCGCACCCAACACCCCATCGTCAGAGGAACCTATCACCAGCACTGGACAGGCAATTTTTGACAGATCGTCCGTCACGTTGAACCCCTTCATACCTTCCGCCAAAATAATAAAGCGATTCAGTTCGTCAGGCGTCACGGTTTTGGCGGCGTCCGCCAGCAGTTCACGGTACTGTTCAAATACTTCCTGCGGATAAATTGCTTCTCCGAACTTAAGATATAAATCCGTTGTGTTTCCGGCTTTTGCCAGCGAAATCCACTCCTCCACCGTCCTGAAATTCTCTTCTGTCACACAGGCGGACGTCGAGCCGAGAACCAGTTTCTGCACAAGCTCAGGATGATGGATCGCAATATCCATCGCAGTCATTCCGCCCTGCGAAGTGCCGAACAGGCAGACATTCTCAAGCCCCAACGCACGCATCGCCTCCGCCGTGTCCTGTGCCATCTCATGTACGGAGTAAGACGCGGGCAGTTCCTTTCTGCGGTCAAACAGATAGACGGTAAAATCCTCCGTCAGAATCTGATAGGCATCCGCCACCGCGTCTGCGGAACCCATGACACTCTGCACGCTGAGTCCGGGAAGGATCACAAGCGTTTTTTTGCCCCGTCCGAACTTGAAATAGTCCATTGAGAAAGCGTCCGTTTTGACTGTTTCAATCGGTATGCTTTCGGTCGCTTTCAACTCCTCGCTGTTCTGCTTTCCGTGTGTAACCGTCCATACTATCACAAGGATTGCTGAAAGCAACAAAACCAGTGCCGCGGCTCCCAAAATCAGGTTCCGATTATTCTTCCACATGATAACATCCTTCTTCCGTAGGTTGTATGTTTAATAAGCCTATTGTAACGACGCTTTTATGAATTTTTCTACCTATTTTCTATGAATTTTTCTATACTAAGTGTACAAAGTAAGCAAAACTGATAGTTTACAAAATTGTAATAACAATGACTGAATTGTAATTAAAAAACTGCCCGATTTACTGGACATTTATTGGACAGCGTCATTTAAAATGTAAGAAAATGGGGATTTTGTATGCCCCTGTCAAGACGAATGTGAAGCAGAATAGCAAAATATAGTAATTAATCGTAGAACAAGGAGGAATCCGTCATGTGTCACAGAAAGGGCGTAGAATTTCATTTGCGGCCGCCGTAACCCGGAAGGTCAGACTGACAAAAAAGCCATAAAAAACCAAATGAAAGGACCTTTGCTTATGAAACTTAAAATTCCGTTCAGTAAAACGATGGTATCTCTGAAACGCAAAAAAATCAAATCCGGACAGAAGCAGCTCTTCCGGCTGGGCTGCGCGGCGCTGGCACTGATGCTGACAGTCGGCGCGGTTCCTTTCCTGCGCGGCTTCGCCGCCGAGAGCGTAGCGGTCACGACAAGCGATATGGCTGCCGCAAACGATGTGGAAATGCTTGACGACGCTCCCGCAGACAGCACGCCCGAAACCGATGCGGACGCGCCTGCAAGAAGCATCACCGGAACCGATGAGCCCATGCACACGCTTACCGACGACGGTTCTACCGTTCACACCTATAGCAAGAACGGCTTCACAGCGGCATTTGACACAGCAACCGGCGTGCTGACAATTACCGGCAGCGGCATACTGACAAAAGAATTTATTCAAAACACCAGAAATATGGGCGCACTCTATGACTATTACGGCGGCACCAAACAGCCCAATGTCAAAAAAATCGTCATTGACGGTGATATTACGGAAATCGGCGAGCACGCTTTTGAGTATTTCGGCGGCTCAACTGATGGCAATACGACTGTGGAGGTTAATGGGAAAGTTACAAAAGTGAATGCACAAGCATTTGCATGGACCGAGCAAATTGATTATGTTATTTTCGGTTCGACTGTGACGGAGATGGGCGATACAGTGTTTTGGGGGGCTTCCGCTTTAAAGACTGTTACTTTTGCAAATAGCGTCAAGAAAATCGGCAGTGAGGTTTTTTATAACAACTCTTCCTTGACAGATATTTACATTGAATCGCCGTCACTCGACAGTTGGGGACAGATGATCAAATATGGCGACAGACGTGTATCTGTCCATGTTCCCTGCGAGCATTTCAATGTGAACGGCACGGTTGTCACGAGCGATAATAAATCAAATTATATTAATGAAGCGTCGCTTGTTATTCCTGACGATACATGGGAATGGGTAACCGATACCGCCCCCACCTGCGAAAACGCCGGATTAAAACATATGGAATGTTCGGGCTGTCACCTCAAGGGAGATTACGCCCCGATCGATCCCCTCGGTCACGACTGGGGCGAGTGGGAAGGCGATCCGGTGCAGGTCAGCACCTGCCGGAATGACGAAAGCCACAAGGAATACCGCCTGAATCCCGCTATCAGATTTGCTGCGACTGCCGGCAACAAATCCCAATATACTCTCGGCTCCAAAAAGACGCTCGGGCTGACTATCGACCGCGTTGACAGGGAGGACGAAAATGTCTACACCTATTTCACAAACGGCGGCGAGGTAAAAGTCACAGGCGCAAACGATTACAGCAAGACGCTCACGGCGGAAGATTTTGACGCGGAGAACGGTTCGCTGAAAATTACCCTCAATGCCGCCTATCTCGAAGGTCTTGCCCCCGGCACCTATTCCCTGACCGCTTCTTTTAAGGTGGCGGACGGATACGATCTGATTTCCAGCGAGCCTGTTTCATTCACCATCGTCAAACCTTCCCCCGAACCTTCTTCCCCTGCCACCGGAGAAAGCGGCATGATGACCACATTCTGCATTGCCCTCATGCTACTGGCAGCTTATGGCGCGGTGTACGCTGTGACAAGAAGGAAGACAGTGATCAGTGGTTAGTTGACAGTGAACAGCAAGTGGAAAGTGGGAGTGAGAAGTTGGAAGTGAGAATACGCATGCGCAAGCCCGGCAGCTTCCGGGCTACCCTTGCGGCCATCAAGCTGCTCAACGACGCGGGGATTGAATCGCAGATCATGTCCACCGCAAGCAAAATGAATTTAGACGACATCCTTTCGTTGATGGACGTCGTAGCGGAGCATAATGCCTACAGCTTTACATTTGCCCGTTACTGCGCCACCTCGCCGGAAAAGGCGGAGGATTACCCGTCGCCGGAGGAATACCGCCGCTTTTTGGAGAGGTATTATGATAAGAGCAAAGCGCTGAACGCGCAGGGCTTAAAAACCAGGTTCATCCAGAAAGATCACCTGTTCACGCTGCTCAGATGGGAGCGTGGAGAGTTTACGGTTCCCGCCTTTTCCAAAGCCGACCCGGATATGGTCTGCGACGGATGTCATCTTGGCAGAACAGGCTGCATTCTCGCAAACGGCGATGTGGTTGCCTGCCGCCGCATGGAAAGCACAGTGGGCAATGTCTGGAAAGAATCCCTGAGCCAACTGGAAACATGCGAAGAGATGCAGCGCTACGCCGATGTGAAGGAAATCGAAAAATGCAAGGACTGCGAGCTGCTGAACTGGTGCAGAGGCTGCCGCGCGGTCGGATTCAACGCAACAGGCGACCTGCACGGCGCGGATCCCTGCTGCTGGAAAGAGTAACAGGACACAATGAGTAATAACGCAAATACAGTATTCAGAGAAAAAAACCTTCAGAAAGCCGCCGGGCCGGAAAAGCTCGACGGCTATCTGAGGCTAACCGGTTTTGGACCGTGGTTTGTTCTGCTGGCAGCCGCTCTTGTGCTGGCGGCTATTTTCGTGTGGGTATTTTTCGGAAGGATCCAGACAACGGTTACGGGCGCCGGGTATTGTGAGAACGGTGTGCTCCGGTGCTATGTCGCGCAGAGTGAACTCGGAGAAATCACCGAAGAAACCGTCGTGATGATCGAAGGCATTCAGGGAGAGGTAACGGGAACAGACGCCAGCCTTCACAGCGTGTCCGAAATTCCCAATGAGCTTCTGTTCCTGCTGCCTGACGAGCGATGGTACAGCACGGTGCAGATCAACTGTCCCCTGGAGGACGGTCTGTATACCGTGACATTCTATCAAAGGGAGCTTGCGCCGTCATCCTTCCTGACACGGGGAGACTGAGCCGATGAAAAAGAAGATTCGTGCCCCGAAAAGCGGCGGTGTAGCCAGCGTGCCGGTCGTCATGCAGATGGAAAACATGGAGTGCGGTGCCGCCTCCCTTGCCATGGTGCTTGCTTACTACGGGAAATGGGTGCCGCTGTCGCAGCTTCGCAAGCTCTGCGGCATCTCCCGTGACGGGGCAAAGATGTCCACGATCGCCAAAAGCGCCAGAATGCTTGGTCTGAACGCGCAGGGATACCGCTATGAAGTGGACGAGTTTTTTGAAAAGACTACCTATCCGTGTATTGTCCATTGGCGGTTTACCCATTTTGTGGTAGTATGCGGACGCAGAGAAAATACGGTCTATATCAACGATCCGGGCAGTGGAAGCGAAAAGATCACCATGCAGGAGTTTGACGAAGCCTATACCGGGGTCTGTCTGCGCTTTTCACCCAGTGAGGATTTTGAGCCGACAGGAAGTCCGAGAAGCATGGTCTCTTATCTGAAAGAGAACCTAAAGGAAGCAAAATCCACCGTATTCTTTGTAGCGGCGGCAAGCCTGATCGTTTCCCTGACGGGACTCCTGCTGCCTGCCGCTTCCCGCGTATTCCTTGACCGCGTTCTGAGCGGGGCAAATCCGGGATGGCTGAAACCGCTGCTTGCGTTTCTGGGCGTTCTCTGTCTGATCGAGCTGATCGTCGGCTGGGTGCAGGCTGTTTATCAGATGCGGCTTTTCGGCGTTCTTGGCATCCGGGCAAGCAGCCGGTATATGTGGCATATCTTCCATTTGCCGGCGGAATTCTTCTTTCAGCGGCAGCCCGGCGATCTGCAACAGAACGAGGAAAGCAACCGCCTGATCTCGGAAACCCTTATCCTGCGGATCGTTCCGCTGATCACGGGTCTTGTGATGATGCTTTTTTACGCGTTTGCCATGATCCGCTACAGTCTCTTTTTATCCGCCATAGGGTTCTTTGTAGTAGCAGTCGATCTTTTCCTCACCCGGTATATTGCCGCACGCCGTATCAACATTCTCCGTGTGATGAAACGCGATAGAGGGAAGCTCATGACTTCCTCGATGGCAGGCGTCCGCATGATCGAGACCATCAAGGCTTCGGGCGCGGAAAATGCCTATTTTGGCAGATGGGCAGGCTATCAGGCCAATGTCAACGAACAGAATACGCGCTTTGAAAAGGTCACGCAGATTCTCGGAAGCCTTCCCGCAACCCTGATCCGTCTGTCATCCGTTCTGCTGCTCTGCGGCGGCGTTTATCTGGTGATACAGGGGCAGTTTTCTTTAGGCTGTGTGGTTGCCTTTCAATCTCTTCTGACCGCTTTCATGGAACCGGCGTCAGGGCTGGTGAATGCCGATCAGATGATACAGGAAATGCGGACCGACATGGAGCGCATCGAGGATATCATGGCGTATCCGGAATACGATCTCCTTTTGGAGGATGACCCTGAAAAGGAATTCAGGCGGATTCAGGGAGATATTGAGCTGCGGGGCGTTACCTTTGGCTATACGCCTCTTGATCCTCCGCAGGTCGAAAACCTGTCCATTCACATACCGGCAGGTTCGAGCGTGGCGATTGTGGGGGCGTCAGGCTGCGGAAAATCCACCATTCTGTCTCTTGTTTCGGGGCTGTACAAGCCATGGGAGGGCGAGATTCTTTTCGACGGCATCCCGATGGGCGCATACAGCAGGAGTGAGCTTCGTTCCTCGCTGAGTGTGATCGACCAGAAGATCGTTCTGTTTCAGGATACCATCGCCAACAATATCAAAATGTGGGATGAATCCATCGAAGATTTTGAGATGATTCTTGCCGCCAGAGACGCCCATATCCATGAGGATATCATGGCAAGAGAAAACGGATATCAGCATATCCTTCTGGAGGGCGGAGCGGATTTCTCAGGCGGTCAGAGACAACGTATCGAAATTGCCAGGGCGCTTGCCGCCGATCCTTCTGTCATTATTATGGATGAGGCGACCAGTGCGCTGGATGCCGCCACAGAAAACTTAGTGGTAAAAAACATTCGCGAACGCGGCATTACCTGCCTGATCGTCGCGCACAGGCTGTCCACGATCCGGGACTGCGACCGGATTATTGTTCTCGACCGGGGACAGATTGCTGAGCAGGGTACGCATGAAGAATTAATGACACAAAGAGGACTGTATTATTCACTGGTAAAGAATAGCTGAGGGAAGTCAAGTGGGAATATTTGATGAAAGGATACAAAAGAAAAACCGGCTGGAAGATGAGATGTTTGTGGAAGCGTTTCAAAAGCTGGCCGGCGTCGTTGTGGGGCAAAAGGCAGAAAACGCCTTGGAAAGCGAACGGCTCCGTATGCTCAGCGTCATGGAAGAGCTTGGGAAAAGTCTGAACATTTCCATACCCTACGCCTCAAACCCCGAACCGACGGTCGAGTGGTATCAGGAGCATTATTTCCGACCACAGGGTATCATGTGGAGGTCAGTCCGGCTGAAAGAAAACTGGTATGAAGACGCCGCCGGCGTGATGTTAGGATTTCTTAAAGACGGGAGACCCGTTGCCCTGATTCCCGCATGGGACAGAGGATGCTTCTATAAAGACCTCGACAGCGGCAGAAGAATGCGGGTTACGTCTGCGCTGGCGGAGCAGTTTCAAGAGGAGGCAATCCTGTATTACAGACCGCTGCCTATGCGGAAGATCGACACAAAGGAACTATGGAAATTCATCCGTTCCTCGGTTTCCTCCGGCGAACTGTTGATGCTGCTGGCAGCCACCGTCGCCGCGCTGCTGCTCGGTATGGTCACGCCGGTGATGACGAAGGTGCTTACATCGAATGTGACCCGATTCGGAGATATACGTCTGCTCAGGGTCATTCTTGTCATTTTGCTGCTCGTAACCGCGGCGGGGTTTCTGGTCACCGCGATGAAACAACTGCTCCTTGCCCGTATCAGTTCAAAGGTCGCCATTCCCTTGCAGGCGGCGTTCATGATGCGGATTCTGTCTGCCCCTGCGGGAGAGCTGAAAGCCTTTTCCGCTGGTGATCTTGGTACAAGAATCGGCTCCCTATACGGGAGCCTGAAGACTCTGATGAATATGCTCCTGTCCATCCTGCTGACGGCTGCGTGTTCGCTGATCTGTATTCCTCAGATGATTTACTATGTGGGCTTCATTATGGGAACCTGCCGTGCAAAAGAAAAAGACAGTTCCAACAAGAAGGCATTCAGTGTGAAACTTGACCGTGAAGAGAAAAACACTTGTCCGATGTTATAAGACTAATTGACCCGTAAAATTCAAAATTTCCGATACTTTACGGATTGATCATCTTTTGCGAAGCAACAAACAGTCAATAATAAAAGCCCGATGGCGGACATTGATTCGCTGTCGGGCTTGATATTTTACCGGAATTTCAGAAAAGCAACACAAAAAGTATTGCATTTTGTGTTGCTTTGTGGTAGAATATTATCCAGGAGGGATAGAATGCAGTTTGAGTGGGACGATGAAAAGGAAAAAATAAACATAATCAAACACGGAATTGACTTTTCGACCGCTGCTCTGGTATTCGGCGACGAGAACCGGCTGGAATATTACGATGAACTGCACTCTGACGATGAAGACCGCTATATCACCATAGGGCTGATCGGCGGAGAAGCATTTCTCGTCATGGTCGTATACACAGAACGCGGCGAAGCAATCAGATTGATTTCAGCCCGAAAAGCCACAAAACAGGAACGGAGGCGTTATTATTATGATGATTCGCAAAGATATTGACCTGAAAGCACCGCTGACAGATGCGCAGAAACAAATGCTTGAAAGGCTGAAAGACCGTCCGGCACAACCCGACGAGGACTGTCCCGAACTGACCGCCGAACAGTTGAGCCAAATGGTAAGGCTCTCCGAACAGTCCCGCGAGGAGCGCAAAAAGCAGACCGTCACGCTGCGGCTTTCCCCAAAAGCACTGCAAACCGCCAGATCGCTCGGAAAAGGCTACACATCAGTATTGAGCCGTATTCTTGAAAGTGCACTGACCGATGCGGAATTTATCAAGCATTTTCTGTAATCCCTTCCGCGAGATGGTGAAGAAAGCGTAAATACAATAAGCCCGACGGCGGACATTTGATTCGCTGTCGGGCTTGATTTCTTATGTGGGGAACTATCATGTGTGTGCGGTATCGAACAGCTTTCCCGTGCTGCTGTCAAGCGCGGAAATGGTTTTTACGATGAACGCCTGCGGTTCACGGAAACCGTCCCGCACCCACATCGAGATCACGGCAAGACACCCCTGCGCACGGTAGCGGCTCAGATAGGACAGACGGCTGTCCATGATGGGCGTTCCCGTCTTCTCGCTCTCCACCTGACGGAAAATGCCCTCAATCATGTTTGACAGCTTCGCGCGGAGCTGTCCCGTGCTGTTCGGGCTGAACACCATGCCGAATATCACGCGGTTGTCCGAAATATAGTCTAAAAGCTGTGTGAAAAACGCCTCTGTTGGCAGTTCCTCCAGCCGAAGCGCGAGAAGCCCCAGTTCGATGAGGGTTTCTTCCTCCATTTTGTCATACAGATCAAACACGTCCTGATAGTGCTTGTAGAATGTCACACGGTTCACATCGGCTTTGTCGGCTATCTCCTGCACTGTCACCTTGTGCAGTTCCTTCCCGGTCAGAAGCTCCGCCAGCGCATTGCGGAGAGCTTTGCGGGTTTTCAGGGTACGGCTGTTGACATTTTCGCCCATTGTATCACGCTCCTGTCAGGATTTGTTGTCTCTTTCATTCTATCATAAATGCACTTTCCAATATCCCGTTTTATTCGAGCCGACCCGTTCAAGCAATCCAAGTTGTTTTATCTTTTTACCTGAATCCGTGAAACTTGGATTCTGAAAAAAGCTCTAAATGCGCATAGAATCGAACGTTTCAGGCATTTCTACGGGCAATTTTTCTGCACCCATTT
>CACWOX010000042.1 GCA_902762615.1 uncultured Ruminococcus sp. | reverse complement strand
ACCACTGCCGATGCCAGAACCAAACTTATATCTTTATATCCTACTTTTCCTCAATGTAATTCTCTATAACTATAAATGTCATCGTGTCACTACACTAGCCAGAGAGCTACCAAGCTTTATACTGGACAAACTGCTGCACCCCTCAAAGACGTACGACTCAATACGAGAAACCCTATTGGGAATAGTGATGGTTTTTAAAGCTGTACAGCCTTGAAAAGCATAATCCTTAATGGTCGTAGTGTTTGTTCCTATTGTGACATTTGTCAGTTTCGAGCAATCACAAAACGCATGGTCATTGATTTCGGCAGTGTTTGTGCCTATTGTGACAGTTGCAAGATTTGTGCAATTATGAAATGCCCATGATGATACAGCTTCAAGATTTTTGCCCAACGTAACTGTTTTAAGATTTTCGCAATTCTCAAAAGCCTCTCTTCCCATGCCGGTGAGACTGTCCGGAAGAACTATTTTTTCAAGACCGGTACCTTCAAAGGTTCCCTGATATTTATCATTGCGCCAATAATCATAATTGGTTTTTATTTCGGACAGTTTTGAACCGCTATTGAATATAACGCTTTTCAGACTCTTTACTCCATAAAACGAACTGCCTAAAGTGGTAACGGACGCAGGAATCGTAACCGCACTCAGAGCACAATTGAGAAAAGCATAATCTCCTATACTCTCCAGCGAACTGCCCAGTTTAATGCTGGTCAGGCAGGTGCAGTCTTCAAAAACGTTGTTTTCAATGATTTTTATATTGTCTGGAATAGTAATGCTTTCAAGATTTTTGCAATTGAGAAAGGCTTTTTGATTAATTGCTGTTGTATTGGCGCCAATTGTAACACTTGTAAGATTTGAGCAATTATAAAATGCCCAAGAAGGAACCGCTTGAAGATTCTTGCCTAATACAACCGTTTCAAGATTTTTGCAATCCTGAAATAAATCAGATTCAGCTACTGTAACACTGTCAGGCAAAACTATTCTCTCAAGGTTCGTACATCCTTCAAATGCGCCATGTGTTTTGTCACTTCCGCTACGCCAATAATCATAATTCGACTTTATTTCACTGAGCTTGGAACCGCTTGCAAAACTGATACTTTCCAAGTTCATGCAGTTGTAAAAAGCCCCACCGCAAATGGTCACTATCGAAGCGGGAATTGTAATCTTGCTGAGGTTTTTACAGTCACTAAATGCATCATCACATATGGAAGTAATATTCCCGCTAAACTTCACACCGACGATATTTTCCTTGTAATCCTCCCACGGATGGCTTGTCATTTCTCCACTTCCGCTGATTGTCAGAACACAGGTCGATTCGTCATACGACCATGTCATTGCGTCACCGCAGGAGCCGCTTGAATCGCCTTCTCCAAACACGCGGGGACCGACGTCGGAGCCTTTGACAACCGTTGTCTGCGACGACTTCACGTCATCGTCTGTCTCTGACGACGCCGCAAACGCGCCGCTTCCGGCTGACAGGAACATCGCGGCAGTAAGCGCGATGGCAAGTAATTTCTTACCGCTCATGAATAAATCATTCCTTTCATTTTGATTAGATTGTACATTAACACAATCCAATTTATGTTTATTTTACCATATTATCACCGTAAAATCAATAGATTTAAAAAACATCACGTTAAAAAAATCCCCTCCGGCTGCATGATGAATCATTCACAGTCGAAAGGGATGCAATACGGTGATTATTGCCTGCGACAGTTGAACGTTCCACGAGAAGAAATGCCGCTTATCATATCCGCCGGATCGGCTTCTTGGGCTTGGGAGCGATTTGCGGTGTGTCAGTGAGCAGCGCCATGACTGCGCGATAGAGCGTTTCGGGATCGTCGAGGAATCTGTCCCGCACTACCGTGGCATAATTATATGTCGGCACATAAATCTTGACGCTCATCGTCTCCATAGTGCCGTCGTTGACCGTGCATGTGACGTGATAGCCCTTGTCGCACGCTTCTATTTTTGTTTTGTTCTGCTTGCTGACATGGCGTCGGTTGATCAGCTTTGACATGGCGTCCAGCGACTTTTCCCTGATGGTCAGAGGCAGCGCGTCATAAAGCGTATCGGCTATTATCTTGCCGCTGTCGGTGATGGCAAGCGTGCCGTCCTCCGTGTGCTCCACAACATTCTCGTGCTTTATCAGCGAAGAAATCGCGTCGCTTGCCTCAAAATAATTCGCAAGCCCGCGGTCAAGGAAAATATCCGTCAGATCCTTGCGTGAAAGCGGCTGCGTGCTGTGGCTGAGCAAAAAGCAGACCAGCACCTTGATATCGCTCTTGTTTTTCAGTCCGTCGGGTCTTACGCCCCCGGTGAATGCGTCAATATTGTCCTGCTGCATTTGCGCAAGCCTCCTTAATTATAAAAATTATGTTTCCAATTTTACATATATATTTTACCCCCAAAGAGACATGATTTCAATAGTTATATTGAAATATTATTGATTTCGTACAAAAACCTCTTAAATATTTACCAAAAAAATTTAAAAAAAATGTTCCATTTTTAATGTTATTATGATATAATCAATGAGAAAGGATGTGTCTCATCAGCAATGGAGAACAAAAAATATACAATTAAATGTCCCGAGTGCGGAGCCGATGTAGAGGTTTCCCGCCCTGCCATAATCAATGTGCAAAATGATCCCGAGTATAAGACAAAGGTGCTTTCCGGTGAGCTTTTCAATGAAAAATGCCCGAAATGCGGTCAGGGACTTCAGGTGGTGTCGAGAATCACCTATCACGACATGGAAAAGCGCCTGATGATCTACTTCCGTCCGGTCACATCTCAGGAAGAGCTGAAGACCTTCGACTATGAAGCAATCAGAAGCGCCATCGAGGATAATTTCAAGGCGCCCAATTACGCAATACGCGTTGTCACTACCGTCAATGAGCTTATGGAAAAAATCAAAATTGCTGAGTTCGGATTGAATGACGGCGTTATTGAAATAGCGAAGTTCGTCTATTTTGACATATTCACAAAGCAGTTTGATGGCGTCGGCGTCATCAACATCTATTACGAACGCCGCGATGACAAGGACGCTCTTATCTTCTTCTGCGACGACGGAAGAACCCGTTCCATTATGATCGACCCTGAGGTTTACGCGTCCATCGAAAAGCGCTTCTCGGCTGTGGTCAACGCCATTTACACCTCACGCGTATGCATGGTTGGCAGAGACTGGGCGCTCCGCATGATCAGGGCATACAGCAAGCTCGACAGCGAAAAACAGGAATCTTCGCCCGAGGTCAAGCCCGAAATTAAGCTGCTTGATTCCGAAAGCTGACGCGCAGCCATTATTCTTTAATCAGCAAAAAAAATCAACTCGTCTGACCACCTTAATGACAGGTAATGCGTCAGACGAGTTTTTTATGCTTGATTGTTATATTGTTTTATTGTTTACTTATTTGCTTGATAATCGGAATAATCATTGTATTGCCTTGGCAAAAATATCGTTCAGCCTGACTTCAAAATCCGCATCGCTGCAATATCCGCTCTTGTTGAGCTTGTAGTATTCGTCGATGGCAAGCAGATTCCAGTCGCCCTCGGAATAATCGGTCAGGCGGTGGAGAAAGGCAACGCACTTCTCTTTGTCTATCTCGCCGGAATGATATTTGTCCCTTATCACGCCGATCAGCGCACGCTGCACTACATTGTCCGCTTGGCGGTCAGCAGTGTAATTTCCCTGCAGGTTGTAGAAAATCGCGTTGATCACTTCCTCCTGACCCTTGTCAAGCGTAAGGAAAACGTCGGTGTAAATATACGGAACGTCCTTTTCCCTCAGCGCCGCGTTGAGGAATTCCCTCAGATCGTCAAGGGACAAAAGCCCCATATCAAGAGCTATCTCATACTTAACCATCTGCTCATATGCCGTCATTTTTTTACTCACTCCATACTTCGTCTGTATGGATTAAAGTATAGCACAAACTGATTGGATTGTAAACAGCAAACCCGAAGAAAAATCCGATATTATCCCGCTCACTTGTCAACACGAACATCGTTGTATGTGCCATGAATGCTGCCGACGATAATCAGAATTGCCACACCCAAAGCAATCAGCACGGGCATTATCACTATGCTGAAATTCCATTCATATGCAAACGGCGATGCTACAAACAATGCGACCGCAAGTGAGATCAGCCATTGCCGAATGCCCAGAAATTTGCGGTATTCTTTCATTCGTTCCTCGCTCACTCCCGGTTTAAGCGCTTCCGGCGAAGTAATATCATAGAATTTTGCTTCACCTGTGCCGGCAGCCACAAACAGGAACACGCCCAAAGCAATGAGTATGCCAAAAACCACATTTTCCCGATCCGCATACATATACATGGAATAATAAGGATATCCGAACACCGCCATAATGCAAAGTATAACACCGCAGGCAACGGCAATTCCCTGCTTGATTTTAAAGCGGTCATACTGCTTCTTTCGTTCCGGTGAAATGTTGCTTGCTGTTGTATTCTGAACCTCCAAAGGCTGTGCTTCGACCGACGGCGCAGAATCCTGCGCAAGTTCGGCACGTATGTCCTCGACCGATCCGAATTCCCCCACTATCCTGCCAAAAGCCTCGTCCTCATTGGCTCCGTCGCCGATAAAACCATTGTATTTATCCAGCATAGAGCAGTACATATCCTCCTTCATGCGAGCCGCCTGCTCTGTCTGGGGGAGTGATGCAAACATATTGTCAAGGTACATTTTTATCTTATCACAGGTCTTTTTCATCATTTCTGCATTTTCCATTTTTTCCATAATAACACTTTCCTCTCATGATTCAATAATTTTGTCAATGAACGCTTCGATAACCTCCTTGGCAAGCTGCCATTCCTCGCACTTGACGAGTAAATACTTCCTGCCGCTTTCGGTCATCGTGTAATAGGTACGCTGTCTGCCGAATGTCTCGGCGCCTACATAGGAGCTGATATATCCGCTGCGTTCCAGCCTCGCAAAGGTAGAATAAAGCGTCGTTTCCTTGATAGGATACCTGCCGCCTGAACGCTCATTGATGCGCCGCGAAATCTCATAGCCGTAGGAATCTCCCTGAGCAAGTACGCTTAGCACTATCACGTCATTGTAGCCCCTCATTACGTCACTGCTGAGTTCAACCATGCCGCGCCTCCCTCCGTCAATAAATTACTTTATCTGACGTTATAATTATTATATCAGATGAAGTAATTTTTGTCAATATGTTTTTGTAATGTTTTAAATGATTTTAGCATTGCAATATTGTCCGATATATCTTATAATAGTGTTATATAATCCACAGATCAAGGAGCTATATAAAAAATGGAAAGAATTACACGCTGCGACTGTCACCTGCATACAAACAATTCGTTTGACTCCGAAACGCCTGCCGAGAGGGTGGTTGAACGGGCGCGTGAGCTGGGAATTGAATACATTGCCATCACCGACCACTGCGATATTCTGGAATGGAGCGACGCCAATATTGCCCGTTCCAACGCGCAGGCATCCGAGCTGAATGAGAAATACCACGACATAACCGTGCTGCGGGGCATAGAGCTTGGCGAGCCGCTGCAATCGCCCGAACAAACCGCCATTGCTTTGGGTCTGTGCGAATATGACTTTGTACTGTGTTCTCTGCACAACATCGCAGGCGAAGAGGATTTTTATTACCTGCATCCGAATAAAGAGCAGGCATACGACCTCATCGGACGGTATTTTGAAGAGCTGCTGGAAATGGTACGGTGGAATGAATTCGACTCTCTCGCCCACTTTACCTATCCCCTGCGCTACATCACCGACCGCGACGGTGTACAGGTGGATATTTCGCGCTTCCATCCGATTATGAAAGAGATTCTTGCCACCCTTGCGGCAAACGGCAAGGCGCTGGAAATCAATACCTCCGGACTTCGCAGCCCCAGCGGATTCCTGCTGCCCACTGTGGAATACATCAGGCAATTCCGAGAGCTTGGCGGCAGATACATCACTCTCGGAAGCGATGCGCACGTTCCCGAACACATAGCTGTCGGCATGAAGGAAGGCATTGAGGCGGCAAAGCAGGCAGGCTTCAACTGTGCGACGGTATTCATCAACCGTCAGCCGACAGAAATACCGTTTGAATAATCCGCACACGCAAAAGGGCTTCGCCATGGAATCAGGATTTTCCAGGGTGAAGCCCATCTTTTATTCATTGTGTAATTTTTACGCCGCCTCGGGTGCAAGGCGGTATCCCTGTCCCCATACGGTCTGAATGTAATTCTGACCGTCGGCAGCTCTTCGCAGCTTGCCGCGAAGGTTGCTCATGTGGACATTTACGGTGTTGTCCTCGCTGAAATACTTCTCCCCCCAGACCGACTCGAAAATGTTGGTTTTGCTGAATATCTTGGAGGGACTCTTGAGCATCAATTCCAGAATGCCGTATTCTATGGAGGTAAGCTCGATATGAACACCTCTTACAGTGACCTCGCGTGTGTCAAGATTAAGCTCCAGATCCCTGTATGTGAGTATTCTCATCTTGCTCTTGCGGCAGTGCCTGATGTCGCGTTCTGCGGATTCCAGCGCTCCGTCAACCGCCTCGGGACGCTCACAGGCGCAGAGCAATTCCACCTTGGCTCCGTCCAGACCGGTGGAAGCATAATTGATAACATAGCCCGACTGCGTGAGAAGCGCTTCGATGTTCTCTGCCATACAGCCGTCCTCTTCAATGATAAATACCTTATAGTTTAATTGCATAGGTGTTATACCCTCCCTGCTTTTCAATTCAAAAATCAAATCAATTTCATCGCAGGAAAACAAAAAAATCCCGCGAATCCTTCCCAATGACCCCGACAACAAAATAATTGGAAAAGCACGCAGGTATTATAAATCTCAGATATGCCGCATTCTTCCCGGGTTCATGGGTTTTTGTTTTTTGTTTTTAATCGCCTTATGCAAAACAGGCACACATGAAACCCACTGGAAAAAGCAAGCTGTATTTATTATAACAGCGCAGTCCAATTAACGCAATGTAACATGATGTTATCAGGATAACTGCCAATAATATTGTACGATTTTGTACGATTGATCAGCCGCCTTCAGACAGCAGCCGAAAACTCCCTCTCCGCATATACCAAGCAAAAAGCATATATAATAACACAGCGCAAAAGGAATCAAAAAAAATTCTATTGGCACAACGAACCTGACGACATTTTTATAACGGTCAAAACGTCATAAAAACATCTCAGAATTTCGTGTACCCCTTACTATCATGATACAGCTTCATTGAACGCACTCCTTTTTTCATTCATCATTTGAGTATATGGTAACACTCTATTCAAAATTTGTCAAGCAAATTATTCAATCTTTAAGTTTTCTTTATGTTTTACCCCACACATATCCATCAAAAGCCCATAAAAAACGATAATGCCCGGCACACGGTAAAAAAAACCATGTCATCGGGCATTGCACTGCATATTTTTTTAATGAATCGACAAAAGTATCCTACACGTTAAATCGACAATCTTCCAAACTTAACCCATTTGCCATTCCATCACCAAAATAGCCTAAAGTTTAAATTATCTTACCTGCTCACCAAAAACATCACGCTCAACAAATAAATCGTTAACAGTCACGTTAAAGACCTCAGAAAAACCCTTAAGCTCTATATCAGTAACGGTGCGTAAACCGTCCTCAATTCTGGAAATTGAGCCCCTGCAAACATAAACGCCCTTCTCATCGAGCTTGTCGGCAAGATCCTGTTGACTCATTCTGCGGGTAACTCTCAGAATACGAATGTTTTCTCCTACAATGTTGTTTTTTTCACCGTTAATAATACGCGGCATTTCATATCACCTCGAAAAAGATTAAAACATTATCACCGTCAGACCATTCAAAAACAAAACGACAGTGCATAAGATTTTCGCTTTTTATCCTATGTATTCATACGGCACACCGGAAACCGTAGGACTGATCTCCGGGTGCAGGGCAAAGGCAACAACGCGCTGAAATTGCCCTTTACAGTGACACAAGGAGCATCACTTCCCCATAATTATTATACTACATATCTTAAAACTTTGCAATACATTTTTGTTCCCAAAACAGGCAATTGAGAACTAAATATCAATTAATTAACAATTAGTCAATAAGATTTACACAGATAAAACGCAAAACATCGCGCATTATCACTCGATAAGCTGTTCCCTCATGCAATTGATGATTCTGCGCTCACGCCTTGATACCTGAACCTGCGTCATGCCAAGAGCCTTTGCCACATATGACTGTGTTTTTCTGCCGAAATATCTCAAGCGAATGATTTCCCTGTCGGTTGCCTCCAAGGAGGCGATTGCCTCTCTGAGTGCCACAAGATCCACCAGCGTCTCATCAAAGCTCTCCGATGGCACATCCTCTTCAAATTCCTCTCCGTCGTACTCGGCAGTTAGCGACAGCACCGGACGGGAGGCATCTATCGCCTCAGCTATGCTCTCCGGCTCTACACCCAATCTTTCGGCAAGCTCGCTTACAGTGGGATCTCTCCCCTCGGCATTTCGGAATTCAGCCTCGGCGCGGTGTATTTTAAGTCCAAGATCGCGCAGACTGCGGCACACTCTGACCGAACCGCCGTCGCGGAAAAGACGGCGTATTTCTCCCAGTATCGCCGGAACGGCATAGGTGGAAAACCTTACGCTGCGGCTGCTGTCAAATCCTGTTGCAGCCTTCACCAGACCTTCACAGCCCGATTGGTACAGATCGTCATAATCAATACCGCGTCCCATGTAACGACGTGCGCAGGCGTGAACCAGACCTATGTTTTCGGTGACCAGCTTTGTCTGCTCAGCCGTCATGACGGTATCTCTGCGCTATGCGCTTTTCCATGGTGACTGTGGTTCCCTTGCCTACCGCAGAGCGTACTCTCAGCTTATCGGTAAAGCTCTCCATTACCGCAAAGCCAAGACCCGCGCGTTCGCTGCCGCCCGTGGTAAAGAGCGGCTCACGGGCTTTTGCTACGTCGGGAATGCCGCAGCCTTTGTCCTTGACCGATATGCAAATGCGGCCGTCGTCATAGATCCTTGCTTCGATCCAGATAGTGCCGATTGTATCGCGGTAGGCGTGGACGATGCAGTTTGTAACAGCCTCGGAAATTGCCGTCTTGACGTCGGTCATTTCCTCAATCGTCGGGTCAAGCTGAGCCATAAATGCCGCGACAGCAGTGCGTGCAAAGCTCTCGTTTGCCGAATTGCTGGGAATGACCAGCTTCATTTCATTTTTTGCTTTAGACTTCATTTTATATTATACCCTCGCTTTTTCATTTTATAATAATCTTGTATTACATATTTTAAAATTATTTGTAAATGTCTGAAAATAATTTTACCATCACAGCACATCAAGTCTCCCGATGCCCGCAAGCTTCATCATTCGCTCAATCATCGGCGGCGCGTTTATTACCCGAACCGAGCCGCCGTAAGCCGCGGCATTTTTATACCTGCCCATGATCAACCCGATTCCCGACGAATCCATGAAGCCTATTCCACCGAAATCCAGCACCAGCAGTCCGGGGCGCAGCATCTCCGCCTCGCGGTCTATGCTCTCGCGGAATTCCGCTGCCGTATGATGGTCTATCTCGCCTGAAAGCAAAGCAATCAGCGTATCGCTTTTTCTCTCAAATGTCACTGACATGTCGTCCGTTCCTTTCCGCACAAAAAATGCACACAAGTTATCCTCGTTAAAAGAATAACCCATGTGCAATAAAAATTAGCGCAAAGTTTGGCGAAAAAACCTTACAGACCGAATTTTTTTGTGATGCCGGAAGGAATCTTATCGGCTATTCCCTCGGGCAGCTTGCCGGCAAGGTCTTTGAAATCCACCTTTGCCACAGCTTCAAACGCCTTTTCACACTCCGCCTTGGGCAGCTTGGTCTCCTTGACGAGGAAGTCGATGGCGTCCTCCTTGCTTCTGATGGTTCCAACTGCGCCCTTGAGCTTTTCGATAGCGTCCTGCAACTTTTTATCCATATAGTTCACCCCCTTTCGCCAGTACTTCTCCGCATGTACCGTAAAAGATATCGTCATGCCCCGCCATCAGCTCGCAGAAACGCTCGAAGCGTTCCCAGCCGCGCTGCATGTCGAATTCGTAACTGTGTCCCCACAGCAGGAAGAGTTTCGGGCTGTCCGGCTGCCATTCGATAAACTGCCGCGCAAGGTCAAATATCTCGTCCTCCTTGTGGCGGCAGGTCGGAGCAATATCCAGCATATCCTCCGGCAGCTCGAATGAATAGGTCGATTTCACGCCTCTGGCGTAGTCAATGCCGCACATATTCAGCAGGAACTTCACCCTTTTGCCCGTGTTTCCATACGGATAGGCAAACCCTCGCACACTCTGCCCGAAGAGCGCTTCCAGAGCGTGTCTGTCGTCGATGACTTCGCTGAAAAGCTCGCCGTCGCTCAGCTGCGTCAGATCCAGATGACTGACGGTGTGGGAAGCTATCTCGTGTCCACGGTAAAGCTCCGGCAGCATTTCGGGCGGCATACGCTCGATTCTCACGCCGTCCGATTCCCACACATAGGGCGGATTCATCAGTCCGGAATTGAGATTGAAGGTGCATTTCAGCCCGTATTGATTGAGAATCTTTACCAGCCGGACGTCCTGATACACGCCGTCGTCATAGCTCAGCGCGAACGCCTTGCGGTATTTGTCAGTCCACATCATATCCATCTCTCCACGTTAAAGAATGACGGTGATCAGCAGCGATTTGCCGTCGGCGCTGGATGCGGTAATTCTGCCCTTGTGCGCGTCAACCACCGCCCTTGCGATCGAAAGACCGATTCCGTAGCCGCCCGTCTGCGAGTTTCTTGATTTTTCGGCGCGGTAAAATCGGTCGAACAGTCTGCCAAGCTCCGAGGTTTCCACCTTTTCGGCGGTGTTGAACACTTCAATGCAGACATTCCTGCCTTTGGAATGCGCTTTAAGAGAAATGGTTCCGTGCTCGTCGGAATATTTCAAAGCGTTGTCAAGCAGTATCGAAATCAGCTGCGTAATCGCTTTTTCGTCGCCGCAGAGATTGAGCATCGGCTCCACCTCCACGCGGAAGGTCTTTTGCTGCACCTTTGCAAGCGCCTGGAAGGACTGCGCTGTCTCGGTGATCACGTCGGACAGCGGGAAGTCTATATTCTGCACCTGCGGCTTTTCCTCTTCCATGCGGGAGAGGTAAATCAAGTCCTTGGTCAGCGAGGTCAGCCGGCTCACCTGTGCGCGGATATCCTTAATCCATTCGTTGTCCTCACCGCAGTCCATCTCGAGTATGGAAGCGTCGGCGTCAATGATTGTCAGCGGTGTCTTTATCTCATGTCCGGCGTCGGTGATGAAGGACTTCTGCTTTTCGTAGCTCTCCTGCACCGGCTTCATCACCATTTTGGAGAGCAGCAGCACCAGAATGCCTACCGCCACCATGCCCGCCAGCGAGACTATCACGCTGTAGACAAGGAACGATCGGAAGGACGAAATGCGGCTGCGGCAGTCGAGAAAGATGATCAGCATGCAGCCGTTGTCCTCAGATGCCAAATACCGGTAGCTCGACAAAAATCCGCGTTTGCGTCCCGATTTCCACACCTTCTCGGCATACTCACTTGCGGTGTCGGTGTCAACGGCAGATATCCTGCCGGTATCGACCGAAGTTACACTTCCGCTTGAGCCAAGACGCACCGTAAAATATCTCGACTCATAAGCAAGCTCAGGAGAAAGCTCAGGGGAAAGCTCTTCAAAGAGCCAGTCGCGGCTGTGATTTTTGCTGCCCCGCTTAAAGCTGCCTTCACGCTTGGGGAACTGTCCGCCGTTTTCCGCCAGCACTGCCAAAACAGCGTCGCTGTCTCGCACCACATGACTGTAATTGAGAATATTGATGGCGCTCATTATCACCAGCAGTACCAGAAATACCGACAGCACCGATATGGCAATAAATTTATGGCGCAGCTTCTTGATCATTCCACCGCCTCCAGTGAATAGCCCGCATTTCTCGACGCCTTTATCTTTATGTCGGCATTGAGAGCCGTCAGCTTTTTGCGAAGGTAAGAGATATAAGCCCACACCACATTGATCTCGGAATCGCTGTCGAAGCCCCAGATTTTTTCCATCATCAGCTCGGTGGGAATCAGCTGCTTCGGGTTGCTCATAAGCAGCTCCATCACCTGAAATTCCTTGTTTGCCAGACGGAAGCTGCCGCTGGGCGAGGACAATTCATAGGTAGTGCGGTCGAGGGAGATATTGCCCATTGTCAGCACCGAGCTTTGGGAGCCCGAACGCCCTCTGGTCATGGCGCGTATGCGTGCAAGAAGCTCCTTGGTGTCAAAGGGCTTTGTGAGATAGTCGTTGGCTCCGCAGTCGAGTCCCGTCACGCGGTCATCTATCTCAGACTTGGCGGTGAGCATCAGCACGGGAATATTATTTCCCTTGGCGCGAAGCCTTCTGAGCACCGTCAGACCGTCCATCCTGGGCATCATGATGTCAAGTATCAGACCGTCGTACTGTCCGACCGCCAGATAATCCAGCGCTTCCACTCCGTCGTATGCGGCGTCAACGGAATAGTTGTTCTTTTCAAGAATGACGGTGAGCGCCTTAGAAAGCGATTTTTCGTCCTCGGCTATAAGCAGTCTCATTTTGATACGTCAGCTCCTTTTATTGAATGAGATTATGTAAGAAAAAGTACTCTGCAAATAAAAATGTGCTCATTATACCTATTGCAAAAAATACACACATTCTGAAGCGGTTTCTCTCTCCCCTATAGAGAAAATAATAATTGGCGGTTTCCTCCACAAAGCATGACCACGAAAGTATCATTATGCCGACAATACATATTCTGACAAGTAAATGCATATTCAAATTCACCCTGATTCATCGGAATAAAAGCAAAGCGCTGTCACAGTTTGGGTTTGGTATAATAATTGTAATAATACGCCTTAGCCAGTTGGTTGTTTCCTGCCAGTTCAAGCAGTCCTGCGGTTTGCCAGCGAAGTATTTCGCTCGTTTTGTAGATATTATTGGAAGTGCTGTAGGCGTAATTTGAAATAACATGAATCTCGGACGTGTTCTTTTCCACCCTTGATTTCATGAATTCCGCTTCAAACATCAACGCTCCCCACGGAATATGATAACTGCTGCTGATCAGGATGACCGAATCTATCTGCGGAAAACGCTCCAGCATTATATCATGACAGAATACAGCGTTTTGCGTCGTGGTGATCGACTTGTTCTCTTTAATAAGTCTGTTTTGTTCCAGTCCGTGATCCAGCAGCCATTCTCCCATCACATCCGCCTCAGTCACGCCGGGCTTAAACCGCGCCGTGCCGCCTCCGGTGCAAAACACATAGGCTTGGGGATATTGACGCGCACAGGAAAGAGCATATTTCAGCCTGCCCTTCAATTCACTTTGCATACTGCCGTTGGCGTTCAGCTCGTATCCGAGCACCACAATGCAAAGATTGTCGCCTTTGGGAAGCCCCTTGGGAACCGAGGCGGTATTGATTTCGATATTATGATTGACATAATCCCAATAGTCAATTATTTCGCCCCAAAGCCCACTCTGTCTGCCGTCATATTCCCCCAGCCTGTCCAGTAAGGCATTTACCTTGCTTTCAGCCTTTGAACCGTAGCAGCCGTAATAGGTAATGATCTGGTCGATGATTTGCTTCTCTCCGGCGGTCAGCTTCTTAGGGACAAACGGCTCCTCCTCGGCGATCTCACCTTCGGCAGGAATATCCTCATTCATCGCAATGCTGCTCTCTGATACAGGCTTTCCGGGCAGTTCCGATGTGCTGTTCCTATCGCTTCCGACGCCCGTCAGCCACACGCACAAAACAAGCACAGCCGACATGATCAGCAGGGAATATTTTTTCATCTGTCTGTTTCTCCCATTATTTTTTCTTCTTAGGCTCCGGCAATTCGTCATACATCGCTTCGACAAGCCTTTTCAAAAGAATCCTGTCATCGGTATCCGTCACCGAAAGCATTTCCTTCGCGCCTTCATAGGGCAATTCACGCTGCGCGTCCGGCATGAGCTTTTCAGCTGATTGGGTGGGCTTGACCAAAAATCGGTTGTCATATATCCCGCCAAATATCCTGCCCCTGCAATAAAGAATATATTCTCCCATCATGGCGCGATAGGATATTCCCTCGATGCCGTCCAGCTGATCAAGTATATATGCAAGATATTCCTTTGTGGATGCCATGGCAGCCAGCTCCTTTCTACATACTATCATATCGCAAAATAAAGGGCATTGCAACACAAATTTTCAAAAAATCCGTGAGGCAATGCCTGTTTTTATTTTATTTGTCAAACGCGGAGTCCTTCAGATGAATTCTGCCCTTGATGAAATCAATCGCACAGAATACGGCAAATACCGCGATATTGATGATAACAACGCTCGCTCCGGTAGGCGCGGAGTATTCAAATGACACTACCAGTCCCGCAATGAAGCACATCACCGAAATGACCGCCGAGCATATTACCACACTGCTGAAGCACTTGAAGAGCCGCATGGACGACATAGCCGGAAATATGATCAGACTGGAAATCAGCAGCGCTCCAATCATTCTCATACCCAGCACAATCGTGACGGCGGTCAGCACCGCAATGAGCATATTGTAAAAGTCTACCTTCACGCCGGTTGCCCTGGCAAAAGGCTCGTCAAAGGTGACGGCGAATATCTTGTTGTAAAAGAGAACGTAGAGCACCAGCACGACCAGTGATAGCATCACGCTCAGCGACACATCGGACTTGCTGATGGCAAGCACGCTGCCGAACATATAATTGTTGATATCGGTATTAATGCCGGATTTCATTGAGATGATGAATATGCCTATCGCAAGCGCTCCTGTTGAAAGCAGCGCAATGGCGGAATCGCCGCTCAGCTTACCGCCCGAACTAAGCTGCAGCAGGATAAAGGACGCGGCTATCACCACAGGGATTGCCACCCACAGCGGCGCCCAGTTCATCACGGTGGCGACAGCCATTGCGCTGAACGCCACATGGGAAAGCCCGTCGCCGATCATTGAATATCTCTTTAGCACAAGATTCACGCCCAACAGTGCGGAGCAGAGCGATACCAGCGTTCCGACAACCAGCGCCCTGATAATAAACGGATATGAAAGCATTTCAAGCATTTAGCGCTGACCTCCTATGAATTCACGTCCTGTACTGCTGTTCAGGTATTCCTCGGTGCTGCCGAAGAACTGAACGGTGTTTTTGAGGTGAAGGATTTTGTTCGCGTTTTTCACTGCGGTTTTTACGTCGTGTGAAACCATTATGATGGTCATGCCGTATTTATGATTGATTTTCTTGATGATGGAATATATCTCTCCGGTGACGATGGGATCAAGTCCGGTCACAGGCTCGTCGAGAATCAGCATTTTATTCGAGGCGCAAAGCGCTCTTGCCAAAAGCACGCGCTGCTGCTGTCCGCCCGAAAGCTCGCGGTAGGATTTGTCGGCAAGCTCCCCTATTCCCAGCTCTGCCATATGATTGGCAGCCCGTTCTCTGTCTGCCTTGGAATAAAAGGGAATCAGTCTGCTGTTGTTGAGACAGCCCGACATGACCACTTCCCGCACCGAGGTGGGAAAATCCCTCTGTATAGCGGTCTGCTGCGGCAGATAGCCCACATCGCGGCGATTTACGCTGCCGGAGAATGTGATTTTCCCCTCCATCGGCTTTTTCAGTCCGGCGAGGCACTTTATCAGGGTGGATTTTCCTGCGCCGTTCTCACCCACGACACAGAGATAATCGCCTTTATTCAGCTCGAAGCTGACATGCTCGAGCACCGTCATATTCTCGTAACCCAGCGTCACGTCGCTGCATCTGATTAGCGTGCTGTTCAATTTAATGCCTCCCTCAGAACATTGAGATTCGCCTGCATCAGGCTGAGATAGCTCTCTCCGGCAATAAAATCATCGGAGGAAATATTGTGACAGGTGTTGAACTGCGCTGTCTTAACGCCGGCAGCTTCCGCAACCGCGTCGGCAACCTTGTGGTTGGAAAGCTCTATATAAAACACCACCGGAACCTTCTCCCGCTTCACCGTGTCAATCAGAAAGGCAACCGTTGCGGCGCTCGGTTCGGTCTCGGCGGCACAACCGGGGAATGCCGCGTAATAATCCAGCCCGTATTCCCTCACGAAGTAAAGCAGCGGAAATCTGTCCCCGAATATCATCATTTTCCGCTTTGAACCGTCGATGATCTCGCGGAAGGAATTATCCAGCTCGAGCAGCTCGGCGACATATTCGCTTGTGTTGGCGCAGTAATATTCCGCATTGTCAGGGTCAAGCTCACAGAGCGCACGGTTGATCTCGTTGACGATCGCAATGGCGTTCATCGGTGAGGTCCATACATGCTCGTCGTATTCCTCTTCTTCCTCTTCATCGTGGTGATGATCGGAGTCGGATTCGTTTTCGTGTGCGTGATGATGTTCGCGACTCTGCATGCCCTCAGAGGTTTCCTCCTCCATTGCATCTACGCAGTTCATCGCCGAGACGATCTTCATGTCGGGATTGTCAGCCGATTCAAGCACCGATTCCAGCCAGCTTTCCGATTCGCCGCCCACATTGAGGAACAAATCACATTTGGATATCCCGATGATGTCCTTGGGGCTGGGTTCGTAGGAATGTGCCTCCATGCCGGGTTTGAGCAGCATATTGATATCAGCCCTGTCCCCCGCTATCCTTCGCGCAAAGTCATACTGCGGAAATATGGTCGCAACTATGGATATTTTTCCGTCATTCCTGATGCGCTGAGATTTGGTACAGCCGGAAAAAATCGTAGCAAGCATAGAAAGCGCGAGCAGCAGCGACAGTATTTTAAATAGAATTCTGCTTTTCATTGTATTTGAAAATACCTCTTTTGCTTTTTGTGTGATGGATGACGCCGGACTATTCCGCAACGTTTGCCGAGCAATTGCCGCACAAACCGTAGATGATCGTGCGTCCGTTGTCCACGCGGAAATTGTGGTGCTCCATGATATGGCGCTCAAATTCGTCCATGAATTCGCAGTCCATGTGAACGACCGTGCCGCAGCGGATACATTTGAGATGAAAATGCCTGTCACAGCCGTTGCCTCCGTCGATCAGCTGATACATCGCGCCTTCGCCGCCGTCGGAGAGAAATTTTTTGATTTCGCCGCTTTCCACCATACGGTCAAGGCTGCGATAAATGGTTGCCTTGCCTATCTTATCCCCTCTGCCGATAAAATACATATAAATATCGTCAGCTGTAACGCAGGCTTCGGGATTGCACCGGAAATACGCCCCAAGGGCTTCCTGCTGCCGGGTGCGGTAATTCTTTTTACATTCGCTGTTTTGCATGGATCGTTGCACCGCCTTCACTCACGTAAAATCAAAAAATATAAAAATGAAAATCATTTTCAAATTCGCCTATATATTATAGCACGGTTTTCAGAAATTGCAACATCTTTTTTCATTGTTTTTATGTTTTATATGCGGTTCTAAGCGCAAAATACATGGGATACATTCTATAACGGCACAAAATAAAAGGCGCAGCGTTTCTTGAGTCCGTCAACTCAACCGGAAATCAACTCTGCAATTGCAAAAGACTTGAGATCATTACGATATACAGTTCGGTTTCTTCTATAGCAATCCAAAAAAAGTATAAGGCAGTTGACAAGGGTGATAAAATAGAAGCATAGAGGTGAATGCTATGCTAAATAAGGAAGAGCGCGAATTA
>CACWOX010000041.1 GCA_902762615.1 uncultured Ruminococcus sp. | reverse complement strand
TCGCTCCATTTCGATGTCGGACTGATAATCGTCGATAGCTTCTTGGATTTCATCCTCGAACCATCTGACCGAGCCGCTGGTGACGTCATACAGATCCTCGCTGTCCTCGTCCTCCACCTGCACCGACAGAGGGAAGTAAAAGGTTTCAGTGGCGTAATCGTCCGAAAATGCCTTCCTATTATATGGCATATTCTATCGCCTCCGCTTTCTCCAGTCCCAGCCGCCGGATATTGATTGCGGTGATGATGACGTTGTACATTTTTTCCGAGATCAGCTTGGTATCGAAGATATCGCTGAGTGAGACATGGTCGGTGTTGAAGTACATATCCTTCGACGCACTGTAAAGTGTGTAGCAGTTTTCGCTCACCGTATCCAGCCTGACTTCATCGTAATCGATGCGGCTCTCTCGGATATTGCCCTTCACTTTGTTCCACAGAATCTGGTCCGCCGTGAGCAGGTACATCGCCGCCATGAGCCGGGTGTCTTTCTTATCCTTCTTCCTGATGGCTTTCTTGAACGTGGACTTGTGCTGCTGGCTTTTGCTGATGGCTTTCTTGAACGTGGACTTGTGCTGCTGGCTTTTGAATCTCATTTGGTAATCACTCTCCTACAAATTTTTTTAGCAAACAAAAAAAGCCGACGATTTTTCTGTTGGACGCAGAGCAAGCGTCCTTCTTCTAATCATCGGCTTTGTTGCTTATCTACAAAAAGCGCACAGATTTTCTACCTGCACGCTTGATTGACTGAGTATTGAATTTTCTTGAAATAGGGGAGAAAGATTGGAGCAAGGTCTTTCCACTAGGGTTCACTATCAAAAACACCCCAAAAATGCCCGATGGCATCTACGGTCAAGAACGGATTTGAACTTGTTGTCCACGCCGCGGATGAGGATTGGGGCTATGAGCGACCAACTCCTGCCGATAAATGGATAAGGTGAAAATTCATCCGGCTATGTTTTTGAATCCTCATTCATACACCAAGTATTGCCTGCGGTTTTGGCTGCCTTGGAGAAAAATCTTATAGTGCCATCCGCACACTCGGTAATACTGAACAGGCTCTAAAATAGCAGGTGACTTTTACGTCTGAGCTTTTCTTTTTCGGAGGAAGGAGAACGCACATCCTGCCAATGCGAATGTGAGAAGCACAAAGCTGACGGCAATCATGATGGCATTCTCGCCGGTAGAGGGAGTATCAGTGCCGGCAGGGGCGGCAACGGTGAAGGTATGCTCGATGGTGGTGACGGTCAGCACCACCTTCAGCGTATGTTCACCGGTGCTGAGTTTGTTGAGGTAACCGGGCAGGAGCGTGAGTCTGATGCTGCCGGCCTCCGCTGTGTAATCGGTGTGGGGGGTGAGCTTATTTTCGTCCACATAGACAGCTACGAGTTTCTCAAAGGTAGCGGGGTCGTCGGCGGGGTTGGAGATGTTTTCGATCACCATCAGCAGACCGTCCTTGCTGCCTTTCTTCCATTTGAAGGTGCTGTCGTCGGTAAACGAATAATCATCAGGCTGTGCGCGAATCTCGCGGGTCTCTTTATGACTTGGGTCGTTTTGGCAAACACGCTCTTCCTCGCCCGCTTCGGTATCGGTGGCTTCTTTTGTCACCGTCCATTCGCCCCAGTTGTGACCGAGGGCGGCTATTTCGCGGGTTTCTTTGTGGCTTGCGTCACGGGTGCAGGTGCGCGTTTCCTCGCCTGCTTCTTCACACGTCGCAGGGGTCGTTACTTCCCACTCGCCCCAGTTGTGACCGAGGGCTTCGACTTCGGTATGCTCGCTGCGTTTTTCGTGGCAAACGGCGCATTCCTCATGCTTCTCTCCGGGCTTCTCACAGGTGGGTTCCTTATCAGTCACCCAATTTCCCCATGTGTGACCGAGAGCGGTGTTTGCCACTTCGACGTCGACGGAAGTGGCGGAGTAGAAAACGGTGTCGTCTTCATCGTCCTGCACATTGGCAACATACCGCACCACCTTATTTTCGGTACAGGTGGGCTGCGACACGACTGTCCCGATATGCGGCGCGTTGTCGGTCAAGGTCTTTTCCGCATGGCATCTGCCGCAGGTCAGAGTGACGGAAGCGCTGCTGTAATCGGACGCCCAATTCCATGCTTCGCTTCCCCATTCGTGGCCCAGGGCAAGGGCTGTCAGGTCTGTCAGTTCTACGGTGCCCGCGTTGTCACTGAATCGCTTGTGACAGAGCGAGCATTCCCAGTTTTCCTTCGTACCGGTGGCGGTACAGGTCGCGGCGACCGCTTCGTGATGCGTCAGGGAATGCTTGGTCGGATCGGGATCAATCGGTTCTGTCTCAAAAGTATTGCACTTCGAGCAGGTGTGCTTCTTTTCACCGGATTCGCCGCAGGTCGGCTCCCGTGTCACCAGCCATTCGCCCCAGACATGGTCACCGAGAGGGCTGGTCTCGTCAACAATGGAATCAACGGGATTTTCCGTATTGGCATTCAGGAATTTGTTGCCGTCCTGATCCGTCCAGTAGGCGATTGTGGCGTGCTGCGTGCAGGTCGCCGGCTGCGCCGGGTGATAGGTGTAGGAGGGCAATTTGGGGATATAATAGACATTGGACATCGTGGCGAAGGTTTCTTCCGTGAAAGAGCCTGAAGATGTGGATCTTTGGTATGCCTCTTCCGTCTCGGGGTCATATTTATACACCCATTTTCGGGTCGGGTACTTTCTTCTTTGCAGCGAAACCCATGATTTAATCGAACTCGAGTCGATATAAGCAGCATTCTTAATTTCTTCCCAGCTTGTCGCCAGAACCCAACCTGAAATTCCCAGTTCATCGAGATTGACGAAGGACTGACCGCTGACCGTTACAGGAATTTCATAGACGTCGTTGTAGACAGTGGCGGTTATCGTAGTACTGCCGCAGCCGACCGCTGTCACAGTGCCGTCATTGTTAATCGTGGCAACGGTCGTGTCGCTGGAGCTCCATACGATCTTGTCATTTGTGTTGGCGGGTATCAGCTCACCTGTCATGGTTTCGGTATCGCCAACATTCAGATCCATGCGTGTGTGGGAAAGAGTGACGCTTGTCGATGGAACGCGGGGAATGTAATAAACTATGCTGCTGTCAAAATCAAACCGCGATAAAGGCGTTCCCACGGACTGCATACCGTACTGAGGATGTTTATAGGAATAATCTATCATTGACGAAGTACAATCGTTAACAAAGTAGATGATCTGAGAACTGTCATAGCCGTTTTGTTCCATAAACTCCGGTAAGTAGCTCTCTATCCAATTTGTAACATCACTCAAAACAATATTGCTCTTGCTCTGTAAAGCAGCATGATTCAGCTCATCAAGGGAATTGGCAAGCACCCATTCCATACCGCCTAGTGCGTTATACCGTTTAGGCTCAACTGTGCCGCCGTTCATGATGACGGCATTATCGGCCGTCGCCGCATCGCTTCCGCTTACAAAATCGGTGTCGGATACTGCCGTTTTCCCGGCGGCAAGACTTCTGATAAACGGCACCGCGCCGACAGCCAGCGTCAATGCGAGAGCCGCGCAGCCGAGGCGGACGAGACGCTTCTGCTTCGGTTTTAAACGCTGCAGCGAGTTAAACTTCTGATTAAGTGTTTCGATAGCTTTCATTACCGAAATACCTCCTTCAATAAAAATACAAAGACCGGAAACGACTGTATCCAGTATCTTTTCCATTTATTATAGCATATTTTTTCCGAAAAATGTAGTATGAATCGTATCCTTATTCGCAAAAAAAAATATAAATTATCGGCTGCATTTTGAATATTTTTACAAATAAGAGCTATTGCAGTGCAAAGTGTTTTATAATATGTTACAAGAAAAAATCTGCCAACATTCCCCTGCCAATCCGATGAATGTCGGCAGACTTTGCTTATATGAGTATCCTGCCATCAAATGACGATTTTAATTACTGCACGGTTCCGACCCTTTTTCTGCGTGAAAATGCGTAGACCGCGCCGTATGCCGCGAGCAGCATCAGGGCAATGCTGACCGCAACAGCCGTGCCGCTTTCGCCCGTGGCGGGGGTGTCGGAAGCGGCGGGGGCGGTAACGGTGAAGGTATGCTCGATGGTGGTGACGGTCAGTTCGATCCGGAGCATATGCTCGCCGGTGGTTAGGGTGCTGAGGAATTCCGCCGAGAGCGTCAGCTCAATGCTGCCGGATTCCGCTGTATAATCCGTGTCGCGGGTGAGTTTTGCGTCATCCACATACACGTCCACGAGCTTGTCAATGGTGGTGGAATCGTCGCCGGAGATGTTTTTAATCACCATCTTCAGTCCGTTGCTGCTTTCCTTCGTCCATTTGAAGGCGCTGTCGGCGGTAAATACGTAATCGTCCGCGCCGCGTGCGGGAATCTCGGTATGCTCATTCTGCTTGGCGTGACAGACGGTGCATTCCTCGTGTTTTTCACCGGGATCCAGCTCCGTGGGTTCGGTATCGGTCACCCATTCCCATGTATGATTGCCGGTGGGGTCGATTGCCGTTCCCTCGCTCTGTGTCGCGCGACAGACGGTGCATTCCTCGTGCCGGGTGCCGGGATCCGCACAGGTCGGTTCGGTATCGGTCACCCATTCCCATGTGTGATTGCCGGTGGGTTCAATCGCCGTATCCTCGCTCTGTGTCGCGTGACAGACGGTGCATTCCTCGTGCCGGGTGCCGGGCTGACCGCAGGTCGGGTCGGTGTCGGTCACCCATTCCCATGTGTGATTGCCGGTGGGTTCAATCGCCGTTCCCTCGCTCTGTGTCGCGTGACAGACGGTGCATTCCTCATGCTGGGTACCGGGCTCCGCACAGGTCGGGTCGGTGTCGGTCACCCATTCAAAGGTGTGAATGCCGGTCGCCTCAACGGGTTCGCTCTTTTCGTCGCTCCATTCCTTTCCGTTGGGGTCATTTGCCTTGGCGGTCAGGGCAGCGCTTCCCTCATCCACGCAGGTGGGCTCAAGCGTGACTTCCCGTGAAAGAACCGCCTGCACAGGCTCGGTGACCGAACCGTCAAAGCTGTACGTCCATTTGACCGTCACAGAGGAATTGTCCTCCGCCCAGTTCCACTGCGGATCCTTGTAGGTGCAGTCATTGACAACCAGGTTGTATTTCTCTCCACTGTAATTGGTGAGTCCGTTGGCGTAAAATTTGACATTGACAGACGCCTTGCCCGCTCCGTGGATGGTCAGGGGCAGACGGTAGAACGACCCTTTTCTGACCGGTTCAAATGTGCCGAATTCCACAAATCCGGCATCCGTGCCGCCGGTCGGAGTGACGGTGACCTCCATTTTTTCAAAGCCGTATTCGGGATTGACATACATAAACTGAATGTCCACGTCTGTGTCCTCGCCTCTGTAATCCCATGTATACGTCATTTTGCCGGAAACATATCCGAATTCCGTCTGATACGGATTGGGTTCAAGGGACGGCGTGTTGTGTTCCGTGCAGTAAATCTCTTCGCCTGAAAGAAGAAGCTCACATCTCAGAAAACCGGGATGGTTTTCCGTCGCATGCACCGGGAGATTATCCTGATCCGGCGCTTCTATAATGTCCATGGGAGTTGTGACGCTGCAGACACACTCGGCGGTCTGACCGCCCATGCTCGTCGCGGTGACGGTGGCTGTTCCCACTGACATTGCCTCTACAATGCCGTTGGAAAACACTCTGACAATACCGGGATCACTGCTCGACCAGGAAACATGGCGGTTGTTCACGCCGTCGGCAAATACCGGCTCCAGGATCACGCCCTGGTGATAGCGGGAGGTAAGATACAGATTCAGGCTTGTCTCATTGAGCGTCATGAAAGGCTCGTCGGCTCCGGGCATGATGACCGTCGCGCTGCCGAAAAAACTGCTCTTGTTTTCCTGCGTGACAACCGTGCCTCCGATGGAGAATCCTTCGGGAATCCGCACGGTCGTGGATGGCTTCAGGTAGGGAAAGCTGCCTGAAGCAAGCGAATCACCGATAAAGTCAATCAGACCGCTCAGACCGACGGTTCCTTCGTTGGTATCGATTCCGAACGCCTTCTCTCCGATGGTACGCACATTCGACGGAATGGTAAGGGTTTCCAGAGAAATGCAGTCGAAAAAAGCCCTATTTCCGACAGAACTCACGCCGCTGCCGATGTTGAGACGGGTTAAATAACGGCAGTTCTCCACCGCACTGGATTCAATGGACGTCACGCTGTCGGGAATGGTCAATTCGCGGAGTCCCTGTATGCTGTTGAAAACATTGCTTCCAAGCGCGGTAATATGGCTGTCAGCAGCAAAGACGATCCGCGTAACAGCCAGATTGAAAAACTGCGCTCTGCTGTCAATGACGCCTCTGCCGCTGATGGTCAGCGTGCCGTTCTCATCGAGGGTATAGGTCGCGTTGTCGCCGCAGCTTCCCTCCTGTACGCCCGCTTCATCATATTGCTTCATCTCCACCGCATCGCCGCCGACGACAAGGCTGTCGCTGCCGCTGACGATGTCGCTTCCGGATACGCTGTCCTCCTTAGCGGCAATGCCGCGCAGGAACGGCGCCGCTCCGACCGCCAGCACGACTGCCAGCGCCGCGCAGCCGAGCCGGAAAAGCCGCTTCTGTTTCGGTTTGAAATGCCGCAGCGGGTTCAGCTTCTGATTGAGTGTTTCGATAGATTTCATTACCGAAATACCTCCTTAACCATCGAATAAAATAAAAAGTGATCCACCGGAAAATATGCAACCGGTATTTCTTTCCTGTATTATAGCATATGTTTTTCCAAAAATGTAGTATGAATAGTATTCGTATGTTCAAAAAAATACACGCAAATCCGGCTATATTTTGATTATTTTCTATAAATATGAATCATGAAATGATATAGCGTTTTATCCTCCGATACAAGCAAAAAGTCTGCCGTCATTCCCCCTATAAACCGGAAGAATGTCAGCAGACTTTGCTCATAGGATTATTAAGCCGTCAAATGAGAATTTATCTACTGCACGGTTCCAATCCTTCTTCTGCGGGAAACCGCATAGACGCCGCCGTATGCCGCCAGCAGCATCAGGGCAATGCTGACCGCGACAGCCATGCCGCTTTCACCCGTGGCGGGGGTGTCGGAAGCGGCAGGGGCGACGACGGTGAAGGTATGCTCGACGTTTGTGACGGTCAATTCGACCTTCAGCGTATGTTCACCGGCGCTGAGCTTGTTGAGATAGCCAGGCAGGAGCGTGAGTCTGATGCTGCCGGCCTCCGCTGTGTAATCGGTGTGGGGGGTGAGCTTATTTCCGTCCACATAGACAGCTACGAGTTTCTCAAAGGTAGCGGGGTCGTCGGCGGGGTTGGAGATGTTTTCGATCACCATCAGCAGACCGTCGCTGCTGCCTTTCTTCCATGTGAAGGCGATGTCGTCGGTAAATACGTAATCGTCCGCGCCGCGTGCGGGAATCTCGGTATGCTCATTCTGCTTGGCGTGACAGACGGTGCATTCCTCGTGCTTTTCACCGGGATCAGTCTCGGTGGGTTCCGTATCGGTCACCCATTCCCATGTGTGATTGCCGGTGGGATCAATTACCGTTCCTTCGCTCTGTGTCGCGTGACAGACGGTGCATTCTTCGTGCTTCGCGCCAGACTCACCGCAGGTGGGTTCGGTGTCGGTCACCCATTCCCATGTGTGATTGCCGGTGGGATCAATTACCGTTCCTTCGCTCTGTGTGGCGTGACAGACGGTGCATTCTTCGTGCTTCGCGCCAGACTCACCGCAGGTGGGTTCCGTATCGGTCACCCATTCCCAGGTGTGATTGCCGGTGGGTTCGATTGCCGTTCCCTCGCTCTGTGTCGCGTCGCAGACGGAGCATTTTTCGTGCTTTTCGCCGGGCTGACCGCAGGTGGGTTCGGTGTCGGTGATCCATTCAAAGGAATGGGACGGCACAAATTCAGGATTATTTGGAAAGCTACTCTGAATGTCGGAAATGTCATGGTCGCAGGGATAGTTGACCTTTGTCAGCGGGTTAGCAGCAAACGCATAGTTTCCAACTTCGGTAACATATCCGATGGTTATTTCGGCTAAGCTGGTACATCGCGCAAATGCGGCATATGGAATGACACTCAGATTTTTCGGGAGCGTAACAGAGGTCAAACCAGTGCAAGAAGTAAACATCAATTCACCGAGATTTGTCACGCTGTCCGGGATAGTCACTGAGGTTAATGATGTGCATTGGAGAAACACGCTATCGCCTATGGAGGTAACACTGTTCGGAATCTCCACGGAGGTCAATGCTGAGCAATTGTAAAACGCGTCATTGCCTATGGAGGTCACACTGTTCGGAATCTCCACGGAGGTCAATGCTGAGCAATAGAAAAATGCACCTTCCACAATGTTCGTTACGCCGGTTTCTATGACCGCTTTTTTAATCTGATCTCGTTTTCCTCTCCAGGGAGCACTGGTCATAGCGCCTGAACCGGAGATGGTAAGCACGCCGTCCGTATCAAGCTTATAGGTGACACTGTCGCCGCACGAGCCGCTGTCAATGAGAATGCCCATGTACGGCTTCATCTCGACAGTCTCCTCGACTGTCATCACAGCCGCGTCGCTGCTTGAAACAACGTCGCTGCTGCTGACTGCTTCTTCCTCCGAGGCAAGCCCACGCAGGAACGGCACCTTTCCGACCGCCAGCGCCAGCGCGAGCGCCGCGCAGCCTAATTTGACAAGATTTCTCTGTTTCGGATTGAATTTTTTGCGACGTAATGGGATAACATTCCCGATGATCTGTTTGAAGTCTTTCATTTGAATGATTCCTCCTTGTTTTTTTGCGTGAATTTAGGCGATTGTAAAAGTTGAAATGCGGCGTAAATACGAGGGTTTGATAATCCGGAAAAGAGGGCTTTTTCTCCGGTCTGGGCAAGGCAAATCACAGTATTGGGCTGTTTCGGTATTCGCCTGGGCTTGTTGTGTGTCCGGGTTCGTCTCGCTCGGTCGGCAAAAGCCTCCCTCTCGAGGGCGCTGCCCTCGACCTCCCGCAAGGGCTCTGCTTTGGGAAAAAGACCCGCCAGGGAGCCAGCCCCCTGGACCCCGCGCTCGCTTCGCTCGCTAGTTGGGCGCTACGCGCTATTCCTTTTTTCTTTTTTCTTTTTACAATCGCCTGTTTTTTTCATGCATATGAAACAACCAAATCCGGCTGTTTATAAGGTCATTATAACCGCAACCTGCCGCAAATCCTATTGCCAGAATGGAACATCCTATTTTTCGGCAATTTTACAAAGTTTCAAAATAATATTTGTATAATTACATAAAATTGGTTTGATTGCCAGTCTGGCAATAGGATGCTGGCAAAAACCTGTTATAATGCAATTATATACACAGAGCAAAAAGAGGGGGAGATTAAAAACTTGTTTCTTGAATATTTTTATTTCAATTTCGCGACGCTGAGTATTTTGCTGGTACTTGTCGTGTTCATGTTGCCCGTACTACAGAGGGCACTGTCATTTGCGGACTGGCTTATTACATTTATCTTTCGACGATATATCAGCAGGAACTGACAGAAACGATCACGCGCAAGGAGCTTGCCATATCCCAGGCAGAAATGAAAATACTCCGCAATCAGATACAGCCGCATTTCATCTTTAACACGCTGACGATTATCCGCTCGCTCATAAGGACTGACAGAAAAAAAGCCATTGAAGCGGTGAACACCTTTTCAAAATATCTCCGTACCCACATAAACACGATTCAGGAAGACGAATTGATCCCCTTTGACGATGAGATAAAAAATGTGTGTTTATATCTGGAGCTTGCGCAAGCGGATTATCCCGGGAGAATCGAGATCGTATACGACCTGAAGGTGACTGATTTTCGCATACCGCCCCTGATCCTTGAGCCGATCGTGGAGAATGCCGTTCAGCACGGTATCAGCAGAAACGGCGGCAGGATCATCATAAGCACCTTCACGGAAAACGATGAAATTGTCATAAGGATATCCGACAACGGTACGGCAAAAAAAGAGCTGACGGAAAAAGCTGTCACCCGCACAGGCGTGGGTCTTGACAATACACAAAAGCGCATTGAGCTGAAATGCGGAGGAAAAATGGCTATCAACATTACCGACAGCGGCTGTATTGTCACCATAAGACTGCCAAACAGGAGGAAGCATCATGAAGATATTGATCGCGGATGACCATCGGTTGATTGTGGAAGATCTGAAAAGCATGATAGCGGAAATAATGCCCGAAGCGGAGATCACAGGCTCTAGTGAACCGTCGGAGATACTTCCGCTGTGCAGAAAAAATGGCTTTCATGTCATTTTTCTTGATATCGAACTTGACGATCTTAACGGCATAAAGCTTGCTGAGAAAATATTGAATGAGTTTCCGAGGACAAACATTATCTACATCACAGGTTACGAAAAATACGCCCTTGAGAGCTACCGCACACACGCAAGCGGGTTTCTGCTGAAACCGATAGATCCCTGTATGCTGGAAGACGCACTGAATAATCTGCGTTTTCCGGTGTCAAGCATTACAGAGAATATGCTCGTTTCCCAGAGCCTTTCAGGAGCGGTCATCGGTATGAAGATAAAGAAATGCCGGGAGGAACGGGGCATGTCGAGAAACGATTTCGCCGAGGAACTTGGATGCGTACTGTCTACCGTGGGCAGATGGGAGAACGGCACAAGGCTTCCCGATGTCGCTATCATGAAGCCGCCTCCGCGACCTGCACCGAGAACGGCAACAGCGAACACTGGAAGTGCGCCGTCTGCGGCAAATGCTTCAGCGACGCAGACGGCGAAAATGAAATCACCGAAGCCTCCACTGTTATTCCCGCCCATCACACTCTCTCCAAGGTCAACGCGAAAGCCGAAACCTGCACCGAGAACGGCAACAGCGAACACTGGAAGTGCGACGTCTGCGGCAAATGCTTCAGCGACGCAGACGGAGAAACCGAAATCACCGAAGCCTCCACTGTTATTCCCGCTCATCATACTCTCTCCAAGGTCAACGCGAAAGCCGCGACCTGCACCGAGAACGGCAACAGCGAACACTGGAAGTGCGACGTCTGCGGCAAATGCTTCAGTGATGCCAACGGAGAAACCGAAATCACCGAAGCCACTACCGTTATCTCTTTGCTCGGTCACGACTGGAACGAATGGATAGTCATTAAAAAGCCTACAGCCTCTGAGAACGGCGAGGCACAGCGAGTCTGCAACCGAGACGATAGCCACACCGAGACCCGAAGCTTCAATTTCGCATTCACAGAGACAGATACTACATGGACAATAAACAGCGATGGCGGTCTGACCCTTACCGTTAAAGACATCACCGATCATTTCGACCCGTTTGATCTGTTCAAGGGTGCTTTCGTTGACGAAACCGGATTGGAAGAGAATCAGTACACAACCGAACGAGGCAGCTTTATTCTGACGCTTATGCCCGAATATCTGAAAACCCTTTCCGCCGGCACACATACGCTCAGGATTGATTTGGAAATCGGCGGCACTGTCGTATCGGTCGAGAAGACCTTTACCATTGCGAAATCGGGTGGAGTTTCCTCCCCGGGCACAGGCGAAAGCAGTTCCTGAATGATCTTGAACACCGACACGATATGCCGTTTCATGCGGTCGTAGAGTTCGCCGTTCAGGGTTTCAACGCCCCATTCGGCGGAGATCAGCTTGCGCTGAATGTCATCATTGTCATCGCAGAGATATCGCTCCATTTCGATGTCGGACTGATAATCGTCGATAGCTTATTGGATTTCATCGCCTTCGCTCCATGAAAATGAATGCCTTTGCATCTGAGCTTGAGCGTCAGCTGGCAGACAGCAACGGCTACAATCAGCTCGGTTTTGAGGAAAGACTGGCACTTCTTGTGGACAGCGAATGGAATCGCAGGCAAGACAATAAGCTGACAAGATTCATCCGCAACGCCCGTTTTTCCGCTCCTTCGGCAACAATAGAGGGAATTGAATATATCGAAGACAGACACTTGGACAAGATCAAAATGCTGAGATTTGCTACCTGTCAGTACATTAATGACGGAAGGCATATTATTCTCAAAGGCGCGTCAGGCAACGGCAAAACTTACATTGCCTGTGCCCTCGGTAACGCTGCCTGCCGCAAGTACAAATCAGTTCGTTATATCCGTATGCCGGAACTGCTCGACGAGCTTAGCATCGCAAGAGCAAACGGAGAAATCAGCAAGGTTATCAAGAATTACAAGAAGGTTGATCTGCTGATACTTGATGAATGGTTGATCAGAAAACTGACTGCCCATGAAAGCTATGATCTCTGATTCAGAAATAATTGTAGCGGTTTTCCACATGGTTTTCCACATAGCACTCCCAAAAATCCATGTGGAAAACTGCGGTTATTTTTCCGGCTAAGTGCGGTTCAAAATCCGTGCAGCTGCGGTTTTTGCGCCGGCATATACAGTTTGCGCTGTTTATAAAAATTTGTGACATCACTGATAGCAGTTTTATGCCATTCTAATTGAGCATTTTTACGTCAAAAAATCGTAGCAGCGACATTTATGTAAATACCGGAGTGAGAGCCGCACTTGCACGGGGAAATAGCCTCAGGGAAACGGAGAATTAGCCACACCGAAACGGATCATAGCCTCACTTTTTTATTCACATATTGAACGTATTATGGGAATCTAAGCAACCACTTGAATATTTCGCAGTAAGGAACGCACCAATTCGCAACAAGGAAAACGGTAATCCGAAACAAGGAACGCACCAATCCGAAACGAGGAACGCACCAGTCCGCGCAAGGAACGCACTTGCTGACAAAGCCATAAGCTGTTCTTAGATTCAGAACCGGAGGCAAAAGGTAGCCACCGACGTTAGGAGGCTTGCCCTTGACGGGTTCTGAAAGAAATGCTACAATAGCCGGCCGACGGTGAATCAACTTAGCTGTTCTTGAGTTCGTCACCGTCGGCGCAGACCACGCAGCATTTCTTTCAGGTTCTGTCAAGGGTGGCGGTCGTCTTGCAAGGAGTTCCGATGTTCATTTGCAGCCATGCCGCGCTCCCCATAAAAATCTTAAATAATCACATTTCCGGATAGTCGATATTGTTTTCCTTGAGGATGGATTTGAGCTTTTCAATATATTCATACAGCTTCTGAATCTCAATCCAGTTGCCATGGCAAAGGGCATCAGCCTCTTCCAATTCGTGACGAGTAAGCTCGTAATCGTCCCATTTCAGGCATTTGTGATCCTTGCTGAAGGCACAGTAATCTTCCATCATGACTCTGCCTCCTTGGCTTGCAATTCCCGCATATTGATGTCACCGGAGTACACCCAAGCAGCGGTATGTACGATTCTGTCCATGATCGCGTCAGCATGGATACCGCCGCCAAGACGGCTGTGCCAATCCTCACGCTTGTACTGCGTACAGAAAATTGTGGAAGTGCAGTCGTAACGGCGCTCGATCAGTTCAAAGATGAAGTGCTGTTCGATCTCCGTCATGTCATTGAGCAGCCATTCGTCAAGAATCAACAATCGGTATCCGCTGAACTTTTTCAGGATTTTGGCTCTGCCGTGTATATCCAGTGACGCCTCGCCGAGCAACTCCATGAGATCAGGAACACGAATGTATCTTGTTCTGAATCCCTGCATACAAGCCTGTCTGCCAATAGCACACGCAAGATAGCTCTTGCCGGAACCGGTAAAGCCGTTGAATACGACCGGCTGGTTCTTTTCGATGAATCCGCAGTTTCCAAGTGTCAATATCAGATCCTTGTCCAGCCCGCGCTTTTCATAGTACACATTCGCAAGAGCCGCATCTGCAATCCGAAATTTGGCTGCATTGATCAGGCGGTGAACTTTGGAATTGTATTTGGCAGAATAAGTGTAATCAACAGCAAGGTTCATACGTTCATCAAAGGTCAGTGCCATATATTCCGGCTGTTTTTCCTGAAGATCAAGGGCATCAACCAGTTCTCCGAAATTCATTTCACGCAGTTTGCGTCTCGTTTCCTCACTCAGCATGATCATCACCTCCGTAATAGGCTGCACCGCGCACAAATCCGGCGGGTGACGATTCATTTTCCTGTTTCTTGTTTTCCTTGTATTCCACATCCTGACTGGCAGCAAGAATGGCTTTGAGATGCGAATAGCGCGGTACACTGACATGCTTCAGAGCCAATTCGCAAGCTGTTTCCAGACGCTCGGAGGAATACTTCTTACTCAGTTTCAGTACAGACATTGAGGGATTGACGCCCTGTTCTGAAGTGCTGTAGCTCTTGAAAATACGATCAACGACAGTCAAAGTCTGCTTGCCGATGGAAGCTGCCCACTGCCGGATCGTATGCTCGTTCCATTCTGTTTTCTGGAAGCGCTCCGGAATGTCCTCCGGATAGGTGTCGTACTTGTTGCGCGCATAGCTCGGAAACCGCTTGTGGGATGAGATACGCTCATGACCACAGTAGATTTCGATCAGGCTGTCAGTAATTTTCAAATCAACGGTTTTGCCCACGAAACGATACGGCACGGAGTATTTGCAGGTCTGATAGCTTACATGAAAATCGGAGCCGATGATACGCCCATATTCCCACACGGCGTACTCATACGGAAAGGCAGGCAGCGGACGCAATGTCATGCGTTCATTTGCTTCAAACACATCACGGCGGCTGCCCTCACGTTTCTGGAAAGGCTTGTTGTTGAAATCTTCCAGTGCTGCTGCAACGTCCATTTTCAGATCATGGATAGAGGTATACTCGTTCTTACGCAGACGGGCAATGATGGCTGTAGCGATCTTTCCGACAGTACCTTCAACAGAAGCCTTCTGCTTCGGTTTTTTCACACCTGCGGGCATAATCGCTGTGCAGTAGTGATTCGAGAAATCCTCATAGCACTGGTTCAGAACGATGTCACCCTCACGAGGGTGTGTCACTACACCGGTTTTGAGATTGTCACAGACGATGCGCAAAGTGACACCGCCGAAGTACTCAAACATGTGGACGTTGCAGTTAATCCAGCTCTGTTCATTCATGTTCAGGCAAGGCTCAACATATGCAAGCTGACTATACGGGAGTGTTGCGACAAAGAGATAGACGATATGCACCTTTCCTTCTTCAGGGTCGTTGAGGCGCATCGTTTTACCGCTCCAATCCACTTCGCATATAACGCCCGGTTTGTGCGTGATATGGTTCGTGAGATTGTTCTGCTCAACATACTTGGCATAGTCGTCGCAGAATTTCGTGTAACCCACCGGAATACCGTCCTTCACACCGTCCTTGTACTCCTGCCACAGCAACTTGAGCGTAACGCCGGTCTTCTTCAGTTCGCTGTGAACGTATTCATAGTTGACGGGGGCGTACATCGTCTCCTTCTGGAACTTGTCCGGAAAGAAGAGCAGATAAACCTCGTCATCACTCTTGTCCGCAACGTCGGCGTAACTGATACCGAGGGTATCCGCTCTCTTCCATACCGCCGCCACAGACTTTGTTGAAATATGCCGCGATGCTGCGATAGCCCTCTGTGACATATTCGCCTGCCGAAGCTCAAGAACGAGCTTCACATCAATCTTGTCTGCCATATTTATGGCCTCCTTCGTGTAAAATCGAGGCACAGCCTCTGAAGTATTATACACGAAGTGCGTTCCTTGGCCGTATTACTGCGTTCTTAGCGCGGATTGGCGTTTTCCTTCCCGTGTATCGATGTTTTCCTTCCCGCGGATTCATGTTTTCCTGACCGCGTAATAATCAACCACTCTCTGCGGAAAATCACAATGCGATAAACCTCGGGGCGCGAGCAGCGCCCCGCATTTTGGATGTTAAAATGGATGTTAGCCTCTTAATTGCGCAGTTCAACGGCTCAGTCTTTACCCCAAAAAATAAGTTCACCGTTGGAATTTGTAGTCTATATTCCCGTGTGCGGCTGACTCCGGCAAGGTGAGGCTAAAACTCCGTGCACATGTGGCTCCCGCGCCGTTTTTTACACATTTACTTCTGGGCGATCGGATTTGGAATGCACGAATTATTTGACGCTTACTACAGTGCCTTCTGGATGACAGAATGGCTCGGCGGTAACAATAGACTTCTTTCGCCTTGTCTATATCTTTGATCTTTTCTATTTTACTTCTGGGTGCTCCGGATTGGAATGCACGTACTATTTGACGCTTACTGGAATGCACGTACTATTTGACGCTTACATTATAAAAAAACAATCGCCGTCCCTCGCGTTTTTGCGGAGAACGGCGATTGTGAAAAAACATTAAAAGATAGGGACAAGGAACTCACAAGCAGGTAATATCATGTTACAATAAAGTAGTATAATAATGAATCATACTCTGTAAAATCGTTAACGTTATCCAGACTTACCATATAGAACGATGCTAAAAGACCTTTAATCTTTGTAAGAAGATAGTTTGTATAATCTCTTTTGCTGGTAGCATTATTAACTTCTAAATCACCAAAATACTCTTTATACTTTATGCCATCATTTAAATACAGATTTTTTATTCTTTCAAATAAAGCTTGAGATTGATCCAACAAAAATAATTTTCGCATTAACAACCAAGCTTCTATAGCATAACTTTTCCGTTCTAAATGGTTAAAAATCTTTTCAATCTGACTAAAAGCGTCATCAGCATTTTCTCTATCAAGATATATTAGTGTCTTCAAAACGTGACAAATATTACGTCTTTGAGAGTCACTTTGAAAAAAGTCATTCATAAGAATCTCAAAACATTCAGTCAAATTGTCTTCATAGTCTTGGTATCGGTCAAAAACCACCGAATATATTAAGTAAAGAAAATTAGAAAACATTAAGTTCTTAATTTCTTTTCCGGCATTTGAATCTTTACCAACATTCTCATATTCTATTTTGCTTTGTTGCACAATATTTTTTATGTTATTTAATGAATAATTATCATCTATGTCAATACGATAAGATTCCTTAATCATTTGACAAATTGACGTTATATTCTTTTTTAATATTTCTAATGTCGTTGTTTTATATTCGTCTTTACGATATATGCAAGCCATTTTATAATAATACAAACATTCAGTATATAAGAATTCATTATATCTTGTTATAAATTTTTCCGGATGAGCATCTTTATATTTGGAATATTTCTCAATCGATGTATTAAATTCAACAGACACCTCTTCAACTGAACTTTCATAATCATCGTGATTTTTAAACGGATTGTAAGAATTAGCCAAGCACTTTCCTCTAACATTGCAATAAATATTCTCCTTGAAATGACATGCCCATTTCATATTTGGGTTATTGCAGTTGTCTCGGCAATTATCACAGTCACAATTTTTAAAATATTCCTTATGACAATCAGGAGTGAATTTGTCAAGTTTCTTTCGAATATTTGTAAGTGCTTTATTAGAATTATTTACAGCTTCCTCTACATCACTGTAGTCCTGTTGTATTGAGATTTGCAAATATGCAAGATTATTATAGGCTTCTGTCGTCACTCGGTATAATTCTTTCATAATTGATGTTTCAGGATTAAATGAGTCGTCAGTCTCCTTCTCCATAACACCATCTAAATACTTCAACAATTTAGAAAAAGGCAGAATTAAAGAAGTAGATTTATCAAAGACGCCAATTCTTCCAAAATTCGTGAATCTTAAAAATACTGCAACAATTTTAGTATAAAACTCGTAGAATACGTTTTTAAATTCTGTATCAGTTTTATTTTCGACATATGTTCTGATTGCTTCTGCTAAAATATCATGAAGATCAATATAAACATTTGACGAAAAATATTTCTCAATAGCCTCTATATCGATAATATTTTCGTATTCTACCTCTTTTAACTTTTCAAGAAACTCTTTCCCTTTACTCTTTTTTATTTTTCCGTAACAAACGCAAATAAAATGTAAAAAACACATATCAAAATATGAGAACACATTCGTACTAAAAAATTCATTTATTAACGAAATAATCAAGGAAGTGTACTCGTCTTTCGGATTATTTTCACCTACTTTTTGACTGATTTTTTTAATGCTATCTAAAAACGAATTGAGATTTGAATTGAGATTTTCTGTAGTTAAATTGAGTTCCCTTGTATTTAAATCAGATATAAAGCACTTTGCTAATAGCTTAATTATAAAAGGATTTTTAAATTTTTCCTGATTAGCAAATAAACCAGACAATAAGTTATTTATTTCGTCTTTTTCGTTTACTCTATAGTCGTTTATATATTTGTTTATTCCACTATAGCAAACAAATAAATCAACGCAAGTTTCAGTACTAATCGTATTAATTTCTATAGTTTCAGCGTACAATGCGGTTGGGCGATTCTCCGGTCTACATGAAATAATCATTTTTTTATCCCCTCTAAATCTGTCGTAAGAGAAAATAATCGGGTTACTATCATATTGTGAAGCAGCATAATTATCAATATAGATTACTAAACCTCCGTGATAAATCAAATAGTTTATATAATCAGAAACACCATTTCTGAGGATAAATTTTTTGTGATTTACAAGTCCATTGCCTTCTTCTGAAGCAAAAACTGTTCTCTCAATAATATATTCGATTTGTTTATTTGAATAAGACACATCATAACTAATCTTGATGTAGTACAATAAAAGTTGACACGATAAACTCGAAGAAATAGAATAGGAAGATGGAGATAAGGAGCGGTGGTCAGCATATATTCCACAGTCCACT
>CACWOX010000040.1 GCA_902762615.1 uncultured Ruminococcus sp. | reverse complement strand
TTTTGGGTGAGTACCATATTTTCTTTTTCCGGCTGTCAACGCCCTGTTTTGCGCGGTTTTCAACTTCTGCACTTTTTCAATTTCACGGATTAAGGTATTAGACCAATAAAAAATTACTCTGACTCAAGCTCACTGAGCTTGTCGATGATCTCGCTCTTCTGCGCAAGAAGCGCTTCATATTTTTCCTTGCGCGGCAGATATCTTTCCTCCACCGACTTCATCTGCGCCGAAGCCTCGTCGTATGCCGTTTTCGCCTCGTCGCGCTGCGCCGTCAGCGATTCGAGATCCTTCTTGGCAGGCGCGAGCATATCCTTGGTAAAGCGCAGCTTGGAAAGCAGCTCCTTCACCTCGGAAGGCAGCTTGTCTGATTCCGGAACCTCCGCCTGCTCGTGAGCCGCAATTTTTTCCTCCAGCTCGCGGCATTTTTCGTCCAGCTCACGGTATTTTTCTTCAGACGTCCTGTAGAAGAGAGCAAGTCCGTCGTAGGTCTTGGCAAGATGCTCGAGCATTCCCCCGCTTTCCATCGACTTGATCCTGTTGTTGACAAGCGCAAGCTCGTCGCGGATATTGACCAGCTCGTTTGCCTTTTCAAAATCGGCAAGGAATTTCTTGGTGCGCTTTACGTCCACAAAGCCGCTGACGGTAACGTCGTCGGCGCTGCCCTGCTTGCTTAGCTCGCTGAGGTCGTTGGCAAGCGTCTGCTCCATAGCCTCAACGCCCATTGCACACGCCTCGGCAAGAATATTTCTGTAGTAGGCGTGGGTCTTTTCCATCGAGGTGGGAAAGCTGTCCTCCACGCCGTCGGTTCCGGCAATGCAGGCAATCACGGGATTTTCCTCTAAATTGATCACATGATAGCGCACGCTTCTGGCCGCGTCAGGGTCACAGAGAGAGGTGGTGGCAGTGCCGACACAGCGGTCGTCCCACGGAATAGGCTGGGTTGCCCTGCCGTCGGCGTCAAAGACAACGCACCTGCCGTCCCCCTGCTGAATGAGCAGCAGATATTTGTCGGTCAGCAGCCCCGCAATGAGGGTTGTGCCGTACATTCTTTCGGTTCTGATTCCTCTGCGGAATTCATCCCCCAGCCTTGAGGCAGTCGCATATTCCTCATCGGTGATGGGATTCCGGCTCAGCTCAGCGTCCACCTCGCTTGTCCACTTGGCGATAATGCTGCGAATGAGCCTGTCCATCAGCGCGGGACATTCCAGCCGGTCAAAGAGCCGGCTCTCGAAGCCGTTCTCTGCGACATTTCGGGCAAAGTTCTCCAGCGACTCGCAGGCAATGCGGCAGGCATACTCCGAGCCGATATTGCTTCTGAGACAGTTCGGGTCGCCGTGTCCGTCAGCAGAGGCGAATATCTTCGCGCCGTCAATGCTCTTCTTTATGCCGAAATCCTCGCAGGGAATATCCTTTCTTATGTGGCTGGAGCCCCGCACAGAACAGCAAAAAAGCTCGTACTGCGGAGCATCCGCCTTTTTAAAGATACCCAGCATATCAGTTCCAGTCTCCGCTGTCGTCCCAAACGTCCTGTGTGCCAGCCGCCATCAGATCGGGACCGTCGAAATCGGCAACCTCGGGAGCTACCGTGAAGGTGTCGGTATCCAGATTGGTTGTGGCGGCTTCCAGAATCATGGAGCCGCTTGCGGCGTCGCCTGCCATTCTGGACGAACCAGCCAGCATGGAAGCCGAAACGGATACGGCGATGATCATTCTCTTGAGGGTTTCGAGGTCGTTGGTCTGAATAACCGCCTCGTTGCTGCCCACCAGCTTGGTAAGTATGCCAATATTGGCGTCCTCGCCGATGGCAATGGCTATCTTGCGTGCCGCCTGGAACCACTTGTTGGTCTGCTTGATGTTGTTGAGTTCCTTTTCCCAGTTGTCGTTGGGCTCGCCGTCGCTCATAAAGATGAGCACGGGGGCGCAGAAGCCTGTGTCGCTCACGAGGAAGGAATTGCGGCTGAGCTTCTGATTGAGTTCCTTCAAAGCCGCGCCGAGATCGGTCAGACCGCCGGCGGTGGCGTCGTTCCAGAAAAAGTCGTCCAGAGAAACCAGTCCGTTCGCGGTGATCCACTGTGCGCCGGACGAGAAAGTAAGCGCCGCAATTTTGATCTCAGCTTCGGGAATCTCGCCCACCTTTTCGCGGAGAATCGGCTCCAGCTCGTGAATGGCTTCGTTGACGCTTGCGATTCTGTCACCGAACATGCTTCCCGATGTGTCGATCACATAAATAAGCGGAAGAACCTTCTTGACAATAACACCTTCTGTACTTGGCATAACAAAAAACCTCCTGAAAATTGTTTGTATTTTTATATTTGCATGATCTGTTTAATTTGTTTATATGTTTACTTGCTTACTTGTTTATCGCACGGATAAACTGTGTGCTGTAAATTATTGAAGCTCGATCTTCTTGTCAAACGCCTCGATCACAATTCCCGGATTGAAGGGAATGACGTCGTTCGGCTTAATCTGCTTGGGTTTGCCGCTCGGGGTGGTGGCATTGAGGATAAGACCGCTCATGTTCCTGAACCCCAGCACGCCCGGCTTGTCCTTGCGTGTGACCACAGCGGCGACCGGGTGCAGCGCTTCGTCGGCGTTGCAGGTACCGAGCATGCATCTGTATATCCTCGAACCGCCGGCAGCCGTTATGGAATATCCGGGCAGCTTGACGGTGTGGGTCACAGCGACCGGCTTGCCGCAGACGTCGCACTTGGTGGTGGCGGCGTTCTGGATGAACACCTCGTTGCCGCAGGTGCATCTGACAATATCGCTTCTGAAGCGCACCAGCACCTGAAGCCAGTCAAGCTCTCTCAGGCGCTTGCCCGGAGTCTTTAATGCCTCCTGACTGAATGCCGTGACAAACTTGCTCTTGAGATATTCCGGCATGAACGCCCATCGCTCGATGACGCTGATTTGCAGGTTTCTCACCGGCGCGTTGCTCCTGTCGTTCGGGTCGAATATAAAGAGCGGCGAAGTGCCGTAGAGCTTTTCGGCGATTTCGTCGGTCATGCAGGTGACCATGACCCAGTGGCTGCCCTCGAGCGGGTGGTTGTTGAAGAGTATCAGAAACAGAATGGCTGCGAGAGAATACCTGTCCGACTGGGTGTCGGGCAGCACCTTGCCCTTGCCGTTGACGATTTCGGGAGCCATATACCGCGGCTTGCCCAAAATACCCGTGCTGGTGCCGTTCTTAGCGATGTTGTCGGTGTCGCAGATCAGCACGTCGCCCGTCTGGGGGTTGATGAAGAAATTGCCGTCGTTGAGATCCTGATAGCTGTAGCCGTTGTTGTGAAGGATGCGGAACGCCGACACGATGCGTATGCACGCCTCGGCAGCCGCCTTGAATGAGACGAAATTACACTTTTTGGAGCCTAATATCTTGCTCAGCTCATAATAGCCCTCGGGACGAAGCCCCATGATATAGCCGAATGTACCGCCCGATTTTTCGGTCACGGCGTCGGGCCAGAGGAACGCCTTGTCGGGCGAGCCTTTGGCGGCGTTGGTTTTCAGATTGTCATAAAACAGAATGGGGTCTCTCAGCGCTTCGGGCTTGTACCATTTGAGCGCCTTTTTCTCGCCGTTGTAATCCACACGGTAGACCTCGCCCTGACCGCCTTCCGCGATGAACTGCTCCACCTTGATGCGGACGCCGGAAATCGTTTTTAGGATCTGCCCCTGTTCCAGCATTGGCATTTTGGCATCTTCCTTTCCCATAAATATACAAATTCATTATATCACACAGCAGATAAAATTGATGTACATTGTGTTAATTTACAGTTTTAATATAAATATGCGTCTGTTTTTGACTACATATACCAAATGATATATGCATCACAGTCTTTTCAGTATGCGGTAGAAATACACGCCCTGCGTGGGATTGTGGCACTTTTCCAGATCGAACATAAAGAGCGAACGGATACGCAGCATATTGGTCACAGTGTCGTCCATGCGCTTGACCGCAGCCTCCGGCGGAAGGCTGTGATCGGGGAATTTGAAATAGATCACATCGGAGCGCTCCTTCAGCTTTTCGGAGATGTACTTCTTGCAGGAATCCATGTCGTGAAAAATCCTGTGCGAGCGCTCGAAGAAGCTCAGCCCTATGTCGTGGGCGCAGGGGAAAAATCCTCCGAAAGAATGATCCTCGCGCATATCGACATCCGGAACGCAGAAGTAGTCGTAGCGGGTAAATTTCAGCGGTGTGCTGAGGGTAATATCCCACGTCACGTCCAGATGCGCGTAGTTTCCGCCTATGTTGACCACATTCCACGCGTGAGGAACGTAATTTTTCCCGTCCAACGTCGCCGTCCCCGTGACGGCAGGAATATCCATGCCCAGCTTCTGACCGAGATAGGTCACAGCCTTGGCTATGCCCTCACAAACCGCCGAGCCCCTGAGAAACACGCCCTCTATGGTAAGCGCGTCGGGAATGATCATGCCCTTGACAGCGGCATGGCTCTCATAAGTCACGCTTCGCACCAGCCGGTCGTGAATCAGCCGGATTCTGCCCAGAGCGTCGGCACTGCCGAAATCCCTGTTGTCAAGCATCTTGCCTATTGCCGCGTCAATGCTCTTTTTTCTGTGTGCGGTTTCGTCTGGGGTGTAGAAATATCTCAGTTCCGCCTTTCCCTTTCCGGGTGCAGTGATGGTCAGCTTCACATTGTTCAGATCGACGTAGAAATACTCGGGGTGATCGAATGAAAATGCTTCAAACGCCGGACTGACTTCTCTCAGATCGGCTGTATCGACGTTGAAGCCGTCTCTCCTGCCGCCTATCGCCTCAAAAAGCGAATTGTAAATCTTTTTCTGCTTAGCGCCGAGCTGATTGTAATGAAAATCAGACATTTTTTAATCTCCGCCCTTTCCTTTGCGTTGTGAAATTATCTTAAATACCCATCAGCATCAGAAAATAATTCATCTATATTCTACAATAAGATATCGGATTTTGCAAGGATATTTTTCCCTTATTTTGCCGCGGCATACAAAAAAAGCACCGCCCGTTAAAAGCGATGCTTTTCATAATGAAAAGTTACTGCATAAAAAACGCATACAGACGTTCTCGGTAATCCGGAGCGGTGTCGAACGCGGCGTGACCGAAGCCCTCATACATGTGATATGAAAAATCCTGCCGGTCGGCAAGCCTTTGCACGATCTTCCATGTGGGCGCGGCTCCGAGAACCTCATCGTCCGTCGAGCCTATCGCAAGCACAGGGCATTGGATTTCTGTCAGCCTGTCGGTCATGTCGAAGCCTTTCGTCCCCTTTGCCAGAATCACAAAGCGGTCAAGCTCCTCATCTGTCACCGACTGCCCCGCCGCGGCAAGCACATCGCGGTACTGCTCAAAGACCGATTCGGGATATATCGCCCTGCCGAATTCGAGATACAGTCCGACCCTGTCGCCGTCCTTTGCCAGAGAAATCCATTTGTCCAAAGCGCCGCCTTCCATGCCATCGGTATCGGAGGCGGTGGAGCCGAGCGCTAACTTTCGCACAAGCTCGGGATAAAGAATCGCGACTGTCATGGCAATCATGCCGCCCTGCGAAGCTCCGAAGAGATAAATGTCACTCAGACCCAGCGCTTTGATTGCCTTTGCGGTATCGTCCGCCATATCGTAAATATTGTAATCGGGCGGAAGCTCTGTGCGGCGGTCAAAGAGGTACACCGTAAATTCATCCTTCATCACGGCATATTCATCGGCGACCGCCTGCGCCGAGCCCATCACGCTCTGCACGCTCAGTCCCGGCAAAATGACCATTGTTTTCTCACCGCTGCCGAAGCGGAAATAATTCATTTCCAATGTATCCGCAACAACCTTTTGAATCTGTATGCTCATATCTTTCATTCCTTTTCCGGGAAGATCATTCTTGAAATGCCGTTTGCCGCATTTCCGAATCGTCCGCCTTTATACGCCTATTATATCCGATTTCATCTTAAAAATCAACCTCATATTTTGCGACGAATCCTCTTCCCGCAGAGTCTGCGGGTGACGGGCGACATTCCTTAACAACTGTGTACGGGCAAGGGGAATTATTCAAAAAAAAATGAAAAAATACCTTGACAAGCGATATACTTCGTGATATCATGTATTACATGAAAGGAGGTATAGTATGGATATTCAATTAAAGCGAGGATTTCTGGAGATCTGTGTTCTTGCGGCAATTAAGAACGAGGATTCATACGGTTACAGGATCATAAAGAATCTCAAGCCGTATATAGAGCTTTCGGAATCCACCTTATACACCATACTGAAACGTCTGGAAGCCGCCAAAATGCTGACGGTACAAACAGTGGAGCACGACGGAAGGCTTCGGAAATACTATCATATCACCGAAGCAGGCTTGCAGCGTATCGAGGAGTTCAAAGCCGAGTGGAAGGAACTCATTTCTGTCTATCAGTTTGTAATCAAGGAGGATGACCATGAATAAAGAACAGTTTCTAACCGAATTAAAAAACGGTCTGTCGGGATTGCCGCAGAACGACATTGACGAGCGTATGTTATTTTACGGAGAGATGATTGATGACCGCATGGAGGAAGGAATGAACGAGGAAGAGGCAGTGTCCGGCATAGGCTCCGTGGACGAGATAGTGTCGCAGACCATTTCTGAAGTGCCGCTGACAAAAATCGTAAAGAAAAGAATGACGCCCGAGCGTTCACTGCAGACATGGGAAATCGTTCTCATCGTACTGGGGCTGCCGCTGCTGGCTGCATTTGTCGCGGTGGTTCTTTCCATGTACGCTGTCATCTGGTCGCTGATAATTACACTGTGGGCGGTCGAGCTGACGTTTATAGCCTGTGCGCTCAGCGGAATTGCCGCAGCCGCCGCTTATTGGCTCCATGGCAATCTGATTCCCGGCTTTGCTATGCTGGGAGCGGCATTCCTGTGCGGCGGCATTTCCTTTTTCGTATTTTTCGGCTGCTTAGCCGCCTCGAAGGGCATTCTGCATTTGACCGGAAAAGCCGCGCTGGGGATTAAAACCATGTTTATCAGGAAGGAGAACACAAAATGAAGAAGGAATATATCATTACGGCTGTCGTTCTTATGACGGCAGGACTTGCGCTCTTTGTGGGTGCACTGTTCGCTTCCGACTTTGATTTTTCAAAGCTGGATATATCAAAATATGAAACAAACACCTACACCGTCAGCGCGGATTTTGATAAAATAGAAATCAACACAGAAGAAACGGACATTGTATGGATCCCTTCCGAGGACGATGGCGTCAAGGTGGTTTGTATTGAGAAGGAAAAGATAAGACATTCGGTCAGCGTGGAAAACGGTACGCTGAAAATCAGCGAAAAGGATACCCGCAAATGGTACGACCACATTGGAATGTTTTCCAAATCACTGTCAATGACTGTGTATCTTCCGTCAGACAGACTGGAATATGCGATAATCAACAGCAACACGGGCGATGTTTCCATTCCCGCTTCGTTTTCATTGGGAACCGCTGACATTACGTCAAGTACAGGAGATACTGTTTTTGAGGCTTCCGTTGACGGACTGTTAAAAATCAAAGCAAGCACGGGAGACATAAAGCTCAGCGGTATAAACGCGGGAGAAATAAATCTGTCGGTTTCCACCGGAGATATTGCTATAAAATCGCTTGTCTGCAAGGAAACAGCTTCGATATCTGTCAGCACAGGCGATACAATAATAACAGACATGACCTGCGGGAATTTAACCACAACCGGAAGCACGGGCAGTATAACGCTGAAAAATGCGGTTGCGATCGGCGGCTTCTCCATCAAAAGACGAACAGGTGATGTGAAATTTGAGAATTGCGATGCGGAACAGATTATCGTTCAAACATCGACCGGAGATGTGACAGGTACGCTTCGCACCGCAAAGATCTTCCTCCCCCGTACTTCTACCGGTTCGATCCATGTGCCGGACACGTTCTCGGGAGGACAATGCGAAATAACGACCTCCACCGGAGATATTGACATCAGGCTGAAATAATAAATAATTTGAAAATGCATACTTGACTTTCTGCATGACAGCACATAAAATAAAAGCCATACAGCAATAAAATCGACTGATCTGCGAGGTTAATTTATGATACAGGCGGCAATATGTGATGATGAAAAAAGAGCGCTGGATGAAATGGTAAGCAAGGTGCATGACACATTCCGGGGCTTGCGCTGTCAGATTGAGATATTTAAAACCGACGACCCTTTTGCGCTTGCGGAGCATTTGAAGAGCAGCAAGCCCGACGTGCTTTTTCTGGATATTGACATGCCAAGGCTCAGCGGCATGGACATTGCGCAGTTTTTAATCGACAGCGGCGCAGAAACCCTGCTCGTATTCGTAACGAGCCATGACGCGCTTGTGTACAGTTCGTTTCAATATCACCCGTTCGGATTTATCCGCAAAAGCCATTTTGACGAGGAAATCGGCTCGGTGGCTCAAAGCCTTATAAGCGAGCTGCAAAAGAGAACCGAATGCTTTACCTTCAAGACCGGCGAAGGGATTTTTAAAGTGAGGTTTTCCGATATTCTGTATTTTGAATCGGAATCCAATTACATCCATCTGCACTGTACCGACCGGCTGTTTCGCTTCCGGGGCACCATCGCATCGCTTGAAAGCGAGCTTTCACCGAGGGGCTTTATCCGCACGCATAAGGGCTTTCTGGTCAATCAGCAGCACATTTTCGCCATACAGGGCGACGAAATCAGGCTCAGCAGCGACGAGCTTCTGCCCATCGGCAGGACAAACCGCGAGAACGTCAAGAAAACCATTCTGAGGTACATGAGATGAGCAGGTACAACGCACTCAAGGAGGCTTATGAAGCGCTGGATAAAAAATACGCCGCCGAGGCAGCCAAAAACCTCGATCTTCAATATCAGTACGACAGTCTGCGCGCGGAATATCAGAGCCGCTGCGACCAGCAGCGGGAAATCGAAGCCCTGCATGAGAACACGCGCCGATTGAAGCACGATATGAAAAATCATATCATGGTGATCGCTTCCTGCCTCAACAACGGCGAGATCGACGAGGCGAAGGAATACCTGTCGGTCGTGCTGGACAATCTCAACCGCGTGTATTCCTATATTCAGACGGGCAATGCTGTGATGAATTACATCATCAATTCCAAGCTGGAATACGCGCAGCGCAGCGGCATCCCCTTCAAGGCGGAGATAGAAAACCTGCCCTTTGCCAGGATGGGCAGCGTCGATTTTGCGGCGGTGCTGAGCAACGCTCTCGACAACGCCATCGAAGCGAGCCTGTCCGCCTCCGAAAGGCTGATTTATCTATCCGTCATGAAAAAGCGAGGCTACGACACAATCACCGTCAAAAACAAAACCGACAAGTCTGTGCTCGATCAAAACCCCGATTTGATTTCCACCAAGCCCGACAATCAAAGCCACGGCTTCGGCGTAAAGCAGATCAAAGCCATTGCCGAAAAATACGGCGGCATGGTTGACGTCTACGAAGAGGAAGGGATGTTTTGCATCAGCATTATGATTCCGTCAGAATAAAATTTTTCTTAAAAGCACCTCAGCCGGGGTGCTTTTTGTAACGGATTTCAGGCAGTTTATCCCAAGGGGATTGCATTTATCATTTATTTCGATAAAATGAAAAACAGGTGAAGCAAATGATCGTTATTCAAAACCTGACCAAGACATTTCCGGGCGGGATTACCGCCGTCAATGATGTTTCACTGCACATTGCAAAAGGCGAAACCGTCGGCTTAATCGGCGCAAACGGCGCGGGAAAGACAACCCTTATCAAGCTGATCTGCGGGTTGTACCTGCCGTCAGAAGGATATATTCGCGTCTTGGGCGAACCCCCATTCGGCAGAAAAAGCAAAAGCCATCCTATAGGCATGGTCACAGGTCAGATCATCACCGACGGATACAATTACCATTTCGGGCATAGCAGCGCGGTTTTGCAGGACGATTTGTCGCTCGAACTGAATCTGCGGCTGATCAAGAGCATTTACCGGGTTCCCAAGGAGGTGTACAAGCGCAGACTGGGTGAACTTGTGCCGAAACTGGGCATAGATCAGATACTGCATTACCGCGCCGATCAGCTCTCGCTCGGACAGCGAATGAAGGCGGAAATTGCGGCAGTGCTGCTCTTTCAGCCCGACCTGCTGATACTGGACGAGCCGTTCATCGGAATCGACGTGGAGGCAAGGGAAACCATCCGGAACCTGTTGCGGGAGATGGCAGCCCAAAGGAATACCACTATCATTCTCACTACCCACAATGTCGGGGAATTGGAAAGAATCTGTGGCAGAGCTTTATTGATGGATAAAGGCAAACTTGTCTACAACGGCAGCTTTGACCATCTGAAAATGAAAAAATTCCACATAGGGCTGACCAAAATGCAGGTTGTGTTTGAAGGGATGCCGCCGGATCTGCAGGATTTTCCGATTGAACGCTACGTCATCGAAAGCAACACGCTGACGCTTTATTACGACAGCAGCATTATAAGCTCAAAGGCTCTTTCAGGTTATCTGCTGTCTCAAGGCAAGGCGACTGATATTCTGATACAAAAGCCGACAGTGGCGGATATTATCAAAGAAATATACAAGGAGGACGAGCATAAAAATGACGGAGAAAATCATTGAGGTAAACAGCCTGTGCAAGACATTTAAAATCCACAAGCGCGCGACCGGCTTCAAGGGTGCGGTAAAGGACATTTTTCACCCGGCATATGAAAGAAAAAAAGCGGTGGACAACGTCACCTTTTCCATTAACGAAGGCGAAATGGTGGGCTTCATAGGACCCAACGGCGCCGGAAAATCCACCACCGTCAAAATGCTGTCGGGCATTCTTTATCCCGACAGCGGCGATATTAAGGTAGCCGGTTACATTCCGTACAAGCAGCGCAAGGAATATGTCGCCAACATCGGCGTTGTATTCGGGCAAAAATCGCAGATCTCATGGGATTTGTCTCCGCTCGACAGCTATGAGGTCATCAGGCACATTTACAGAATACCGCCGAAAAAGTATAAAGAAAACCTTGAGCGTTACACGGAGCTGCTGGATATGGGCAGCTTTATCAACCAGCCTGTCCGTCAGCTTTCGCTGGGGCAGCGTATGCGCGCGGACATTGCCGCCGCCCTGCTCCATTCGCCGAGGATCGTCTTTTTTGACGAGCCGACGATCGGGATCGACGTGGTAGGCAAGGACAAAATCCGCAAATTCATCAAAACGCTCAATCAGACCGACAACATCACCATGATTTTTACCACCCACGACATGCAGGATATTGAAAAGACCTGTGAGCGCCTGATTATCATAGACGACGGCAAAAAGCTGTACGACGGCAGCCTGGAAAACGTCAAGAAGGGCTATCGTTCCTCCCGCATCATCGAGGCGGAATTCGAGAGCCTGCCGGTTTCGCTTACCCTTCCACACGCGGTGATCTCCAACGCGGACAACAACGAACTGAAAAAACTGATTTCATTCAACACCGACGAGGTCAGTGTCAATGAGCTTATGACGGCGCTGATGAACACCCACAACATCAAGGATTTGAGCATAAGGGAGCCGGAGATAGACGCGATCATCCGCGATATCTATGAGGGCAGAATTGTGATGAATTGAGGTGGATAGGAACATATGACAAGATACCTTTCCTTTGCGGCAATCAAATTCCGCAGCAAAATGGCATACCGCTTTGATTATGTGCTGGGCACACTCCACACGCTGCTTTTGTTCGTGGTCTACTGGAGCATTTACAAAGCCCTGTACGGCGGAGCGAGCGAGGTGGACGGCGTGACATTTTCCATGGTGACCACCAGCTTCATCATTTCGCTCGGATTAAGCTCGGCATTTGAAAAAAACGAGATGTTTTTGCAGGACAAAATCAAGCAGGGAACCATTGCCAATGAACTGCTGAAACCTGTCAATTTCAAACTGAGAATACTGTTCGAGGACATGGGCGAAGGCTCCTTCAATGTGGTATTCAACTTTCTGCCGACAGCGGTGATCGCCTCCTTCTTTGCCGAACTGCAAGCGCCGTGCAGCGTATTGCATATTCCGCTCTGCCTTGTCAGCGTCATCCTCGGCTATATCGTCCTGTGGGAGATCAGCTTCATTGTGCAGAGCTGGTCGTTCACGCTGTTCAGCGTATGGGGCTTGATCACCATTAAAAATGTCATTATCAATATTTTAGCCGGCGCGTATATTCCGATGTGGTTCATGCCGGACTGGCTGAGAAACGCCATTCGCTGGACGCCGTTTGATTCCATCTACTTTACGCCGGTTCAGATCTATTTAGGCGAACTGGACGGCAGTGAAATCGCCTTTCATTTCGCGCGTCAGATATTCTGGATAGCGGTCCTCTGGGCTGTGGGGGAATATTTCTGGCGAAGCGGAATCAAGAAATTAGTGGTACAGGGAGGGTAAGCTAAGCCATGAAGGATATTCTGTCACTTTTCTTTGCCTACGCAAAGTCAGGGCTGAAAAGCCGCTTTCAATACAGGCTGGATGCGATCGTAGCGACATTGGCAGTGTTTCTGCGTGAGGCGGGAGGCATCATCGCCATGTACCTTGCCCTGCTCAAATTCGACACCATCAACGACTGGAATATCGACGAGCTGCTGTTTCTGTTCAGCCTGATTTTCATTACCTACGGCATTTTCATTGTGTTCTTTATGGCGCTGAGGGATTTTCCCGACTGGATCAGGCACGGGGACTTCGACCGCGTGATGCTGCGTCCGAGAGGACTGCTGACGCAGTTGGTGCTTTGCGGAGCGGACTGGCTGGCGGCTTTGGGACACGGTACGCTTGGCATCGTTCTGTTTGTGATCTCGGCAAACCGCGTGGGGATTCAATGGAATTTCGCAATGGCGGTTTATTATGTCGTCGCCGTCATCAGCGGCGTGCTGATTCAGGGCGCGGTCTTCCTTTTCTTTTCCGCCATCAGCTTCTATGTTGTGGAAACCGGCAGACTCAAGGGAATCTTCTACTGGAATATGCGCAAGTTTGCCATTTATCCGCTGAGTATCTACAACAAAATCATTCAGTCGATATTGATTTTTGTGATGCCGTTTGCGTTTGTCAATTACTTTCCGGCGCAGTTCTTTCTGCGCAAGCCGGATATGGCTGCCTACCCCGAATGGATGATGTACATTTCGCCGGTCGTCGGCGTCACGCTGTACCTTTTAGCCTACTCATTCTGGCTGTTCAGCCTGCGATTTTACAAGAGCACCGGAAACTGACAGCAAAGGCTGCTCTTGATATGAGCGGTTATTACCGCATTATGACATATTCCCCGAGTCCGTACAGGAATAACGCTAAAATCCTCTCTGTTGTATCGGTTCAAGCCGAACAGAGAGGATTTTTCTTAGTCATACAATGATTTGTCAAATGCCGGGTTGAATGAATGGAATTATTTTCATTCAGCCGGTCGGTCGTCAGGAGAAGCGCTTCACCCCAGCGGCTGGAACGCCCGGCAGACGGGGCGTTTGATGCTATTTCCGGGTATAAGATTATCATAGAAACACAATAACAAACACGAGAAACAAAAGGGCAGCCCGAACTAAAAAAAAGCGTACCGCACTTTTCCTGCACCACTTCGGTAAAAAACGCATTATGTTGCCCGGATTGCCAATAACGACAATTGGCGATGTTAAAAATATCAATGTAAGCACAGCCGCTTTTTTATCTTCCTCCCATGTGCCGATAAAAGCCATCAAAATGAATAGGTAGCCAAAAATCGAAAGTATCTCTTTCCACACCTTCCCCGTCCGGAATCCGGGAATTTGACGCAGAACGGGGATTCTGTCGATCTGTCTTTCTCCCAGAATGTGCTTGAGCCAGCGTTCCAGCAGTTCCACCGAGGAATAACGGGCATAGGGATCGATGAATGTCGCTTTTTCGATAAGACTGACAAGCTCATGCCTGCCGTTATACTTCGCGACTCCCGGCTCATGCCCTGTCAGCATATAATTGAGCAGACAGCCGACGGAATACACATCAGCGCGAGCCGTTGTATTGGACAGCAAGCTTTCCGGCGCCTGAAATCCCACGGTTCCTACTACAGTTGTATCTGCGACAATGTATGGGCTGTACTGCTTTCCTCCGCCGAAATCAATGATTTTGATGCGCAGCGAATCAGGAAAGCAGCAAGCCATCATGATATTATCCGGCTTGATGTCGCGGTGAATCAAGCCGCACTGATGAACCTGCTTTAATCCCTCACAAATCTGAATCGCCAACAACAGCGCCTGCTTTTCCGACAGAGCGCCGTTTTTTTCTATGTATTGCGAGAGAGAAAGAGATTTTTCCTCATAGCTTCCCCTTGCGCAGACATACTCGATCACGGCATAATATCTATAGGGCTTTGTACCGTCGTCAGGCGTTACACGCAGCACATCGTAGATTTCCGCAATATACGGATTCCATTGGCGGGTAAGCATCTCATAAATGTCAATTCGCTTCCCGTCGATCTCCTTCAGAACAACCGTCAGGACCGCACCGTCAGATTCAAGATGATTGGCGGCAAGAGTTTTTCGCTCTCTCTTTTCCGGCGTCAGATCGCGGTAAACCTCAAACTCCAGTTCAAAGGCTTTTTCTGATATATCACGCATTTCATTTCTCCTTAAAAAAACCGCCCAGCCCTTTTTCTTGCAGACTACGGCGTATTTCACTGCCCGACTGCCTGTGAATCAGCCCCCAGATAATGACAGCCTCGGCTGCATCGCGGGTGTAGAGTTCCTGATACCTCGCCGCTTTGAGAAGACTGTTGGTTTCTTCCATCGTGGCGTTGATGGCGAGCGCGATGTCAATGACCACCTTGCGGCTGGGGTTGACGTTCTTTTCAGAAGGGTTTCGCAGCTTGTTGACATAGGTTTTGGATATGCTGGTGTTTTCCACTATTCTCATGACGGATATGTTCTTTTTCTGAATCAACCGCCCCAGCACAGCCGGAAATGTATTGGCAACCATTCCGGTGAGCTTTGCGTCGTCATAGTACAATGCTCGCTCCAGTTCCCTCTTATTATCATCTGTGACACGTCCCATGAAGAGCACATCCTTTCGATAATTCCCTTATTGCGAAATTTCCTATATTATATCACAGCACCAAAGGAAAAATCAACAATCACATCAACATCTTATCAAAAACAGGGTATATTGACAAATTGACCACTCAGAGTGGTCGCACATTGGAATGAAATGTGTTACAATAAAAATAAGGAAGATGCTTACATGCCTTTTTTTGGAAATTTTAAAGGAAAATTTCAAAGAACTATTCAAGTAGCAATTTCATTATAAAATGTGTACTATTATTTCAAAAAGAGGTGATATTCACGAATATAGAAAGCCCTGCCTTAACAGAAAATATGGAAAGCACCGAGTATTTTGCGGGTATTTATCAGGAAATTGCCAATGCTGCAGGAGCACAAACGGCTATCGCCGTTTACAAGCTGTTCCGAGGGCAGCAAATTATGTTTCCGCAAAAGCTGTATAAGAAGGAATACATATATACCTACATTTACCAAAATTACAACGGAAAGAATGTTCGTGAATTATCCCAGAAATTCGGATATTCCGACAGGCGCGTACGGCAGATCGTACGCAGTATGCAGGAAAGCCAAAAGGACGAATAAAGGCGTAAGCAATACCGCCCGAATATCATTATAATTTACTTAACGGAGTGATTTTATGAAAAAAATGAAGACAGCGGCAGCAATTGTTCTGGCAGTGATGATGCTGATGGGGGCAGCGGGATGCGATGAAGTGTCCGACGCGGCAAACAGCATTGTCACGGAGGCAACCGAGGACGAAATGGTAAAGGGAGTCAAAAATGCGTCCCCGGAAGCATATCCCGATATTACCTACGACGAGGCTTTCCGCTCATTCTTTTCCTATCCCAGCTGGAGACATTTTGTCGGAACCCGAAACGGTCCCGATGACGACGGCGACGGGCAGCCTGATTATGTCGAGGAGAATGTGGACGTTGTGGAATTTACAGGGAACTGCATCTACAGCGATACGCAGGTAAAGGCACTGATACAGTTCGAGATCGACGATGATATGTTCTCCCCGGTTTTTTGCAGCTTTAACAAGGTTCCTCAAAACAGGCTGATGATGAACGGGCTGATCATGAAGGCGTTTGAAACGGCAAGCGAGCAAAAGACGCGGGAAAACGGCGGCGACAATGACCAACCGGAGGAAACGGGAGAATATCCCGAACCGAACGAGCCGCCGGCGTTTGAGGAAGGAGAAGTCGTTGATTGCGACATTAACGGTCACATCAATACTCACGGCGGAACCGTTCCGGGGTACAAGACATCCTATGTCGTTGACGGAGGCAAGCGCGCCACAGTGAGAAAGAAGCTCGGTAACGGCTGGCACATCAACGCGGTAAGATACTGTTACGCCAAAGACATCGTCTGGTATGAGCTGTACGACGCCGACGACGGAGATTATTACGGCTGGGTGGACAGCGATTACATTGATTTTGACGAGTAATTTTTTTATTTTTTATATTTTTTATTTGAAAGGATTGATTTTATGTTTATGAAACCGAAAAACCTGAAAAACTCATTGCCGCCGGTCTGACGGCTGCCATGTTTATGACGGCGGGAATAGGCGTTTCCGCTGCGGGCAGCACGAAGGTAACGGGGACGGCGAATGCGGGCTATTCGCAGGGAAGTAATTTTGACGATTTTGAAGTAGACCATTTATATTGGACAGAAGGAGAACAGATTTGTCGAATATACGGATATACTGGTTCAGGCGGAGATGTAGTAATACCCAACGGCGTTAACTGGATTCAAGGGGGCACCTTTGAAAACTGCACAAGTATTACAAGCGTGACGATTCCCGACTCCGTAACGGATATAGGGAGTGATACTTTTTCTAACTGTAAGAATTTAAAAAGCGTCTCTATGGGAAAATCTGTCGAAATAATGGGAATGAATGTTTTTGAAGGATGCACGAATCTGACAAGTATAAACATTCCCAATTCACTCAATACTATCTCAGAGTATACTTTTTATAAATGCACAAGTCTTAAAAGCATAACCCTTCCCAATTCTGTTACTACCATTGAATACGGCGCTTTTAAAGGATGCACAAGTCTTACCGGTATAAAAATGGGAAACTCGGTAAAAACGATTGAAGACCATACTTTTGACGGTTGTTCGGAATTAGCTACCATTACCATTCCCGAATCGGTTACTTCCATCGGCGCTGATACTTTTAAAGGCTGCGAGAGCCTGATGGATATTTATTACACCGGCACAAAGGATAAATGGGACAAACTGGCGAAGAATCTGAAACTCAATTCTTACACCACCGTCCATTGCGCCACAGAGCTGAAAATCCTCACCCAGCCCTCCAACGTTACCGCCAAGCTGGGCAGCAATGTCTCCTTCACCGTCAAGGCGCAGGGCGACGGTCTGAAATACCAGTGGTACTACATGAAGGCGGGCGCTCCCTCATGGACGCAGTGGGGTTCGCGCACAACCGCAACAACAACTGCGACCGCCAATGAATCATGGGACGGCATGAGAGTTTACTGCAAGGTGATGGACAAATACGGCAAAACCGTCAAATCCAACCCCGCCACCGTCACGGTCACGCAGGAGCTGAAAATCACAAAGCATCCCGTCGGTGCGACCGTCAGAACAGGTGAAAAAGTAACACTCTCGCTCAGAGCCGAGGGAATGGGTCTCACCTACCAGTGGTATTACAAGAAAGCGGGGCAGACGGCGTGGAGCATCTGGAACGTTCATACCAAAGCCACCGAAACCGTCACGGTTCCCGCTTCATGGGACGGCATCCAGCTTTACTGCAAGGTGAGCGACAAAACAGGTAAATCCGTTAATTCCAATACGGTAAAGATCATTCTGTCGGACGTGCTTGCCGTCACGCAGCAGCCGACCAACAAAACTGTCGCTCTCGGAAACAGCGTAACGCTTTCTCTCAAAGCCAAGGGCGAGAATCTCACCTATCAGTGGTATTACAAAAAAGCAACCGCGACCGCTTGGAACGCTTGGAACGGACGCACGCACGCCAGCGAAACCGTCACGCCCAATGAATCATGGAACGGCATTCAGCTTTACTGCAAGGTCAGTGACAAATCCGGAAATTCGCTCAATTCCTCCACGGTAAAGCTGATTCTTTCCGGCGTGATTACCGTCACGCAGCAGCCGACCAACAAGACAGTGCTTCTCGGCAAATCCGTCACCCTCTCGCTCAAAGCCGAGGGAGCGGGTCTCACCTACCAGTGGTATTACAAAAAGGCAGGTGAGTCGTCCTTCTCCGCATGGAACGGACGCACGCACGCTTCGGAGTCGGTCACGCCCAATGTCTCATGGAACGGCATGCAGCTTTACTGTCTTATCAAGGATTCTACCGGTAAATCGGTCAAATCCAATACCGTCAAGGTCACTGTCACAGGCGAAGAGTTAAAGATCACTGCTCAGCCGACCAATAAGACCGTCAAGCTCGGCAACAGCCTCACGGTTAGCCTGACCGCACAGGGAAGCGGACTCAGCTATCAGTGGTACTACAAAAAGACAGGGCAGTCCTCTTTCTCCGCATGGGGCGGACGCACACATGCCTCCGAAACCTGCAAGCCCAACGAAACATGGAACGGCATGCAGCTCTACTGCCTTGTGAAGGACGCTTTCGGAAAATCGGTCAAGTCGAATACCATCAAAATCACCGTCACTGAAATTAAATTAAAGATAACGCGCCAGCCCACTAATCTGGGGTTCTATCTCGGCGACAGCGTTACCGTCAGCCTTGAAGCGCAGGGAACCGGTCTGACCTACCAGTGGTACTATAGAAAGTATGGTCAGGAGACGTTTTCCAAATGGAACGGTCGCACGCACGCCAGCGAAACCGTCACTCCTAACGAGTCGTGGTTCGACATTCGGCTCTACTGCATCGTCAAGGACGCAAGCGGAAAATCCGTGAAATCCATTACAATCACGCTCTATGACGAAGAGTATCAGGGAATTATGCCGGGTGAGTACCGCTGTTATTCTGTTCAGACCCAAGAAGCGGAATATGGTTCAGACATAGTTGGAGGTCTCGAGTCGGAGGGTTCTTATGTTCGCTTTTATCCTGAATCCGTGAAAGTCAAGCAAAGCAAAACTGCTTTGCAAGTGCAAGAAAACAGTCAGCCCAAGCGTTGCTGCGGCTGATGGAAAGAAGTAGCTGC
>CACWOX010000039.1 GCA_902762615.1 uncultured Ruminococcus sp. | reverse complement strand
ACTCAATTTTAAGAAATTGTTGGAAAACGCATAGCGTTCAGACACTATTTCATATCAATTTCGCTGTTTTGTATAGTACGGCGAATTGGGAAAGGATTAGTTAATACAGCATTTAAGTTGTCTTCTAATTCCTCAGTCAATCCGTCGCCGCCAACCGCAAGCACCTTAAGAAATGATAAATTGGATTTTAACACCTTATGACTTTTAGGAAAGTATTCCAAATATGGAGGAACAACTGAAATAAAGTTGATTTTATTTTTCAGTATTATTTCAGGCAATTTACTTGCGTCAACCTTTGGAATAATTATAGTTTCAAGATCAAGAGAAAGCGGAATATGGGAATTTACAAGAAATCCGTAAACAACAAACGGTACAATTCCATTTAAATACCTTTCCTGACTCTTGTGATCAAATATATTCCTATATTCATCTGCAACTCCATTGAGGGCGTCGTCGCTCAGCATAACGCCTTTCGGCTCGCCCGTCGTGCCGCCTGTGTGGGCTAAGTAGGAAAATCTGTTCGGCACATAATTGAAAACTTCAACGGGCGGCTGCCCCTCCGCAAGCGCGGTGAAATCGTTCCATGATATAAAATCGGAACAATTAACCGCCTTTGTCTTCCTATTAAAAACAGCCTTGATGTGCAGCGGCATACTCTGCGCAAGGCTCATGTTGACCACGGTTTTCACTTTGGTTTCGGGCAGTGCCTTGATGATTTTGTCATTGAAAAGGTCAAGCGCGATGAAGACCTCGGACTTTGCCTCGTTGAGATAATGCACCAGCTCCTGTTCTCCGGCAAGCACGCTGATGAGGTTGATGATCGCACCGATTTTGCTGCAGGCGTAGGCGCAGTAAAAGGTCTCCGGCGACGCAAGCCCCATGATCGTCACGGTGTCGTCAGGCTTCACTCCCAGCCGCAGCAGCGCCTTGGCGCAGCGGTCAATTTCGTCAAAGAGCGTACCGTATGTAATGCGTCTACCGAAATAATTGAACGCATAATCGCCCTCATGGTCTTTGTTTGCGTCAAAAATACACTGATAGAGCGTTTTCTGCGACATAGGACGGTTTTCCGCGCCTTCGGGGTAATATTTCAGCCACGGCTTGTCGATGGAGGGAAATCCGGTCATTTTTTCTTTGCCCATAATATTTATATTCTCCTTTTTCATGGTTACGTTACTTTTGATATTATAACAGCCAATCTGGCCCTTGTCAACTATTTTAATACTTATATTGACTAAAATAATATATTTTCCCGTAAACTATATTCATATGATAGGAGTGAATGCAGTGAATTTTGGAGATAAATTAAAAAGCCTGCGCAAAGAAGCAGGCATGACACAAACCGATCTTGCTAAACGTCTCGGCATTACAAAATCCGTGGTTTCCTATTATGAACGTCAGGAAAGAACTCCCTCGCCGGATGTACTGATACAGTTAACGGATATATTTCATGTAACGTCGGACTATTTATTGGGGATTACACATAGAAAAATGATCGACGTCTCTGACCTCAATGAAGACGATATGGAATTTCTATTGATTACGATTCAAACGCTGCGAAAGAAGAATTGCAAATAGTAAAAAAACACGCTGGAAACTATGTTAGCTTAGTTAGCTAGTTAGCTTAGTTTTCGGCGTGTCTAATTTTTGTCAAGCATTTATTATATTTTCGCCGACAGGAAATTGCTTCCCTTCACCGCGAAGCGCCATTCGCGCTCCGCGTCCTCGCCCGCGTAGTCGATGTTAATGCGTCTGCCGCGAACCATCTCCGGTCTGAACCCGTCATCCTCTATCCACAGCCTGTCGCCGCAGAGATCCTCTCCGTAGAGCGTCTTGTCTATTCCCATGGCTATGCAGAGCTTGCCGGGACCGCTGCAGAGGTTCTTCCGTTTGTCTGTGTCCCGCCGCTTTTTCATAAGATCAATGCCTTCCACCGGCTCCAGCGCTCTGAGAAAAATACAGTGCGGAATGTCCTGACGGTTGACGATGACATTCATGCAGCAGTACATTCCGTAGATCAGATAGACATAGGCGTGTCCGCCCTCGGCGTACATGATTTCGGTGCGCTGCGTGCGCCTGCCGCCGTATGCGTGGCATCCCCTGTCGCTCTCGCCCATGTAGGCTTCCAGCTCGACGATCCTGCCGGCAGTGCGCCCTTCGGGAGAATCATGCACCAGTATCTTGCCGAGCAGCTTTTCAGAAGCTTCCAGACCGTCGCAGAGGTAGAAATCGCGGCTGTTTTTTTGTCCGTGTGTGAAATCGCTCATTTTAAAAAATACCTCAGTCGGGAGTCGCCGGATTTTCCAGCGCGTAGTCGTTCGCCTCTTCCTCCGCCTGCTCCTGAAGATCAACGTATTGCTCAAGACAGAGATCGTTGACGTACATATAAGCCGCGTGATTCACGCCGACATATCGGATGTGCCAGGGTTCGTACTCGATGCGGGTGATGTCTTCTTTATCTGCCGGGTAGCGAATGATGAATCCGTATTTGTAGCAGTTTTCGGCGAGCCATTTGCCCTCGGGCGTTTGGAGATAATCGTGATCGGTGGTGTTATCGTTGCTTACGTCAATCGTGTTGCCCAGCTGGTGCTCCGAATTGCCGGGGGTCTGTGTGGTGTTCAGAGCAAGCGCTCTGGCTTCGGTAGAGGTCTTGCCCTGCGACATGTAATTCTGCACCGCCTTGTTGTAAAGCTCACTCTGCCGCGCGTAGCTGCGGTAGGCACTGATGATGTGCATGCGTCCCTTGATCTCGCTGTACATGGCTTTATAAAGCGCCTTGTAGGCATCAAAGGTCTCCTTGGTGACGTAAAGACCGTAGTATCCGTCGGCAGTGTAATTGTCGGGAATCTTTATCAGATGATCAGGCACATAATCGGCGCTGAGTGTGTTTTTGTAATTGGCAATCAACAGTTTGTCGTAATAGAGCGGAGGCAGCGTACTTTCCGGCGGAAGCGGCTTGTATTTTGCTATTATTTTGACCTGTGCCGAAATGTCGCCTGAGGTTATGCCAAGCAAGGTCCTTCCGCCTTTCTCCGCAACTATCCTGCCGTTTTGCACAACAAGTATGCCGTCATCGGCTATCTCCCACGTGTAGGAAACCTCGGCATTTTTCGGCACAGCCGTCGGCTCGGCTTCCACCTCGTCTCCGACGTAGACTGCAATTTTTTCGCTCTTAAACGTAATATCCTGTAGCTTGCGGTCAAGTTCCCGTATCCTTGCCCTGCCGGGTGAAATCGTTTTTCTGCACAACACCGCAACAACGCATACGGCAATAACGGCAAATATCGACCTTTGCACGGCAAGCGGTGTAATGACCGCCGTTTTTTCCTCACTGATTTTTATTGTAATATCTTTTATAATCATGCACCTCTTGCTTGTTCTCTCTCAATATTTTATTGTCTGCACAACGATATGTCAACCCCAAAAAACATTGTTGAAAATTACAGCCGCACATCGGATATTGTGTCCGACATGCGGCTGAATCATTTATTGCTTTGTCAGCCCGCTTTTGAAGTCGACTTGGTCGTACTCTTTGCGGTAGTACTCTTGGTCGTACCCTTCGCGGTTGTGCTCTTGGTCGTGCCCTTCGCGGTTGTGCTCTCAGTCGTGTCCTTCGCGGTTGTGCTGCCGTCTCCTGCTGTAGTTGATGTGGTCTCCTTGCGGGTAGTCAGTTTGGAATTGGCTATGCCTTTGAGATTGGGTAGATATATTCCGTGAATTTCCTTCTCGTTGCCTTCATAGGTCATGTCGTCATCGTAGATAAACTTGTTGAGCTTGTCGGAATTGACGCTGAGATTGGCTGCCAGTGCTTCATTTCCGTTATTCATCTTCTGGACGGAATAGCTGCCTTTGATGGGAATGGAAATCTGCTTGGTTTCGTAGTTGGCAATTTCGGCGGCTTCGGTTACAAGACCCACCAGTTCGCCCTTGCTAAAATCGGTCGTAACATATTCCAGACAGGAGTATGCAATACTCAACAGATCAACCTTGCTCACGTCCTTCAGCTCCGAAACGATTTCCGTAAGCACCTTGCGCTGGCGCTTGGTACGTCCGAAGTCCGAGTCGATCTTTCTGATTCGGGCATAGTTGAGAGCCTCCGCGCCGTTCATGTAATAGGTACCCTTGCCCTTGCTGAAACGCGGGAAGAGACCGTACACCTCATGACTGCACATGTAACGGGCTTCAGCGCCGGTAACCGTTATTTTGATGCCGCCCTTGCCGTTGAGCTTGCCTATCTTGTTGACGACCGTCTTGAACGCCTTGAAGTCAACGATGATATACTTGTCGATATTGATGCCGAGATTTGCCGTAATGGTCTGTTTAAGAAGATCCACGCCGCCGACGGAATAGGCTGAATTCAGCTTGGAGCCGTATTTGCCCGGTATCTTGACATAAAGGTCACGCAAAAATGAGACCATTTTGAGTTTTTTATGCTTGCGGTCTATGGTGAGCATCATCATAGCGTCGCTTCTGCCTTCCTCGCTCATGCTGCGACGGTCGCTGCCTATGAGCAGCACATTTTCAATTTCAGAGTCAAACATAATCGGGGAATCCGGCAGCTCGATCTCGGTGTCGTCCACGCCGTCCATCTCGGCTGCCGCCTCAGCGTCCGCCTTTGCGTTGTATGACGAACCGCTGCCGCGCTGCTTTACGCTTTGGGATTCAACAAAATTCATTCGGTTGAGAAGGGCGCTTGCTCCGACGCCGAGCGACATCAGGAACGCCATGAAAAGGCACACGCCTGTAATAGAGGCTTTTTGCCACATTTTCATAGGCTTGCGGTTGCGAGCCTTCTTTTTGCCGCGTTTGGCGTTGTTGATCTCGGCACTGCCTTCGCCGGACAGCTTGGGTACATAATATTCCACATCGCGGATGACCGTGCCGCCTTTGTCCTTTTCCTTGATTTGTTCCACCCTCGAAGCACCGCTTTTGCTGTGCTCATAACGCTCCTCGAAATCCTTCTTGCGGTTTCTTCTGCGTTCAGCCGCTTCACGGAAGGTGTCGAGCAGCGGCGGCTCCTCGTCGGGTTCGAGCTGGCGTGCCGGACGGGTCTGACGGCGCTGAAAGCGTTTGGCAGCTTCCGAATGTTCCCTGCCGTCGCTGCCGTATTGGGCGCCGTTCGGGTGAAATCTCGTCTCAGGCTTAGGAGCCGATGCAAGGGCGGCTTCCCGTTTTTGCTCTTCGTCACGCAGACGCTCGCTGCGGAAGTCGCTCAGCGGTTTGGGCTGATACTCTATGCTGTCTTCATTATGTTCTTTGCGCCGGAAATCACGGCGGCTGACACCTCGTTCAACGTAATTGCGTGGCATGGACTCTCTGATGCTCTTCATGCTGCGCGAAAGCTCGCCGCGTTCGGTGTTGTCCATCGGATGTCATCTCCTGTCCTTTCGTATAATCATCTCAATCGTCGTCATAATCGTCGCTGTCGTAATCGTCATCGTAAATCAGCGTGCAGACATATTCGTAAAGATCTCTGGTCACGCTGATATTGCGGTCGATCATCTGTCTGTCGGGATTTTCCCAATTGTCAGAGGGATAACGGCACTCGATGTAATATCTGTTGAGCAGTGCCGTCTCGCCGATAAAGCGGTTGAATTTGGAATTGTACTTGCACGCCTGACGCACCAGCCACGAGAGGTTGTGTCCGTCGAAGGTCTGACCGCTCATAAAAAGCAGATATGCTTTAAGCGATTTCTCTATTGTCTGCTGACAGTGGAACCCCGCGGCATTATAACATGTACCGCCCTCAAAGAGTTGAAGAGCCGCGTCTAAATCCTCGCTGGCGTACTCCATCCATTCAAAATAATGACGGCTGTCCCGTTTGCCGTGCCTATTCCGACTCATACAGAATAACACCGCCGTTCTTAATGCCGCGATATGCAAAGGTGTCAGGGTCCCTGACGGCGGAATTCCACAGCTGATCATTATAAACCAGCACGTCGAAGGGGACCTCGCATTCCAGGCTGAGATATATCTTCTGCTCAATCTTGGTGCATTCGTTTTCCTTTACAATCACGCATAATTTGAAGGAAACCAGCTCGCCGGACGGAGTATGCTTTTCATTGAAAATAATAATGCGCACCGGCTTTACCAGATCGGCTATGCGTTCGCACAGTCCGGTAATTCTTTCATCGTACACCAAAAGCCGTCATTCCTTTCACACTATACAGGATTACATTCTAATTGTAGCAGACTATTTCGGTCTTTTCAATAATTTAAAATGAAATATATGTTAATGAAATTGCAGTATCATGATTGATCAATGAATGAATAACCAAAAATATTCGGTCAATAATAGCATTGCAGATGTTTTTTAATATTATCAACAGAAAGGCAGCAGATATTATGAGCAAAATAAAAATAGGTTCATCATCACGTAAAAAGAAGAGATCGCTCAGCAGCTACGCCTCCTTCGCGCTGTTTGTTGCGGCGGCAGCCATCGCACTCAGTGCGGTGATACTGAGGCTCGGCAAGGACAGGCTGATCGACACAGACGAAGAAGAACTGAGCATTACCTCCCATCAGACCGTTTCCACAACGGCTGCGCAGCAGACCGAGAGTGAACAGACATCCTCTTCCACGACGGCGCAGACCTCCCGTGCGACACAGAAGGCAACGCAGCCTACCGTCAAAAAAACTGTCGAGGACGAATATGACGACCACGAGGACAGCGAAGAGACCATTGCCATTCAGGTCATGGGAAACAGCCAGAGCTATATCCGCCCGTCCGGCGGAGCGATCATCAAGCCGTGCAGCATAAAGCAGCTCGCTTATTCGCGCACAATGAAGGACTGGCGAGTGCATAACGGGCTTGACATTGCCGCCGAGAAGGGCGAAGTGGTCAAATCCGCCGGTGAGGGCAAGGTGACGGATGTCATGCATGATTCCCTCTATGGCACAACGGTGGTCGTCAATCAGAATGACGGACTGATGGTCTATTACCGCGGACTGAGCAAGGATACCGCCGTCCGTGAAGGGGAAAACATCGCCGCGGGAGCCACCATCGGCACTGTGGAAGATATTCCCTGCGAAGCCGCCGACGGCACACATCTTCACATTGAAGTCATGAGCAATAACAAATATCTCGATCCGGCAGAGGCGCTGGGCATAAAATAACAACCAAACAGCAGCAGGTTTTTCCTTTAAGATGGTATACAGACCACTTGAGAGGGAAAAGCCTGCTGTTTTTTTATTTTTTTTAATAATTTGCACTATCATATTGAATGAAACAATGGTATAATCATAATTAGGAATTTTAATTTTAAGGAGACCGTGATTTTATGAAGGATTTTTGGAACAATTACATCGTCAATTTTTTAGGCAGATACATTGATTTCAACGCAGTCGGCAAATGGATGATTTCCATGCTGCCTAAGCTGGTGGGAGGCATACTGGTGCTTGTTATCGGCTGGTGGTTGGCAGGAGTAATAGCGCATATCGTCGTCAGAGGCATGGAGCGTGCCAAGGTCGATCAGGGCGTGAGGGAATTTCTCTATTCATGCGTAAAAGTAGTGGTCAAAATCATTGTCGTGATCACAGCGCTCTCCACTATGGGCATGAATGTCACCACTCTGATTGCCGCACTCGGCACGGCAGGCGTTGCCATCGGTCTTGCGCTGAAGGACAGCCTTTCCAACTTTGCCAGCGGCGTGCTGATACTCTTCAACCACACCTTCAAGGTGGGCGATTTTATCGAAATCGACGGTCAGAAGGGTACCGTCCGACGCATTGAACTTATGTTTACCACCCTTGCCACTGCCGACAATAAGCGTCTGGTCATTCCCAATTCGGTGTTGACAAGCGACATGATCATCAATTACACCGCAAAAAGCATACGCCGTCAGGAGCTTACCGTCGGAGTGGCTTACGGCTCGGACATTCTTGCGGTCAAGAAGGCTATCACAGCCGCGCTTAAAGCGTGCAGCGAAGTGAGCTGGGAAAAAGATCCGATCATAGGAATTGCTTCATTTGACGACAGCGCTATCACCTTTGATATCAAAGTGTGGGTCAAGACGGCATCATTCAATGACTCGAAGTATATTATAAACGAAAACATCGTCAACGAATTCAGCAAGGCCGGCATTGAGATACCCTTCAATCAGCTTGACGTACATATGATTGACGCCAATGCGTGAGGCGGCTATGGGAGAAAGCAATATGCAGAATCATTCTAATTCCGCTCAAACGAACAACGAGAGCCGATTCAGGAACCGGACGGCTCATGACGACAATTCCGGGCAGGCTGTGCGTCAGGGCAGAACCGACGTCGTTGTACGCAGACAGCGGGACGTTCAGCAGACAGAGCAGCAGCGGAATGCCGCACCGCAGGGAACAACCATTCGTGAAAGCCGAAGAGTACCCGATCAGAATCTGAACCCGTCGAGACCGCAGCAGCAGCGACAGATGCAAAGACCGCAGGAGAATGCTTCTCAGCGGCAGAACCGCCGTCCCACTGACCCGAGAGCCGCTTCCGCACACGCCCCGGTTTCACCCAGACAAAATGAAAGACCTTCGCAGGTCGTTGTCGGCAAGCCCAAGTACGAAAAGGCTGTGGAGCAAAAGCCCAATCCGGTCATAGTGGACAGCCCGAATATCGACTCAAAAAAGAACGTCAGGGAAACAGCCGCAGAAACCCCCGGCAAAGGCGGGAAAAACGATAACAGCCAAAAAAAGTTTTACTTCCAGAGACCCAGGGAAGTATCCACACTGCGCAAAATGCTGATAGTGGTCTTCGGACTGCTTTTTGTGTGGTGCATTGCTCCGGCGTTCTTTCACATCAGAGGAATAGGCGTTTTCTCTTCCTCGGCAGTGATGCTGGGAATCTGCCTTACGGCGATGTTCTGGCACCTGATCGACCGCAACTGGACCCTAAAGAAAGCCGCCGCAGTCTCGCTTGCCGCACTGGTATTCACTGCTTGCGTGGCAGCCTTCGGCGCGGTTTCGGGAATGATGCTCAAGGCTTCGCTCACGGCGGTGCCTTCCGACTGCGCAAGCTACACGGTGGTTGTTCTGGGCTGCAAGGCGCATGGCGACCAGCCGAGCTGGATGCTGGGCGACCGCCTCAAAAAGGCGTATTCCGTGCTGAGCGAAAATCCGAACGTCAAGTGCGTAGTCACGGGCGGCAAAGGGGACGACGAGCAATTTACAGAAGCCTATGTGATGAAGAAATACCTCGTTGAAAAAGGCATTTCTCCCGAACGCATATATGTGGAAGAGCTTTCCGGCAGCACCGAGGAAAATCTGCTCTACACCAAATCGCTCATCAAGCTCAACGGTCTTTCCGAAAACATCGTAATCGTAACCGACCGCTTTCACGAGCTGAGGGCGAGAATATGGGCAGAAAAATCCGGCTTCAAAAACATCTATTCCGGCTGCTGTGAAACCAGATCCTACCTTGTGACGGGATATTGGTTCAGGGAAATGTTCGGGCTTGCGCGGCTGTATGTATTCGGAGTTTAACTGAAAGGACTGTTTAATTTGATTATAAGAGAAATGGAAGCAAAGGACATTATGGGCGTCGTCGGTCTGATCCGCAGTGAGCTGGGGTATGACGATATTTCCTCCGATGTGTATGACAGGGTTATCAGGATACACAACGCCGACAAATACGTCATTTTCATTGCCGAGGACGGCGGGAATGTCATAGGATTTGTGGGAATCATGCGCGGACTTGCCTTTGAGCTGGACGGCGAGTATGTAAGAGTGATAGCGCTGGCAGTCAGCAGGGCATACCAGAGCAAAGGCATAGGCAGCAAGCTCGAAGCCCGTGTGGAGCAATACGCCGCCGAGACAGGAGTAAACAGCATCGTAATCTCCAGCGGACTCAACCGAAACCGGGCGCACGTGTTTTACATGAATAAGGGCTACGAAAAGAAGGGTTACAGCTTTATCAAGCTTCTTGCGCCTCAAAAGAAATTCTCATACAACGACGTTATCTACACGCCTATTCCGTCACGGCTTGGCAAGGATGAAAACTATGACGCAAGCTGGCTCGATGACGACGACGATGAAACTATCGAAGAGACTGACAAGACGATCAAGGAATAATATCTGTTATTAAGCAATAAGCAATAAACAATAAAAACACAATTATAAAACAAACGCCTTCGTGCATATACATTGATGAGAGAAAAATCAACGAATGACGGAGGCGTTTTTATTTTGGGCTTGGAATGGCGTAAACACTTTAAGCGCAAGAAAGGCATCATTGCCCTGTTGAGCATTATGCTGTGTCTGGCGGTAATTTTCAATCTGGCTGCCAAAATGTCGGAGTGGCACAAAGAGGCAAGCGGTCGGCTGCTCAAATGGGTGGATTTCAACGTGACGGCAGCAGCCATGAAGGACGCGCTCGGATACGACGTCGCTTCCCACGGCAAGGAAAATGAAATACACTGGATTGACCTGCTCGCCTGTCTGGGAGCAAGGTACGGAGGGGATTTTTCCCATTACAAAAAAGCTCATATGGAGACGATTGTCTCGCGGCTGGAGGGCGGCGAGAGCATAGAGGAAATCACTGCCGAAATGCAGTATTTTGAATATTACAGCGTGGCATATGAATCGGTGCTCGGCGGCTTGGTAGGAGAATACTCTGTCCAGACCGGAACCGCGCAATCAGGCGCACCGGAATTCGAGCCGCAGTACGGATTGAAGGCTTTCGCCCCGCTTGCGAAGGGCTGGTCGTTCTATCACAGCGACGACTTCGGGAATTCACGTGCGTTCGGCTTTAAGCGGCGGCATTTAGGGCACGATATGTTCGGCAGCGTCGGCGCCCCTGTGATCAACGTCGAAACCTGCGTTGTGCAGGTGCTTGGCTGGAACAGGTACGGCGGCTGGCGAATCGGAATGCGCAGTCTTGACGGACGAAGATATTACTACTATGCCCACCTGCGCAGCGGGCACCCTTATGCAGCCGGACTGGAAGAGGGGCAGACAGTTTACGCAGGAGAGGTGATAGGGTATCTCGGCATGACGGGATATTCCGACAAAGAGGACTACAACGGAATGCAGCGTCCGCACCTTCACTTCGGCGTGCAGCTGATTTTTGACGAGAACAGCAAAAACGAAATCTGGATAGACCCGTACGAGCTGGTAAAATTTCTCTGCGCTCACCGTTCCTCGGCGATCAGCATCGGCTCGGGAGAATACAGGAGGGAAAGTCTGTATTACGACAGCATAGAATGACGCTGAAATATTTTTTGCAAATGTGGTTGCAATTCAGGCGGATTTGTGGTAAAGTAAAATGGAAAAGGAATGAAAGGGTGTGTCGTATAAAGCCATGAAAAGAGTAAAGCATGTTACCGCCAGAAGAGTGGAAGTGCAGCCTGTGGACACCCGGGTCAAAAAGGTTGAGAGAATACCGGCATATCCCAAAAAGACCACCAGCATCCGCACCGAGCTGAGCGATGGCTGCTATATGGTGACATATTATTACAAGCGCGGTTCTTACGGCGAGCTGATTGCCGAGGATATTGATTATGCCACACACTTCGAGCGCGCTGTCTACGACAGCATGAATCACCTGCTCGGCAGCACATCCGGTCGCCTTACCGACAAAATCAGATGGTGATTTTTTACAAAGATATAACAAAAAAAGCATTGCAGTTGCCACTTTTTAAAAGGGGTATGCAATGCTTTTTGTTTATTGTAAACTGCTGCGTTCACTCAGCTCACGGAATGCTGCCGCACGGTCTGCCGCGCCGAACACCGCGTTGCCGGCAACCATCATGTCAGCGCCGGCATCGGCTGCCCGGCGCACGTTGGAGGCGTTGACTCCGCCGTCTATCATCACGGGAATATGCAGCCCCTGTGAAGCACATTCCGCCTTGATGACGGCGATTTTATCAAGACATTCCGGTATCATGGACTGACCGCCGAAGCCGGGTTCCACCGTCATTACCAATATGTGCTCCAGCCTGTCCAGATACGGGAAGAGGGCTTGCGGCGCGGTCTTGGGCTTGACGGAAAGACCTGCCTTTTTGCCGCATTTATGTATGAGATCAATGCACTGACCGAGGTCGCTGTCACATTCCGTGTGAACCGTAATAACGTCCGAGCCAGCCTTTGCGAAATTTTCTATGTATTCCAGAGGATTTGTCATCATCAGATGAACGTCAAATACCATCCCGGAAATCGGGCGCAGAGCCTTCACCATGGTGTAGCCAAAGGTGAGATTCGGCACGAAGTGACCGTCCATAATGTCGATGTGAAGCACCTTCGTGCCGACCAATTCAATCTGCCTGACCTCTTCGCCCATTTTGGTGAAATCCGCCGAAAGCAGCGACGGAGCTATAATTGCCATTTTTATCAGTCCTTTTTATTCAGTTATTCTCAATATCATTGAAAATATCGCAGAATTCTATGATAATGTCATTTGCCGCCATGGAGTGCTGTGAATATTTTTCAGCAGCAATGTCGCCTGCCATACCGTGAATATGCACCGCACATGTCGCAGCCTGTTCCGGACTCATGCCCTGCGCCAGCAGTGAGCCGAGCAGTCCGGCAAGCACGTCGCCGCTGCCCGATTTGGACATGCCGGGATTGCCCGTGAGATTGATTGCAATGCGCCCGTCAGGCGTTGCGCAGACCGTATTTGCGCCTTTGAGCACCATATATACGCCAAAGGTCATGGCAAATGACGACGCCACTTCGAGACGCTGCGACTGTACTTCAACATTGGTCTTGCCGACAAGACGAGCCATTTCGCCCGGGTGCGGAGTCATGACGATGGGCGCTTTTGCGTCTCTCAGCACACCAAGATCGTCCTTGATGGCGTTGAGACCGTCCGCGTCAATGATAATAGGTGCGTCGGAATTGCGTATTACCGCCTCGACCACCTCGGTCACGTCCTTGCCCTTCCCCATTCCGCAGCCAATCATGACGGCTGATGCGCTCTTCAGTTTTTCAAGTATCAGAGGAATACAGTCCGCAGAAACGGTTCCCTGTTCATTGCTTTTGAGCAGGTGATAAACCGGATCAACCAGATTTGCCGCTACTATCGGGTATATTTCAGCCGGGACAGCCATTTCCACCATTCCGACGCCGGAAAGAACCGCTGCCTTTCCCGCAAAGGTAGCCGAGCCTGCCATTCCCATGCTGCCGCATATGCACAGCAGCTTGCCGAAGGTGCCCTTGTGAGTATTATTGCTGCGTCTTGGGAAGCAGCGTCGCACATCCTCATAGTCTATTGTGGAGATGTGATGCTCCTGCTCCTGAATGACGTGCTCGGGAATGCCGATCGACGCGACATGGACCTCCCCGCAGTAATCGACGGCAGGATATATAACGTGTCCCGGCTTGCGGGTAGAGAACGTCACCGTGTGATCTGCCTGTACGCAGGCGCCGGAAACCTCTCCCGAGTCGGAATCAACCCCGCTCGGGACATCGACCGATACCACTGTGCCGCGTGACGAATTGATCATCTCAATGACTTCACTCAGTTCATCGCTGACCTTGCCGTGAAAACCAACGCCGAAGATCGCGTCTACAATAATATCGGAATTTTCTATGGTCTTGTTAAATTCCTGTCTATCGCCTTCCTCGGCGTAGGAAAGCGTCTTAATACCGGCTGCTTCACTCTCACCGAGAAATTTCTTGGCGTCCTCGGTGGTAGGAGTGCCTATCGCCAGCAGCACCCTAACCTTCGCGCCCCCTTCGAGCAGTCTTTTTGCCACAACGAAGCCATCGCCGCCGTTGTTGCCGATACCGCATACCACAGCTACCGACTTGTTTACCGAACCGATGATTTCATTGATAATACGGCAGACAGAAGCGCCCGCGTTTTCCATAAGCCTTGTGTGGTCAAAGCCTCCGCTGGCAACAGCGAAATCCTCTAACTTTTTGGTCTGGGCATTGTTTAATATGATCATGGACAGAATCCTCCTCACTGAAAAAATAAAGGGACAAGCGCACCCACAAGGGGCAGCCTGTCCCGGTGCCTGTTTTTTCCTATCTAAATGATTAATCCTTTGCCGGCGTTTTCTTTGTCTTTGAATAAAATTCACGGTAAACGGTAGCGCTTACCGACGTTTTCATAGCGTCGAGCATTTTCTGATTTGGGGTGAAGAAAAGAAGAATATTTTCGTTGTTGTTTTCATCCTTATAATACAGATAAACCGTGTCCTGGTTCGATAATTCCTGTGAATAATCCTTTACCTTGCTGACCTTGAGATTTTGGATGGCGTCATCACCAGGACGTCCGATTTTTTCAACTGCCTTTAAATCAACGTCGAGCAAATGCTTTCTTTTGCTCTTTGCGGTAATCCTGTCAATCGTCAGCTCACCGTTAAAGTAAGCGTATTCATATTCGACCGATAAAGCGTGTCTTCCGAAAAAGACTGTGAGAAAGATGCCGACAACAAGCAGCATCGGCGCCATCATGCCAATGGTATCAGAATATGCTCCGAATGCGCAGGCTAATAATGTCAATGTCAAACCGCCCAAAATAATGGCAGCCGCCTTGACCAGCTCAGCCTGGTTGAGCTTTCTCTTTACCAAATATTCACAAACAATATCGCTTACCATTAAAAAAACAGCTCCCTTGCAGATGATATTGTATATTATAACACAGCACTCACCTAAAAACAACATATTTTTGAGCAAATTTAAAATAAAAATATAGTTCAATATATCTTTTCATTTTGTTAATAATTTCATCAGATTATTTTCACCCTTTTGGGTGTATAATGAATGACAGAAAAAATATATTTTTTTATTAAAACAGCTTGATTACAGCGGGGAATTGATGTAGAATAATATTGTACGGAGGTGTTTATTTATGGATGAAACTATGACCTTCTCCATTGAACAGGATCACGCGGAGGAAATGAAAACCCTTCTCAAGATCGTGTACGACGCATTGAAAGAAAAGGGATACAACCCTGTAAATCAGATTGTCGGCTATCTTCTGTCGGAGGATCCGACCTATATCACAACGCACGCGAATGCTCGCAGTATTATCCGCAAGATCGACAGAGACGATTTGCTCAGCGAATTGGTGAAGTCTTATCTTGACGATGAATAATGCAAAATCTGAGACTGACGGCGGCTTTTTTGTGATGAAAGAGCCGCCGTTTTTGGTTTGTTTGCGTATCTTTAGTATTTTACGGTATTTTTCTTTCGTAAAGTTTTATACAATATTTACAGAATGTATTTTTTCCGTATTTACTTTTTAGTCACCACGTGATATAATTATATATATGTTTTGATTATTTGTTATAACAAAAAAATATGGAGGGTATGATTATAATGGAAAATAATTATCTGAGCTATAAAGGTCGTCCGCTGGTTCGCTGCGGCGATGAAATGTATTATGGCAACATGAGCGACAAGTACATCGTTTTTATCAGGGAGATTGCCACCAAGAAGTTCAATGATATCGACGTCGGCGCGAAGTTTGAGATACAGCTTCTCTTCACCGATCCCGATATCAAGGGCAGAGGCAAGATCGTCAAAAGCATCGAACGCGCCTCATTCGGCGACGCGCTGGAGCTTGCCGAAGCGTGGCTCAACAGAGCCAACGCGCAGAAATAACATATCGACAATCAAAAGGGGCTGCCTCACTTTCTTAGTGCGACAGCCCCTTTGTTAAGCTAAAGCAATTAATTCCCTCCGGAATACCGAATTATTCCGGAGGGAATCGTAAAAATCAGTCAGATAATAGATGGAGAATCATTGATTTCTCAGAGCAGCTCTGCCTTTTTCTCACCTCTGAACTTTGCAAACACCGCGACAGCGGCTGTAATGGCAAGCAGCGCAAGCAAAATTGCAACATTGGTTGCGACATTGGATTCGCCTGTTGCAGGTGACGGAGTTGACGCATTCTTGGGAGTAATGGAAATCAGATAGGGACTGAAGGACGTGCCGGTGATGTGAATACCGTTCTTGTCAGCCTTAGCCTCGACCGATTCGACCTTGCCGCCTTTAATTACCTGGAGCTTGTCATAATCGAATTCGGCAATGTGATATACCTTGTAGTTGTATTTATTCCAATCCTTCGCAATATCGGAGGGATAGCTCAGCGTGAGATTGATGCCGCCGGTCAGCTTTATCAGCTCATAGCGATCCTGATATGACAGATTAATATCATAAACAACCAGTCGGGCGGTGTCCTTGTCAAACGTCTTATCCGCTTTGGCTATGGTGTTATAATACGGTTCGGTGTTGGAATCCTTAGCGATATGAATCCTTATATCTTCCTTGCTGATTTTTTCACCGAGCACGAATGTATCGGACGATTCATCTGAATCAACAATCTGAGCGTCAAATTTGTCCGCTGCATCGGCGGATTTGATTGTGCCCGAGAGATCTGAAACAGGGATGTCACCGGTAGCCTCTTTGGGCGCATCAGCAGCGTCGGGTTTTTTTTCAACCGTAACCATACAATAGAACGTAATCGGTGAAGCGCTGTTTGAGATGCCAATATAAACCTCTTTGTCAGCATATGCATTGCCAAAAACAAAAATCATGTTTTCGTCGCTCTCAGGGATAACGTTAACGTCAAGTGAGTCTTCATTTGAACAATCGCTCATATAGTAGTAGGACTTTTTGTTTTTGTATTCTTTATACTTGGAAAGATCGAGCTTTACACCCGCTTTAACACTATCCGGAGCATCCGCTATAGGCTGGTAAATATAACACTCAAAATCTTCGCTGACCTTTGAGGAAATGATAACATCGCCAAAGGAAGTAAATGCATTATTTCCGCCGGTTATCTCCATGAGCTTGCTGCATTTGGATACGTCCAGCTTTTTCAGCCTGTTATTTTCAACCGACAAATGGGTAAGTGTAGTGTTATTGGACAAATTAATAGATGAAAGCTGATTGTCTGCACAGCAGAGAATCTCGAGTTTGGTGTTTTTTGACACATCAAGCGTTTTAAGTTTATTGCCGTCCAAACGAACCGACTTGAGGTTTTTATTCTGACTTAAATCAATTTCGGGAAGACCCACCCAGTTCAACTCCAGATTGACCAGACCGGTAAGTCCCGAAATATTGGCGCTTGCCAAGGCACTGGTATCGCCCCACATAGTAAGATCGGTATTACTGCCTGCATTCTGGCTGTACAGAACCAGCTTATTCTCGCCAAACACAGTACAGTCACCCGAAACCGGTAACAAACTCTCCTTGGTGATATGATCGCCAACGCCGTAGTAAACCTCGGCTCCATTGTTCACCCTGAAAGAGATATCGCCATCGTTGACATTAAAGGTCGCAACGATATTATTCAGAATACTGTCTGAAGCTTCATCGCCGCTGTCGTTGTCGCCTTCGTTGTCAGCATTGCCGTTGTCTCCGTCATCGTCAGCGTTGCCGTTGTCGTCAGCATTGCCGTTGTCTCCGTCATTGTCAGCGTTGCCGTTGTCGTCAGCACTGCCGTTGTCTCCGTCATCAGCGTTGTCGCCCTCTGTCTGAGTCTGTAAGGGTTCCACGGTCACGGTTTCGCCCTGCTCCGCGGCAAATACGCCGGTTATGTTTTTAGGTGCCAGCATTGACACCGCTACAAGAAACGCTGTGACACATATCGCCGCAGGAATCCAAAACTTGCGCTTTTTGATATTTTTAATTGTTGTATCATGTTCCTTTCTAAACTATAAAACAATCCTAAAATACTGTATGGTTTGTCCTTTTGTCATGAAAAGCCATAATTTTCCCCACATGGTATTATAAATCAATCTAAATAAGAATGTCAATACAAAATCAAACAAAAAAGCATTGATATGTTTTGATAATATGCACAAAAGCCGCCGCATAAAGCCCTTACTTACTTGCTTACTTGCTTGCTTACTTCATGCGGCGGCAACAGATATTTATTTTTTCGAGCCAACAATTACAGTCGGTCTTTGATAGAGCTCATCAGACCGCCAGAGGTAATGATATTCTGAATAAACGGCGGGAACGGCTGTGCCTGATAGGTCTTGCCCGTGGTCAGATTGGTTATCACGCCGGTGTCGAAGTCAACCTTTACCTCGTCACCGTTTTTGATATCCTCGGACGCTTCATCGCACTCTAAAATGGCAAGTCCTATATTGAGGGCGTTGCGGTAAAATATTCTGGCGAAGGTGGACGCTATGACACAGGATATTCCGGAAGCCTTGATGGCTATGGGCGCATGCTCACGGGAAGAACCGCAGCCGAAATTCTTGCCTGCCACCATGATCTCGCCAGGCTTTACATTCCTGACGAAGCCTGCGTCTATGTCTTCCATGCAGTGAGCCGCCAGCTCAGCGTGGGAAGATGTATTGAGATAACGTGCGGGAATGATGACGTCAGTGTCAACATTATCGCCGTATTTATGAACTCTGCCTTGTGCTTGCATTTTTTTAATTTCTCCCTTCAGTTTTCAGTTAGCGAGCCAACGCGAACACTCAAAGCGCATCCGGGTCTGTGATGTAACCGGTGACTGCGCTGGCTGCCGCAACCGCCGGACTTGCCAGATAGATTTCGCTGGTGATATGTCCCATTCTGCCGATGAAGTTGCGGTTAGTAGTGCTGACGGCTTTCTCATTTTCGGCGAGAATGCCCATATGTCCGCCGAGGCAGGGACCGCAGGTAGGCGTTGAAACCACCGCGCCCGCTTCAATGAATATTTCAAGCAGCCCTTCCTTCATCGCCTGCAGATAGATGGTCTGCGTGCCGGGGAAGATGATGCAGCGAACGTCCTTGGCGACCTTGCGTCCTTTCAAAATAGCCGCTGCGGCTCTGAGGTCTTCCAGTCTGCCGTTGGTGCAGCTGCCGATGACACTCTGATCAATTTTGACTTTCTTCTCGCCGATCTCGTCAACTGTGCGTGTGTTCTCGGGAAGGTGCGGAAATGCCACTGTGGGACGGAGTGCCGAAAGGTCGATGGTGTATGTCTCGTCATATTCCGCGTCCTCATCCGCCGTGTAAACCACGGGTGTGCGCTGGAATCTGCCCTTGCAGTATTCCTCTGTGACCTCGTCCACCGGGAATATGCCGTTCTTTGCTCCGGCTTCGATTGCCATATTGGCTATGCAGAGACGGGAATCCATCGAGAGATGCTTCACACCGTCGCCGGTGAATTCCATCGACTTGTACCTTGCACCGTCGACGCCTATCATGCCGATGATGTGAAGGATAACGTCCTTGCCCGTTACCCAGCCCTGAGGCTTGCCGGTAAGCACAAATTTGATTGCCGACGGCACCTTGAACCATGTCTTGCCGGTTGCCATGCCGGCTGCCATATCGGTGGACCCTACGCCTGTGCTGAACGCTCCGAGAGCACCGTAAGTGCAGGTGTGGCTGTCAGCGCCGATTACGCAGTCGCCGGGACCAACCAGACCCTGTTCGGGAAGCAGAGCGTGCTCAATGCCCATCTGTCCGACGTCAAAATAATTGAGCACATCGTATTTGCGTGCGAATGTACGCACCTTCTTGACCTGCTCGGCTGCCTTGATATCCTTATTGGGAGTGAAGTGATCCATTACCAGGGCTATCCTTTCCCTGTCAAAGATCTTGTTTACTCCCGCTTTTTCCAGCTCATTGATAGCAACAGGAGAGGTGATGTCGTTGCCAAGTACCAGATCCAGCTTTGCCTCGATAAGCTGTCCGGCGGTCACGCTGTCCAGACCCGCGTGGGCTGCCAGTATCTTCTGAGTCATAGTCATACCCATTGTGAGTATTCCTCCTTGTCGAAAATGATTGTTAGGTTGTATTATAACACATATCTTTTGTTTTGTAAATCATTAAATCAAAAAATAAAAAAATCAAAAAATCCTCCCGCATCATTGACAATGAGGGCGTTTTATAGTAAAATGACTCGGTAAGTATGCAGAATTTATTCAGTCATTTTACGCTGAAACAAACAGGTTGCTTCGGCGTTTCAGCAATCGAAATGTATTAATTATTTCTGCATAATTCCTAAGCCATATTAAGCATAAAAAGTGTCGTCATTACGTAAGCAAAACAAACAAAAATAATAAAATATAACAAAGAAGGTCTCTGTCCATGATAAAATTCTCTTACGCAAAAAGAGTCATCTCAGGCATCACCTCCGTGGGAATGCTGGCGCTGTTTTTCTTATGCTCAATGCCTGTTGCCGCTGAGAATCAAACCGACGCATATACCGAAATATCCGACGCAGCCGGATTGATGGCGGTAGCAAACGCGCCCGAAGGCAATTACAGACTTACGGCGGATATTGATCTCGGCGAATCGGAATGGCAGCCGATACCGTTCAGCGGAAAGCTCGACGGCGCAGGTCATACGCTCTACAATCTGCACGTCACAGCCACGGGCAAGGACAAGCGCGTGACCCGCGACGGCAATCTCAAGGAATACGACACGGAATTCGCCGGTCTTTTCTCCGTTATGGAGAATGCCGAGGTAAAGGATCTCAGTCTCAAGGGCGCATTTGTTGATATTTCCGGCAAAGGCAGCTGCTTTGCCGCCATTCTGTCAGGATATTCCGACGGCAGCACGGTCAGCGGCTGCTCGGTCGAAGGCAGGGTGCACATGATCAACAACGGCGTCAACGCAGGCGTCGCCGGAGTGGCGGGATACGGCACCGGCGTATTTGAGGAATGTAAAGCGGACGTCGAGCTTGTATTTGAGGACAGATACACTGAGGGCAAATGTGAACAGTTCCTCGGCGGAATCATGTCCTGCGGCATTGGTGATTTCAAAAGCTGCGATGTGAACATCAACGCCTACGATTCATGCCACGGATACGTGCATAACGGGGGCATTGTCGGTATGTTTTACCGCTGCGGCATGAAATACAGCAAGCGCAGCATTACCTCCTGCTATGTAGAAGGGCAGATCAGCTTTTTTGAGGATAACAAAGACCGCAGAGCCTATTGCAAGCCCTTCGGCGGAGAATTCCTCACCGCTCCGAAAATTAACAGCAACAATAAGCACAAATTAACAATCAACGAAACCAAGGATTATTCAAAGGTGCTTTCTCCCGAAGCATGCGAGAAGCCGGATTATGAAACAACCGTAACGCCTCCGGACTGCACCAATTGGGGATATACCAAGCATACATGCCGCACATGCGACTACTCATGGATTGACTCATACACGCCGCCTCAGCACGATGCCGACAAGTGGGTGACTGTCAGCGAATCCGACTATGAACATGAGGGTCTCAAAAGGCAGTACTGCAAAAAATGCGGCAATTTGATAAGCGAAAAGACCATTCCTTTGAAGAGCGCAGATAAAGAAAAAGACAAAAAATCGGCGGACAACTCCAACGTCACTGTGTGGGCTATCGCCGCCAGCTCGGGAATCCTGCTGATTTTGGAAATCGCCGCAATCATTTATTCCCACAAGAGAAATAAAGCAGCCGAATCTGAGGGTACCGATTCCGAAAAGACCGATGACAACGACGAAATATCCTGAGATCAGCAAAAGTCCAGTCATTAAGACAGACAACAAATAACATAATATGCCGCGTGATGCTTTTTGGTTACAAGCTGATCGCGGCATTTTAATTTAAAAAAAATTATAAAAACCTAAATTATTTTTAAGTAAATTTAAGTCGAGGCGAATAAAATAGTGTCATAAAACAAAAGAAAACGGGTGAAACACTATGAACAATAAAAACAAAATAACAAAATTCTTCAGGAAGCCATTTGCATACGCAATTGTATTCGGCACGCTGCTGACGTCGGCAAACGGATATGTACTGCTCAAGACATACGCCATTCCGTCCGTTGAGGGGCATGTCATGGAGGCGCAGGACAATTCCTATTACGACGAGGTTGCCTCATCGGCTCCCGAGCAGTCCGAAACCACCGACACATCCTATACCGATGAAAAAATTCAAATCAGCATAAGCACAGTGCGATACAACGACACCGACGTTTACATTGCAGACGTGAAGCTGTCGTCGGCGGCATATCTTAAAACCGCACTGGCGAGCGATACCTTCGGGCGCAACGTCACTCAGAAGACCTCCGGCATTGCTTCGGATCACAACGCCATTCTCGCTATAAACGGGGATTATTACGGCGCGAACAGTCAGGGCTACGTCATCAAGAACGGCGTTATATACCGCGACACGGCACGCCGAAGCACCGAATACGATGATCTTGTGATCTACAAGGACGGCTCCTTCGGCATAATCAACGAGTCGCAGGTCTCAGCGCAGGAGCTTTTGGACAGCGGCGTGGTGAATCTCTTTGCTTTCGGGCCAGCTCTTGTTTCAAACGGCAATGTGGTCATATCGCAGGGCGAAGAGGTCGGCAGGGCAATGGCAAACAATCCCAGAACAGCCATAGGAATGATCGACGACCTGCACTATATCCTGGTCGTTTCGGACGGCAGAACAAACGCAAGCACCGGTCTGTCGCTCTACGAACTGGCGCAGGTGATGAAGCAGTACGGCTGTGTAACCGCCTACAACCTTGACGGCGGCGGTTCCTCCACTATGTATTTTAACGGACAGGTAATCAACAATCCCACTACAAACGGAAACAGAATTTCAGAAAGGTCGGTGAGCGACATTGTATACATCGGATATTGATTTCAGAAGGAGTACGGAAGGCATGGCAGTCAGCAACAGGCAGCAGCAGAGATTCAGAGCATACAGCAGAGAAACCGCTCAGAGCAGGACATTGATCTCGCACAACAAATATGTAAAGACTCTGCTCGCATATACCGGCATTGCAGCATTTTGTCTGGTGTTCTGCGCTATATATGAGATATTCAGCTTCGGTGAACATTCGCTCTCAATGCGCACGATGTTCATGATACCGCTGCTGGGCGGCGCGGCTCCCTTCGGACTGATGGCGGCGATGGAAAATCCTCCGGGCATATCCCGCAGTGCCTTTAACCTGTGGAATTCGGGTCTGGCAGTACACATAAGCGGCTGTCTGGTGCGCGGAATTATCGAAATCTCCGGCAGAGTTTGCGACTACGACAATTATTACTGGATCATAGGCGGGATTTTCCTACTCGTCGCTCTCATCACACAAGCAGCGGCATGGCGCAGAGACAGAAGAAACACGAACTGCATACGACCCACGGGAACCATGAGATAGCTATTTGAAATATTGAAGAAACATTAAAAAATCGCTTGAACGGCAGCAATTCATATGCCTCGTTCAGGCGGTTTTTGTTATTTGTCGTTTGTCATTCTCATTTGTGCGATATTTTTTTTGAAAATATTGCCCTAACCACTTGCAATAGTCGCACTTATGTGATACAATATAGTCGCAAGTCTCAGAATTGATATTCCAAAAGGTCAGGTGAGAGCATCATGTACGACAGCACAGGTGAAGACAACCAAAAACAGTATATCGCTATCGACCTGAAATCGTTCTACGCCTCGGTAGAGGCTGCGGAAAGAGGGCTTGATCCGCTGGACGTAAATCTTGTGGTAGCCGACGAGAGCCGCACCGACAAAACCATTTGCCTTGCCGTTTCTCCTGCACTCAAGGCAATAGGAGTACCGGGACGTGCGCGGCTCTTTGAGGCAAAGCAGCGTGTCCGTGAGGCAAATTATGACCGTGTTTCCAAAGCGCCCGGGCATATTTTCAGCGGCAGATCAGTTTTTGCCTCTCAGCTTGCCGCCAATCCATCGCTGGAACTTGACATGATCATCGCTGCGCCGCGCATGAGACTTTACATGGAATATTCAAGAAACATTGTTGAAATATACATGCGCTATGTTTCCCCTGATGATATTCTGATATATTCGGTGGATGAGGTTTTTATAGACGCCACTCCCTACCTGAGCTATTACGGCTTGAACAGCAGGGAGCTTGCCATGAAGATGATACACGACGTGCTGAGTGCCACACGAATTACTGCCACTGTAGGCATAGGGACAAATATGTATCTCGCAAAGGTAGCAATGGACATAGTGGCAAAAAAAATGCCTGCCGACAGTGACGGCGTACGCATTGCCGAGCTTGACGAAATGAGCTATCGGCAGAGGCTGTGGTGTCACCGTCCGCTCACCGACTTCTGGCGGGTGGGACATGGAATTGCACGCAAGCTGGAAAAAAACGGCATATTCACCATGGGCGACATTGCACTCTGTTCGGAAGGTACACCAAACAGCCTGCACAATGAGGATCTGTTGTACAAGCTGTTCGGCGTGAACGCGGAGCTTCTGATAGACCACGCATGGGGCTGGGAGCCAGCCGAAATAGCCGACTGCAAAGCCTACACTCCGCAGACAAAGAGTCTGAGCAGCGGACAGGTGCTTTCCTGCGCCTATTCCGCAGAAAAAGGGCGCATAGTGGTCCGTGAAATGGCGGACAGTCTCTCCATAGATCTGGTGAAAAAAGGATTATTCACCGACCACGTTGTATTAGACGTCGGATATGACGTCGACAATCTGACGGACCAGCGGCGAACGGCATTATACAACGGCGCCGTGGATATCGACCACTACGGCAGGCGGGTACCCAAAGGGGTTCACGGTTCTCAGAATCTCGGAAGATACACTGCCTCTACAAGCCTTATTGTGAATGCGGTAACCGATATATACGACAGAATCGTGAATTTCGATCTTCTGGTCAGACGCTTCAATATATCCGTATGCAACCTTCTGACCCAGTCCGAAAAGGATGCATCCGAATCGCAGGGAACCCAGCTCGATTTCTTTGATTTGTTTGGGGAAAGCGACGCACAAAAAGCAGAGGAAGCACGTCTGGAAAAGGAACGGCGAATACAGCAGTCGCTGCTTGCCATTCGCGTCAGATACGGCAAAAATTCCGTGGTCAGGGGCTTGAACATGCGGGAAGGCGCAACGGGAATGGAGCGTAACGCTCAGGTCGGAGGACACAAGGCGTAAGCACGCAGCGAAGCAGCGCTAAAAGAATAATTTCGGAAACGCTATACGTTTTTGAATGAAGGAAATGAGGAATTGAATTGATGAACGCTCAGGCAAAGTATCGGGATATCATTTTTCATCAGCACCATGTATCACAAAGCAGACCTCGCATGACCGTACACAGCAGGGCAGCTCAATTTGCGCCATTTGCGGCGCTCACAGGGTATGACGATATGATAAAAGAATCGGAGCGTTACACAGACGACGCGCCAGAGCTTGACGAGTGCCGGAAAGCCGAACTCAACGACAGGCTGATATTCCTGCTCAGCAGAGAACAGCCGCCCGAAGCGACAATCACGTATTTTGTACCCGATGCAAAAAAATCCGGCGGCAAATATCTGACATTTACCGACCGGATATTGAAATATGACGAATACAAACGCAGGCTGATATTCGCAAGCGGCATTGCGCTGCCTGTCGAGGGGATCACAGAGGTTGAAAGCATCGAGCTTGACAGGCTGATGTTCTGACAGGGTGGATAATCCGCTTATCCGCGATGTGCTTCCAGCTTTTGCTTGATGCTGTCGGCAAGCTGCATTACTTCCACAATTACAAAAAATTTGCCACGAAAGCCCCTGCATCCTTTGACAAAAGAAATACAGGGGTCTTCATGGGTTTAGAGAGGTATACAGAGTTGGTTGGGAATGTCGGATGTTACTTGGCGGCTGCCTTATTCTTCCTGCCTTTGATGACAAAGTAGCCTGCGCAGCCTGCCGCCGCAAGAAGAATCACTATGCCGGCAATTACAAGAACCGTTGTGCAGTCGCCGCTGCCGGAATTGTCTGCCGTCTGAACTGTGCCGCTGGCTCCGGCATTGGAATCGGCAGTGACCTCGGGAGCCGTGCCGTCGTTTGCCGAAACGGCTGTTCCGCCGACATAAAGGCTGTAGCCGTTGAGATAAATATTGCTATTGTCAGACACGGCATTGCTCAGGCTGTCCACATAAGAATCGCCTGTGAGCACTACGACGGAATTCTCGTCAAGCGTCAGCGTGATATTGCCCGCCTGATTGGCGCCGTTTATGGTTCCCTTGTAGGTGGAACTGTCCGCCAGCGTCATGGCAAGGGTGGAAACGCTGTCCACCACGATATCGCCCTCGGCAGTCTGATCGGAGAGATTGAATGTCACCTTGCCGCCGTTGGAGCCGCTGCTGCCCCATGCCGCCGATTCGACACGAAGCAGAACGCCTGTGCTGTCGTTGTTGACAATGGCGTTATTGGTGAGATTAATCACGCTGGTTGTATTGGTGACATAGAAGGTGTCCCCCTTGTTGGTGGTGATGGTGCTGTTGTTGGCGGTGAAGTAGGATGTGCCTTCCGCAGCGTCGCCCGACTGGGACTGATAAAGGAAGATGTTCTTGTAGGTCTCCGACTGACCGTTGAGAGAAGTATTGGTGTCGGTCAGGACGGTATTGTTGAGCGTCACGGAATTGGCGCCTTCCACCACAACGCCTTCCGAAGAGGTGGCAGTGAGATTGGCATTATTCACTGTAATGTCGGCTGTGGAATATATTGCGGGAGAGCCCTGTCCGTTGGTGGTATAGGAACCGCCGTCAACCGTTAGCGTTCCGCCGCCTCGGTCGCTTCTGATGGCTGCCGAGGAATTGCCCTGTGTTTCTACCGTGAGATTGCTTGCGTTGAGTGTACCGCCGCCAGTGACCATTATGCCGCCGGAATTGTTGGCGGTGGTGTTAATAGTCGCATCGCTGATATTGACTGTGCCTGTGCCGTAAGCAAATACGCCGCTGGCGTGTGCGCCGTTTGTGGTGACGCTGCCGCCCTTGATAGTAAGCGTTGCGTCATTGTAGACCAAAACAGCGGCATTTGTTCCGTAGAAATCGGAATTTTCGTCGCTCTCGTCGCCCGACTTGGTGACGGTGATATCGGTGATGGTGGATTCGCCGCCCGATACCAGCAGCGCATTCTCGCCGCCGGTGGTGCTTGTGTAGGACGAATCGCTGTCTGTGGTGGAGGATTCAATTGTGGTTGCGCCGGTATAGCTGACCGATGTGGAGCTTCCGCCGCCGGGGCCGCCTTGTCCGCCGGGTGCTCCGTCCGGAGGATCACCAGGAGGGTCGCCCATTGCGCTGCCGCCGGGAGGGTCGCCGGGAGGCGTGTTATCGGAAGATGCGTAGACGTTGGTTGTCAAAAATGACATGGCGAAAATCAGCGAAAGAGCCGAAGCCACAAATCTTTTTTTGTTCTCATTCATAATAAATACCTCCGATTATTTTAGTTTTTATTTTCAGATGATTTAAGTTTTTCGGTTCGTTTTTATTCTCTCCCGAACCTTATGGCTTTATTTTAAATGCCTTAACTTAAATATACTTAAATAAACTAAAAAAATCGGAGGATTTTTTTGAATATTATTGCTTATATTGCTTATATTGCTTATATTGCTTATATTGCTTATATGCTTATATGCTTATATTGCTTGTATTGTTTAATGCACTTATATTCCCAGAGTAATGCGCGAAATCAACGCATTCTTTTTAATCACATACTTGTATAGCAATATCGGCACAGCGATTCCCAAGACGGTAGATGCCACCACGCCTATTTCATCCGGCACGGACAGCATCTTTGCCGCCATATTGCTGGTATGAACGATCCACGGATTATGCAGCAGATAAATCGGCAGGGAATAATTTCCTAAGATAATAATTGCTTTGGTCAGCTTGAATGGATACGACGCTAAAAACGTGCTTATAATAAAGAAAATCAATATGCCTAATATACCGATTAAGGAGATCTTGTAGTTCTTATAAATAATTCTCAGCGGGGTATTGCGGATTTCGACATACACACAAAACAGATAATCAAAAGAAATCAAAGAAATGATCAGCAATATCCAGTTCTTTATGAATACTCTCTCAAGCCTGTACTTTTGAAACAGTCTGCCAAATCCAAATGTTAAAATGCTTCTTCCCATCTTGGTGAGAATGTAGTTGTCACTCTTTAAATACATAGACAATATCGCAAACAGTAAGGAACAAATGACAATAAACTCTATTCTGTGTGAAAATTTAAGAAAGGAATAATTGATAACAAACACCCAGAACAAGGCAAACAGAAACCAGTACAATTCGATATAGGAATACCTGTATGTCAAAAAACTCACAAAGATATCCGACAGCGAAAGCCTTTGGAAACCTAACTCGTCTACGACGTTGACTCCGTACCAGTCTGATAGCAGGTACAAAAAGAAGGTGCCGAAATATAAAACGCTTTCCCAAAACAAGTATGGAACCATAAGCGAATTAAACTTCTTTTTTGTAAATTGCAGCATTCCCATTTCGCGGTATTTTTCACTGTTTTTTTGGAACAAATATCCCGAAACAAACATAAAAACATGAACGTCAATAAATACGCATATATTTACAAAGGTCAGAGCCGCATCTGAATCAAGGTAAAGAATAAAAGCATGCTGAAGAACAACCAATAGTATTCCAAACCCACGCATTAATTGTAATATGTCATGTTCATTGGCTTGATCAGTATATGATCTGGGGTTGGCTCCGAACATCCCCGATCTCCTCCTTAGTAACTTATCCCAATATCATTCAGTCTGCAATCTGATGCATAATATAAGGGTCTTTGATCTTATCGTCCTGTGCAAATGTGAGCACCTTGGTCATTATCTCGGCGGTTTTGGGATCCTCGTCGATAAAGGGCAGGAAGAGCTTGCTCTTTTTGCCGCTCTGAACCGCAAGCACGTTGATCTGATGTCCGCCGAATTTGTGTATCACGCCGCTGCCGAGGTGAATGGAATATCTGCCGTGCTTTCCCTGGATAATCGCATGATTTTTGTCGAGCGTCACATTGCTTACGCCGAAGAGCTTCAGGTTGAATTCCAGAATCACCTTGCGCATTTCCACGGTGGAATGGCTGGTTTCGGGATCGACTCCGCCGGCGTGGGCAACGCTTACCGCTAAATCCACGTCGCGCATGACCTCGGAATAGACGATGTCGGGAATGTCCTTGAGCTTTATCGGCTCATAGGTGCGTCGGTTGACGAAGAATACACCCTCGAGAGTCGGCGCTTCTATGTCGCTCGGAGAGAACCAGTCCGCCACAGCATAAATGCCGGCGATAATGTCGTCCTTGTAATATACCTTCTGCAATCCGTCCTCATAATCGGCTATCCAGCGGCGGTTCTTCAACGCGCCGACCGTACGGGCAGTCTGTATCTGATTGCCGGCGAACATGAGCGATTTTTCCTTGTCAAGCTCTTCGGGCAGCTTGACATAAAGCTCCCGGAACACCTGACGGAAGGGCTGGCGTATGCCCTCCTTCTCTCCCCTCTCAAGGAACAATTGCTGCCAATCCGCCCACACCTTGTGTTCATACAGATCGAAGGGGTGCGCAACGCGCATGTTTTTATCATTTTCACCGTTCATGGCAAGGTAATTGCCTTTTTCGTCTGTGAATTTGCCGCCCGAAATCATACCGCTGACAAATTCCCCTTCCGCCGAAACAAACACCAGATTTTCCACGATGGACTGAATGACCGGATTTTCACACAGCATAAGAAGCTCGTTCAATCCGAAGATACTGCGCTCCTCCATGGCAAGCTCAAACATTTTCACCGTGCGGCTGTACTGCTGCCGGAGCTTGTCGCAGAATGCCTTCATCTCCACAAAGGCTGCATCTTTCTTGATGGCAGCCGGAGCGGATTTGAGCGCCTTGCCGCCCTTGGCGAATTGCAGCGCAGGCTTGCCGTCCTCGACCGCAATCATCACGTCATAGCCGCCGATATCATTTGGCTCGAAATAATCCATATGCTCCCGCACAAGCTGTGTTTCCATTGAGAGCGTCAGCCGCGTGTCGTCGGAATATCCGGCGGTCACGGCGAGATTCTTTAAGGCAAACTGCGCCGCAGCCCCTTCGCTGGCACGCCTCTGAGCGCCGAACTGTTTGCTTTCTCTCGCAAAATTCTGAATGAATTCGTACCGCTGCAATATGTCCTTCTTCCCCTTTGAGGGAATAATCGCAAAGCTGAGCAGAAGGTCTTTGTTGCGCTTTTCGTTAATTGTCGCTTCGGTGGCGGCAATGTCCATCTTGCCTAAAGCCGCATCGGCAAATTTGCGCGCGCGGGTGTGCATATTGTTGTCGGAGGTGTACTTCGCCGCCTTGTAGAGCTTATCAAAGGTCTTTTCGCCCAGAATGTCATACGCCTCACGGAACCAGTTCGCATCAAAGCAGCCGCCGTTGAGTTCTTCCTTGGTGAGGGGTGTGTATTTGGCAATGATCGCCTTGGTGCGTTCGCTGATGGCTGCCGCCGTATGAGCCATGAAGTAATAGCAGCCGCTCTTCATGCCTTCAATACCGAGATATTCCGCGACAATGTCTATCCATTGCGGCGAATACATCGCCACTTCAATAAGACGGTCGGGCTTTATCTTGGATTTTTTCATGTATTCGGCAAGCATTTTGGCATTGTCTCCGGCTGCCGGATAGCACACGCCCAACAGGTGGCTGAGCGATTGCTTTTTGCTTATGGTATTGCCGTACCAATAGGAAGTGCGGCTGATGGTGTCGCTGCCAAATGCCTTCAATATCTCCATCAGCCGGTCCATGCCGTATATTTGACCGATTCTGATAACCACTTTGGAAAAGACCGTCTCGCTGTCGCCGCGCTTTAGCTCGACATCGAGTATTTTTTCTATGAGCTTTGAAGCTATGCCGTTGCCGAACTTGAAAAACTCCGAATCGGTGGGCAGCTCGCCTTCATCGAGCTGTTCTTTATATTCGTCCCCTAAAACCGAATAAAATGCATAGCGCTCTGCTGCAATATACCTGTTGAACCTGCCGGAGACAAAGGGCGCCAGCCTTGACACGGCTTCCCGCACGCCGAAGCTCTCGAGCAGCGTTTTATAAAGAATATCCTCGCTGATGATTCCATCGTCGCAGGCTTTGACATAATACGCTATCTGAGGATTGATGTGGCGTACCTCGTGCTCGTGGATATCTCCCTTTTCCAGATGTCCCAAAGGGTCATTTTTTAAAGCAAGTTCGTGAAGCAGACGGAAATTCACTTCAAAGTCCTCATGCATCCGCTCCCGGATCTGGTCAATAAAAAACTCCGGCAGGCTGTATCTGAGAATGTTGTATTTCTTGCCGTTCCACGTGTCCTTCGGGCTGTTCGCTCTTTCCAGCCACAGATCATCGTAGGACACTTCCTTGGCAAAGTACGCGATAACCTGCCGAATGATCTCTAACGGCAGCGTCAGGTGAAATTCGCTTGCGATGCTTTCCAGTGCCGCTCTGAACACGTACCAGAAGTACCGGTTTCCAAAGCGCTCATCCTTTTCACAGAGCCGCTTTTCCACCCCGGAAAACGGCATGCTGCCGAATATTCCGTCCATGAGCCTGCCGATCGAATCATCTGTTACCTTGGCGATATCGCCGGTTCGTGTGTCCATGCGCCCGATATACACCGCCCAGAAGCGCTGCTTCGTTTGGATAGTATCACAGTAGAATTTCGCCCAAAGGTCATGACAGGGGATTTTTTCATACAACGTCGCCTTATCAACGCTGCGGTAAGTCCAGTAAGGCTGGATGAATGTTCCGCTGAATGTGCCTAAAAGATGCTCCTCGCCCGAAGCATCCTTGAATTCAAGCTCAGCGTTGTCGTCAATCAGTTTCATAAAAGCGAGGTATATTTTTTCATGTTCGTCGGGTGTGATAGAAAGATAGTCCCTAACCGTCTGAGGATTGGGCTGGAATTCAACCGGCGTAAGCGTTGCCTTCGGGTCATAAAGTCCGTAGCCGTTTTCCTTCGTCACCTCGGCGGAGGACGAACCGCCGATGATCTCGCCCAGCAGGATTTCCTCGCGCTCGCTCGGGGACGGAATGGCGGCTGCAAGAGCCTTTGCCTCGGCGTAATCGAAATCCCTGTGCTGACCGATGGCGTATTGGAGCAGATCGAGCGAGGCGAGTCGGATATTTTCGTCCTTGGAAGGCAGCATACGCATAATGCTTTCATTCAGCCCGCTGGCGTCGCGGCGCTTGAGCAGCTCAATAATACCCTCGCGCAGGTCGGCTGTCTTGTATTTGGCGAATTTTTCAATGACAGCGTATTCGCAGCTGAAAAGTCCATTCTTTTTGAGCGCCTCTACCGCCTTTTTGCGCGTATAACCGTCACGGTCTGCGACGGCGTTGATCACCGTGTCGCGTTGTTTCTGGGTGGTCAGCCTTTCGGCGATTTTTTCCAGTGCGCTCGAACGGTAGCCGGATTCTATCTCGCCCAGTTTGCCGCTGACGAAATCCACTTTCCCGTCGTCCTCTGCGGCAATGGCGGCATTCAGCATACAGAGCAGCAGAATGCTTTTGCTCATATAGCTTGCATACCACGGATAAAGCATAGGGGAAAATTCCACTTTTTTCTGCGGCATGATATGGTACATATTCAGCATTATGTTGTAATGCTCTGCCGCAAGAGCCTTGTCGCCGTGAAGCTCACGCTGAACGCGTGAAGCGGTTTTGTCGTCATAGTGTCTGAATATATACAGATTGTCGTACAGGGAAAAGAGCCTGTAGTCCTCCGGAAAGGCTTCCACCACGGCAACGGCGGCTTTGGCGGTTACGTCCCCATAATTCAGATTGCGGCAGAAATAGCCCACGGTGAGCAGCTGCATCATGGTTCCGCTTTGACTGCCGTTCACGCCTGTAAGGTCCAGAATGACGTTCAGCGCGTCCTCCACGTTGTAGAAGCCTAATCCCCAGAGTCCGAGGTAAATGTCAACAGGGTCGTCCGCTCCCACAAGAGCAATGGCATTTTCACGGCTTTCAAGGGCGTAAACAATGCCGTCCACTATCTTTCCGGCGAGTCTGTCAGGGTCTTCCCAGCGGCAAAGCGCCGTCCATGTGCCGATGGCACGCTTGACGGAGGCAAAGCGGACAAAATTGTGTTCCCTGATGACGTTCATGATTTTGATAAACGCCTGCGGCGTGCCGCCGTCGGCGGCTTCGCAGATCGCCTGCCGCAAGCCCTCGGAGAGTCCCGCGGCAATGAGCAGCTTGCAAAGAAGATCGTGCAGTTCCCCGTCTGACGAACAGATGATTCCCCTTATCACCTCAGTGGTGAGAATGGCAGCGTTGTTTTCACTGGTTATCATTTCCTTTATCACATTGATAACCCTTTGATCGCCCGCGTCGATCCTCGCAGCGATGATGTAGGCGCCGTATCCGCACATGTTTTTTCTCACCGCGTCCAACGGCTCATTGTAATTTTTCAGCACAAATACATCCGTATTTTCCGGTGTGCAGCCCAGCACTCCCAGCAGAAAATACGAATAGGTCAGCCGGTACATTCTGTCGATGAATTCGTAATAATCCGAACAGCGGAAGCTGCGGCGGTAGTAGGTTTCGTCATACTGGAACTGAATGAATTTGTCAAGCATGTGGTAATAATCACTGGCAAATTCCGTCGGCACCAGCAAATCCACAGCCGCGCCGAAACGCCCCTTCACAAAGTTCGACAGGCAGTCAATGCGCTGCGGCGGAATCTTGACTTCATACTGTACATAGTAGGCGTTGTAATTGTCGATTACCACATGGTTGACAAATTGCATTTGTTCTTCCGAAAGCGAATCAAGCTGCGCCTTGTGCTGCTCCGAAAATTGCTTGAAATATTGATTGACGGCTTCAGACTGTATTGCCATTGAGAATACACTCCTTTAATATAATACATTACCACATTCTGCCCGCAAGCATTGTGAGCTTTACGAAGGTGAAGCTTTTTATTGCGTTGATATCTATGCTTTCATCAAGTGCTTTGAGCCGCTTGTCATCGGCAAAAATAACGGCTGTACCGTCGGCGAATGCTTCCAGCGCGTCGGCGGTTGCCTTGGATAAATCCGCTTTCTTATCGCCGTAATTTACACCGAAGGAGACCTTTCCCTGCGAAGCACTGTTCTCTATCTGTTGGGTCGAAAGAGCTTTGAGCAATTCGCTGCTCTCCATGCGCTGATTGTATTGGGTGACGCAATACGCTACAGTTGCTTCAATCAACCCTCGCACATCGGTGATTCCCTCGTCGTAGGGAATGAGAACGGTCTTTATCTTATTCTTCTTGGTCGCTGCCGACTTTACATTGACGCTGATTTCAGTCATGATTGAAAAGACCCCCTTGGGTGAAAAAATCTCCCCATGGACTGCATTATCTGTAAATTTATATATATTTTAACACAGGAACACAATAATATCAATATTCATTCTTCCTGAAAATATAATGGCACTGATAAAATGTCCGGAACGCGGGAAAAATACGGGATAAATCATATCAAGGTTGAATGGCTTTGATTTTTTGTATTTTTTTCCACAATGCGTGTTGACAGCTGTTTATTGGCAACTCGCTGAGATAAAAAAAGCCACAGATTGCCATTAAGACAACCTGCAGCGAATAATAACATATTTTGATGTGATTCTTGATCGGGCAAAGAAAGTGAGGTCGTCATTGTCCGATTTTATTGCGTTAATGCTGTCGGCATGATTCACCATGCTCACCTCATAGCAGAATTCGTGCCCGTAGAGATCGGTGAATTTCACCGATGTACCGATTTCTATTTCATCTGCAAAGTCAAGCTGACCGCTCTGACTGCTGCCGCCAATGACAAAATTGCGATTGTATATATTCCCGCTATAGGATAACAGAAACCGTTTGATGTCGGATTCCGTCCAGTTGGCTCCCACAGGCAGCAGACAATTGTACTGCTCTACCTCGAGCAGCCCGACAAAATTTTCCCTGCCAATCTCTGCGCTCGGCATATCTCCACCGTAATGCGGTTCGGGAAGTGCTTTCTTCCTCGCCGGAATAATCGCTTCCAATGCGTTCACCACGCTTTGTGCGGACTGCTTTTCATTAAAATCAAACTGTGCGATGATTAATCCGACGGCAGCCGCAATGAGAAGGACGCCTATAAGGATTGCCAGACTGTTGAGAATTCTATTCAAATCGAATCTCGGTTTATCGGTCATGATGTTTTCTTCTCGATACAATACCGAAAATCACAAGCGCCGTACCGGAAACCAAAAGAAGCACTATCGGCAGCCACGGGAAATCTTCGCCTGTCTTCGGCACAGGAGACGGAGGAGCATCAATGTGATATTCAAGTGTCCAGCCGTGTTCAGTCGTTTTGACGGTCATAGTGTAGTGACACGATGACATTTATAGTTATAGAGAATTACATTGAGGAAAAGTAGGATATAAAGATATAAGTTTGGTTCTGGCATCGGCAGTGGTGA
>CACWOX010000038.1 GCA_902762615.1 uncultured Ruminococcus sp. | reverse complement strand
TCTCGGCTCACTGATATTTTTGATTTCTTCTTTTAGTGTTTTTATATCCATGCCTCTATTTTACATCTTCTTCTAATAAAAGTAAATGCTTTTACCCTGCATTTCGCACAAATTACACTTGCTATTTGCGCGGCAATATGCTATTATTGTAGATAAATATATTCATCACAGATGAGGAGAACTATATTATTATGAATATGGAATTGCTTGACATCAGCCGAATGACACTTCTGGCTAAGTCTTATATCAAAAAAGGGCGATTTGTTCCCGAGCTCGCTTCCAGCGCCAATATTGACCGCAGGCTGTTCAGATTCGCTCCCGCGCAGGAGGGAGGCGCTTCCTTTGAGACCGAATCCTGCGAGGAATGGTTGGCAGAGCTTTCCCGCAGAGGCGCTGCCGACTGCAAGCTGATCATGCCGAACGAGCTGGACAGCTGGGAAAGACTCGACCGCGTCAACGGTATTCCCTGCTGCATCATTTGCTTCTATGAAGGCAGGGCGACTTCCTGGAACAAGCTGTGGTCGTACAACCCCACATTGAATAAATGGGACGTGCAGCTGATCGAGGTGCCGATTGCTCAGATGTACGAAAAGCCGGTGTTCAACGACGTATCCGAGAGCATGGCGACGCTGCTCGAACGCATTCGCGCACTTGCCCAGAAGCTCAGGCTGAGTGAATTTTCTTTTCATTTTGCTACTGCGCTCAAGGCTTTGCAGGCTGATTTTGTGAGCGCGAATATCATGGATCCTGCCGGTCGCAGACTGTTTCAGGCGGCGACCGAGGCGTATGTGTTTGGCGGCAGGGGTTCGTGGACAGACGTAGCCAAATCCGCAGCGGAAGGCAGGGGACTCACACAGGAATACGAGTTTCTCACAAAGGATCTCTACCGTGGAATAGCCCTGTCCCTCATGTATGCCGTCAACGAATGGTGATATTGTTATTTGCGCCAAAAATAAGCGACCGCCGCACGGCTTTTGGTTCAATCGGCAGAATTTGCGCGAATTGTGATCAACCGATTGACAGGGCGGCTCGGGTGTGATAAAATGAATCCATGCTTTGGAGAACAATGGCGTTCGGGAAAGTTGTTTTTCCGGATGCCTTTTTCTCATTTATAAAGTTATAAAGCGACTTTTGGAGGTTGATTTTGTTTTATGGCAAAGTACACCAGAGAGGACATTGTCAGGATCGTCAAGGAAGAGGACGTCAAATTCATACGTCTTCAGTTCACCGATACATTCGGTCACATGAAGAACGTGGCAATCACCGTCAGCCAGCTCGAGAAGTGCCTGGATAACCAGTGCATGTTCGACGGCTCGTCTATCGAGGGCTTCGTGCGCATCGAGGAATCCGACATGTATTTAAGACCCGATCTCGATTCCTTCGTTATCTTCCCGTGGAGACCCCAGAACGGCAAGGTCGCCCGATTCATCTGCGACGTCTACAAGCCGGACGGAAATCCCTTTGAGGGCGACCCGAGATATGTGCTCAAACGCGTCCTGAAAGAAGCGGAGGAAATGGGCTACACCGTAAACATCGGTCCCGAAGCCGAATTCTTCCTCTTTGATACCGACGAGCACGGTCACGCCACGACCAACAGCTACGATGAAGCGAGCTACTTCGATCTGGCTCCCACCGATATGGGGGAGGACTGCCGCCGCGACATCTGCACCACACTCGGTCAGATGGGCTTTGAAATCGAAGCCTCTCACCATGAGGTCGCCGAAGCACAGCACGAGGTCGACTTCAAATACGACGACGCTCTCACCACAGCCGACAATATCATGACCTTCAAGCTGACGGTCAAGGCGGTTGCCTACCGTCACGGTCTTTATGCCACATTCATGCCCAAGCCGCGTTACGGCGTCTGCGGTTCGGGTATGCACACCAATATTTCGCTCTGCACCCTCGACGGCAAAAACGCGTTCTGCGACGAGAACGACCCCAACGGTCTAGGTCTTTCCGAGGTTGCCTACAGCTTCATCGCAGGTCTGATGAAGCATGTCAAGGGCATGGCAGCCATCACAAACCCCCTTGTCAATTCCTACAAGCGCCTTGTTCCCGGCTACGAAGCTCCCTGCTATATCGCATGGTCGGCAAGCAACCGCTCGGCGCTCATCAGAATCCCCGCTTCGAGAGGCGCAGGCACCCGCGTGGAGCTTCGCAATCCCGACCCCGCATGCAACCCTTATCTTGAACTGGCTGTATGCATAGCGGCAGGTCTTGACGGCATCAAGAACAAGATGGTGCCGGTTGAGCAGATCAGCGACGACATCTACGCCATGACCAAGCAGGACAGAAAGGCTGTCGGCATCGAGAGCCTTCCCGGCAGCCTCAAGGAAGCACTCGACGCGCTCGAGGCGGACGAATACATTGTCGGCGTGCTGGGCGATCATGTTTACAAGAGCTATGTCGCCGGCAAAAAGGCTGAGTGGAACAGCTTCCGCACCGCCGTCACCGAGTGGGAGATCGACAGATACCTTTCTATTTATTAATCAGCGACCAATATATTTAACATAAAGGAGATTAGAAAAAGATGGAAAAGAAAGAACAGCTTTACGAAGGCAAGGCAAAGAAGGTCTTTGCCACAGAAGACCCCGATTACTGCATTGTCTCTTACAAGGACGACGCAACCGCATTCAACGGCGAAAAGAAGGGTACCATCGCAGGCAAAGGCGTGGTGAACAACAGAATGTCCAACATGCTCTGCAAGCTGCTGGAGCAGAAGGGCGTTCCCAGCCACTATGTTGAGGAGCTCAGCGACAGAGAGACGCTTGTCAAGAAGGTGCAGATTGTTCCGCTGGAGGTCATTATCAGAAACACCGCCGCAGGCAGCTTTTCCAAGCGTTTCGGCGTTGCCGAAGGCACCAAGCTCAACTGCCCGACCCTCGAATACTGCCTCAAGGACGACGCTCTGGGCGATCCTATGATCAACGACACACAGATTCTCGCCATCGGCGCAGCCACACAGGAAGAGCTTGACAAGATCGCAGCCATGGCTTACAAGGTAAACGAAGTGCTCATCGAGTTCTTCAAGACCATCGGCATCGAACTGATCGACTTCAAGATCGAATTCGGCAGATTCCACGGCGACATCATTCTCGCCGACGAGATTTCCCCCGATACCTGCCGTCTGTGGGACATCGAGACGCATCAGAAGCTCGACAAGGACAGATTCAGACGCGATATGGGCGGCGTTGAAGAAGCATACGCCGAGGTATTCAAGAGACTTCACCTCGACTGATTCCCCTGTATGCATTAAGCAATAAGCAATAAGCAAAAACGCAAATGATATCCAATACTGCACAGGTAAGGAAAAACCTCGCCCCGTGCAGTATTTTTTTGCCTGTGTAAGCTATGAGTAATATGAGTATATGAAGTAAACGGAAACAAAAAAGCGGAGCGGCGAACCTTTGCAAGTCCGTCGCTCCGCATAAATGAAAGGAACTGTTGTAAGCAAAATAATCAGATGGAAATAGGCGTGACGATCGCCGGATCGACATTGATTTTGGGAAGCGATTTGCGCTTGTGATCCTCTTCGGTCGCCTTGTTTGTCTCGCCGGTGACGATCTGAGCATTGGCAGACACAAGATTTTCCTCGTCGTTCTCGTCGTCGGGGAACTGGTCTCTGATCTTGAGCATCTCGACATAGCACTTCTTGAATGCCTCCACTGCCGAGGGGTCGAACTGCCTGCCGCTCTGGGAGGTGATTTCCTCATAGACCTTCTGTGCAGGCCATGCGGCTTTGTAGCTTCTGCGGCTGAGAAGTGCGTCGAAAACGTCGCAGACCGAAACATATCTCGCGAATTTGTCGATGTCCTCGCCCGAAACGCCGAGGTATCCGGTGCCGTCCCAGCGCTCGTGGTGGTGCAGAATGATGCGACGCGCCATTTCCATGACCTCGCCGGGGGCGTTGCCGATAATGTCTCTGCCGTAGATGACGTGCTTCTTCATAATGCCGAATTCCTCTGCGGTGAGTCTGCCCGGCTTTTCGATGATCTCCTTGGGGATCATCAGCTTGCCGATGTCGTGCAGCATAGCGGCTATGCTGAAGGTTTCAAGCTGCTCTTCGCTGGTGCAAATATACTTGCCCATGACTTTGGCGTATTCCGAGACACGGCGGATATGCTGACCTGTTTCCTGAGAGGAATTTTCAGACACAACAGCGAGCGAATAAGCAAGCTGCTCCTGTGTGCGGAACATATCGAAGGTAAGCATGGTGTTGTTGATAATGCTAGTGGTGCTGTAGGTGTAGATGTTGAGGACTTCCTTCATGCTGTAGTCGTCCGATTCAACATCCTGTCTGAATACCGCGAATCCGGTCAGCCTGCCGTTGTCGTAGAATCGGATATTGACAAAGCCTTCTCTTTCCTCGGAATAGCTGGTTGCATTTTCGACGTGCTTGCTGAGCTTGAATCTGGCATTGTTAAATTCAAAGCCGATTTCATCGCCCAAGTCGCGGCAGATGTTGTTGGGATTGCCGTCACTGTCCACCGTGTAGTAATGATCGCCGTCAATCACACCTACCGTGCCGACCGGGGGCGTTTCGGGCTTGAGCATGAGCACGAGCAGGTCGGAAAAATTGGTCGCCAGACGACTGGCGAGAACGTGCATGTCTCGTGTGCCCAAAAGCTGTTGCGTCTGACTCATAACAAGCTGTATGCCGCTGGTCATTCTGCCGATCTCGTTGGAATTCTCAATGACGTTGGAGAGCATCTTGGAAGCCTTGCGGGTGACCTGACAGGCAACGAAGGCAATAGCGAGGAAAAGAATGACTCTCGGCAGAGCGCCGTATAGCATAGCTGCCTGAACGGTACGCAGAGGATCGTCGCCCAGCAGCAGGAATTTGCAGGAAAGGAAATGCCCCAGCACGATAGCGGGAATGGTGGTGAATATGGCGAAGTGCACCAGCTTTTTGTCAAAATAGATAATGCTGGCAACCAGCGGGAACAGCCACATCATCATAACGTGGTAAGACAAAACCGAATAAAGCATGATTACGATAATCAGAATATCGGTAATCATAAAATACTTGACCCATTCGCCGGTGCGCTTGAACACGTACGAGATAACAAAGGGGATAAAGAAAAGTATAGCCGAAGCAATGCAGCTGATTCTCATGATGACGGGCGCAATTCTGAAAACGCCCACTTCATTGAGTATCAGACAAAAAAGCACCAGGAATCCGGCAAAAAGACAAATCTTACCGAAGAGCTTATTGGATCTCGCCTCGTTGTTGTTCATGAATTCAGACTTGGAGAGGTTGATATTCAGTGAACCGTGAACCTTTCTTTTTTTCTTTTTCTTTTTCAGGGTATCTTTATTATTATTCATCGCCTGATAAAGCCTCCTGTTAAAAAATAGTTGACATTCGGTTTGAATTAATCATTTAAGTAAATTATATCATATATTCATTAAAATGCAACCCGTTTTTAATTTTTTTGCAAAAAAATTTAAAAAATTGATAATTTTTTTAGGACAATATGTGGTTTATTTTTTAAGCGTCAATATTGACAAAGGCTCCATTTAGCCTTATTATATTTACAATTAATTGAAATTTTTATTTCAGGGAGTGTTTGTTATGAAAAAAACGCCGGTTATTATTTTATCTCTGTGTCTGTCGGCAGCGCTTGCCCTTTCGGGCTGCGGGGGGAAAAATTCCCCTGCGGTAACGCCGAGCGACGCCGCCTCATCTCACGAAAAGCGCAAGCCTGCCGCACCCGCAGAGGCTGTGGAGGTCTGCGTTGACGGCGAACAGAATGACGAGGTGTTTCTGCTGCAATATAATTGGTATGGCAGCCAATTTGTCTCGGACGACAGCTTTAATAAGATAATGATGGACAAATACGCGTCCGAAGGCTGTCACGCCCCCTACGTCAGGCAGGAGGCGGAGCTGTCCTTTGTCTTTGGGTCCTCTGAGGGAATTCCCTCTGTCATGAAGCTGACGCAGTATGCCAATACCGTCAGAGCCAATTCGGGCATTCCGTATGATACGCTCGAACCCGAGCTTGTCCGGAAGGACGACGGCACTTACGGATTCACTGTTGATTTCAGAGAATTCAAAATGTATTATTACCTGCTGGAATGCGAATGGCAAAACGGCAACAAGGCGCAGTATGCCTTTGCCGTGGAAAAGGAGGAATAATATCGGGCGTTATTCGCCTGACGCAGCATGCGGGACAATAATCAACAAATTAAATCACCATACGGTAAAGAACTTTTTATAAAAAATCACTTGACTGCAACGTGTTAAAATGATAACATTTATACATCAGGCTTTTTCGCGGCTGCCATCTGTCGGGACTTTTTGACGGATTTCTGCGGCGAACGGCATTCATTACGGAGGAGTTTTACTATGGAAAACAAAAATGGCAGATCCAAGAAAAACGTCGGAGGCGTACTGCTCGATATTCTCACCATCGGCATGCTGTTTGCCTCGTTTGCGGCGCTGTTTTATTCCGGCTTTATCCTTCAGACCGATACTTTCCCGATTGGAGCGCTTTGCGCTATCACCGCGGTAGGACTGCTGCTGCTGTTTTTTATCGGCGATGTGTCATGTCTGGCTTCAAAGGTGAAAAATCATTCGCTCACAGCCGGCTTTCTGGCTTTCTCGGCGCTTCAGCTGATAGCGCTTATCGTGAACTTAGCGCTGCTTCTTGCCATTATGGTAAAGCTGTTCAGTGTTGAGGATTTCTCCGCCCGTCTCACCTATGTCATTTCGACTGCCGTTGTGCTGATCGGCTATGTCGCAAGCATAAGCTATTTCTCCGACGGCTCGGTGGGCGACGATACCGCAGAAGAGGACGAAGAGGAGTCGGAGGAAGAGGCGGATGATGACGCCGCGGCAGAGAATGAGCAGGAGGCGCAGGAGCTTGCCGAGGATGACGCCGGCGCGCAGGAGCTTGCCGAAGAGGACGCCGACGCGCAGGAGCTTGTGGAGGAAGAGGAATAAATTCATTCTGACGAAGGCTTTTTTACATAACGGAAAAGCAGACAGGAGACAGAGTTTTATTTATGAAGACAAGGTTACAGATAGCCATATTGATTTTTGCGTCCGTGTGCTGCTTTGCGCTGATCACGTCCTGTTCGCAGATTTTTGTTTCGGACGACAACAATCCCACTGTGGCGTGGGAGGAATTCTGCGGCTATATCTCCGACGGCGATTACAGAGCCGCTATCGAGATGACAGGCAATTCAATAGAAGTCAGCGGAAGCGATCTGGACGACAGCGTCGAGGGTCTGATGCTCACCAAGCTCGCCGAAAGCATTGATACCCATGTCGTGGTGGAACCCAGAATCAACGGCATCGGCGCGTGGCAGTCGGTCAGCATCACCCATCTGGACGTCAGCCTGCTGATGAAAAAGGCGCTGGACGGCGTTATGAAGGAAACCGAGGATTACGAGTGGAACCACGGCTCCTACAAGAGCGACGCGAAGATAGAGGAGGCGGTTAAAGCCGCATTGAATCACCAGCTCAGCGGCGATCTTGCCGACTGCATGGTTACCGACATCATCAAGGTCGAATTCCGCTATAAGGACGGCAGATGGATACCTGTGATGACCAAGGCTCTATATAACGCAATTACCGGAAACGCGGCGGACGCCTCCGGAAGCGTCGACGAATTTTTTGAGGAATACAAGGCTCAGAAATCCGCGGAAAAAAAGGACTCTCCAAAAAGCGCTGAGCCGGCGGAATCCACAGAATCCACGCAATCCACTGAATCGACAGAAGCCACTGAATCCGCAGAATCGACGGAGTCCAAACAGAACGGATAACAGCATACATACAATCATTAATTCAGGATAAAAACAATCAGCTTTGAAAGGATGTTATGAAATGGCGGAGATCAAGCCCTTCAGAGGCGTTCGCTTCACACAAAAGGCAGGAGAGATGGACGATCTGCTTTGTCCTCCCTACGACATTATCAACGAGCAGCAGAGGCTCGGCTACCTGCACAGGAATCCCAACAACATCGTAAAGATCGAGCTTCCCGTTCCGGAGGAGGGGGTGGAGGATCGCTACGCCGCCGCAGCCAAGACCCTTGACGGCTGGATAAAGGACGGCATTATGCAGCGTGACCCCAAGCCCGCGCTTTATATCTACGAAGAGGAATACCGGACCCCCGATGGTCAGACCAAGAGCGTGCGAGGCATTATCAGCCTTGTTAAAATAGAGGAATTCGAGAAGGGTGTCATCATGCCGCACGAATTCACACTTTCCAAGCCCAAGGCGGACAGACTCAATCTGATTCAGGCGACCCATGCCAATATCAGCACCATTTATTCGCTCTACACCGACAGCGGCAGACGCACCGCGTCCAAGCTCGAGCTGCTGACCGGACGCAAGCCGGATATGCAGGCTGTGGAGGGCGACTGCACCCATCGCCTTTGGGTCATCGACGACGAAGTGGACGTCGCAGCGCTTTGCCGCGATTTTGACAAGAGAAATCTCTACATCGCCGACGGACATCACAGATACGAGACGTCGCTGAAATACCGCAATATGTGCCGTGAAGCCGGCGCGCCCGAGGGTTCTCCCTGCGATTATGTCATGATGCTGCTGGTCAATATGGACGAAGATCAGTTCACGCTTTTCCCGACCCACAGACTCATCAAGAATGCCGAGCACTTCGACGTAGAGAGCTTCCTCAAGGGCATAGAGGAGAATTTCCACATTCAGAAGCATCAGGGCATAAACGACATAAAGCCGACGCTTGCCGAATATTATGAAGAGGGCAGGAAGGTCGCCGCGTGGTACGTGGGCAACGACACATGGTACCTGCTCCGGCTCAGAAGCGGCAGCGACGCTATGGAGAAGGCAATGCCCCACAGCAGCCAGGCGCTCAGAAATCTGGATATCAGCATCCTTCACCAGCTGATCATCGACAGAGTAATGCACTGCAACAATGAGGACTGCGTCAATTATACCCGCAGCTTCACCGAAGCCGTTTCCTCGGTCGATGCGGGAAAATACCAGTGCTGCTTTATCCTCAATCCCACCAGAATTCAGGATATCAAGGATATCGTGGACGCCGGCGAAAAAATGCCGCAGAAGTCCACCTACTTCTATCCCAAGCCAACCACCGGTCTTGTGATGAACGTCTATGAGGACTGACACAAAGGTCGGTTCAAGTGAATGATGTCAAATTGCATTGTGAAAAAGTGGTGTTTTTGTATAAAATTTTCTTAAAAAATATAGAAAAATACTTGCTTTTCTTCAAACGATGTGATATAATGAACCTGTAATAATTTTTTGGAGGTGCTGTTATGGCATACAAAATCAGTGAAGATTGCATTGGCTGCGGCGCTTGTGCTGCTGGCTGCCCTGTAGAGGCTATCTCTGAGGGTACACCTTACGTTATCAATCCCGATGTGTGCATCGACTGCGGCGCTTGCGCTGACACATGTCCCGTCGGAGCTCCCTCTGCCGAGTAATTTTTCATAAATTTACTTAGAGCAAAGAGCTGAAGATCTGAAAAAGTACATTCGGCGGAACGCTGCCGCTCAGGAGGCGTTCCGCCGTTTGATTTTGTTTGATACTATTGTGGCGAGTTGATTTTTATTAATAACGAGAGTTTTGAATACACAAAGGAACCGCTTGCGGGGGGCAGGGTAGTTTTTGTCAGCCGCCATTCGCGGTTCGGCACCGACGCGGTTCTGCTTGCCGACTTCGCGTCGCCAAAGAGGATCGACATTGCCGTTGATCTCTGCACCGGCGGCGGCATCATTCCTCTGCTCTGGCTGTGCGGCGACGCGCCGGCGGCAAAGGTCATCGGAGTGGAGATTCAGCGCGAATGCTGCGAGCTTGCCCGCATGAGCATTGAAGCAAACGGGGACGGCGACAGATTTGAGGTGGCGGAATGTGACCTCAGAGAAGTCGAACAATTCCTCCCGAGGGAAAAATACAGCCTTGTGACCTGCAATCCGCCCTACTTTGCGGAGGGTTCGGGCTTTGTGAGCAAGAGCCAGAGCCGCAGCATAGCCCGAAGCGAGATCATGTGCGATTCGTATGACGTATGCCGCGCGGCGAAATATCTGCTGAAATACGGCGGACGGCTCTGTCTCTGCCAGCGTCCGGAACGGCTGACCGACGTAATATGTGCCATGCGGGAGAACGGCATCGAGCCAAAGCGCATTCGCCTTGTGCAGCAGCGTGCCGGCACCGAGCCGTGGCTTGTGCTGATGGAAGGGCGCAGAGGGGGCAGACCGGGACTGAAATTTCTTCCGGTGCTCACAGTGGAGAACAGCAGGGACGGCAGGGACGGCAGCGGCGGTTACTCGGACGAAATGCGCCGAATTTACGGAAGGTACGGTGAAAAGTCAAAATGGCAGGACAATTGATACTGGTGGGGACTCCCATCGGCAATCTGGGCGATATCAGCCCCAGAGCGCTTGAAGCGATGGAGCACTGTGATTTCATAGCGGCTGAGGACACCCGTGTGACCATGAAGCTGCTCAATCACTTCGGCATAAAAAAGCCGCTGATCAGCTATTACGAGCACAACAAGCGCTCCAGCGGCGAGGTAATAACCGCGCGAATTCTTTCGGGGGAGACCTGCGTGCTCGTGACCGACGCGGGAATGCCTGCCATAAGCGACCCGGGGGAGAATATAGTGGACAAGTGCCACTCGCTTGGCATTGCGGTCACATGCATGCCCGGTCCCAGCGCGGTAGTGACTGCTTTGGCTGTGTCGGGAATGCCGTCGGGGCGGTTTGCCTTTGAGGGCTTTCTGAGCGTCAACAAAAAGAGCCGCCGAGAGCACCTTCTGGAGATCAGGGACGAAAAGCGCACCATGATATTCTATGAAGCGCCGCACAAGCTGCCCGCAATGCTTGCCGATATGTATGAGGCGCTCGGAGAGAGGCGAATTGCGATCGTGCGTGAGCTTACCAAGCTGCACGAGGAGGTCATACGTACTACTCTTTCACAGGCGGCGGCAAGGTATTCCCCGGACGGCGGCGAAATTCCGCGGGGTGAATTTGTCATCATCATCGAGGGCGCGTCTCCTTCCGCTTCGGAGGAGGAATACACTCCCGAACAGGCGGCTCAAATGGCTCGTTCGCTCATAGAGGGCGGAATGTCGCTCAGCGAGGCGGCAAAGCAGGCGGCAAAGGCGACCCGACTGAAAAAAGGCGATATTTACAGGCTTCTTGTCAGCGGTCAGGAGGAATAGAGCCGCCGGAAAAAGTGAATAATGGCAGAAATGGCAAAAATAGAAAAAATATAGAAAATATATAGAAAATTATTTTGATTTGTTCACTATTTGTTCGTTTTTATGTGTTATAATAATAATTAACCTGAATAATAGGGTTATGTTTATTTTTTTATCTTGAAGGGAAATGATAGTATGAGCAATTTCTGGAAATTGGTTGCAATGGGCGCTACTGCTGCCGCAGCATATGTGATTGCCAAGGAGGTTGTCGAGAGACACGAGAACGGCGAGGACTGCTCCCCTAAGGCTGTATTCATGGGCATAGGCAAGAAGGTAGGCAAGTTCTTCGAGGAGAAGTGCGGCTGCTATTACGATGATGAGTTTGACGATTTCGACGATTTCGAGGACTTCGAGCTGGACGACGATGACGATGTTCTCGAATTCGGTGACGATGATATGGAAAGCGACAAGCTGACCGACGACGGCTATATTCTCGAATTCAGCGCAGAGGACGAGGATAAGCCCGAGGATAAGCCCGAGGAGGAGGCTGCTCCCGAGACCGAGAAGGCAGACGACGCAGACGCCGAAGAGTAAGAGCATAGACAATTAAACGGCACACAATAAAAATAGTTAAGGCTTCCGCTTGGAATTCACTCCAAACCGAAGCCTTTTTTGCTTGAAATAAGAAAAATGACTTTGCATGTTTGCATGCCGTCAAAAGGAATGAACGGCAGCTTTATTAAGCTGAATCTGATACAGGAAACGGAATCATCTGAAATTACCTGAAATTACCTTGAAATGACTGCCGATTTTAATATTGGGCTTTTGTGTGGAAATAAAAAAAGTGTTAATCAAAGTAGCAAACTTCAAACCAAAGAAGCGTAGCGTTTCTTTATTCCAGCGCCTCCGGCGCTCATTCACTCCACACTTCACATTTCACACTTCACATTTCACACTTCACACTTCAAGAAGTTCCCCAGTCGGAGATGTCGCCCTGCTGCAGGGCTGTGATGATCCGCTCGGTCAAGCCGGGGTATTGCTGTTCCAGACGGCGTATGGTGTCCTGCGCCAAGGTCCGCTGAGTGCAGCCGTCCGCGGGGCAGCGGCTCTTCATGACCGGAAGGTTGAGCCGGTTTGCGGCGGCGCGTATCTCGCTTTCGCGGCAGAATATCATCGGGCGTATGAGATAAATGCCCTTGCGGTCGAGATATGTCACGGGGGAGAAGCTGCCGATCCGGCTGCCGGAGGTGAGATTCATCCAGAAGGTCGCCGCGGCGTCGTCCATGTGATGCCCCAGCGCGAGACGTGTGCAGCCCTCTTCCAGCGCCATGTTGTGAAGTATGCCCCGGCGCATTCTGGCGCAGAGGGAACAGGGGCTGCTCTCTTTGCGTTCCTCAAAGATGATTCCTCCCAGACGCGAACGTCTGATGACCAGCGGCACGCCGATTTTCTGACAGAGCGACGCTACGCCGGAATAATCCGATTCCGCCCCGCCGAAGCATGGGTCGAGAGAGAGCGCCGTCAGCTCGAAGTGCGAGGGGTGAAATTCACGCATGGCAGCCATCAGCCGCAGCAGCATGAGAGAGTCCTTGCCGCCCGAGACGCCCACGGCTATTTTTTCATTTTGCCCGAACATACAATATTTGTCGGCGGCGGCACGTGTTTTGGAGAGCAGCTTTTTCATGGTATTCATCTCTTTTGCAGTATTTATCCTGCCAGATGCAGCAGGTCTATCAGAAGTATCTTGCTGATGCCGTAGTATGTGACCACGGCAACAAGGTCGTTGATGGTGGTGATAAGGGGACCGGAGGCAACAGCCGGGTCAACCTTGATTCTTTTGAAGAAGAGCGGAATCAGCGTCCCCACCGCGCTGGAAATCAGCATGGCGAGTACCAGCGACGCGCCGATACAGCCCGATACGGAAAATGAGAACAGCGCCGCCTTCTGCTTGAACAGCATAATGTAAAGCCCGACAAATACGACCGACACTACGCTGAGAAGAATTCCGTTGAAAAGCCCCACCCTCATTTCTTTCAGCACAAGGTGCAGCTTCTGGCTGAAGGTGAGATTTTCGTCAGTCAGCACCCGAATGGTCACGGCAAGCGACTGTGTGCCGACGTTGCCTGCCATGTCGAGAATCAGCGACTGGAACGCCATGATCAGCGTGAGCTGAGCCACCACCGACTCGAATATTCCCACAACGCCCGATACGGCTATTCCCAGCCCCAGCAGCACAATGAGCCACGGCAGACGCTTGCGCATGCTGTCAAGAAGCGGCTCGTTGAGGTCTTCCTCCGCGATAAGACCTGCCAGACGGGCGTAATCCTCGCCCATCTCGTCGTCCACCACTTCAATGACGCTCTGCGCCGTGATGACTCCCAGCAGGCGGTTGCCGTTGTCCAGCACCGGAACAAAATCCTCTCCGTAGTCCTTCAGCTTTTCTATGCAGTCGTCGATGGATTCATTGGCGTAGACATAGGGGAATGACGTAGTGGTCAGCGAATCAAGGCTGTCGATGGAGTCGGCGGTGATCAGGTCTTTCAGGTCGATGGCGCCGTAAAATTCATTATGCTCGTCCACCGTGAAGAGGGTGGAGATGTTGTCATTCTCCTTTGCCTGACGGATCAGCTCCTTCATAGCCTCCTTGACGGTGAGGTTTTCGCGAATGCTGATGAAATTGGTGGTCATGCGGCTGCCTATCTCATCGTCGTCGAACGAGGCGATCAGCCGTATGTCGTCGCGGATTTCCGGCTTGAGAAAGTCGATGATCAGACCGCGCTTTTCCTTATTGATCTCGTGAAGCACGTCGGCGGCGGTATCCGTTTCCAGTTCGGATATCACTCCGGCAGCCTTCTGAATGTCCATCTCGTCGATATAAATGCCCGCGTCCTCCTCCTCGATGTATTCAAACACATCGGCGAGCATATCCACCGTGCAGACGCGATAGAGCTTCTTGCGCTCGGCGGTGGAGAGACTTTCCATAGCCTGCGCTATGTCGTTGCCGTGATAGTCCTCCAGCCGGCTCTGCATGGCTTTGGGGGAGAGATTGCCCTTGATGACGGACACGATTTCGCTCTCGTAGTCGGGCTTGATTTTGCTCTCGGCGGCTGTCTGCTCAGAGAGCAGTAATTCCATGTTTTCTGTGTTGTTTTTTGTCAATTGTGATCACTCCGTTCTGCTTGATAGGGATGATAAGCAGCAACGGACAAATGCGGCGGCTTACGTGAAAATCATTCCCTCACGAAGCCAAAAAAATCCCCTGCTGACGAACGGTCGGGCAAGGGCAGACAAAATCCTTTTGTTTACGCGCGAAAAAAAGGGCGGTAAAGCAACCTTCTTCCGTGACGCTGACGTGTGGAGGCTTGGATTTGGTCTTACTCTCACATTTGCCGCCGCAGCTGTCGCCGCTTGTATTAGTCACTTTACTCACCTCGCTTGTTTTTGTCGTATTTGTCTATCATTATACCACAGCCGGGGAGGGTTGTCAATTTATACGCGGGCTGCGGCAAAACTTTTTTTTGAGAATCATCTATCGTTTGTTGACATTATATGTGATTGTGGTATAATTATATTGAAAGGCTTTTGCTCATTTGTAAATATTAAACAGAATTGAACAAAATCAGCGGACCCATTGAACGGAGGAAAAGACAGGTATGAATATACATGTAATCGGTACGGTAAACGGCGAGGTCAACGAGGGTATGAGAAATATCGCAACCCATATCTCGCATGCCTTTGAGAGAGAGCATACCGTAATCTATTCGGGACTCAGGCAGCTGCCCAAAATCGTTTTTGACTCAAAGAAGGCTGACGTAACCATCATATTCGCGTGGGCTGACAAGAGAATCTACGAGCTGGTCAGAGCCGTTTCGGCAATCTGCGACAATGTCTGGGTGGTGCTGGTGCAGAAGCCGGACGAAGAGTTCCTCACGCTTACCCGCGAAAAGCCGCTCGGATGCAGCTATCTGTACATATTCGACGACGACGTGAAGGGACTGACCGTTGCCGAGGGCAAGACGCTCAAACGCTTTGCGGTGGGCATCAACACTGAGAAATTCGTACCTCCTGCCGGCGTGGATACCAAGGCGCTGAAGGAAAAGTACGGTTTTGACACGGAGAAGCCGCTTGTGCTGCACGTGGGGCACTGCTCGGGCGGCAGAGGTCTGGAGGATTTCCTGCAGATCAGGGGTGCTCAGAGGCTTATCATAGCAAGCGGCATGTTTGAGGACGAGGAGCTGGTCAAATCGCTCGAGGACGACGGCGTTACCATCATGTCGGGCTATCTTGAAAACGTCGAGGAAATTTTCCAGATGGCGGACGCCTATCTTTTCCCGACCCGCAGCACCGAGAATGTCATCAGCATTCCGCTTTCGGTCATGGAGGCGCTTGCCTGCGGCGTTCCGGTGATAGGCTATCGCACGTTCGGCAATCTCAATTCCATAGGCTGCACCGACGGCGCCGTGACCTTTATCGACTCGCCGGAGGAAATTGACGGCGTGCTTCCGGAGGTCGTCGCCAAAAAGTCGGAGGTTTCCATGCTGAGAAACACCGGCTCATGGAACGACACCGCCGACGAGATTCTCCGCACCATATCCGAGAAAGTCTAATGGTTTTACAATCGGATGTGAAATAATAATTCGGAGGGTGAAACATATGAAAAAGAGCAGAATACTGGCAGCGGCAATGGCTTCCATCGCCATGACCGGAGCGCTTGGTTCGTGCGGCTTCAGCCCTGACGAAAACGTGGAGCCGGACGTTTACGGTCCCCCGGAGATGTTTGAGGAGCCGGCGGAGGAATCTTCTTCTGCGGCGGAGTCCTCGTCGGCGGAGGAATATGATCCCGTTTATAACGTGGAGCCGGCGGTCTACGGTCCTCCGTCGGGAAACTGACATAATGATATAATAATTTGATGCTTGATGCAGGAGGTAACGGAAATGAAAAAGAGCAGAATACTGGCAGCGGCAATGGCTTCGATCGTACTGACCGGAGCGCTTGTGTCCTGCGGCGAGGACAAGAAGGAAGACGGCGAAAAATTTGAGTCGGAAATCAACATGAATGAATGTGTCTACGGTCCGCCTCCCGCGTATGAGGATGCTTCGTCCGAGAATGAAGCCGACTCAGAGGCATTATACGAAACAAGCTCGGGGGAGGGCGACGAAGCAGCCGCCTCTCAGGAAAACTGAAAATGAATCCTTACGACGTTAAAATACAACACATGCGGCAGCTCGCCGAATATCGCAGAAGCATTATCGACGCGCCGCCGCTCAGAAATCTCTTTTTGGAGCTGACCCTCCGCTGCAACGAACGCTGCATTCACTGCGGCAGCCGCTGCGGAGAACACGACCGCGTGCCGGAGCTGTCGCTCGATCAGTACAGGCGGATACTCGACGACGTGAAGCGGGATTTCGGCACAGAGAGCCTGGAACTGGATATTACCGGCGGTGAGCCGCTGCTGCGCAGGGATTTTTATGACATCATGGGTTATGCCCACTCGCTCGGCTTCCGCTGGGGCATGACCAGCAACGCCACTCTGATTGACGACGAAGCCGCGCGGAAACTGCACGAATGCGGCATGAAAACCATCTCTGTCAGCATCGACGGTCTGGAGCAGACACATGACCGGCTGCGCGGCATGAAGGGCGCGTTCGCCGGCGCTATGAGAGGTATTCATGCCCTGATCAATCACGGGGGCTTTCAGGCGATACAGGTGACGACGGTTGTAAATCACGGGAATTTTCACGAGCTGCCGGAGCTGTTTGAACTCATGTGCCGCATGGACATTGACTCTTGGCGCGTCATCAATATCGAGCCGATCGGCAGGGCGAAGGACAATCCCGACCTCATGCTCACTCAGGGCGAATACCGGCAGATGTTCGACTTCATCAAGGAAAAGCGCATGGAGGGCTATCCTGTGACATACGGTTGCAGCCACTTTCTCGGTGTGGAGTACGAGCGTCAGGTGCGCAAGTGGTACTTTTTGTGTAATGCCGGCATTTACACCGCGAGTATTGCCTCCAACGGGGATATTTTAGCCTGTCTGGACATCGAACGCCGTCCGGAGCTTGTGCAGGGCAATATTCTCTCCGACAGTCTCAAGGACGTGTGGGAGAATCAATTTAAAATATTCCGCAGCGACCTCAGCGACAGGAGCCGGAAGTGCCGCGACTGCGACAGCTGCGAATTCTGTCACGGCGGAGCGCATCACAGCTGGGATTACGACAGGAACGAGCAGCAGGTCTGCTTTAAGGATATATTATTCTGACGAAAAAAAGGAGACAATTGTTTTGAGAGGCGAAAAGCTGTTTAAGAATACCGTCATCGGCGTGCTGTCGCAGGGCGTTGCGGCGCTGACAGGCACGATCGTTCATCTGGTGTTCATCAGATTCATGATAAAGGAATATCTGGGAGCGAAAAGCCTGTTCTCCAATATTCTGGATTTTTTGTCGCTTGCCGAGCTGGGAATCGGTCTTGTGCTGGTCTACAGCATGTATCAGCCGCTTGCCGAAAAGAACGAGCGCAAGCTTATCGCCTTGACCCAGTTCTATCGCAAGGCATACAATCTGATTGCGGCGATGGTCTTTGGCTCCGGCATGTGCCTGATGCCGTTTTTGTCCTTCTTCATTGACAACATGGAGAAGGTGCCGCACGCGCAGCTGATCTTTTTTCTCTATCTGGTAAGCTCCGCGTCGTCCTATCTGTTTGTCTACAAGCAATCCATTCTCAATGCCGATCAGAGAATATATATTACCCATCTTTTCAGTCTGGTGTTTTCCATCATCCAGTGTGTGTTGCAGGTGCTGGTTCTGGTCAGCGACACGCGGTATAAATTTTTCTACTACCTGATCGTCCAGACCGTCATGGTGGTCTTTAAAAATTTCCTTCTCACCCGCAAGGCGGAGAAAATGTATCCCTTCCTCAACAGCAAAGAGAAAATTCTTCTCACCAAGGACGAGAAGAAGGCGATTTACAAGAATGTCTTTGCCATGTTCAATCACCGCGTGGGGGCTGTGGTGTTAGGCTCCACCGACAATCTGCTGATCTCCAAATTCATCGGCATTATCTACTGCGGATTCTATGGCAATTTCAAGATGATCGTCAATCTGATGAATTCCTTCATCAGCCAGTTCTTCAACGCCATGCTCTCCAGCGTGGGCAATATGAGCGCTCTGGAATCAAAGGATACCGTCTACAAGACCTTTAAATATCTGCATTTTCTCAGCTTTTGGCTGCACACCTTCTGCACGGTTGCGTTTATCGAGCTGTCAAACCCCGTGCTTATGCAGGTGTTGATTCTCATGGGCGTGAAGGACGTGGAGTCCTACGGGTTCACCTTCCCGACAATTCTCATGATTGGCTTGAATTTCTACATGATCGGCATTCGCAAGGTGCCGCTTACCTTCAAGGAGGCAATGGGTCTGCTGTGGTACGACCGCTACAAGCCCATCATCGAGGCAGTTATCAATGTGGTGGTTTCCATTGCCGCGATACAGAGCATGGGAATCGCCGGCATATTCTTCGGCACGATATTCAGCATGGCGGTGACCTCGCTCTGGGTGGAGCCGCTGGTGCTCTTCCGCCACGGCTTGAAACGCCCGATGGGCGAATTCTGGGTGAGAGAATTCATTTACCTTTTCTTCTCGGGCGCTCTGATAGCGCTGACGCATTTTGCCGATCTGCACATTCACCTGATCGGCTGGGCGGAAATCTTTGCCAAGCTCGGCGTCTGCCTGCTTCTGCCCAACGCGATGATTGCTCTGTGCTTCTGCCGGACAAGGGAATTCAAAGAGCTGTTTAAGGCAATCGGGCATATTGTTTTAAAAAAATCAACCTAAACTCAGTGTGGAGCTTTCTATGAGTGCGAATGTCAATTATCGCAGAAAAGCTCAAATAGAAGTAATCTTTTGAAAGGATTGATGAATTCGATGAAGAGTAAGAAGTTAGTTGCGATGGCTCTGACAGCGGCGATGTTCCTGTCGGCGGGAACGGGCGTATTCGCGGGAAAATCCACCGTGAAAAAGCGCGGAGACAGCATTTCCGCGCGCACGAATCATTCCAAACTCTGTTACGCTCATAGAAAGATCGGCATTTGATGGGTGTTTTTCATTAGAAAGTGTCGTTATTCCAAAGTCAATCAAGGCAATGGGTAGGGGAGTCTTTAGCTGGTCTGACTGTGATTTCGGTTATAACGAAGATGACGAAGATGATGATTACTCTCATTATGTATCTGTAAAGGATATTTATTATGAAGGCACAAAAGCAGAGTGGAACAGTATAAGGACACATATCTATTTCGATTATGATACAGAGAAAGACATTTATGCTGGTGATGTGGTTATAGACGAATGGGGAGAAAGTTATCAGTACGATGGTGATTTCCATGACGATTATGCGGATTCCACCATTCATTTCAATTACAAGCCCGCGGCGGCGCTTGCTATTACGCAGCAGCCGACCAGCCAAACGGTCAAACTGGGCAACAGCCTGAAGGTGAGCGTCAAAGCCGAAGGGATAGGTCTTAGCTACCCGTGGTATTACAAGAAAGCCGGACAGACCTCATGGAGCGTGTGGAAAGGACGCACCGGCGCCAGCGAGACGGTCACTCCCAACGCTACATGGAACGGCATGCAGCTTTACTGCGTTGTTAAGGACAGCAGCAACGCCTCCGTGAAATCCAACACCATCACCGTCACGGTCAAATAGCTGACAGGCGGCATTCGACCGACTGCTGCACACAACAAAAATCAATGAAACAGACGCACATGTCGCCAAAGCTGACAGAAAGGCAATGGCAGCGTGTGCGTTTGT
>CACWOX010000037.1 GCA_902762615.1 uncultured Ruminococcus sp. | reverse complement strand
CTTAATTCTTCAAAATATTTTTTCATAATCGACCATCTCCTTGGTCAATTATATCATATTTTTACTCTTTTCAATATTTTTTTCATGCGGTTGCCCTGGCGAATAAAGGGGTTGATTTTTCTCTCCGCATCAGCTATCATATAATTGAACCCAACATTAATTGATTTGGATGTGATATTCAATGTTGTTTTTTAAGTCACTTTTTTATTTCATTATAGCAATCGTGATTTTGATAATCCTGTTTTTCGTTGGTCTGATTCTGCTGGTTCGGGGGTTATTGAAAAAACCCCTTGCCGAATACGCAGGGAGCAACAAGCCCAAGCATCTCATGATAGCCGGCACGGTTTTGCTTTGTCTTCCCCTTGTGGCAATTGCGGGGATTTCCATATGGGGGATTTCCTCTTCAGTAAGCACCATATACAACCGTGCGCATTACGAATCTATTCCCGACGTCTGGAGACACGAATCGGTTTCTCAGTCGAAAGCAGAGGACGATATTATAAAAGCCCTGCTCGTATCCGCCGACAACGGCAGCCGCGAAGCCTTTTCAAAGAATTTCACACCTGAAATGCAAAAGGAAAAGGGCTTTGATAAAGCAGTAGACGATTTCTTTGCGGCATATCCCGTCGGACTTTCCAAATGTAAGCGCAATGACAAAACCAGACCCGATTCCGCGGAAATTGTAAATGAAGCCACTCTCAAGACCGACAGTCTGTCCTTCCGTTGCAGCCTCGACGGAAAAGAGTATTTCATCATCCTTGAGTACTGCTATCGCAACGACGGCAATTCCGACAAGGTTGGCGTTACCAGATTCAGGGTCATGAATCTGGAAGCCGCTGCGGTCTATTACGACGATGAATCATCCAATGCAGCCGACCCGTTTCCGGTTTGTGACATCAAAAGCAGCAGCGAATATAATGCACGTCTTGTAGGAGGCAGAGCATACCTCTGGACTCCTACTGACACTCCCAATCTTTCAGCTGATCAATTGCGAAATGTACTGAAAAAAACAAATCGGCTGGATGACCCTATTTTTATGTATAACATCGGAGAGCCCAATCTCATCATAAAACAAGATGACAGTACTGAATACGGCTATTTCTTCCAGCTCAACGATATGGACGGCGCGCCGTATTACGCCTATTTTCAAACGGATTCTGAACGCGGAAATATTCTGTGGGCATTTCTCTGCACTCCCTATGAAGTTGATTATGACAATCCTCTTGTCGAATACAAAGAAACCAGATGAAAATCAGCAGCAAAGTCAAATCCAGCCTTGCGGAAATCCTGTTCCAGCGCCGATTACAATTGTGTCGGCGCTGTTTTTTATCCTTCAGGCGTTCAGCTGCCGCCCAGTAATCCTTTGTATATTTCATAATCCTCCTCTTTGAAAACATTGAAAATCACTTTGATGTCGTGCTTTTGGCGATATTCCCTCACCGTAAGGACGGCAATTTCGGCAGCTTTTTTCTGAGGGAATCCAAACACCCCTGTGGAAATGCAGCAGAACGCTATGCTGTTCACACCGTTTTGCCCAGCCGTTTCCAGACAGCTTATATAGGAGCTTTCAAGCTGCCTGCAATGCGCTGCGGTAAGACGTCCCTGCACGATCGGTCCGACCGTGTGAATGACATATTTGCATGGCAGATTGTAGGCAGGCGTTATTTTCGCCTTGCCTGTAGGCTCTTCGTGCCCCTGTGCAAGCATTATCTCATTGCATTTGCGGCGCAGACGCACTCCCGCAAATGTGTGGATGCAGTTGTCAATGCAGTTGTGGCAGGGCTGCCAGCAGCCTGTCATCCCGGAATTGGCGGCATTGACAATCGCGTCGCATTTCAAAGTGGTTATATCGCCCTTCCAGAGATAAATCCCGTCCTCTGCCGGGCATAAATCCGCCACATCGGTAATGCCCTTTTGCGCCGTACATGCGGTGAGAAATTCGTCCTCGGCACACAAATACTGCTCGTCTGCCTTGTCAGCCGGACGAATATTGACAAGACTGCGGTACAGCCTGAATTTATCCCCGTCATCATCGGGTATCGAAATATTCCCTAAGTCATTTCTTTCAGCCAACAGATAATTGATAAGATATGTGAGCTTGTCGGTCACAATATCACCGCCTTATTATATAAGTTCTTATATAAATATAGCATAATAATCCGTGCCTGGCAAGAAGGCACTTTTTTGTAATCGGATTACTTTAAAGTAACTGCCGCGCCGCATAATAATCCCTTCATCAGGCAAAAATAAATATACCTACAGGCTGCTTGAAGGAGTGAATGAAAAAATGCTCGTATCGCTTATTCGCACGGTAATATTGTACGCGATCGTTATTTTTGCGGTGCGTGTGATGGGCAAGCGTCAGATCAAGGAAATGCAGGCGTCCGAAATAGTGATAACGCTCATGATATCCAATATCGCCGCCATGCCTATGCAGGAGGTGGGAATATCCATATTCACCGCCGTGATACCCATTCTCACACTGGTTGTCACCGAGATGGCGCTGTCATTCATGATGCTCAAAAACGGAAAATTCCGCAAATTCATCACAGGTATGCCGGTCGTCGTTGTCGAAAAAGGGCAGGTCAATCAGGCAGCTATGCGTTCGCTCAGACTCAGCAGCGAGGATTTATTTGAGGAACTGCGCAAAAAGGATATATTCGACCTCGGCTCGGTGGAATACGCCATTGTGGAAACCGACGGCACACTCAGCGTCCTGCAAAAGAGCGGAGAGCTTCCGCTTACCGCCGCTCAGGCGGGAAAGGACGACGGCAGCGTCGGTCTGCACGCGTTGATGATCAGCGACGGCAAAATAAACGAAAATTCCGCAAGGCTGGCGGGCTGGACTGAACAAAAGATCGTTCAGACCGTGAAATCTCAGCACCTCGCCGTCAGCGACGTATTCATCATGTACGGGGCAAACGACGGCAGCTTCCATATCATCAGGAGGGCTTCGCAATGAAAAAGGGACGCGAAAAGATCACAATTATTCTATGCCTTCTGCTCGCTGTGCTGTGCAGCTCTTCGGCACTTGTCACGCGGCATGTGAAAAGCTCGATGCTACAGCTTGCCGAACAAGCCATTGCAATGGACATCAGGGACGATATTCCCGACAGCGAGGCGGAAAAAATAAAGCCGATACTCCAAAGCATTGTCACTCGCTGGGAGACATACGAGCCGATCATTTCCACCTATTCCCGCCACGACGAGGCGGAAAGGGTCACGTCGGCGGTGCAGAAGCTGCGTCCGCTCTGGGACACGCGACAATTCACCGAACTGCACATGACGCTGCACGAGCTGTCCGACGCCCTCGAACATCTGCAAAAGACCGAATCCCCGAGCATAGCGAATATTCTGTGATTTTACCGACAAAACCGCCCTCCCATACAGCAATTGCTGGCGCTTGAGGAGGACGGTTTTTCTTTACGCTATCTGTGTTTTTTCATCTCTGCAATCTTCTGATTGATTGCCTGCGAACTCAGCCTGTCGCTTAAAATCGAAAGTGCGGCTGCTCCCACAAACGCCGCCATGAGCATTCCCGTTACCACGAGTATTGTCTTTGAATTAAAGGAAAACAATTTCAGAATCACACCTCCAAAAATAAACACCGTAAGAGCCACGTCAATGAAGTCTATTCCCAGTCTCAGCAGCAGACTGCCGACGGGAATGAAATCGGTCACGAATATGACCGCTCCGGCAATGGCACACACCGCAAACAGAGAAAATATGCTGCCCCGAGTAAGATCAGCGTTCATCCAGTCTGACAGAGCCGTGTATATCAGCATAATGATGGTGAACGATACGCAGGTGACGCTGAAAAAATCCCTGAATTTCTGTTTCATTTTCATTGATTGTTCCGCCTTTCTATATGCCGAATTTCCGCTTGAAGTCGGGCAGGTAATGACGGCTGATGATCAGCTTTTCACCGTTTTCCAGTCTGGCTTCGTAGCGGCTGTTGAGAAGAGGCCGCACGCTGTCGAGCTTCATGATATTGACAATGCAGGATTTGCTGATCCTTACAAAGTTCGCCCTGGCAATCTGTTCCTCAAGCTCGTAGAGCTTCATGGCGCACTCGTAGACCTCGTTTTCAAGATAGACAAACGTCCGCTCGTCGGTGCTGTCAAAGTAAAATATTTCACTCAGAGGCAGCACCTTTGTCACGCCGTCCTTCACCCCCGCCACAGAGAACATATTCAGCCGTATGTGATTGATAATGCTCTCAAGACGTTCGTCCATCATGCCGCATTTTACGGTGATCTCCGGCTCAGAGTATTCCTCCGACTGCTCGATGATCAGCTTCATCGTTTTCATCGTTAAGCACGCTCCCTTGCTTCTTTCTGATAAGATGATAGCACATTTCCGCCGGAATGTGAAGTCCTCTGCCGCTGTCCTGCAAAAAATAAGCGGTGAAATGCAAAAAAGCAGAGCCGCTGCGCAACATTTGCAATGACTCTGCCGGATAGATACAATTTTGGAGTTGGATGAATCAATCAGAAATGCCCGTGGGAACCGCCATGACTTCTGCCCGAGGAGCTGTGGTGTGTGCTGCTGTGACCGCCCGAATGACTTCTGCTGCCAGAGCTGCTGCCGCTGGTTTCCTTTGGTTTGGCGACCCGAGTGATATTGTGGTAGAGAAAAAGATCGGTGCGTTCGGTGATATTGAGGCTGCCTTGCTTGGCGTATGCCGTCGCCATCGCCTGAGGCTTTACGCTGGTGAGCTGACTCTTCAAGGTCAATGCGACGATCAATCCTGCCACCATTCCCACAAGCGCCGAAACGCCCAGTGCCATGAACCAGCTGAACGGCTCCTTGTCGTAATGAGATGAATAGCCGCCGCTTTCATTGTATTCTTCAATCTGGCTGTCGCAAAGCTCTGCAAATCGCATGAAGCCGCCGTAATAGTTGCCGTCGCTCAGATAGGAGAGAAAGCGGTCGCTTATGTCGTCCTGCACGCTGTCGGTGAAGATACTGATGGCACTGCCGTAGGTGCTGAGCGCCCATTCCCTTGTGTCCATGCTCAGCAGCAGGAGAATGCCGTCATCGTTCTCGCCGTAGCCATAGCCGTTGTAGTCGAAGAAATCGTCGGCGTAAGCCTCGACGCTCTTGCCGCCGAGCGAATTGTTGGTGACCACAACCACGTCGAGCTGCCGATTTTTGCTGATGCTGTCCAGTTTGCTGACAAGCGAATATCTTTCGTCCAGCGAAAGAAGCCCCGCGTCATCGACCAGCCTCGGCAGCTGCCTGCCCTCGGGTATCGGAAGCACGCCCTTTTCGGTGAGCAAATCGCCGGTAAGATTGACAAATTGGAGCAGCTTCGCGGCGCTTCCCTCCTGCTTTTTGGCTTGCTTGAGCACCTCTTTCAGCTCGTCTTCTGTAAAAATGTTCTCCGCTCTGCCGTATGCCCTGATGTATGCGCCCTTCTTGTCGATCATCATGACAACCGAAGCGTCGGTTCCGGCATTGGCGCTGTAAACGGAACTGCCTGTTTCGTCAGGCTTCTTCAGCTGCTTGCCTGTGACATAGGCAAAGAGATCGACGCCGTTTTTCTCCAGAACTGCCTTCGCCGCTTCTTCAATTTTTTGACTGTTTTCCTCGGAAAGCAAGCCCTCTGCGTCCAGTACATGATGATATTCCGCCTCGCTATCGTTTGCCTCCGAAGCATAAACCGGAACCGCACAAGTGACAATTAGCATAAAAACAACCAGCACTGCGCAAAAAGCTGAAATTTTCTTTTTCAAAGCGAGATCACCTCCGTCACATCAGCCACATGATCCACATGGCCAGCATGCAAACGGCTGCCACAGCGCCTGCAATGCCAAACATCCACTTGAAGAACAAATTCATGTCGGTGGGCAGATTGCCGACGAATTTGCCGGTCTGCCCGTTCATGGCGAAGATGTAATTCTGATCGTTCCATCTTGTCGTCATGATCCACACCGGAAAAAGGGCGTATTTTGCCTTGGCGTTATTCAGCTGAATGTTGACATTCTCGGTGCGTACCGTGGTGTAGCCTGTGACGGTGGCGGCAAATTCATTCTCGGTGCTCTTGCCCACACGCTGATTGGCCCGTTCGACGCTCTTATCCTCCGAAACGTCGTACTTGTCGGCGAGATAGCCCGAAAGGTAGGCTGTCTGGAAGTCCACCGCCTGACTTAGATCAAACGGCTCGAGCGATTCGGTAATGTCGTTGTCAATCTTGGAACTGCTGTCCACCGGAATATTCTCAAAGTCAAGCGTGCCCTTGCGCACCACTGAATAGTAGCTTGTGTCGGTGTATATGTAATCCCTGTCGCTCCATGTGCGCACTCTGGTGGCGCGGTAATTGATGTGGGCGTTTGCCTGACTGTTGAAGAGCCAGAACGGCACATAAACCCCCTTGATTTCCTCGATGTGGCTGTCGGTCTTGAAGGTTTTGGGCAGAAGCGTCTTGCCCTTTAAATGATTCTTGAACGCAGCGACAGCGGCGTCCTTGTCCAGTTGGAAGGGGATAACAAGATCCGGTCTGAGGTCGCCGGCAAAATGCCCCATCATTACAACCGGATTGCCGCAGAACGGGCAGTGAGTAGCGGCGGTGGTTTTGTCGCAGATGATCTCGCCGCCGCAGGAATTACAGCTGAATATCAGCATATTTTGCGTTTCGTCGGTATTCCAATGCTCCGCCTGCGTCTTGTCCCATTCCATCTGGGTAGGTGTCTTGTCGTTGAGCACCGCATCGTAATTTTTAAGCGTATCTACATCAAATTCCGTGTCGCAGAAGGGACACTTCATCTTTTGTATGGCGCTGTTGAATTCTATCTTGCCGCCGCAGCAGGGACACTTGTATTCTAATATACTGTCTGCCCGCAGATTGTCAGCCATGGGTCAATCTCTCCTCTTGTGGGAAATAATGCAGACAAGCCGCCGACTCCGTCAATGCGACGAAAACCGACGGCTTGCTATTATTGATTAAATATTTGCTCGGTACTGTCAGTGAATGTCCTTCTCGTCGAAGATATCGCCGCACTCAGGGCAGAACCTCGGGGGATTGTGGGGATCCTCCGGCTGCCAGCCGCACTTGTCGCAGCGGTAGAGGGGCGCTCCGGCGGGCTTTGCCTGACCGCAGTTCATGCAGAATTTGCTCTGGTTGACCGTGCCGCATTTCGGGCAGTTCCAGCCGCTTGCCTCCGGCTTCGGTTTGCCGCAGTTCATGCAGAATTTGCCGGTATTGTTTGTGCCGCATTCGCATTGCCAGCCGCCCTGCGGGTCAGCCTGCTTCTGCTGTGCCGCCTGCTGTGCTGCTGCCTGCGCTTCCGCCTGCTGACGGGCAGCCTGCTGCTGTTCGCCCATCTCAAAGAGCTGCTGCGCGTTGACGCCGCCGGCATTCTGCGCCATGCCCATGCCGAGGAATGCGTTCATCGCGCCGCCCTTGTTCTTGGCGGCTTCTCTCATAGCGTCCGCCTGTGCCTGGGTAATGGTAGCCGCTGCCATGCTCGGGTCGCGGTTGATGGCGGTGCGCTGTGCCTGCTTGATCATATCCAGATCTTCCTGCGGGAGATTGAGGACGTTGAAGGCAACCGACGCAACCGCAATACCTCTCAGCTCAAGCCATTTCTGGCTGAGGATCTCGTTCATCGCGTCGCAAAGCTCCGGCACATGACCCGGAATTTCATTCGGACGTATCTGAAGCGCCGACATGCGGGCAAAAGACGGCTGAAGGGCGTTGATGAATTCCGACTTCAGCTGCGCGTCGAGTTCCTTGCGCTTGAAGGAGTCGGCGACGTTGCCGCAGACGTTGGTGTAGAAGAGCAGCGGATTCTTGATTTTGTAGGAATAATAGCCGTTGCAGCGAATGGAAACGTCGATGTCGAGGTTGATGTTCTTATCAACGATGCGGAAGGGAACCGGATCGGAGGTGCCAAAGGGATTTTCGGTAATTTCCTTCATGTTGAAGTAATAGACGCGCTGGTCCTTGCCGGTGTCGCCGCCGTAGGTGAAGCGCTTGCCTATCAGCTTGAAGGTGTTGAGAATGCTCTGACCGAAGCTGCCCGCAAAAATACTCGGTTCGGTGGAGGTATCATATGTATATTCGCCCGGCAGCTCGCAGTATTCCACTACCTTGCCCTGCTCCACAATGATCATTGCCTGTCCGTCGGCGACGGCAATGCCCGAGCCGTTGGAGATGATGTTGTCGTTGCCTCTGGTGTTGGAGGAACGGGAAGTGATACGCTTCTGTCCCTTGACCACAAGGGTGTCTCTCGGAATGGCTTCACAATAGAAGAATTCCTTCCACTGATCGGCAAGAACGCCGCCTGCCGCGCCTACTGCTGCTTTAATAAGTCCCATGTTGCATGAAACCCCTTTCAAATTTTACTGTTTTTTATATTAAGCCAGTTGAGGCTTATGTGCGCTCGCCTAGAGGAAAAACGCTCGCTTAGAGAATAGAGAATAAATAATAGATAATAAATGCTTTTATCGTCACGCATTTAGAATAGATAGTTGTGACGAGGAATGTCCATTTTATGCGGTTTTAGACGATGCTCGTCATGTTTTTCCGAGAATCCAGGAAGAAGCCCTTCGGGCTTGGAATACATAACTGACCACTCATTCAAATTCCGATTTTCTGCCGGATTCGGATAACGGTCGGTTTTCCCTTTTGTATTCCTCGGACTGCATGTATTCGGCGTACCAGTCGTGACCTTCCACTTCGGGGCAGGAAGCCGGCTGCGGTGTCTCCCAAGGTTGTGACTCTCCGCCGGACGTCTCCTCTTGGTATTCATCGGATGGCATTTGCTCGGCGTACCAGTCATGACCTTCCACTTCGTAAACTCTGTTATAGCCCGCCTTTACGTTTTCTTCCTTTTGTCGGGTGGCGGAATAGGGATTCTTGTTGGCGGTGTGTTCATTTACGTGCACGACCTTCCCGCTGCCGGTGCCGGTGTACCCTCCCGACATGTAGGCAAGCCTTCTGAGCAGCCGCATGATGGCGGTCATGGCGATAGCGGACAGCGGCCAGAGCGCCAGCGCTATCAGGAATACCCACAGCGGAGGAAAACCGAACATCAGATAAGCCGCCAGCAGCAGCCACGCCGGTATCGACCAGCGGAAATTCAGCAGCATATTGATAAAGCATGTCGCCATAAAGCCGCCCGTCCTGCTCGTCTGTCTCAGAAAAATGCCTGCTATCCGACTGCCCATCTTTTCCTCTCCCTGTCATATTGATCGCTTTTAAAACAATTATATCACATCTATGGCGGATGTGCAAGTATTTTTATCGCGGAGGACAAAATGCAGGCGGCATGGTCAAAACATCAAAAATCGGTTGGGCTGATCTCACAAATTCTTCACAAGCCATTTTAAGTTTACTAAAGGTTCGGTTTTTATAATAAAGCCATCAAAAGCGAGAGCTTCAAAAAAGAGCAAATCAAAATCGCTTTAACAGGAGGTAACATTATGAAAAACTGTAAGAACATGAACGAAATCATCAAGGCTGAAAACAACAGGAAAAAGAATATCAGAATCTATATCGCCACTCTGCTTGCGGTGCAGATGCTTGTACTGCCCATGTCGGGCTGCGCTTTAGCAGCCGGATCCTCTTCGGCGTCCGGCACATCGAATTCCGCTGCGTCGGTAGTGACTCTGGCAAACGACGAAGAAACTGCCGTTTCCACCACAGGCAAATCGTCCGGCAGCGGTCTCTCGGCAGATGAATTATTCACCGAACGCGATCTTGCTCAGAACCCCGATCTCAGCGAGGCGAAGGATCTCACCCTCAAGTCGGGCAAAAATACCACCATCTCCAAAGCCGGCGTCTATCACATCACCGGAAGTGCCGAAGGCTCGACCATCATCGTTGACGCCGGAGACGAGGACAAGGCGCAGATCGTACTCGACGGCGTGACAATCACCAACTCCGACGCCCCCTGCATTTACGTCAAGAATGCCGACAAGGTATTTGTCACCCTGACCGGAGACAATTCGCTCTCTGTCACAGGCACATTCACCGCTGACGGCGACACCAAGACCGACGGCGTTATCTTCTCCAAGGACGACATCACTCTGAACGGCACAGGCTCCCTCACCGTCAGCTCCACCGACAACGGCATTGTCGGCAAGGACGATCTCAAAATCACAGGCGGCACCTACAAAATTACAGCCGCTTCCAAGGCAATCGAAGCCAATGACTCCATCCGCATTGCCGACGGCACATTCACCATCAAGGCTGGAACCGACGGACTTCACGCCGAAAACGACGACGACGACACCCTCGGCTATATCTATATCGGCGGCGGCAGCTTCTCGATGAACGTCGGTGACGACGGCATTCATGGCACATCAGTCGTGCAAATCGACGGCGGCAGTTTTTCAATCAGCGGTGCTGAGTGTATTGAAGGAACTTATATTAAAATCAACGACGGCACATTCGACCTTTCGAGCTGGGACGACGGCATTAACGCCGCTAAGAAATCCAACTCCTACACCCCTACCGTCGAGATTAACGGCGGCAATATTAAAATTACCATGAGCGCAGGCGACACCGACGGCATTGATTCCAACGGCAACATCATCGTAAACGGCGGCACTATCAGCGTCACGGGCAATTCCACCTTTGACTACGACGGAACGGCACAGTTCAACGGCGGCACCATCTATGTCAACGGTCAGCAGGTCACCGAAATTCCCAATCAGATGATGGGCGGTCGCGGCGGCATGGGCGGCAATATGGGCGGTCAAGGCGGCATGAACGGCGGAAGAGGCAACATGGGCGGTCAAGGCGGCAACGGCGGAAGAATGGGCGGCAGAAGAGGATAATTGTCAGTCCTCACCTATCAAAATAAGAAACCCCTCCAAAACAACCCCCTCTTCATAAACAAATCATGCGGTCACACATTCTTGCAGCGGAGTGTGTGACCGCCTTTTTATATTATACATAAATGCATAATTATTAAATTCAATTGCAAATTTTTACGCCAAACCTACATTTTTGAAAATAATTCCAGTATTGCATGAAATATTTCTCTGAATTTGTTGCATTTTTTTATTCCATTTCCCGAAAGTATATGATATAATGAAATTTGCAGAACATTTTTTAAGCATACAATCAACTTACTCTTATCAGGGAGGAAAATCAAATGTACAAAATCACCTCAAAAAGAGAGCTTAATCCCACCGTCACCATGATGGACATAGAAGCTCCGCTGGTCGCCAGAAAGGCGCAGCCCGGTCAGTTCATCATTCTGCGCGTTGACGAGAACGGCGAGAGAATACCCCTCACCGTGGCAGGCTGCGACCGCGAAAAGGGCACAGTCAAAATCATTTTCCAGATCGTCGGCGCTTCCACTGAGCTGCTGGGTCATAAGAACGAGGGCGACTACATTCAGGATTTCGTCGGACCTCTCGGCAGAGCCACTCACACCGAGGGCTTAAAGAAGGTCGCCATTGTCGGCGGCGGCGTAGGCTGCGCCATTGCTCTGCCTGTCGCGCAGAAGCTGCACGAGCTGGGCTGTGAGGTGCATTCCATCATCGGCTTCCGCAGCAAGGAGCTGCTGATCCTTGAGGACGAATTCAAGGCAGCCTCCGACAAGCTCATCATCATGACCGACGACGGCAGCTACGGCGAAAAGGGCGTTGTCACCGAGCCGCTCAAGCGCCTTATCGAGGGCGGCGAGCAGTACGACGAGGTCATTGCCATCGGGCCGCTGATCATGATGAAGTTCGTCACCCTCACCACCAAGCCCTATAATATCAAGACCATCGTCTCCATGAATCCCATCATGATCGACGGCACCGGAATGTGCGGCGGCTGCCGTCTCACCGTGGGCGGCAAGACCAAGTTTGCCTGTGTGGACGGTCCCGAATTTGACGGCTTCGAGGTTGACTTTGACGAGGCTATGAGCCGCGGCATTATGTACCGTCCGTTTGAGCAGGAGCAGAGAGAGCATGTCTGCAATCTCTTCCAAAAGGAAGTACAATAAGTCTGCCATCAGAACTTCTCATATGACGAAGGACAGCAAAACGTCTTTTTATTGCATTTATTAGTTGTTCTTATCGTGGATCATGAAATGCATATTGCTACTTAGAAAGGAAGCTGCCTTTTGAAAAAAAATACAGGACGCGCGCTGAAGATCGGTTCCATATGCGTACTGGCGCTGGCTTTGATTTGCGCCGCTGCGTTCATTTATCACCGCCTGAACACTGTGGTCATCTGCGGTGAGGAATTCGACAAAAGCGTAAGCGCCATCGACCTTTCGGGCAGACAGCTTGCCGGTGAAGCAAATACACTGCTAAAGCTTTCCCATCTGAAATATGCCGATCTCACCGACACCGGCATTACTCCGGAGCAGTACGACACGATTCATGCTGCCCTGCCGGATTGCAGCATCAGGTGGAGCGTACCCATTGGCAGTACATTCTACACAAATGACATTGCCGAGCTGACGCTGCCCCCTGACATTTCTCCCTCGGATATTGGCACTGTCAGATATCTAACCGATCTGAAAACGCTCGACGCAAGAGATTATCCTCTGTGCGATGAGCTTTACGACTTAGCCTTTACCGACGGCAGCAAAACCGCCGGATATAACCTGCTGCTGCGTGACACGCTTTACGGCGCGGAAATCACCGAACAGACCGAGCGTCTGGATTTCAGCCATACCAAAATCACCGATCTGTCGGAGTTTTATGACAAGCTCCGCTTCTTCACCAACATCAAAAAAATCTATGTGGGCGACATTCCGCTGCCCGATGAAGAAATGGATAAGCTCAACAAGGCGTTTCCCGCCACCAGAATTGTTTGGCTGATAGAATTCAGCATATGGCAGGTTCGCACCGATATCAAGGTGTTTTCCACGCAGGTGGGTGATTTGCAGACGGTCAAGGTAACGCAGGATCAGATCAAGCCTCTCATCAATTACTGCACCGATATGGAAGCGCTTGATTTGGGACACAATCTTATGACGGACGTCAGCTGTCTCGCCGGACTTAAAAATATAGATATTCTGATAATCAGCTCCAATAAACTCACCGACATCAGCGTACTCAGGAATTTCCCGAAGATTCATTTTCTTGATATCAGAAATCAGCCCGGAATAGACGATCTCAGTCCCATAGCGTCTTTGCCGGAGCTCGAGCAGATAGAGCTTCAGCACCTCGGATGGGTGGAGAACATGTCGGCATTTACCCATTGTCCTAAGCTCAAGATACTTTTCGCATACGATGTGCGGTTTACCGACTGCACGCTTGACGATCTCAAAGCGGCATGCCCCGACTGTCTTTTTGACATGACTTCGGATTTCACCAAGAAAGTATGGCCCAATACCGACAAGAATATGACCATCCGGTATTTATTTACCAATTGGGCAAGAGTGGATACCGAAACCTACAACGGGTGGGACGATGTGAGATATTTTGACGAGCCTGTCAACGGATGGAAATACGCAGAGAGAGAAAAATATATTTAACCGATGTAACTTATTCATTCAGGCGGTACAGCAATGTCGCTGCTGCTGCGCCTGAAACCGACAATTTTGATAATGGAAAGGAATGTGTTTCAACATGCCAAATATGTCACTCAAAAAAAATCCCATGCCGGTGCAGGATCCCATTGAAAGAGGACGCAATTTCAAGGAGGTCGCACTTGGCTACGACGAGGCAACAGCCCTCGATGAGGCTGCGAGATGTCTCAACTGCAAAAATATGCCCTGCGTCAGCGGCTGCCCGGTAAACGTACATATTCCCGAATTCATAGCCAAGGTCAGAGAGCTTGACTTTGAAGGCGCCTACCAGGTAATCAACAAGTCCTCTTCCCTTCCCGCCGTCTGCGGCAGAGTATGTCCCCAGGAGACGCAGTGTGAAAGCAAGTGCGTCAGAGGCATAAAGGGTGAAGCCGTGGGAATCGGCCGTCTTGAAAGATTTGTAGCCGACTGGCACAACACCCATTCCACCGAGGCGCCAAAGCTGCCCGAACCCAACGGACACAAGGTGGCTATCGTCGGTTCCGGTCCCTCCGGTCTGACCTGCGCAGGCGATCTCGCCAAGCTGGGCTACAAGGTCACGGTATTTGAGGCGCTTCACCTCGCGGGAGGCGTGCTGGTCTACGGCATACCGGAATTCCGTCTGCCCAAGAGCATCGTGCAGAAGGAAGTCGATACGCTCAAGGCTCTGGGTGTCGATGTTGAGACCAATGTGGTCATCGGCAAGACCCTCACTATCGACGAGCTGTTTGAAGATATGGGCTATGAGGCTGTTTTCATCGGCTCCGGCGCCGGATTGCCGAGATTCATGGGAATACCCGGCGAGAGCCTCAAGGGCGTCTATTCCGCAAATGAATTCCTCACCCGCAGCAATCTGATGAAGGCTTACGAGAGCGATTCCACCACGCCCATCATGCACGCCAAGAAGGTCGCCGTCGTGGGCGGCGGCAACGTCGCCATGGACGCGGCGAGAACAGCCCTTCGTCTCGGCGCGGAGAAGGTGTACATCGTCTACCGCCGCAGTCTCGAAGAGCTTCCCGCACGTAAGGAAGAGGTCGAGCATGCAATGGAGGAAGGCATTGAGTTCAAGCTGCTGAACAATCCGACAAAGATCCTCGGCTTTGAGAATCCCGACGACCGCCGCGATCCCCGCAACGGCTTCGTCACAGGCATGGAGTGCATCAGAATGGAGCTTGGCGAGCCCGACGCTTCGGGCAGAAGAAGCCCTGTGGAGATACCCGGCTCGGAATTCGTGCTGGATGTTGACAGTGTGATCATCGCCATCGGCACCTCGCCTAATCCCCTCATCAAGTCCTCCACCGAGGGGCTGGAAGTCAACAGAAAGGGCGGCATTGTCGTCGAGGAAGCCACGGGTCTTACCTCACGCGAAGGCGTTTACGCCGGCGGCGACGCGGTAACCGGAGCCGCAACCGTCATTCTGGCAATGGGCGCAGGCAAAACCGCCGCCAAGGCTATTGACGAATATCTCTCGGCTAAATAATTCTTTTTTCACAATCAAACAGATTACGGCTCATTGATTCTTTCGTAAATCAACCGAGCACACAGACTGCAAAAAACGACACTGCACTTTCCGAAATAATTCGGATGGAACAGCGTCGTTTTTTATTGCAAAATCAAAAATTATTCCTTGACGTACTTGTAAATATTGTCTGGCGAATAGGAGTCGTCCTCTGTTATCACACGCCAGTCGACTATTTCATCATATCGGCATTCCCGCTGCACACCCTCCACCATTCCGTTTACATAGAAGGCGTCTTGCGTCAGTGTGGCGGTAAATCCGTCCTCCCGCAGTTCATCTGCCCTGAACCAGATATATTCAAACTGGTCGTCGTCAAATCCCTGCTCCGGATCCGGCTTTAATCCGATCTTAATGATAATGTCTTTTTCAGGCAGTTCCCTGTCAAGTACTCTGAGCCAGTTCACACGCTCCTGCGCAAGCGCTCTCATACGCTGCGTCTCGGAGGTGGTCTTGAAGAAGATCGCATTCTCGCTCAGAGCGTCAGCCCATTGATTGATAGGGGTAATTTTGCCGTCAAGCTGATCTTCCTCTTTGACATAGAGATAAATAACCCCCATATTCAGGCTGTGTTCCTCGTTGCGGTCGGACGGACCGCCCACTATTTTCTTTGGGAAATCCTTAAAGGACCACTCGCTTCGCTGCCATGTGACAACAATATCCCTGCCGTCGCTCGTCCTGCCCATGAGCTTAGGCTCCATCTCGTCGATGAATCTGTTGTCGCCGACCAGCCTGTGAGCAATCTGATTGAGCGTATTGCCGAGATCACGCCAATTGTTCAGGCTGGCGCCTAATATTTCCAGCTCGATTGTGCCGCAGCGTGTCAGTCCGTGGGTATGAAGCCACACACTGTCTGTGCCTTCTTCGTTGTCATTGACTGCGTGAATGGTAAACATATAATCGGGCGAAGGCGCAACCTTTGATGTCGCGGTCATTCTAACCCACCTGCCGGAATGTGCTCTGTAAGCATTGGAGTCAAAAAGCGCCGCCATATCGGGGACCAGCATATGCAGCAGCTTGATCTGCAAATGGTAGGAATCCATGTTGTTGTCGGCGAACATTACCTCCACACCCAAAGCATGATCGGCATGCAGCACTATGCCGCGTTCCGCTTCGGACAGTGCTCCGATGGCAGGATCGTCCTCCTCCACGCCGAATTCCACATCGGCTGTGTCAAAAACATACTCTATCCCCTTGTAGGTCACTGTGAATGGTGCTTCCACCGCCTGCCCGAAAGTAAGCTCGTCGGTATCCTGCAGCTTTTTCCGCAGCTCTGCATGGTTCAGAATCGTCGCAGGATCCGAAGGAACAGCAAACATTCTGGACGACACACGCTCCACCGTGCCGGAACGCAGCGCCTTGGGGTCATTTCTCTTGGATTTTCCGAAAAGAAACATTTTTCAATATCACCTTTTTCCAGCTTTTCACCTTTCAAAATACTTAAAATATTCCAGCACCATTGCCGCGCAGGTCGCAGCCGCCTTCGCCGCAAATTCGGGATAATCCATGTGCGCCTTCTCATCGGCTGAATCGGAAATACAGCGCACTGCCCCGAAAGGCACGCCAGCCAGCGCACATACTTGTGCTATGGCACCGCCTTCCATATCGCAGGCAGCGGCATTAAAGCGCTCATGAATCTTCTTGCCTGTCTTTTTGTCGGCAATAAACTGATCTCCCGTTGCCACCGTACCGATGGATGTACGGGCCTTATTGCCTATCGCGGCTTTCAGACTGGTGGTTATGCCCTTATCGGTTTCAAAGAATATCTTGTTGACGGTAGACACAAAGCCCGCCGGGTCGCCTATAGCAGTGGTGTCAACGTCGTGCTGTACAAAGCGGTCGGCAATCACAATGTCGTTCTGCTTGATTCCCTTTGCGATTGCTCCGGCAACTCCGGTGTTGATTACCTCATTGACTCCGAACTTGCTCAGCATGATCTGGGTACAGACAGCGGCATTGACCTTGCCTATGCCGCAGCGTGCAAGCACAACAGGCTTTCCGCTGAGTTTGCCTACGGAAAAAGGAATACCGCTGACCACATTGTGCTCGACATCCTGCATATTTGCGGCGATGCTCTCCACCTCCACGTCCATTGCTCCTATGATTCCAGTGATAATTGTATCTGCCATATTAATTCGCTCCTTACTGTGGTATTTGCCTTTTATTAAACAATAAACAATAAAAAAAACAATAAAAATTCGGCAGCCTTTAGCTATTTAATATGATAGCACATTTTTCCTTGATATTCAACCTGTTAAAGCGAATTTACATATGGTGATTTTGCACATATTTTTAGCAAAAAACAATATATCTTCATAAGAAATACCTCTTGCATGAACTTACTGTAATATTCCACCGCAACAGGAAAAATCAACCTCTTTTAACGCTGACTTTTCAACAGTCGGTGGAAAAGTCGGTCAAAAACGACTGAATTCCCGCCAAACAGCCCCCTGCTTTCGCAAATCACGGTGGAAAACCCGGTGGAAAGTGTGGATAAGCCTGTCCATTTAACAATTTACGAATTGTAATACCTTCTTAAAAACGCAATTTTTTTATCAAACAACTTTGTTTTGCATCAGTTTTTGTTGTAGTATTTTTTGATATGTGGTATAATGCAGATAAAAAGGAGATGACTGCAAGTGGTAAGACCTATTATGAAGGACGTGCTGTTTTTAGGGCAGAAGTCGCTGCCTGCAACCCCAGAGGATATTCCCGTCGCAGACGACCTGCTCGACACACTCAGAGCAAATGCCGGACAGTGCGTCGGAATGGCTGCCAATATGATCGGCGTCAAAAAATCCATCATCGTATTCGACATGGGCGGAATGCTCATGGAGATGTTCAACCCCAGAATCATCAGCAAATCCGTCCCCTACGAGGCGGTGGAAGGCTGTCTCTCGCTTTACGGCGCGAGAAGCGTCACACGTTACAAAAATATCAAGGTGGAGTGGAAAACACGAAAATTCGAGACAAAAACGCAGACCTTCACCGGCTGGACAGCGCAGATCATTCAGCACGAAATCGACCACTGCAACGGAATCATTATCTGAGGAGGTATTTGCATTATGCTTTTTGTATGCTACCCGAAATGCTCCACCTGCCAGAAGGCGAAGGCATGGCTTGACAGCAGCCACATTCCATATGACCTGCGTGACATCAAGCAGGAAAATCCCACCTATGACGAGCTGGTGAAATGGCACAGAGCAAGCGGTCTGCCGCTGCGCAAATTCTTCAACACAAGCGGCACACTCTACAAGTCGCTCGGTCTAAAGGAAAAGCTGCCCGATATGACCGAGGAGCAGCAGCTCCGGCTGCTTGCCACCGACGGAATGCTGGTAAAGCGCCCGATACTTGTGGGCGAAGGCTTCGTGCTGGTCGGCTTCGGAGCTGAGGAATGGGAGAGCAAAGCAAAAAAGGCAAAATAATTTGCCGATTGAGTAATCCGGTATTGTAATTATCATTAAAAATAACCGTTCTTCCGAAGGCTAAGTAGGCAAATAGCTGAATATGCGGATTTTGTGTTTTTCGGCGTTTTTTTTGGATTTTGTCTATTGCAAAGAATCCGAAAACATGATAGAATATCTAAGTTGTTTGTTTATTTGATCATCTATTTATTATACTGAGAAGAGGTTATTCAGAATGTCTACCAAGTACATATTTGTTACAGGCGGCGTTGTTTCGGGTCTCGGCAAGGGCATCACGGCGGCATCTCTGGGCAGACTGCTCAAAGCCAGAGGTCTGCGCGTCACCATGCAGAAGTTAGACCCTTACCTCAATGTCGACCCCGGCACAATGAGTCCTATTCAGCACGGTGAGGTGTTCGTCACCGACGACGGAGCCGAGACCGACCTTGACCTGGGACATTATGAGCGCTTCATCGACGAAAGCCTCAACCGCAGCAGCAACGCCACTTCGGGCAAGATATACCACAATGTCATACTCCGCGAACGTCACGGAGATTACGGCGGACGCACAGTTCAGGTCATTCCGCACGTCACCCGCGAGATCATAGACATCATCGCCATGAACAAGCAGGACGTAGACGTCGCTCTTGTCGAAATCGGCGGCACAGTGGGCGACATCGAGAGTCAGCCGTTTCTGGAGGCTATCAGACAGTTTGCCAACATCGTCGGCAAAGAAAACTGCCTCTATGTCCATGTCACCCTGCTGCCCTATCTCGCCGCCAGCAAAGAACACAAGACCAAGCCGACCCAGCATTCTGTCAAGGAGCTGCTGAGCATCGGCATTCAGCCCGACATCATTGTGCTGCGCTCCGAGCAGCCCTTTGACCCGTCTATCAAACAGAAGATTGCTCTCTTCTGCAATATTCCTGAGAAACACGTCATAGCCAACCTCGACGTGCCGCTGCTCTACGAGGCTCCGCTCTTCCTCAAAAACGAAGGACTTGACGAGATCGTCTGCAATTACTTCGGCATTGACGTGAACGGACCGCAGGATCTCTCCGACTGGATTGAGATGGTGGAAACCGCCAAGAATCTCACTGAGTCGGTCAGAATCGCGATGGTCGGCAAGTACACCGCCCTTCACGACTCCTACATCAGCGTTGTGGAGGCTCTGAAGCACGGCGGCATTGGAAACAAGGTCGACGTGGACATCAAGTGGGTTGATTCCGAAAAGCTCACAGAGGAAAATGTCGCTGACACTCTCGGAGATGTTGACGGAATACTTGTCCCCGGCGGATTCGGAGACAGAGGCGTTGAAGGCATGATCGTTGCCGCCAGATACGCACGTACTCATAACGTCCCTTACCTCGGCATCTGCCTCGGCATGCAGATCGCCATGATAGAATACGCCCGCAGCGTACTCGGCTTCAAGGATGCCAACAGCTCCGAATTCAACCCGGACACCACCTATCCGGTCATCGACCTCATGCCGGAACAGCGTGAAGTGGAAGATATGGGCGCTACTATGCGACTGGGCAAATATCCCTGCGCACTCAAGCCGGATTCCAGAGTCAGCCAGTGCTACGGCTCCGAACTGATAGAGGAACGCCACCGCCACCGTTACGAGGTCAACAATACCTACCGCACGGAATTTGAAAAGCACGGCATGGTGCTTTCCGGACAGGCTCCTGACGGTCACGTTGTCGAAATGATCGAGCTGCCGGAGCATATGTGGTACGTCGCATGTCAGTTCCACCCCGAATTCAAATCACGTCCCAACCGCCCTCACCCCCTCTTCAAGAGTTTTATTGAGGCGGCTAAGAAAAACAGGGACTAATAATCCTGCTCCATAAAATTACAAATTGCAAATGCAGGTCTTATCATCGACTTGTATTTGCAATTATTTATAATTTGTTAAAATATAAAGGAGCGTGATTGTTTATTATAATGGAGAACATAACTACAAAAGCAAACGGCGATGAGATCAAAGAATACTGCCAGCTTGTGCGTTCGGTAATGGAGGCACGTCTTGACGGCAGGACTCCGCTTGCATTCACCCACACATACGGCTGTCAGGGAAATGTATCGGACGGCGAGAGAATCAACGGCATGCTCGCTGAAATGGGCTTCGGCTTTACCGACGATCTCGACAGCGCCGACTTCATTCTATACAATACCTGCGCCGTAAGAGAACACGCCGAGGACAGGGTATTCGGCAATGTCGGCGCTTTAAAGCACGTCAAGAACCGCAACCCGAATCTCATCATTGCACTCTGCGGCTGCATGGTGCAGCAAAAGACCGTTGCAGACAAAATCCGCGCAAGCTATCCCCACGTGAGTCTCGTATTCGGCACACACGTCATCAGCCGGTTCCCAGAGCTGCTCTATCGCACGCTGACCGGCGGCAAACGCGTCTTTGAGCTGTCGCAGGCGGACAATTCCATCTGTGAGGAAATTCCTGTTCGCCGTGACAGTGCCATAAGGGCTTGGCTGCCCATCATGTACGGCTGCGACAATTTCTGCACCTACTGCATTGTTCCGCATGTCCGCGGCAGAGAACGCAGCCGTGACGCCGCGAACATTCTCGCAGAAGCAAGGGAGATCATCGCCGCCGGTCACAAGGAAATCACCCTTTTAGGGCAGAACGTCAACAGCTACGCCGTCAAAAACGCCGTCAGCTCGGACGGTGAGGACTGGAATTTTCCAAAGCTGCTGAAAGAAATCGACAGCATCGACGGGGACTATATCCTGCGGTTTATGACCAGCCACCCCAAGGACTGCACGCCCGAGCTGCTTGACGCAATGGCGCAGGGCAGGCACACGGCGCATCATCTTCACCTGCCTGTGCAGTGCGGCTCCAACCGCGTTCTCAAGGCGATGAACCGACACTACACCCGCGAGCAATACCTGGAGCTTGTGCGCATGGCAAGGGAGAAAATGCCCGATATATCGCTGACAAGCGATATAATTGTGGGCTTTCCGGGCGAAACCTATGAGGAATTTCAGGAGACGCTTTCACTCATCCGCGAGGTGAAATACACTTCGCTCTTCACATTCATCTATTCGGCACGCGAAGGCACTCCTGCCGAAAAGATGGACGACCCGATTCCCCACGCCGAAAAGGCTAAGTGGATGAAGGAACTGCTCGAAACGCAGGAGGCTATTGCAGCCGAGCGGTGCGCTTCCATGATGGGCAGCCGTCAGAGGGTACTGGTGGAAGGCGTTGACAGCCGCGACGATTCGCTCTTTTGCCGCACAGGAACCAATATTGTGGTCAAGTGCATGGGCGATCATTCGCTGGTCGGCAGCTTTGTCGAGTGCGAGATAACCGACGCGAAAAACTGGGTGTTGCAAGGCAAATTTATTCAATAAAAAAACAAAGGAGACAAACAAAATGACAATCATCGAAATGGCAAGAGAAATGGGCAAGCTCATTCAGGAATCCGACGAGTACAAAGCTCTCATGGATGCAAGAACCGCAAGCGACAACGACGAGGAGCTTCAGAAGCAGATAGGCGAATTCAACCTCGTCCGCATGAAGATGGAAATTGAATCCTCCAAGCCCGAACCCGATCAGGACAAGATCAACCAGCTCAACGAGCAGCTCATGAGCATCTACACCGCAGTGATGGAGAGCGAGAACATGGTTGCCTTCAACAAGGCTAAGGACGTTGTCGATCACATGATGAACCACGTCACCGCCATTCTCACCGCTGCCGTCAACGGCGAGGATCCCGCAACCTATGACCCCGAAGCCGCTTCCTGCGGCGGCGACTGCTGCTCCTGCGGCGGCTGCCACTGACATCTGTCACATAACCGCGTACATCTCCCGAACGAAACGCCATTCGTCCGGGAGATTTTTTGCAATGTCAGATTGACATGATATGCGATGATAATATATAATAGAAATAACCAATGCATTGGAAAGGGGATTTTATTAATAAATGTCAAGCAAAAAGAAACGCAAACAAATAAACAGTCGTCAAAAAACCGTTGCGGCTAAAAAGGCAGCGCAAGGCATTAAAACGGAAAGTGCCATTGTCAAAGGTAAACCGGATACACAGAAAAATATCGAATCAATACAGCCCTCCAAGCAAAAAAATTCTCCCGCATCACTAAAAGCAACTCGCACTAAAAAAGCTCCGCCGCCTTCTCCGCTTTTTGACAAAACCAACCTCATGGAGGTTTTCGCCCGTATATTTCTGCTGGCGATGGTATTTTTGTTTCCTCTCGCAATGGGGTCCGAGAAGTACGGCAACATCACACATTACAAAAATTCCGTGTTTTACGTACTGACAGCTCTTGCGCTTTGTTCGATCATCGTGGCGATGATCGTCAGGGTCGTATCCACACCGGCAGATAAATTCAAAATGGAGCTGCCTCAGTTCAATCTGCCGGATATGGCTGTGTTATTATACTGGGGATTCCTCTTCCTCTCAACCCTGCTGTCGCCCTACAAGGATATCGCCTTCAACGGGCAGGGAGTGAGAAACGACGGTCTGATCATACAGAGCTTCTATGTGGCGGTGTACTTTGCCATCTCCCACCTGTTAAAGCTGCGCAAATTCGACCTGAATGTCTACTGTTTCGGAGCCACGATTGTGGCAGGGTTGGTAATGCTGCACTTCTTCGGCATAGATGTGCTCAACACTGGCTTCTCCAAGCCCAACTGGGAAAGCGGTCTGCTCTTTATGGGTCCGATGGGCAACATCAACCTGACCTCCTACTTCGTGACAGCCGCATTGGTGCTTGCCGCCGGCATTTATATTACGGAACAGCAGCTTCCCTTCGACAGGCACGGTGCGCTCACGCTGGGCTGCTTTGCCCTCATGCTGTGGGCAGAATTGAATCTCAATACCGACGCAGGAATCGTGGCTCTCGGCGTGGTGCTGCTGGCTGCAATGCCGCTCATGCTCATTTCATTTAAGCGCCTCGGCAGATTTCTCGCGGTACTGTCAGCTGCCATCGGCGTGACAGCCTTCAACCGCCTTGTGATCAAAGACTGGATACTTGAAGAGAATTTCGGAAAAATCGGCTTCTTAATGATTTTCGCTGCTATTCTCACCTGCGCCGCTTCTGTTTTCATTGGCTGTGATTTCGGCTCCGCATTCATTACAGATGTAAAGCAAAAGCTCAATGCAACCCTTTCACGCCGCAGACTGCTCATCGCTTCACTTGCCATCGACTCTTTGGCTGTGGTGGGAATATTCGTCGCGTCCTTCTTTGCCGCAAAGAGTCAGAAGAGCGGCGTGCTCTACGAATTCGGGCAGATGCTCTACCATGGCAATTTCAACGACAAGTTCGGTCACAACCGCATGTTCACATGGAAGCGAACAATCAAACTCGTCGGCAAAAAGCCTCTGTTCGGCAGCGGTCCCGACACCTTCTGCACCGTATTCAACGAGGTCTACGGCGATGAATCAAAGGAATTCTTCGGCGGCAGGAACCTCGACAAGGCGCACAACGAATACCTCCAGCTGCTCATCTGCTCGGGCATTACCGGACTGGGCGCATTTCTCACATTCATAGGCAGTCTGACGGTCAAGGCATTCCGCCGCGCCACGGACAATCCCCTTCTGGTCTGCTGCGGAGCCGCCGTGATCGCCTATGCCGTACACGCCTTCTTCGGCTACTCTTTGCCCATCAACACACCGCTGATGTGGGTACTTCTGGGACTCACCGGAGCGGCTGTGCGGGTTGAATCGCAAAAAGCCCGATAAATTATCATCTCCACCCAATTGGCGTGCTCTGTATTGCAAAGGACACGCCGATTTTTTTATAGAAATGAATATTTTTAATTTTTGCCATACATAATAGTAATATTACTATAATTGTCGTAATTATCCAATGGAAAAACATGTAAAATATTGACAATGCCGTAAAAAAATGCTATATTGATATTGATACTATCAAAGTCGAAATTCTATAAAAACGGAGGACGAAACCATGACCAGAAGAGAGTATCTGACCGCGCTCAATCAATACCTTGTCACCATGAGCGAGTCGGAAAAAACCGCGATCCTGAAGGAATATGACGATCATTACCGCAGAGGATTTGAGGCAGGCAAGACTGAGGCTCAGATTTCGGCGTCGCTTGGTTCACCATACGACGTAGCCACCCAATTCCTTGAGGGACGCCGTCCGCAGGCGCCGACCTATCCGAGTGCAACACGGCAGCAGACGCCTTCATCTTCAGATTATATCGGTCAGACCCATCGTCAGACTTCGTCTTCGACATATACCGGACAGACACGTCCGCAGGCAGCTCAGCCCCGTCCCCAGACTCCTTCGTCTTCGACATATGACGGACAGACACGTCCGCAGGCAGCTCAGCCCCGTCCCCAGACTCCTTCATCTTCGACATATGCCGGACAGACACATCCGCAGGCAGCTCAGCCCCGTCCCCAGACTCCTTCATCTTCGACATATGCCGGACAGACACGTCCGCAAGGCTACTCTGCCCCCACATATCCCGCACAGCAGCAGACATATTCCGAACCTGCATATACCTCTCAACCCCAGCGGCAGACATATCCCGAGCCTGCATATACCTCTCAACCCCAGCTGCAGACATATTCCGAGCCTGCATATACCCCTCAACAGCAGCCATATTCCGCGCCAACTTATCCCACTCATGTCGATACACAGTACGGGGGATATCCGCAGGGCAATCAGGCATATGTGGATTATGACCGCGCAGCTGAGGAAGAGCCTGTGCGTGAAAAGAAAAAGCACGAGAGCAAGTACAGCACCATCGGCATCATTATCGTTGCAGTAATTGGCGTTATTCTGGTTCCTACTCTGGGATTTTCCGTGTATTATCTGGTCAGGGGTATTTACGAGCTTCTCAGGGCATTCCCCGGAACAGGCGTCGCATTGATTGCCGCCGGAGGTTCACTCAGCGCCAACAGCCTGTGGATTTGTCTTGGACTCATATTCATCGGCATATCTTTTCTTGCTCTGACCGGACTTCTCGTTATGGCGATCATTGAGATAACCAGACTCTTTATCAAGCTTTTCAGGTACGTTATCAAGGAATGTAAGAAAATGATAAAGGAGGGCTCATTTTGATTAAAAAGATTATTCTGGCAGTCACATTCGCCGGCATATTCGTGATTACATTTGCGGCAGGCGTAGGATTCATTATCCTTGGCGAAGGAGATTTCTCATGGGATATCGTATCGCAGTATGTTTCCATGAGTGATGTCGCAAAAATAAACGACACTCCTATCAGCAATCTCTTCTCATTCAGCGACCATTCAGAGTACCTCGGCACTCACGCTGAAGGTCAGATAGGCTGTCCCACCGAAAACGGCACCATTATATTTGAGAATATCGCAGAGGAAATCACCGTCACCAGTTCCCCTGATGAATACATCCATCTTACCGTGGACGGCAAGCTCAGGGCGTCCAGCATTGTAAAGTCCTCCAAGACTCTCACCGGCAAAAACGTCCCCGACATTCAGTTTGAATTCAACGAGAGCACCGACGAAGCCACCATCAAGATACGCAAGCTGCGTGGCAAGGACATCGAAATGCAGCTTGCCATTCCCGCAGGCTATGCCGGAAACATCAAGCTGGATAAGATCGCCGGCAAAATGAATGTAACCGTTCCTCTGAACCTCGCAAGTATGGAAATAGAGGACGCGGCAGGCACGATTGTCATGAAGGGCGTTTCAGCCAACACCTTGGAATTGGAAAAGATTGCAGGCAAAACCGATCTTTCCGCAGGTACTTTCAGTCAGCTGACAGTCAAGGACTCCGCAGGCAAGGTTAACGTCAGCGGCTCCATCGGCGGGTTCAAAATTGACAATATCATGGGCAATATCAAACTCGATTCCGAGACCGCCCTGACCAGCGATTGCAAAATTGTCAAAATCATGGGGACGGTCGACATTAAGCTGCCCGAAAAAAGCAAATTCAAGCTCTCCAAAAAAGACATTGTCGGCATTGTTACGCCTCTCAGCGGCGACAAGAAAGCCGATCACACCATTACGGTAGAAAACATTGTCGGCAAGGTAAGCATTGAACGATAAGAACGATAAATTTGTTACAAAAAAATCAAGCGGAGAAGCATCACGGCAATTACACCGGAAGATTCTTCTCCGCTTTTAGTTATAATCAGAATAATTATTTGTACTCCTTGGAAGCGATGATATTGCCGTTCATGTCAATATACCTCACTATGACCGAGCGTGTCTGAGGCACCTGCGCCTTGAATGAGCGAAGCACGCTGTCGATGGAAGTCTCAAACGCCTTGCTTTCGAGATGTTCGGTAAGCTCCTCCTTGCTCTTGGTCTCGTCGATCTGAACGGTATAGATGCACTTGTACACCACCGAATCGCCCTCCGCGACGACCTCCAGCTTCATTCCCTTGGACTCATAGGTCTGAGAAAGAGCCTTGACCTGCTCCTGAAACTCGTCCTCCTGCACCAGTGCCTCCAATTCGCTAAGATTCTTGACCTCAACCTGTGACGACGCCTCATTCAAATCGCTTGGCGACACGGCAGCGTTTTTTGTTCCGCAGGAAGCAAGGCAAACGCAAAGCCCCGCGCAGAGCAGCGCAGATATGATTCTCTTTGTGAAATCCGATCTCATAAAAATGTTCCCCTTTCATATCAGACAATACTATTGGTAAATTCCATTATAACATGATATGCTTCGGATTGCAAGAGAAATTCATCGTTCCGTTACATATAATACCCCAGCATCTTCTCGTACAATTGCCTTGTCTGCCTTTCGTCACCGTAACCAAGCAGCGGATCGCCGCCATAGTTCAGCGTCAGAAACGGCTCGTTGCGGCATATGCTTTCGGGCAGCCTTTGCCATAATTCATACATTCGCTTTGCAAAAACCGAAATATCCATGCTTTCATAAATCATTGTGAGCAGGCTCATCAGTGTTCTGCCGAAGCAATCGGGGTTAATCAAGGGAAAATCGGTGTGCTCCAGAATATATTCCGCCGTTTGCCCGACACCGCTGATGTATTCCAGTTCCTGCCAATTGCGGTCGTCCGGATATTTTTCCAGAAGCCCGTCCAGCTTCACGCCGTATTTCAAATAAACACTGTCCGCATCAAGTCCTAAATCCATCAGATATGCGTAGGGAAGCAATTCCTGCATGATAAGCTGACCGCGAATCAGCCGCAAGACCTTCGCTTCTCGCTTTATCATTATCTCGTCGAAGAAATCATCGGTAATGTATGTTTCATTCGCGGCGATAGCTTCATCAATGGACACATACCGCAGCGTGAATTCCGCTTCTCGCTCGTAGTCGTCAAGATTCTGCTCAGCGATTGTATCTTTCACTCGACACACATAGTAAAAATTCTCCTGCTCAAAGACTGTATCAGCGGAAATATTGCTTTTTTGACGGCGCATGACGCTGCCGAATTCGGCTATGCTTTCAGGAATCACGACAAGTCCTGTTTCCTCTTTTGCCTCACGGATCAAAGCGGCTTTTTTGTCCTCGCCGGAGTGAATGCCTCCGCCGGGGAATTTGTAATATTTGTCCCTGCGGCTGTAGACAAGCGCGATCCTGTCCTTTTGAATGATAATTGCCCTTGCCGACGGACGGCTGAATTTTTTGGTACAGCCGTCGTAATCGTGCAGGTCTATTTCAAAAAGCTGTTTCATAGAATCTCCCCTAATAAATTCCAGCGCGCAGCGCTCCGAAATTATTCACTATTCATTATTCACCATTCACTTAGCGAGCGCTTATGACCCTGCGCTGTCATAGACAGACAGCCCCTTGTGCCAGATGAACAGGGCAATCGAAATCAGGATCACCGCGGCGACGACGGGAGCCAGAATGCTAAAAACCGGCTGCGTGTGACGCAGCAGATAGCTTGCCGGATAGTAGGAGGTCAGAGCAAACGGAATGACGTATGTCACCGCGCCCCGCACCGCGCGGCTGTAAATGCTGACCGGGTACTGCGAGAATTGATTGAGGTTGTATGTGACCTCCATCAGATGACCGCTTCGTTTTGTCCAGAAGGCGATGGAGCCGAATATCGTTTTGATGGCGGTGTAAATCAGCATTCCGAAGAGAATCGCGATCAGCGCCAGAGGAATGTCGTACCACACGAAGGGCAGGTGAATGTGCCTGAGAGAGGTGGCAATCAGGGCGATGCCCACAATCAGCTTGCCGAAGGCGTCCACCTGAAATTCCTCCACTGTGACAATGAGCAGCGTATTGATCGGGCGGGTGAGATACTTGTCAAAATCCCCCTTGCGGATCATCCAGTAGCCGACATTCCAGATGTTGTCGAAGAAAAGATGATCCAGCCCGTTGGGAAAGAGCGAAAAGCCGTAGATGAACAGCACTTCATAATATCCCCAGCCCCGAAGATTTTCCACTCTGCCGAAGATAATCGCCAGAAAGGCTATGTTGATCACCTGCTCCACCAGAAATCCGAGAGCCCCGATGACGAAGTCCGCCTTGTACTCCATCAGCTTTTTAAGGTGCAGTGCCGCGAAGATTCTTTGCAGCCTGAATGCCCGCCGGATTTCTTTGAAAAAATGCATTATCCGTTTGTTTTTCAAAATATCCCTTCTTTATTGCAAGGGCAAAGCCCTTTCTTCATTATTATCTGTTCTTTATTCTCTTAGCGGAGCGCATGCGCCGCGCCGTTACCCTCCCTGAACCGAGACGTGGCGGAGAGCCGTGGAGAGAATGAGCTTTGAAATAAGATAAAAGACGATGATCCAGCCGAACTGAACGGCTAGACGCAGGGCAATTTCGCCGCCGGAATATTTGCCCATGTAGATCATCACGGGCGTGTAGCAGAGCGAGGAGAACGGCAGCCATTCCAGCGCCTGCCGCAGCCCGTCCGGCATGAAGGCAAGCGGTATCACTCCGCCCGATACGAAGCGCAGGATGCTGGATTTGATGATATTGAAGCCCCACAGGTTTTTGAGGAAGAATGCGATGAAGCCGAAGCATACGTTCATGAAGAAGGAAAAGAGATAGCTCATGGTCATGCTGAGCATATAGAGCAGAAAATGGATGACGGTGAATGATATTCCTCCGTATGCGTTATATTTAAAAATCTCCACGCCGGTCACGACGGGAGCGAATATCAGCGCGAAAACGAGCAGCTTCCAGCCGATTTCCGTAAAGAGGAACGTGCTGTGAAATCCGACGGGCTTGATCAGGCGCATGGCGATGTTGCCGTCCTTGATCTCCTCCCCGACGTCGTATGAGCCGTCGCTGTCGGTGAGAAAGTTTGTCAGAGCCGTTATGAAGAGAAACACGGTCATATCATTCATGGTGAAGCCGTTCATCATGCCGTCTCCCGATGCATTGAATACGGCAAGCCAGATGTAATACATCACCAGACAGTAGACAATGCTCCCGACAAACCACGCTATGAAATTGGAGCGGTAAGCCATGGCTGCCTGAATACCCGCCCGCGTGAAGGGCAGATAGGTGTTCAGGTACTTTTTTGTTGCTTTGAATGGGTGCATATTTTTTTAAAAGCTCCTTTCTTTCGGGTAGGAGATTACAGTTTATATTTGAATACCGTCCTTTTCAGGGCTTCGTCGAAGCAGAGAAAATCATGTCTTGCCTGCCAGTGATCAAAGGTGTAGTCAATGCCGATCTCGTCAAGCGCCTTGGTAAAATTGACATGATCGGGATAGAATTTGTCCTCCGTTCCGCATGTCATATAGATTTCCGGTTGAATCCCCTTTTGCTTGGCGGCTTTGGCAAGCTCGGTAAGCTCGTATTCCGGTTTCCATTCCAAATCTTCGCCAAATACCGAGGGAATGTCGTTTGCAAGCTGCCGTCCGAAAATCCGCGTTGCTTCCTCAAAGCCATGCTCCCTTATGAAAGCAAGATCGTTTTTGATGAAAAGACAGCCGGAGGAAAAGGCGCCGCATATGCCGTACTGCTCCGGCTTGGTGAGGGCGCACTTCAAGGCTCCGTAGCCTCCCATTGAAGCGCCCATGACGGCAGTATTCTCCCGGTCGGCGGAAATGTGGAACACGCTGCGGCAGATCTGCGGCAGTTCCTCGGTGACGTAGGTGAAGTAGCGGAAACCGTGCTTCATGTCGGTGTATATGCTGCGTCCCGCATCGGGCAGAATAAAGATTGTGTTGCTGCCCATAGCGTAGACAGGCAGCATGGAATAATCCAGCCAGCTGCTGGAGTTGCCTCTGAGTCCGTGCAGAATACAGGGCGACAGCATTTACTTTTGAAGATTAAAGAGGATTTTCACAAAGAGATCAGGTTCAAGAGCAGCTTTAAACATAAGCTTTTTCTTGCTGATA
>CACWOX010000036.1 GCA_902762615.1 uncultured Ruminococcus sp. | reverse complement strand
CTTGAGGGAATCTGATTCGGAGTTGACAAATTAGGCATAAGTTCATTATTCATCATTTTGTATCGTCGAGTAAACATTCTCGACACTCCTTTCAAAAAATAAAACGTGAAACGCTTGTGCTGCGAATGACCTCGCTCACCCAGCTCAATAATCCGCTTCTGCTTTTTCTCCGCCATTTGCTTGAATTTTGCCGCACCGCCCCATGAGTGTGTGACGTAGGTGATTACGAAATCCGCATTTTCAAGCATAAATTTGTTGCGGTAATTAATTGCAAATCTCGGTGGCACGGTTTCAATACCATCAGGCAGAACGGTATGTGCAAGGTAATCGGTATCTTTTTCAGTCGGTGGATAGGCAAGCACAACATAAAAGCGAATGTTCCGTGTTTTCGTCAGTTCTGAGAGAATAGAGATAGTCATGCGGTCAAAATTGCCGTGGTTTCCAACATAAAATCCGGTGACGTTTTCTTTCTCTATTAGCTCAATAATTGCAGCTTTCAAGGCGGGCTTGACAGCTTCCGGCGCGTCGCTGTGACCGAAGAAAGTACAGATCATCAAAAGCACCTCATTTTTTTTGATTGATAATAACGTATATATCCTAATAGGCTCTATACGTTATTTTAGCATATCCGAATAGGACATACAATAATATCAAAAAATAAAAATGCCAAAATAAAAATGAGGTTGTTGTTATGTCTGTTGATTACAAAGATATGGGAAAGCGCATACGGGAAATCCGGGAATCCAAGCACATGACACAGGCGGCTCTATCCGAACTCGCCGGAATAGAGCCGTCTAACCTGTCACATATTGAACGCGCCGCCACGAAAGTGAGTCTGCCCACCTTGATCAACATCGCCAACGCACTGGAAGTATCGCTTGATGAGCTTGTCTGCGGAAGTCTGATCAAGAGCGAACACATTGCCATCCGCCAGCTCAACGAACTGCTGTCCGACTGTACGCCTGATGAATTGAAGGCTGTGATCGAGATGGTGAAAACCACCAAGATGATTTTGAGAAGATAAAAACACGAGATCATTTGTGGTATCTTCTCGTTTTGTGAGCAGCAGACCAAGACCGAATTTGCGCTTTGCAATACTGAATCTCCGCTCCACTTCTATTCGGTCAGTGTTATCCTGTGAGTGACTGGGAGAAAGATGGTCGATCTGAGGCGTGTATGTTTTGTATAGCTTTCCGTAGTCTCCCATAACCGGATCAACCAGAAACATGGAATCATTTGTTCCGAAAGACTGGATAAAATCAATCACAATATCCACCTGTTCTTCAGATTCCAAAAAGCCCGTAGCAATCCCATCAAATTCCATGTTCAGATTCTTATATGTCTGAATATAATCCCGCATTCTTGGCGTATAGTCATCAAAGTAGTATTCGGGAAACTGTGTATGAGTGGACAAGATAGCGGTAGGAACGGCAACAGCCTGAATTTTCATGGCTGAAATAATCGGCGCCATTACCGCCACGGAACATCTTCCAAATCCCGTAATATCATTGATCAGCGCTATCTTTTTTTGCCGCATTTACTTTTTCACCTCAGTTGCCGGTACTATTTCAAGAGTGTGATAATGACTCCGCTTGCAGCGACAGATCCTTTACGATTTCCCCTGCAATCAACAGTCCTGCCACGGCAGGGACAAAGGCTGTGCTGCCCGGAATATCTCTGCGCTCTGTGCATTTGTGCTTTGCTCCCGGAGGGCAGATGCAATGGGTACGGCAGCTGATGGACATGTCTTCAATGGGTCTGATTGGCTGCTCATCGGAGAAAACGACCTTCAGCTTTCGGACGCCGCGTTTTTTAAGCTCCCGACGCATGACCCGCGCCAGAGGACACACACTGGTCTGATAAATATCTGCTACACGCAGTCTGCCCGGATCCAATTTATTGCCTGCGCCCATGGCGCTGATAATGGGAATGTCATTTTGCTGACAGCGAAGAATCAGCTCGATCTTCGCTGTCACTGTATCAATGGCGTCCACCACATAATCATATTCCTCAAACGGGAATTCGTTGGCGTTTTCCGGCAGGAAGAAGCATTTATGAATCCGAATGTCCTCATCCGGATTGATCTCCAGCATCCGTTCACGCATCACCTCCGCCTTATACTGTCCGACTGTTTTTCTTGTAGCGATAATCTGCCGGTTAAGGTTGGTGAGGCACACCTTATCATCGTCAACCAGATCAAACTTGCCAATGCCGCTCCTGACCAGTGCCTCACAAACATAGCCGCCCACGCCGCCGATTCCGAAAACTGCCACTCTGCGGCGTGCCAGATGCTCCATTGCCTCTTTTCCGAGAAGCAACTGCGTCCTTGAAAACTGATTCAACATACTATCATTCCCTTTATAATATTTTTACCAGTATCATGTACATCGTTGTGCCGAGAAGAATGCTGACAAATGTATTGTGTTTCCATTTGTAGCTGAAAGCTACTACAGCTACAGAAAGAAACCCCGGTATACCGCTTCCCACAAAATCTGACTTTGCCCCGCGCAGACAATACACGATGAGTACTGCCATAATGGCGGAAGGCAATACGATTCCCAGTTGAAGCAGCCAATCGGGCATATTTTTGTCATTCTTTTCACCCCGGAAAAAGAAAAACGGAAGCGCACGAAGACCAAAGGTGATCACGGCCGAAACCGCTACTGCCAACAGAAAATAGATGGTTGGATTCATTGACTGTTCGCCGTCCCCTCTGATTTGCTTTGATTGTAAAATACCAGTATAGCGGAAACGATGATGAGCGCGGGCAGCATAAAGCCTGTTTCGCCAAAGAGCATCAGACATACACAAGCGACAGTCAGACCCAAACAGGCAGGAATGTGGCTGCTTGTTTTCTCCCACTGGTCAATAAAGAGTATCACAAACAATGCCGTCATGCAAAAGTCGATTCCTTCCAGCGAAAAGGGAATGATTTGTCCCAATGCTCCGCCGAGTACCGCGCCGATCATCCAACTGCACCGGGCCATCAGCGCAATCCACAGCATCACGCTTTTTTTCTGATGATAGGGGAGAGAGAGGGTGCAGTTGACGGCATAGGTTTCGTCTGTCAGTGTGTGTATCATATACGGCTTTGCTATGCCCATCTTTCCGAAGTCGTGGATGAATGTAATACTGTAAAGAATCTGCCGACTGTTCATCAGGAATGCGGTGGCTGCAATGGTCAGGAGGGAAGCCCCTGACGACAAAAGCGTGGTCAGCACAAACTGAAACGCGCCGGTATAAACCGTCATGCTTACCAATAATGAATCATACCACGGAAATCCGTTGGCTGTCATCATCATGCCGTATGCCATGCTGACAAAAAAATAGCTGCACATGATGGGAACAGACTTGGTTAATGCGTAGGAAAAGCTGTTTTTGTGTTTATTTGATTTCATTGGTTGAATCATGATTTCCCTCCTGTTCTCGATATTTGGCAAGATAGTAATGTATTTCATTGATGTAGAGCTGTGCCATTTTACTAAGGATGGTATTTTGTTTGACAATATATCCGATTTCCATTCTACTGTCGCCATTGGTTCCCTGTGTATCGAACGGAACGGCAACGTAATCGGTTCCGTTGAGTTCTTCGCAGATAATGCCGGAGCAAAGTGTATAGCCGCAGAGTCCCACCATCAGATTCAGCATAGTGGCACGATCGTTTACCTTGACGGTACGTGAATAGTCGTAGGTACTCAGGATTTCCTCCGCAAAATAAAAGGAACTGTTGTCACCCTGTTCAAACGATAAACACGGGTAATCCTTGAGCTGTTCAAAGCAAATAGATGGACTTTGCGCCAGAGGATGTCCCTTCCACAAATAGACAAAGGTTTCACATTCGATCAGTGGATAGAAGATCAGCCCGTTGGTTCTCAGCAGTTTGGTGATCATGGTACGGTTAAAGCTGCTGAGATAGAGAATGCCGACTTCGCTTTTGGTTGTGGCAACGTCCTCAATGACCTCTCGCGTTTTGGTTTCGCGTATGGCAAAATCGTACTCTGCCGTGTTGCATTTGGCAGCCAGATTGACAAAGCTCTTGACGGCAAAGGAGTAATGCTGGGTGGAAATGCCGAATTTCTTTTTCAGCGTGTCTGATTTCTCGTATTTTTCCAGCAGCGCCTCGTACTGCTGATAAAGATTGCGCGCGTAAGGGAGAAATTCCGCACCGTCGCCTGTCAGCGTCACTCCCTTTCCGCTGCGATGAAAAATCACAATGCCAATTTCTTTTTCCAATTCCTGTAAGGCACTGGAAAGTGACGGCTGCGAAACATAGAGCATTTCGGACGCTTTGTTCAATGATCCCGTTTCGGATATCGTGATAATGTATCTGAGTTGTTGTAAGGTCATGGGAACCTTCTTTCATTGCTTGGTGTTAAAAAGAGAGCCGCTTTCCATTCTATACGGCTCTCTTTTTATAAGCATACTTCAAAAGTATACTAAACATATAAATTATATAGGAATTATAGCACGTCATTCCGCCCTTGTCAAGTGATTGAGAAAAATCAATCATACAAGTGCTTGCTGAAATAGCGGTCACCTCTGTCGGGCAGAATGACAACGACATTGCCCTTTGCCCCCGATGCAATCAGCTTCTTGGCAGCGGCCAGCGCTGCACCCGATGACGAACCGGCGATGATTCCCTCATGTGCAGCCAGTTCCCGCGCCGTTTCAAAGGCTTCGGTATCGGTTATTTTGATCACCTGATCCACTAACGCCATGTCCATGGTATCGGCGATAAAATCGTTCCCGATGCCCTCAATATCGTAATCACCGTGTTCTCCTCCGCCCATGGTGGAACCGACAGGGTCAGCCAGCACGCCTTTGACGGAAGGATGGCGTTCTTTCAGGTAGCGAACCGCACCGCTGTAAGTGCCGCCGCTTCCGGCTCCCGCCACCAGATAATCAATCGCACCCTCCAGATCGCGGTAAATCTCAGGTCCGGTTGTTTCGTAATGAGCGAGGGGATTAGCGGGATTTTTAAACTGTTCCAAGGAAACGGCGTTCGGAATAGAGGTACGCAGTTCTTCCGCCTTTTGCGCGGCACCGAGCATGCCGCCTTCCCGTGGCGTGTTGATAATTTCCGCGCCCAATGCCCGCATGAGGGTTTGTTTTTCCTGCGAAAATTTGGTGGGTACCACAAATATAATCCTGTATCCCTTATTCAGTGCGGCAAACGCAATGCCCAGCCCGGTGTTTCCCGCTGTGGCTTCCACTATCGTGCCTCCAGGGAGCAGTAGCTCTTTTCGTTCCGCGTCTTCAATCATGTATTTTCCCGTGCGGTCTTTGACGCTGCCTGACGGATTCCACAGTTCCAATTTGGCATAGAGTTGTACGCCGTCGGGGAGGTCAAGATGGTTCAGTCTGACAAGCGGGGTTTCACCGATTAATTCCTGCATCGACTCATATCGGCTCATGCCTGCGTCACCTCGCTCTGTGCAATGGCTTGGTCGATGTCCGAGAGAATATCCTCGATATTTTCGATGCCGACCGAGAGACGAATAAGTCCGTCGGTAATGCCGACCTGCTGCCGCACCTCATAGGGAATGGAGGCGTGCGTCATGCTCGCCGGATGGCAGACAAGGCTTTCCACGCCGCCGAGGCTTTCTGCCAGTGCCACCAGATGCAGCGATGAAAAGAACTTCTTGATATCATAGTTTTCACGCAGTTCAAAGGAAATCATGGCTCCGCCGTTTTTTGCCTGCTTTTTGTTGATTTCATAGCCCTGTGCGTCAGGCAGTCCGGGGTAATAGACCTTTTTGACCGCCGGATGATGGAGCAGATGGCTGGCGGCTGTTTCGGCATTGTACACATGTCTGTCGAGCCGAACGCCCAGTGTCTTGATGCCGCGGATGAGCAGGAAAGAGTCAAAAGGAGCAAGAACGCCGCCGGTGGCATTTTGCAGAAACGCAAGACGCTGCGCAAGAGCTTCATCATTGACCACCGTCAAACCTGCCACAACGTCGCTGTGGCCTCCTAGATATTTTGTGGCACTGTGTAAAACAATGTCAATGCCCAACGCAATCGGTCTTTGCAGATACGGCGTCATAAAGGTATTGTCCACGATGGAAAGGATACCGTGCTTTTTGGCAATGGCGGCCACGCCTGCCAGATCTGTCACTGTGAGCAAAGGGTTGGCCGGACTTTCCACCAGAATGGCTTTGACGTCGGGCGTAATCTTGCTTTCGAGCGCGGCAAGGTCAGTGGTATCCTCAATGGAATAGCCGATCCGGAAATTTTGAAAAACCTGATCCAGCACGCGGAATGTACCGCCGTACACATTGCTCGAAATCAGTACTTTGTCACCTGCTTTCAGCAGACTCAGCACCGTGGTAATGGCAGCCATGCCTGATGCAAAAGCAAATCCCGCTTTACCGCCTTCCAGTTCCGCAATCAACGCTTCGAGTGCCGCGCGTGTCGGATTGCCTGTGCGGGAATATTCCCAGCCGCTGTTCTGCCCCAGACCGCTCTGCTCATAGGTGGAGGTCTGATAAATCGGCACGTTGACCGCGCCTGTCTGTTTGTCGCCGTAAATTCCTCCGTGAATCAGAGCGGATTCTATCTTTTTATAATGATTAGACATCATTCATATCTCCTTGCTGTTACTGTAAAAATCATCAATCTTCTACTGCGTTTTTTGAGCCGAAACTCTGACAATGTTTGATTCCGTCCGGGGAGACGGAACATCGTCCGTACACCTTGCGGTCGTCGCCAATGGGACATACCGCCGTACAAACGCCGCATGGATAACGAAATTCATTTTTCAGCTTTTGATGATATGCCGCGCATTTGAATTGATCCATTTCGGCAATCTCTTTACCGCTTTTGGGTGTGAACGCCTGCATGGGGCAGTTCTTCGCGCAAAGACCGCATTGTATGCAAAGATTCTTTTTCACCATTGGGTCCGGCGTGATCTCCGCGTCAGTGATCACAGACACCAGACGGATTCTTGGGCCGTATTCTTTTGTCAGCAGCGTGTGATTCATTCCTATCGTACCCAGACCGGCGTATTTTCCTGCTATTACATGTGAGAAAGCAGCTTCCGGCTTTTTGACCAAAACGGAAATGTCGCCGTAGCAGTCGCGCGGGAAAAAGTGAGCGCGAAAGCCATGCCGGTTCAGAAAGTTGGCAAGCCGATAGGCTGATTCGTCCAGCATTCGATTGGTAGTGTTGTATAGTTCGGAGTAAACCACAGAGGGAGTTGTTTCAATCATGGGCAAATAAATCTGCACAGCAAGGACAATCACCGTCTTGCTCCATGGCCAGATTGTCTGGGGATAATAGGCAGGGTTGATTTCATCAAATTCGCTCCATCGTTCCACATTCGCAAATCCGATCAGATTCATGCCTAATTTGATTGCCTCGCGCTTTATTTTCTTTTTTAAATCAGATTTTGTCGCTGCGTCCATCGTTTTTCACCTGCCCTTTCTTTTGGGAAAAATTATATATTTTTCAACGCGTTATCAATTTCCGCAATAATATCCTCTGCGTCTTCCAATCCGATGGAGAAACGAAGCTGTCCATAGGTGATACCCACCTCGTCAAGCTGCTCTTTGGTAAAAAAACGGTGAGATGTTTTGGCGGCGTAAGAAACGGTAGTTGCCGTACCTGCCAGACTCGGCACATATTTGATTGTAGGCAGAGAAGCGATGACATTCGATGCTTCTTTTTCTCCGCCTCTCAGATTGACGCTGATCATACCGCCAAACAGTCCCTTGCTGAATTGTGCGGCAGCCCGTTCATGGTCGGGGGAAGAAAGCAGTCCGGGATAAAAGACCTTTTCGATTTTACTGTGACCTTCCAGAAATTCCGCCACCTTCAATGCGTTATGTGAGTGCTGCTTGACACGCAGTTCCAGCGTGCGCAGGCTTCTGGCAAGAAGCCAGCTGTCATTGGCTCCGAGTATCGCTCCGTAAGTCACGAGCTTCCCACGAATTTTATCTATCACACTTGTACTGCCAATGGCCGCACCTGCCACAATATCACTGTGGCCGCCGAGGTATTTTGTCGCACTGTAAAGTACCACATCGGCCCCCAGGGTCAATGGTTTTGCAACAACCGACGTAGCAAAGGTGTTGTCGATAAAGAAAAGTAATCCGTGACGGCTGGCAATTTGTGACAGACGTGGAATATCCGGCACTGCCATTAATGGATTGCAAATGGTTTCCGTATAAAGCAGCTTCGTGTTTGGTCTGATGTATTCCTCTAAATTATCGGAGTTAAAATCCACAAAGGTTACATCGATGCCGAATCGTTTCAGTTCATTTTGAAAAAATCCGTGGACGCCGCCATAAAGTACGGGAGAAGAAAGAATGTGATCACCCGGATTGACCACGGAAAGCACGCTGATGACAATGGCAGACATTCCCGATGAAAAGACCAAAGCGTCTTCGCCATCATCAGCGGAAGCCAGAATTTCACTGACCGCATCACTGTTTGGATGTTTGATTCTTGAATAAATATAGCCTTCCGTTTCGTGATCGTAAATAGCATCTACCGACGGCACATCGTCAAAAGCAAACACGGATGTGCTGTAAATCGGCAGTACCTCCGGAATAGACGGATACGATGCTATTTTCTTATAATATTGTCCGTCACCGTTGTGTATAAGACGGGTGGATAATGCTTTATCGTTCATGTGTAATACCAATCTCCTTTTGAATAAAGCCTATAAAATATATATGTTTATGGTATATTTTATTCTTTTTATCTTGATCTGTCTAATAGTTATTTTTTATTGCTCGATATCAATTTTTCCAATATGCAACATCTATTGTGTCCCACCTTGTCTAATTTGATAGTATATGCAGCGCATACCTCACATGAAGTTCCGTAGCTATACGCAGCGCACCTTCATCTGGAGTCAGTGAAGAGGCGTGCAGCGGAAGTCTTGAATTGACCTGTTCATTTGCCGCGCCAACATGAACATAAACCCCCTTTTCATATCTGAGATATTCTGCAAAGTCATCCGAACCGAAATCCTTGGACTGATTCTGATAGACATGTTCCGCTCCCAACAGTTCTGACGAAACGGCAACTGCTTCCTTAAATGCGTCCGAGTCGTTGACAAGAGCCGGTGTGAAGTTTTCAAAATACACTTCTGCCTGTGCGCCGCTGCTTTGGGCAACACTTTTGGCAGTCTGCGTTATTTTTTCAATCAACCGTGCCCTGACTTCCTCTGAAAATGCCCGCAATGATCCCTCTAATACTGCCTCCCCGGCCATAATATTGTAACTGCTGCCCGCCTGAAGTTTCCCCACGCCAACCAATGCGTTTTCCAATGGACTGAGTACCGTCGCTGGCAAACCAGGCAGCTTTAACGCGATTTCCGCCGCAGCGGTCAGCGCATTGATACCAAGGTGCGGTTTAGTGATGTGTGATGCTTTTCCAGTGACCGCGATTTTAAAATAATCACAAGACGCCATATCGGCGCCGTTATTGATTGCCACGCTCCCCACAGGAAAAAACGGTGTGATATGCACACCAAAGGCACGGTCATATCCGCGCGTCAATCCTATCTGCGCAAAATGCTGCGAACCGTGTCCGAATTCCTCCGCGTGTTGAAAAGCCAGAAAAATGGTTCCATAAAAGATATCCCTGATTTCAGAGAGTGATTTGGCAGCACCCAGTAATGCCGCTGTATGGAAATCGTGACCGCAGGCGTGCATGACGCCCTGCGTTTTAGAGGCATAATCCAGTCCTGTTTCTTCCTGCATAGGAAGCGCATCAATATCCGCACGCAGCAGCACGCACTTTCCATCGGATTTTCCGTCAATACGTGCCCATGTGCCGGTTTTATCGACGTTGCGATAGAGAATTCCGAAGCGTTCCAGTTCACAGCGAATAAAAGCCGCTGTAGCGTATTCCTGTCCGCTGAGTTCGGGATGGGAATGCAGATACCGCCGTGTATCCCGTATATATTCCTCATCAACTTTGTATGAAAAATCTGACATTCTCATAAACTCCTCTCAAATAGCGTAAAATGCGCTGAACTTTACGAAGCGCAGCGCATTTTCAATGAATCAGTGTGTATTTTTTCGGACAATCCAATTGCCAATCACCTGCAACAGTGTGACAATGACGACTATAATAATGACTGTCACCCATGTTATGTCCTCTTGAAAACGGTTATGACCGTAACGAATGGCAAAATCTCCCAATCCTCCCGCGCCTACTGCTCCGGCCATGGCAGTCAGCCCTATGAGATTGATGACTGTCAGGGTGGTAGCTCGTGCGATGGAAGCAATTCCTTCCCGAAGATACACTTTGAAAATAATCGCACCGGGACTCAGACCGATAGCCTGTGCCGCTTCAATCACACCGTTATCCACTTCCGCCAGTGCGGATTCTATCTGGCGGGAGAAAAAAGGAACTGTGCCGAAAATCAGTGGAACAATAGCACCCTGCACGCCAATGCCCGTGCCGACAACGGCTCGCGTCAGCGGAAGCACCAGCGTGAGCAGAATAATAAAGGGAATCGAACGAAAAATGTTGATCAATTTGTCGATCACCTGATAGATGGCGGTATTCGACAGAATTCCGTCTTTTTTGGTTACGTTCAGAATCACTCCGAAAAACAGCCCGAGAAAGAAGGCAATGATGCCTGATAACGCTACCATGACGAAGGTATCGAGCAATGCCTGCCAAAGTTCATCGGGTTTGGACATGACATTGGGAATCAGATTTTCAAGTATGCCGTGCATCTTTTCAACACCTCCGTTTTTACGTTCTTTTCCTCAAAATATCGGATTGCGTTATTCACACCTTCTTCAGAACCTCTGAGAATACCGACAGTGCCGCCGATCGGCGCATGATCCACAATCTCAAGATTGCTGAAAAGGATGTTGAATGTCACGTCAAAACGCTTGCTGACTTCGGAAATCAAAGGCTCGGAAACATCTGCCTGCAAATATCTGATACGAATCAGCACATCTCCTCTTTCAAGCTTTACCACGGGAGAATCGTCTTCTATCAGCTCAAATACGGATGATAACACGGAGGTAGTGCTGACAAATTCTTTTGTAATTTGTTTTTGGGGACTGGCAAAAATGTCATACACGTTTCCTTCTTCCACTACCTCTCCGTTTTCCATCACCGCTACTCTGTGGCAGATTCGTTTGATCACCGACATCTCATGTGTGATGATGACAACGGTGATTCCCAGTTCTTTGTTGAGCTTATTGAGCAGACTTAAAATGGATTTGGTTGTCTGAGGGTCAAGTGCGCTGGTTGCCTCATCACACAGCAGCACCTTCGGCTCGTTGGCAAGCGCACGAGCGATGGCTACCCGCTGCTTTTGTCCGCCGGAAAGCTGTGAAGGATACGCCTTCGCTTTGTCGCTGAGATCTACGTAGGCAAGAAGATCTTTGACGCGGGAGACAATCTCTTCCCGTGTTTTACCGCTGCCTTCCAGCGGAAGCGCGATATTCTCTTCCACCGTTCTGGACGCCATCAGATTAAACTGCTGAAAAATCATTCCGATTTTTTTCCGTTCCTTGCGAAGCGCACCGTCAGACAGTGCCGTCAGTTCTGTGCCGTCAACATACACCTTGCCCGATGTGGGACGCTCCAGAAGATTGATGCACCTGACAAGTGTGGATTTTCCGGCTCCGGAATAACCGATAATGCCGTAAATCTCACCTTTGTCAATCCGAAGGGACACCTCCCTGACTGCCTCAACGGTATTGTCTTTTGCGTGAAATGTCTTGCTGATATTTTCAAGCAATATCATTCATATCGAATCCCCTTGTATCCAAAAAATTACTCCCATGCAGGAACATAAATTCCTTCAAACTCCGTCTGATAGAGCTGCTTGGTTCTGTCGGTCTGATAGGCTTTCACAATTTCCTTGTAAAGCTCGTTATCCTTATCTTCTGTTCTTGCCACGATGACATTGATGTAGCCGTGAATCACATCCGGATCATAAGCGTTGATATCATCGTCAAAGATCACATCGCTCTTTTTTAGACCTGCGTCTCTGGAATAGCCGCCATTGACAAGTGCCGCTGCCACATCAGGCAGAAGAGAGGCGGTCTGGGAAGCATCGACCTCTACGATTTCGAGCTTTTTTGGATTCTCGGTAATGCTGGACTTGGTTACACTGTCGCCGGTGTCATCGAATTTAATCAGTCCCGCAGCCTGCAAGACCGACAGAGCGCGTCTTTCATTGATGGCGTCATTGGGAACGGCGATTTTGTCGCCTTCCTTCAGCTCGTCAATGGAGCTGATCTTCTTGGAATACAGATTGAGTGCCGTAATGAGCGTGTCTCCGATGGCATCAATTTGGTAACCAAAAGTTTCCTTTTCGTTATTCAGATAATTGTAATGCTGGAAGGAATTGAGATCAATTTCGCCGTTGGCCAGCGCGGCATTTGGCTGGGTATAATCGCTGAAAACGACATATTCAATGTTGACGTCTTTTTCTTTAAATTCTTCCACGATCGGGTCCCACAGTATTTTGCTTGTATCGTCGGAAAGACCGAGCTTTACCGTTACGATTTCCTTCTTGGGTTCACCTTCGGCGGAGGATGTGCTGCCGGAACTGTCCGAGCAGCCAACGAGACCAGCGGATAAGATGATAACGGCGGACAGCGCCAGAGAGAGAATTTTGTTTTTCATTTTAGTTCACCATACAGTCGGATTTTCCCGACTTCCTTTCTTATGTTATGATTTGATTTTTTGACAAAAAAATAAGAAGCCATATTGGCAGTGGCTTCCTGTGCTGTGATGATGCAGAAAAAAACATTGTGACAAAAGCGTCACATTCGTTCCACACAACATTCCACAACAGAGCAAGCCTTGAGCCGCATCATTTGCGAACACATATTGCTACATAAAACGTTTCTTGTCATGACTTGCTTACCTCCTTCAAGTGTTATGTCGGAATTATAACCCATTCGTTTTGATTTGTCCAATACATGAAAATCATATTTGGATATAGATTTTCGCTATAACAAATCATAATGACTTTAAAGAAACCTCTTGCAAGCAGATGCTTAATAGCTTATAATATCAATAGACTTAATAGTTAATTTCTTGCTGATCAGGTAAGGTGAACGGACATGAACATGAACCAACTGAAATATGTGCTTGAAGTGGCAGATTCATCCTCCATGCGAGAAGCGTCCACAAGATTATTTATCTCCCAGCCCGCGCTGTCCGCCAGCATTCATGAATTAGAGGAAGAACTCGGCATACTGCTGTTTGAACGAACCAACAAGGGTATTTCCCTGACAGATGAGGGCAGAGATTTTGTCAGCTATGCCAAGAAAGCAGTAGGACAGTATCAGATTCTGGAAGACAGGTATCTGACAAAGGACAGCGACAAGGAGCATTTTTCCGTTTCAACACAGCATTACAATTTCGCTATAAGAGCCTTTACGGATATGGTCAGAAAAATGAAGCCTCAAAGGTATATGTTCTCCATACATGAAACCAAAACCGGAGACGTGCTCAGCGACGTCAGGAGCCTTAAAAGCGAGGTCGGCGTCATTTCCTTTTCCGGTTCCAACGAAGCGGTGATCAAAAAGCTGATACGGGACTACCGCCTGGACTTCTCACCGCTGATGACAAGAGAAACGTATGCGTATGTCTGGGAAACCCATCCCTTTGCCGGCAGAAGTCATATCTCCATTGACGAATTGCGGAACTATCCCTGCGTTTCCTTCGATCAGAGCGATGACAGCCGGTTTTATCTGACGGAAGAAGCCATGGCGGATTATTCCTTTGACAAAATGATTAAGTCAGATGACAGGGCGACTTCCATGGAACTCATCGCCGGACTCGACGGGTATTCCATCGGCTGTGGAATGTTGTCTGCCGACGACGTCATTTTGCGGGGAATGATTGCTGTCAAACTGCGGGAGGAAGATCCGCTGACCATCGGGTATATCACCAGAAAGGAAAGCTCGTTGTCCGTGTATGGACGGGCATACGTGGAGGAACTTTTGAAATACAAAGAGTGAAAAGAGCCATCTGACAAATCTCATCGCACGGCGATATTCGTCAGATGGCTTTACATTCGGACGCTTAATCCGGAAGAATCGTCAGCTCTTCCTTTTCGGCATCCGCTCCGATAATCCGGAAGGAATGCAAAACCGGATTGTCTTTATTCATCAATGAAAGTATCATATAGCTTGCCCGGCTGTCGTAGGCAAGACGCTTATCTTCCTCGCTTGGTCTGGACGGCGTATCCGGATGGCTGTGCCAGTTGCCGAGCGGCACAAGCCCGTGAAGCCGCATATCCTTGATCGCCGCAAGCTGTTCCTTAGGGTCGAGGGAAAAATGTTCGGGAGAATGGTCGATGTTTGTCAGCAGATAAACCTTCCGGATAATTTTGTCCTCTCCGTCTGTCACGCCGGCAATCAGACCGCAGGCTTCCTCCGGCAGCGACAGTCTCGCGTGCGACAGCATGGTTTCATAATCTGCCTGGTTGAGCTTTATCATTTAAATCCCCCCGCATTCTTTCTGTTCGTAATCCACCAACCGCGTGATTTCCTGATGCAGATGACTGCCGTTCCACGGAAGCCTGATCTTGCGGAATTCCATCTTCAGCGCGTCGTATGTCAGCAGATGCCCCACAAGAAGTTCTCCCGCACCGGTGATGTATTTGATTGCCTCCATCGCCTGCAGGCTTCCGATCACACCGCCCATTGCGCCGACGACGCCTGCCTGACTGCAGGTGGGAACAGCGTCCTTGGGAGGCGGCTGTTTGAATACACAACGGTAGCAGGGGCCATGCCCGGGAACATAGGTCATTAGTTGCCCCTGAAAACGGATGATACCGGCGTGTGAAAAGGGCTTTTCCGCCATGACGCAGGCGTCATTGATGAGGAATTTCGCCGGAAAATTGTCAGTGCCGTCAAGTATGAAATCGTAATCCTTGATCAGATCCATGATATTTCCGGCGGAAACAAATGTGTGGTGTGTAACTACCGTGACATCCGGGTTGATCTCCTGCATTGTTTCTTTCGCCGACTGCACCTTCGGCTTTCCCACGTCGCCTGTGGAATGGATGATCTGACGCTGGAGGTTGGAAAGATCGACCTCGTCTGCGTCAGCGATTCCGATGGTACCTACGCCTGCCGCCGCGAGATACATCGCCGCCGGTGCGCCAAGTCCTCCGGCGCCGATAATGAGGACTTTGGCAGCAAGCAATTTTTTTTGCCCGCGCGAGCCTATGCCCTTCAGAATGATGTGCCGTGAATATCGCTCAAGCTGCTCATTGGTAAGAGCCATTACCTTCCGCCTCCCATGAAGTACAGAAATTCGACGCTGTCGCCATCACGCAGCTTGGTTGTCTTAAAAGCACCGCTTTCCACAAATTCGTCGTTGACGCTGACGGTCACATAATCCGGTGTTTCCACCTGTTCGTCAATAATGAGCTGCGCCACGGTCAGACCTTCCGTGACCTCTTTGGATGTGCCTGCAACGGTTATCTTCATAGTCAGTTCCTCCTGTGATTAAATATAGCTGTTGATGATTTCTTCCCATGTATCTTTGTCCTTGTAGCCGGTGAGACTTTCAAGCTTTCTTCCGTTCCGGAAGAAAAGAACAGTAGGTGTTGAACTGATCTCAAAGCGTTGTGCCAGTTCAAATTCCGTGTCGACCTTGATTTTGACGATTTTGATTTTTCCCTCATACTGCGCGTCAAGCTCATAGAGCATTGGAGAGAGCATCTTGCACGGAATGCAGCTTTCCGAATAAAAATCAGCGAGCACCAGCTCATCGGATCGGATTACCTCTTCTTCAAAATTATCGCTGTTGACGAATACGATCATTTGATCTGCCTCCATTTCGTTTTTCATATAAACAAGCTCATATCCGACTGTTCTCCCGAGCCTAAGAAGGTGGACACGCCGCCCAGCTCTACGCCGTCAATCAGTTCTTCCTTGTGGATTCCCATGATATCCATAGACATCTGGCAGGCAACCAGACGCACACCGTGATCAATCGCGGACTGCATCAGTTCTTCCAGCGAACTGACGCCCTTTTTCTTCATGATTTTGCGTATCATCTTTGCACCCTTTCCGCCCATATTCATCCGTGAAAGACCAAGCTTTTTGGTGCCGCGCGGCATCATTTTACCGAACATTTTCTCGATAAAGGCTTTTTTTACCCTGACTTTTTTTGGTCTGCGCAGAATGTTCAGTCCCCAGAAGGTAAAGAATATGGTTACCTTCCTACCCATTGCGGCCGCGCCGTTTGCCATGATGAAAGCGGCAATGGTCTTGTCGAGGTCGCCCGAAAACACAACGAAGGTTTTATCGTGCCTTTCGCTTGCCGCGGCCGTCGGAGCAGCGTTCTGACGTGTGATATCCGCCCTGATCACGCCGTCAGTAAAGGAAATCGCATCAAGCCTGTTTCCCGTTCTCTCGCACCAGATCTGAATATCCGAGTAAAAAGCGTCCTCGGTTGCCTCGACGTGAATGCGTGTGCCTATCGGCTTATCGCTCAGATAATCGGAAACCTTGACGATCGGCCCTGGGCATTTCAATCCCTTTGCGTCGATGAACACGGGTTCGGAGGTTGCCGCGTCCGAAGGAATAATGAGCCGCTTCCGTTTCACCGACAGTCAGCTTTTTGGTCGTGGTGGATCTGATATAAAACGTATTGCCTTCCGAATACGCCGGAACAAATACATAGTAGTCGCCAGCCGCCAGTCCGGTAATCGTCGTTCCGGTCACTTTTACGGCATTGGCAATAGAGCTTCCATGGGGATAATACGCGAGAGCCGGATAATTTCCATTGACTGTGATGCTGCCCGTGGACTGTCCTTCAAAAGAGGGTGAAACGGTGACATCGGTGTTGACGTTGATTGCCTGTTTGACAGCGTTGACCGTCACTGTTTCGCTTCGGGCGACTTCGCTGCCGGAAAGAAACAGGGCTGCGTATATTACATAGCTTTTTCCTCCGGATAGAGTAGGATACTGCGTAAAGACGGCTGTTCCGTCAGTGGAAAGAGCTTTGGTCTTCTTGTTAAAGCTGCTTGCGCCAGTCGCTTTGTAATACAAATAGGCGGTGTAATCTCCCTCGTCCAATCCGCTGCCGGTAATTGTCACCTTCGGCGTGTTTCCGTCGGAGCCAAGGCTTTCTACATATTGAGAAACGCTGATAGAAACACTCTCCGCAACGGCATTGGTCTTGACTGTTTCAGCCGACGCCGTGAGGGTTATCTTTTGCTGAGATTCGCTGCTTTCCGGAAGGGCTGCACTTTCTGTGCCTTCTGTGCCTTCCTCGTTGGCGGATTCCAAGAGCGTTTCGGGTTGATTCTGGTCGGACAGTGCCGTACTGTCTGCGGGTTCTTCGTAATGCTGTCCGGAACCGGGTGCAGCTCCAGCGGTCAGCAATGAACCGGCCGACAGGAGTCCTGCCGCAGCCGAAACAGTCAGGATGGCTGTCAGAATGCGGCGCTTGATGATTTTTTTATGCATAATCGGTTTTCTCCTTTTCCTTTGTGAATGATAATGAGGAAATAAAAAAACGGGAGCTTGACGGTAAGCTCCCGGGCAAATGGCAGAACGATTCTTTTGAATAAATCCTTTGAGGCGAATAGATATGCTGTCGAACGCCCCAGCCATTTAATTTGTCCGGGTAATCCACATTCGACAACACATTTTCTGATTCTGCTTGTTAGTAACGTAAGTGTGCATACTATCCTCTTCTTTCAATGATTATATTATCATTATACGGTAGGACAGTCGTTTTGTAAATTCGTTCCTTTTGATTGCCGGTGATAAGCGTTGCTTATCACTTTTTTTATTCATATAGCGAAGGTCTTCGCAAATGAGTATACGGTTTTTGTGATCGAGCTATTTTCCGTCTTCCTGCATATAAAAATTAACTGCGGCATGAATGCTATTTGTCTGACAAGTTGCGCAAATGCCAGACACCTAGGCGTCATCAAGTCTTGAAACAAACGGAGTTGCATTGATGTTTTGATATTTGGGAAAAAAGGGCGTCAGCTGGACTTCCGGAAAACATACAATGTCCGCCCCACAGTGTGCGGCTTCCATTATCATCTGTACGGATTTTTGGTAGTTGGACTCCATACTGAAATCCATTTTCACTTGTGCTAATGCAATTATCATGAATGATCCATCTTTTCTATTTCTCTGAAAGCGAGATAATGCTTATATGATCGGGCGGATTTTACAGCATCAACAATGGCAGCCGACGCTGCGTACTCTGCCAGAATTCCGACTGCATCAATTGATGTTTCTGTCTGACCGCTGCAAAGAGCGAAGACTGTATCGCCGTCGTAAATCGAATGAGCAGGGTGTACGGTTTTGGCAATAGCGTCCTGTCCACGACCTGCCAATCGGGAAGTCTCTGCTTTGGACAGTCTGGCATTTGTGATAAGACAACCAATGACTGTGTTGCCGCTGAAAAAGTCTTTTTCTGTTGCATAAGAATTCAAAATCATTTTTTCACTATCCGCAAATCCAGTTTGATCGGCTTTGCGAGCGCCTGCTATGATTTTACCGTTTTCAACAATGTCTCCTACACAGTTTACAGCGAAAATGGCGCCAACTTTTATATCTCCATGAAGAAAAACAGACATTCCGATTCCACCTTTCATGGCATTTTCCAAACCGTTGGTTTTACCAATGGTGGCACCGGTTCCAGCACCATAATTCCCGCTTTGAAAGGGGCAGCGAGAAAAAGCATTTTCTCCCGCTCTCCTTCCCATCAACGAATCAGGACGTATTTTTGCGATGCCGCATTTTAAGTCGAAAAGAATAGCGGAACAAATATTGGGAACGACGGTAACACCCACATCACGACCGATGCGTTTTTCCTCCAGCAGTTGCATAAGGCCTCCAGCTGCATCTAACCCGAACGAGCTGCCGCCGGAAAGAAGAACTGCGTGAACTGTTTTTCGATTGCAGAGTGGATTGAGCGCAGCAGTGTCACGGGTGCCGGGAGATCCTCCTCGAATATCTATGCCGCATACTGCCCCTTGTGGTGCTATGATGGCTGTGCAGCCTGTCATAGCATGTTGATCCTGCGCCTGACCTATTAAAAATTCCGGAAGTGAATCAAGTGATGCTTTTTCCATTATTGGCCTCCTATCCTTTTTTCAGAACAACGTATCTTGCATTCAAATACCATTTTTTATTCTTTTCTTCAAAGGGTTATCTGTAATCAGCGGAAACGTCCTCAAAGGATCTCTCACCGCAAATATATGCTTCATATGCTAATTCTGCGTCTTTGCCGTGAAACACGGTACAGATTCCGCACATATCACAGTCTGCAATACATGGAAATCTTTGTTTGATATAGTTTCTGCGTTCTTCCACAGTAGAATGATTGATCTCCGGTGCTGTATCCATAAACTTTCACCTCATGTGATTTTCCGATTCTGGCGGTATTGTTCCATATATGTCTGATTGATCTCACTGATTTCTCGTTTGCCGTCAATATAATCCTGATAGATGTCAAGCGGGTTTCCGCCGCCCAGCCAGCAGGACGAACAGTTTTCACATCCGCCGCCACAGTCAAGCGACTCTCTGATGATCTGTTCCCGTTCTTCACGGGTAGTATCCTTGATCAAAATTGATCTCATAAAAACGCCATCTCCTTTTTGGGGTGATTCCACTTTAAGTCATCTCTGCATTGATAATATCTTCACTTGCAGCCATTGCCTTCAATGTCATATCCAGCAGTTTATCCAGTTCCCAACCAAGCTGATTGGCTCCACGCTCAATGACCTCCCGTGAGCATCCTGCGGCGAAGCCTTTGCTTTTATACTTCTTTTTCAGAGATTTCAGTTCCATATCCTTTGTGCTTTTGGAAGGTCGCATAAGTGCTGCTGCCCATATCAGACCGGTCAGCTCGTCCGTCGCAAACAAGACTTTCTCCATTTCGTGAATTGGTTCCACATCAATTATTACGCCGCATCCGACAGTGATTCCGTAGCCGTGTGAGCAAACAGAATGAATGATGTCATCGCTGACACCGCCTTCTCTCAGAAGTTCCGGTGCCTTGAGGCAATGCTCCTCCGGGTACAATTCAAAATCAATGTCATGAAGCAGTCCGACAATCCCCCAGTGTTCAGCTTCCTCCGCAAAACCAAGTTCATTGGCATACCACTTCATAACCGCTTCCACGGTCAGTGCGTGCTGAATGTGAAATGGGTCTTGGTTGTATTTTTTCAGCAGGGCATATGCTTCTTCTCTTGTTATCATTTGTATTACCTCTATTCTCTATACTTTATACTCTATACGAATAATCTTATATTGCAGATAGATTTTGTATGATTATATCATATGAACAGCTCATTGTCAATGACACATATCCAATCGCTCATGACGTCAAATGGATATTTTAAAAAGATATAATCCCAATCTATATCCAATAAAAGATTTGACATCATACCCACGGCAACTTTGACCGCATGGCTATCTCCATTCTCTCAGAACTGGAGTAAACACAGAGTATCACAGAATTTGCGAGAAAATATCTACCGGCTCCGGACCGCCTTTTTAGTCACTTGGTATACACTTCGTTCCCTCTGCAGTTGTCATACATTATTATGCTGTTCATTTTTGGAGTTCCTTTTCAATGTAAAGGTAATGAGTGAAATCCATTATGCAGAAAGCTGTCGCATTTGTCAATATTCGCCCTTATGCTCATTTATAATTATATCTTTAAGCATAAACTATCCTTTCATGTCGTTCATCATTTATTCTTGCAGGGAGATATTCAAATTTACCGATAAGCTGTGTCAGCTTCGCAATATTCCGCGCAGGACGGATGTCAACCACGCCGACGTCCATATCCGTATCAAGAATACTGACAAAAGGTTGAAATTCAAACAACTGATACATGAGTCCGCAGTAGGCGTAGTCCGTTGTTCCGGTCAATCCGATATGCGTCTTGCCGCGACTGCGTATCCATTTGAGAAGATCAGTATTTTGGGATTTGATTATGTAGTCATTCGCCGCAATAATACAGCTTCTATAGTAAGTAATATGCTCCGGCTGTAAATATTCAAAAAATGCTTTCCGGCTTAACGTTACACTCTTCTATAAGATAAATAGCACGTTGAACCAGTGTATAGGTCTTGCCGGTTCCCGGACCCGCTGTGATGAGAACAGGACCATCAGCCGCAGCAATCGCTTTTCTCTGTTCTGCGTTTGCATTCCCAAAATCAAACATCTCTGCTGAACGTCCTTTCATTCTGCTTTTGTGCAATTTGATGAAAAACAATCAAAAAAGAAGAATATCATATAATATTCTATCACATTCCCGCTCTGTTTCAATAGCTAATTACATTATTATGAAGAAATCTTTGACCAAACATTAACCTGAATCCGATTTGTTCATTATTTCCCCGGTAGAAATTGTCACATAAATAACAATTATCAGCTCGACATATAACGACATTGTTCACACTGTGTGTGTATTATAATCTTGCTAGGCTAAAAAAATTTTCACTTTTTGGAATAAGCCAATAACATCAAGGCTATGGCTGGTTTCATCTTATATCTTATATCTTATATCTTATATTTCCTTCCTAGCTTTGGTTTTTGGAGGGAATTTTTGTGTTTTGGTCGGGTAATGCCAAAACTGTGTTAATTCGCAGTCATAGTTACATATGAAAAGGTGCTTTGTGTAAATGAAGCGCCTTTTCATTATTTGTCATTAACCGCCCATAGCGTAGGCTGCCGATCGCCGCCTTTCAATATCTGGATTGATCATCAGAACCAGAAATTGAAAGGACGTTTATTATGATTTTTAACAATGGACAGGCGAAGTGCGAGTGGCTTTGCAAAAAGCAGGAAGAAGAAATGATTCTGCGCGAGTACGGTATGAGCGAAGTGCTTATTGAGGAACTCCGCAGGAGCGATTGGGAAGATTTCAAAGCGGAGAGAAGATTTTACGAGCATAATGTTCAGTCGATTGATGATGTAGTGAATACCGATATTATTGCAGAGTTCAGTATTGGCTATAAAGAACGCACAGCTTTCTTCACAGTTGATGATATGTTGGAAGAAATTGAAAATCCCCAATTGTACGCACTTCTGAAAAAGACTGACAAAACCAATCTGACCATTCTCCTGATGATTCTCAATGGCTATTCAATTAGAGATGTTTCGGTACATCTTGGTACAACCGAGAAAGCGATCAGACGCAGATTGGAAAGATTGAAAAGAAAAATGTAAACAATTTGTAAATTGCAAAGGAACAGAGGGGAAAAACAGCCCTTCCCACCGGCTATTAAGTGAAGGGGTTAAAAAGCTCCTGATAAGCTGTTGAAACAATGTGGCTGTCAACAGCAATTGTACCTTGACAACCGAACATCATTCGTCAAATACTTCCCCCTTGCGGATCTGAGATAGAACAGCGTATGAAGCGGTACGCCACGACCTGCCGAACGGCAGCGAGCGACAACCACCGACTTAAAATATCGGGCAGTACCCGATTCTTTTCGCGATAACCCGCAAGGTAGACAATGGTACTCCCGCGATGCGGTGC
>CACWOX010000035.1 GCA_902762615.1 uncultured Ruminococcus sp. | reverse complement strand
TGCCGGCTTAACAATTTTTTCATCTTTTAAAGTCTTAGCAATCGCCGTCGGACCCATGCCATCTGCACACATCCGGAAGATACGTTTGACGACTCCTGCCGCTTCTTCATCGATTACATAGTTCGGTTCGCCCTCCTTACCGATTCTGTAACCGTAGGGTGCCTTGGTGCATAACGTCTTTCCGCTTGCGGCTTTGGCTCTGAAGACTGCCCGAATCTTCTTGCTGGTATCCCTCGCGTACCACTCGTTGAAGAGATTTTTGAAGGGCGCAAGCTCATTTCCGTCCAGATCATCCGAGTCAAATCCATCATTGACGGCGATATACCTGATGCCAAGACCGGGGAACAACACCTCAGAATACTTGCCCACCTCGATGTAATTTCTTCCGAGACGTGATAGATCCTTCGTGATGATGACGCCAACCTTGCCAGCGTTTGCCAGACTGAGAAGCTCCTGAAAGCCGGGGCGGTCGAAGCTGACGCCCGAATATCCGTCGTCGGAGATGATTTTGATGTTGGTAAATCCATGTTCCTGTGCGTATCGGAGGAGCAATTCCTTCTGATTAACGATGCTGTTGCTGTCGCCTTCGTTTTCATCCTCGCGTGAAAGTCTGAGATAGAGAACGGTTAATAGGTTATCGGTTTGATGTAACATAGTAAACTCCTTTCAAAAATTAAACCGATTGAGAGATCACAGTTGCTTCTGCAAGCATAAGATACTCCCAATCGGTTTATAAATCCAGTTGAATATTTTTAAATTTTTTAGTTTTGCTGCTGCAAATCTCTGTCGATCAGGTGCCTGATACCTTCCACGGCACTTTGATTCTTCAGCATATTGAAGACAGAATTGACCGTGATCCTCTTGCCGTCGATGAGATAATCTCTCCGCGTGATCATGTTTTCATCGTCAGTTCTGTGAACCGTTCTGCGACGAATCGCGAGAGCGGTGTCGATAGAGTACTCACTGTCAGAGAGAAGAAAGCTCTCCTCCTGATTAAATTTAAATTTTTCCATATAAATTTTGCTCCTTTCAAATTTTCTCAAAGTTTCGTTTTTATTGGTCATAACCGACAAGTAACACCTATTGTAACACGGTAGTAACACTCCATGAATGGCTGAAACAACGCTATACAGGCGTTCGTCAACACCAACAGGTAACACGAATAGTATTCAAGTAACACCTTTTCAAATCCCCGAACGGCTCTGCCGGTCGGCGTACAGGGGAATTGACCACCCCTCAATTAACACACCCTTTTTCCTGCTTGACATTAAGACAATATGACTTTGTAAAAGACTGAAACAATACTTTCTGATGCTCCGTCAACTAATTCGGCACAAAAATTAACCGCTGCTTTTTTTCGTGGGTCAAATCGGCCGTTACAGCCCTGATTTCAGTCAGACGGGTAGATGTCGCCCTTCAGCAAAAGAATGCGACACAGGGCATTTACGGGCGAACTGTCGGGGCAGAAAAGGAAGAAGGCAACAAAGCAGGTTGCAATCTTACTTTTCACACGGTAAATTATTGCTGGCTGGTTTTTCTTTTTCTGCCGGTTTTCCTTGATTCACTCGGATAAAGATCGAGGCTCAGAGCATAGCGTCGGGCAGAAAAAGAAGAATGCAACAATGCAAAGGCACTCAAAGAAGAATGCAAACTCTGCATCCTTCCTCAAAGACAACCTGCAATGTTGCACTCTTCATCTGAAAACTTCCGCCACATAGCAAATGATTTTGTAATTTAGCAAGACAAAAGAAGAATGCAACATTGTAAACACACTCAAAGAAGAATGCAACCCCTGCATCCTTCCCCAAGAACCATCTGCAATGTTGCATTCTTCACTTGGGTATAATCCATAACCAAACCTTTCCCTCCTTCCTCGTGACGAGTTCAGGGATGTTTTTCTTCGCCTCATTCACGGTGCGACGGGAGATGTGCTGGCTCTCAGCCATGCGGAAAATGTCTTCCGCTGGCACCGGATTGCCGTCGGACAGCATGCGGCGAATGAGGTTTTCGGCTGCTGCCGTCTTGGTTTCGGGGCTGACACCGCAGAGCAATTCCTCCGAAGTCACCTCGTCATAGCCCTCCAGCCAGCGGAACCCGTCGCTGTCACCCAGAGAGAACGCCAGCGATTTTCCTTCCGGCGCTAGGGAAGATTTGTCGTGAACGATGACACGGACGTTGGGTTCGCGCTTGAGTCTGCCCACCAGAAGGACGCTTCGGGCGGCTGCTCTGAAGTCGATAGAGCCGAGTCCGCGGTAGGAACTGTTGGCTCCGCCGTTCTTGTTCAGATGCCCGACCAGCACCACCGCACAGCCAGTTCGCTCCGCCACAGCCGCCAGCTTTTTCATCACAATGCGTATCTCGTTGGCACGGTTCATGTCAATACGCTCTCCCACATACCCCTGCACAGGGTCGAGAATGATCAGCTTCGCGCCTGTCCGGTCGATGGCTTTTTCGATTCTCTCGTCTAATAACGTGAGTGACTTCTCGCTCTCGTCGATGCAAAAGATTCTGTTCTCATCGGCATGAGCGTCCATGAGGCGGGGTTTAATGGTGTCGCCCAAGCCATCCTCCGCTGTCTGGTAGATAACATTGATAGGTACCCGCTCCTGCTCAGGCGTGTTCGGAAGGGGTTTACCCTGCGAACAAGCCGCCGCCAGACGCAGAGCAAGCGTCGTCTTACCTTCGCCCGGATCGCCCTGAATCATGCTGATCTTTCCGAAAGGAATGAACGGAAACCACAGCCAATCCACCTTCCGCAGCTCTACATCAGCCATTCTGATGAGCCGCAATTCGTTTTCATTCATGTAGAAAACCTCCTTAAAATATAAAATTGAACACCAAAAAAGGCTCCCGACAAAAATATTTGTGGGAGCAGTATTCATAATTGCATTTTTAAATTTTCTGTGATAGAATATACTTGAATGACAAACCACAGGGGCAGGTGAGCGTATGCAGACCCGATATCGTATCTATTCTCTGTCGGCAAGGGTGATTCTGAGCTATGCACAGGCGGAGGATGACGCACATATTTTTTGTTTTCATTACAGATCCGGCGACTGAAATCCTGCCTTAAGCTGTTCTATCAGTTTCGATGAAGGAATCGTCATTTCCGACTCTGCCCATTTGATCAACATACTGTGCATTCCTCCTACGCTGTATGCCAGCAGATAAGGAAGCGGCTTTGAAAATTGACTTGCTTTTTCTGATGTACGCACGGCAATAAATATTTTTTCAGAGTTGCCATATACATATTCAAACATTTTTGGAAGTAGATTATTTTGACCCAGCAGGACAAGTTGATCCTTATGCCTTTCCCAGAAATCAAAATACAGTGTCACCAGATCCCAATAATGCTGGATGCCGCGCTCGGTCAGCTCTGAAAAAAATTCTTCATACAATATATCGAAAAGTTGTTTCAGCACCTCGTCTTTGTCGTTAAACAGACGGTAAAAGGTCTTGCGCGAAAGCTCCGCTTCCTGTGCAAGCTGTGTGACGGTTATCTCGTTGTACTGATATACTTTCATAAGCTCGAAGAGTGCCATCGCAAATTTTTTTCTGGATTCCTGCGCAATACTTCCGTTCGACCTGTTCATATACATTCTCCGTTACATTTAATATCAATGTGTGACACATTAGATATTATTGTTGACTATCTACCTGCACTCATTATATAATAAAATCATCAGGGTTGCAACTGTGACATATTACAAATTCAACAAGGGAGTTTTGTTTATGAAAAAGGTCATCTACTGCTTCAGCGGTACGGGCAACAGCTTGAATGCCGCAAAAATCATTGCTGCTCAAATCGACGGCGCCAGCATTGTTTCTGTAAAAAAGGGCACTGTCAGTGAACTTGCCGCCGACGCGGATGTGGTTGGTTTTATCTGCCCTGTGTATGAATGGGACATTCCGGAAACCATGAAAGATTTTGCTGAGACTCTGACCGTCAACGACAAGGCCTATACCTTTATGGTGGCTACCTATATTGCTGTACACGGCAGATGCTTTGAAACAATGGACGCTATACTCAGAAAAAAGGGCACACAACTGCATTATGGCAAGGCGCTGCGATGCGTGGCAAGCCAGTGTATAGCGTATGAACCTTTTCCAAATCCCAGATGGATGGTGCCGCGTTCCGACCGACACGCACGGAAGATCGGCAGACAGATAGCAATGCGGCAGCGCAACCGTTACCCCAGAATGTCGCCCGTCACACGCAAACTCTACGGAAAAATGATGACGCCTTTTATGAATGTCCGGCATGAATATGACAAGGGCTTTTACACGTCGGACAAGTGTGTGGGCTGCGGTTTGTGCAGCAAACTCTGTCCGTGCCAAAACATCACCATGTCAGATAAACATCCGGTCTGGAACCACGCCTGCATAGGCTGTAACGCCTGTGTAGTCTACTGTCCTCACAAAGCTATCATGTTTGAAACACCTGATGCATACAGGAATCTGGACAACGCCGTGTCTCGCCATTTGGGATTGCCCGACAAGAGAACGAGATACCACAATCCACACATTTCGGCAAAAGATATCATCTCTGAGGGAGAAGACATAAAATAATAAGAAAGTGTGTCTTGGAATTCTGCTGAGCATACAATGAGTACCGCCACACTCCATGAAGTAGGGCAGTACTTGGTTTGTGGTGTTTTGACGCAAAGGAACAGGGACGGCTGCGCGACAGGGACATTCTTCTTTCTTCTGCCGTAAAACAGATCATCTCCGCGGAAACGCCGGAGGACGTTCCCACGGAGGTGGTGGAACTGCTCGTAAAATATTACCATGCCAACAAACAGGACGACAACGAGTGGGTTGTGTTGCCCGTCACCAACTTTGACGCCTACTTCGGAAATACCAATTTCAGCCGCAAATGGTGGAACAGGGTTCCGGATAGCATTATCGTGAAGCAGAAGCAATGCTATGGAGTGAGCAGGTATTCGATTCAAGACACAATAAGGACAGCTATTGAAAAATAGAATTCCTGTCAATCGAACCCTAAAAGCGGCTCAAATCACCCGATTTAAGCCATTTTTAGGTATAGGTGGGTACACTTTTCCGAATAAGTGGATTCAATCGCTCTTAGTGCCACACGTGGGGGTAACAGGGGCGATTATTCGTCCTGCATTACATCAATCATCAGCTTCACACCAAGCCGGAATCCATTGATGAACATATCCCGCTCCGAAATCGAGGATATATCCGTCACGGTTTCTATGAGTTTGTCTAACAGTTCCTTCTGCTCATCGGAGAGCGATTCTCTCAATGAATCCTCATTCCTGTCTGCCTGAGCTTTCAGCTTCTGGTATTCGGGTGTGGCTGAAATGCTCAATTCGTAGGGCGATATGCGTCCGTAGTACAGATCTTCTATGATTTTCATGTTGCTCACCTGACCTTTCGCAACAACAAATATCACAGAATGATGCATAAGTCAAGACAAATAGTGACAATCGGAGCAAAATAGTATTTAGTTTGCTGTTTTGCCGATTAACAGAGAGACAGAAAGTGTGTAATGCTACCCACTGCTAATTTTATCACCTGTCAATTATATCATCCTATAGCTGAAATAGAAATAAAGGTATTGAATATTTTCCTGCTGTTTACATCTGTCATCCACATAAATTCCGGATGCCACTGCACCGCCCACATAAAAGACTGATCCCGTTTATGCACAGCTTCTACCAAACCGTCTTCTGAATATGCCATTGCAACAAGAGAGGGAGCAAGCTGCTTGATTGCTTGGTGATGATAGCTGTTCACTGCAATCCTTGATTCTCCGATCAAAGAATACAGTGGACTGCCCGGAACAATATCAACCTTGTGTACCGGTTGATCATAGGGCGGTTTTTGATGATGTTCTATTTCAGTAGGATGTTGTGTCGGAAGGTCCTGATACAGCGTACCTCCAAGTGCGGCGTTGATGAACTGAATCCCCCGACAAATGCCCAAAACCGGTTTATCTTTCTCAATGGCGATTCTCAGCACGATATTTTCCATAATGTCCCGCTTTCTGCAACAGGAAACCAGATTGCCGATCGGTTTTTCCGCATATAACTCAGGCGATACATCATGACCGCCTGTGAACAGAAATCCGTTGCAGATTCCCACAAGCTGCTTAATATCTTCCTCGCTGTCGGTCAGCGGCAGCATAAATGGAATCCCATCGGCAGTTGCAATTCCATCCATATATCCGGGAAGCATCCAAAGGCTTTCCTTTTCATCATCCCAGAGTGGCATTAATCCGATTAATGGTTTCATTTCAGCTTCTCCTTATATTGTATTTCGGAAACAGTCAATCAATGAGATCGTTCTGAAATCTTGACAAATGCTCAAAGGGGAGTATCTGACGTCCTCTGAATAATCCGCAGCCGTCATTGATCAGCTGATTGTTGTATGCTTTGAACATATTCACATCTACGGTAGAGAGATCAAGTCCCTGCAGCATGGTCAGGCGTTCATACGCTTCATCAAAATACAGACATTGCCCTTTCGGGATAATATCCCGTTTGGAACGGCTTTCCTCCTGTTGCTTTTCATAGCCGAAGTGATTTGCTTCACCGATCTCGGCAAGATCGTCCATTTCTTTTGTCCGGAGCTGAACCTCTGTAAAGCACCTTGCATGATTGTCATAAAAAGTGATATGAAGAGACTGGTAGCCGGAAGGTCTGGGGTGTGCAACATAATCTCTGTAATAGGCACGGTTATTTTCAGAAAGTTGCTCTGATACGGTTTTATCGGGAAAGCCTGACAATTCCGCTGTAAATCCTCTTTCTTCGAGAAATTCGGGAAGCGTATCGGCAATCTCATATAGATAAATCAATTCCTGTTCGTGACCGCTTTCTCCCACTGCAATATGACATCGCGGCAGTGAAATCACAATGCGGTACGCAATCAAATCTCTGAAAATCAGATTGCTTTTGATTTCCGCTTCACTTGGGAATCTTCCGTTTGTCTTGTAATACTCGTAAATATATTCTAAGACATATCCGTTGAATTTTTCCTCCGCGCGAATCAGAGATTTGATTCTTCCCTTGAAGGTAAACGCAAGAAACGGGTATTCATGTGTCATGTACTTGTAAAATTCCTTGATCCGCTGCGATTGTAAGGACAGAAAATCGTTATGCTCCAGCAGTTCTATGATCTGTATCAGAAAATTACTGTGCGCCAGATCAATCGGATGATGCGCATGGATGGCTGACTTTTTCAGATCGGCGGAATACTGATGAAGAATTTTCAGCACGGTATCTCCGGAGAATAAATATTGATTGAGCGAAATCATCAATTCTTACCCGCGTCAGAAGTGAGGCTCAATCTTGTATAGTCAAGCAGACCGCCTGCAAGGATAATATCCCTTGTTCTGCCTGTCAGTTCGCAAAGGACAGGTATTTCTTCGCCATTGCTTCTGTTGATAAGCGTAAGTTCTGACTTGCCTGATTCGATATCTGCGCGGAGATTTTCAAGAACAACGTCGTCACCCTGCCCGATTCTATCATAATCCGCCTCGTTGACGAAGGTAAGAGGCAGAATACCGGCATTGATCAGATTGGCTCTGTGGATGCGTGCAAAGCTCTTGACAACAACCGCCTTTATCCCTAAATACAGCGGTGCGAGTGCGGCGTGTTCTCTTGATGAACCTTGTCCGTAATTGGAACCGCCAACGATAATGGAAATACCAAGCTGCTTTGCTCTTTTTGGAAAATCTTCATCACATACGGTAAAACAATGCATGGAGATAGCAGGGATATTGGAACGGAGCGGAAGGATTTTGGCCCCGGCGGGCATGATGTGGTCTGTTGTGATATTATCGCCGACCTTCAAAGATACTTTGCACGCTATGTCATCAAGCAGCGGTGAGGTTACAGGATACGGTTGAATGTTCGGTCCTCTGAGAGTCTCTATTCCGTCCATATCCTTTTCATCGGCAGGCGGTTCCACCATGTTGTCATTTATCTTAAACTGATGAGGCAGATGGAATTCCGGCATATTTCCCAATTCTCTTGGATCGGTGAGGTACCCTTTTATGGCGGAAATGGCTGCCATTTCGGGAGAAACGAGATAGATCTGTCCGTCCTTTGTTCCTGATCTTCCTTCAAAGTTACGGTTAAAAGTACGCAATGATACACCGCCGGAGTTGGGCGATTGTCCCATACCGATACACGGGCCGCAGGCAGATTCCAGTATTCTTGCACCTGCGTCTATCATATCAGCCAGTGCGCCGTTGGACGCCAGCATATTGAGCACTTGCTTAGAGCCGGGAGCTATGCTGAGTGAAACGCTCGGATGAACCGTCCTGCCTTTGAGGATAGTGGCAACCTTCATCATATCAATAAAGCTGGAGTTGGTACAGGAGCCGATACATACCTGATCTATTTTGAGTCTGCCTATCTCCGCAACGGTCTTGACGTTATCCGGAGAGTGAGGACAAGCCGCCATAGGCACAACAGAGGAGAGATCAATATGGATTGCTTCATCATAAACCGCATCGTCGTCTGCTTTCAATTCCGTCCATACCTCTGCCCTGTTCTGCGCTTTGAGAAAGGCAAGCGTTACGTCGTCAGAGGGGAAAATAGATGTAGTGGCGCCAAGCTCTGCCCCCATATTGGTGATAGTGGCTCTTTCGGGAACCGTAAGCGTTTTCACACCCTCACCGCCGTATTCAATGACTTTACCCACGCCGCCTTTTACAGTCATTCGTTTGAGTACCTCCAAGATCACGTCTTTCGCAGCCACCCACGGAGAGAGCTTGCCGGTAAGAGTGACCTTGACGATTTTCGGGTATGTGATGTAGTAAGCGCCGCCGCCCATTGCGACCGCAACGTCAAGACCGCCCGCACCGATGGCAATCATTCCGATACCGCCGCCGGTCGGCGTATGACTGTCCGAGCCAATCAGCGTTTTTCCCGGGATACCGAAGCGTTCCAGATGCACCTGATGACAGATACCGTTGCCGGGGCGGGAAAAACAGATACCGTGCTTTTTTGCGACAGAACCGATAAAACGATGGTCGTCCGCATTTTCAAAACCGTTTTGCAGTGTGTTGTGGTCAATGTAGGCAACCGAGCGCTCTGTCTTTACCCTCGGTATGCCTATCGCTTCAAATTCCAGATAAGCCATTGTACCTGTGGCGTCCTGCGTGAGCGTCTGATCGATTTTTATTCCGATCTCGCTGCCTTTGATGAACTCACCGTCAACCAGATGGTTTTTGAGTATTTTTTCGGTCAATGTCAGTCCCATATGATATTTCCCTCCATCATTGATGCAATAAACGCTCTAAACGAATGCCTATCTCATCAAGAAATGTTTCCGTGTCAGCGGTCTGTTTGTTTGCCAGTGTAGAGATGGCCGCAAGATCTCCGGTCATGATTCCGTCACTGATTGTGGCAAGAACCGCTTTTTCCAGTTTGTCGGCAAAGCCGCAAAGTGCAGGCAGACTGTCCAGTTCTCCCCTTTTTCGCAATGCGCCTGTCCACGCATAAATCGTGGCAACAGGATTCGTGGAGGTCTTTTCACCCTTGCAATATTTGTAATAATGGCGCTGTACCGTTCCGTGCGCCGCTTCATATTCATAAATGCCGTCAGGAGAAACCAGTACGGAAGTCATCATCGCAAGACTGCCGTATGCGGTGGCTACCATGTCTGACATCACATCGCCGTCATAGTTTTTACAGGCCCATATATATCCGCCTTCGGAACGAATCACTCTCGCAACCGCGTCATCAATCAGCGTATAAAAATACTCTATTCCGGCTTCCTCAAATTTTGCCCGATAGTCATTTTCAAAGACCTCCGCAAAGATATCCTTGAATCTGTGGTCATATTGTTTCGAGATGGTGTCTTTGGAGGCAAACCATATATCCTGTTTCGTATCAAGCGCATAATTAAAACAGGAACGGGCAAATCCCTCGATAGACTTGTCTTTATTATGAAGTCCCTGAATGATTCCCGCGCTGTCCTCAAAATCGTAGATAAGCGCCGATGTTTCATGTCCGTCTTGATCGGTCACTTTCAGTTCTGCCTTGCTGCCCTGACTGACACGTAGTTCGGTGTTCTTATACACATCGCCGTAAGCGTGACGGGCAATCGTGATAGGCTTCGTCCATGTGGGAATATAAGGGGTGATACCCTCCACAATGATCGGCGCACGGAACACCGTACCGTCCAGAATGGCTCTGATGGTGCCGTTGGGTGATTTCCACATCTCTTTGAGGTCATATTCCGTCATTCTTGCCGCATTGGGCGTGATGGTGGCACACTTGACCGCCACACCGTACTTCTTGGTTGCTTCCGCCGATTCGACGGTTACTTTATCGTCTGTTTCGTTTCTGTGCGCAAGACCGAGATCGTAATACTCGGTTTTCAGGTCAATGAAGGGAAGAAGGAGTTTTTCCTTTATCATCTGCCAGATGATCCTTGTCATTTCGTCCCCGTCCATTTCAACCAAGGGGGTAGTCATTTTGATTTTTTCCATCGTAATCAGCCTTTCTTTATGTCTTTTTATCGTTCCCATAGCTCATCTGTTTTTCAAATCCACATATTCCTTTTCATGGGAGATGGATTTGTAGGCGGGGCGAATAATCCTCCTGCCGCTATTCATCTCTTCAAATCGGTGTGCGCACCACCCCGCCATTCTTGAAACAGCAAACAGCGGCGTAAAGAGTTCCTGTGGAATACCGAGCATTCTGTACACAAATCCGCTGTACATATCAATATTGGCGCACATGGCTTTTCCTGAATGTTTTACTTCTTCAAAAATTTTCGGCGTCAGCCGTTCGATGGATTCCAGCAGATGAAACTCCTTTTCAAAGTCGGTTCCCTCCGCCATAGCGCCGGCATACTCTTTCAGAATCACTGCACGGGGATCGGACAACGTATAGACCGCATGCCCCATTCCGTAGATCAGACCGCTTCCGTCGCCTGCTTCCTTTCGCAGAATTTTTCGCAGATACGCCGCAAGCTCCTCTTCATTTTCCCAATCAGCCACATTTGCCTTGATATATTCGTGCATTTCTGTCACCTTACGGTTGGCGCCGCCGTGCCTTGCGCCTTTCAGCGAACCGATGGCTGCCGCATAGGTGGAATAGGGATCTGTACCCGATGAAGTGAGCACACGGCAGGAAAAGGTCGAGTTATTACCGCCGCCGTGTTCCGCGTGAAGCATCAGCATCAGGTCAAGGAGTCTGGCCTCTTCATGGGTAAAATTTCTGTCTGGTCGCAGCGTTGACAAAATGTTTTCCGCTGTTGACTGCCCCTTTATTAAAGGGTGCATGATCATAGAGTCCTCACTGAAATACCGTCTTTGTGTTTCATAGGCACAGATCATAATCACCGGCATTCTTGCGATAAGCGATATGGCGGTGTCTATTTCATGCTCCGGCGATAAAGTTTCCGGATTGCTGTCATAGGAATATAACGCGAGCGTCGATCTTGCCATTTTATTCATAATATCCCGTGACGGTGCTTTCAGGATCATATCCTCGAAAAAATTATCAGGCAAAGCACGATGATCGGACAAAAGCTGTGTAAACTCCGTAAGCTCATCCAATGTCGGAAGTTTGCCCGTCAGCAGAAGATATACGATCTCCTCAAAGCCAAAGCGGTCTTCCTCTTCCACATGACGGATGATGTCACGGATATTATACCCTCTGAATATCAGCTTGCCCTCAGCCGGCTTCTTTTCGCCGTCGTCAATCACGTAACCGTGAACATTGCAGATATTGGTAACGCCTGCCATCACGCCCGTTCCGTCCGGATTGCGCAGTCCCCGTTTCACACTGTACTTGTCGAAGTATTCGGGTGAAATGATATTATTCTCGGTAAATGCCGCATACATGGTTTCTTTGAAGCTGCTCATACAGACTTTTCCTCCCTCATATCAGATCGTCTGACGGAATGATCCGATAGAGGGTGGTATGCGCATAGATCACCGGCTGAACGGCATGGAAAAAAACAATGCCGTTCACGGGCGACAATATACGGTCAATCACCCTTCCGTTATACGGATCAAGGATTTCCGCCAGAATATCCCCTTGTTTCACCCTTTGACTGACTTTGGCATGACGTACAAAGAATCCTGCTGTTACCGTCTTTACGTTGACAAGCTGACTTCCTTCAATGAAGCGGGAAATGTACCCTTCGTGACAGTTGTACTCGATAATGCCCTGTTTGTGAAGGAAGCAAAGTACTGCGTTGACCGCTTCGGCGGCCGTCTCTGTGTTAATGGTGTCGGTGGCGTCGGTATAAACCGAAAAGGACTTGGTTTCCCATATCTGCCAATTGTAATTGAGCGTCGTGGTATCATACGGTCTGGCGTTCCGCCGGAATACATACGGCAAGCCGAAATCCTTAGCGAGTTCCACGTCCTCAAAGCCTGTTTTCATCATGCGCACATGCGGAATAAAGCTCCCCTGCATATAGAAACTGGCAAACTGTATGCCGAATTGATAATCGTTTACATTTTTGAAAAGTCCGTCGGCAATGCGCTGTGTCGTTTCACCCAGACTGTATCCCGGAAACATTCTGTTGATATCGGTGTTGTCGGTTGACCAGAAGCGTTTGCCGATATTCATGGAATGGGAATTGACGCTTGGAACGACCAGAATGGATTTGCCGCAGGTGATCTTTCCCCTTTTCTCAAGCTGTTCCAGAATATCGACAAGCCGGGAGCAGAGATAGACCTGCTGCACCTCGTTGCCGCGTGTCGCTCCGACAATGCAGGCGGAATGTTCTCCGCTGCCGAATGTGTATCCTTTAATGCGCATGGCTTCACGGTAAACCGAGCCAAGCTCAAACAGTATTTTTTCTTCCATGTTGCACCTCCCTACGACAAAATTCTCGCAATCAGCGAGCCTTCGGACACGATCGGATATTCCCTGAGCGTAAACACAATGCCGTCTGTTTCCGCGTTGATCTCTTCGCTGATCTCACCTGTCAGGGGGTTCAGGATATCGCCGATGTGATCGCCCTTTTTTACGTCCTTCCAGTGTCCGACATTGGGTACGAATACTCCTGATTTTCCGGCATTGATAAACGACACCTCACCGTCGTCGGAGATGATGGGTTTCTTAGGCTCAATGACCTCTCCGTTCCAGATGCCAAGCTCTTTCATCAGTACGAAAATACCGTCTGTCAACTGATCGCCGTATTTCTTTGTAATTCTCATGCCGACGCCCATTTCCACCACAATGGTTGGCGTGCCGATCACATTCAGGGAGTAAGCGAGTGTGGATTCCAGCACCGTGGCGGAGGAATGAATCCAGATATAATCCACATTCAGCAGTTTGGCAAGCGGCAGCAGTTCCTTCTGTGAAAGCTCGTTGATGCGCACCTGCGGTATTTCTTCGAGAAAAATATTGCTGGCGTGTATGTCAATGACCGCCGCACTTCCGCTGAGATCACGAATGATTCTCGAAGCGATATATTCCGGCATAGAACCGTTTTCCAATCCGGGAAACAGACGGTTCATGTCCAAATCAAAGCCCGGAATGCCACGTGTGATGGAATCCACACCGAGGGGATTGAGCGCCGGATATATATCGACGATGCCTGTCAGACAGTCATAGTTTTCCCTGATTCTTCTTTGCAGCTCATAGCAGACATACTGTCCTTCCAGCTCGTCACCGTGCGTGCCGGTGACAATGCTGAGGCGCTTCTCGCCGCCTTTCAGCCCGTTTTTGGGTATTATGCGATTTTTTTGTATTTTAAGCGTTTCGTCAATCGGAAGACCGACCGACGCTATCGTCTGAACCATTGTGTATCATTCCTTCTGTCGTCATATTTCATTGACGGTGATCCGCTCAGTTTGCTCCTGCCCGGCACAGCCGTAAAAGCTGCCTCGGATCACGGAGCAATCCGCGGAATCCCTGCCGCATGAAACCTTGATGTAATCCTCGTCTACCAGTTTGTTGTTGGCAGGATCAAATCCGTACCAATAGCCCTGGCAGAGCGCCTCCACCCATGCGTGAGACGCTCCTTCTCCGGGAATCATTCCCACTACATACCGGACGGGAATCCCCTCCATGCGAAGCAGTGACGCCATGATGTGAGCGTAATCCTGACAAACACCTGCGCCAAACGCAAACGCGTCCTCGGCTTTTTCATGTACCGATGTGACGCCTTTTCGGTAGTGGAAGGATTGCGGCAGCGACCGCATCACAAAAAGGGCTTTTTCGTAATCGCTGTCGCATTTTTCCAGAGGAAGACAGCGGTGATATTCCTTAAGTTTTGCGCCGGGCTGTGTCAGCGCGGTCTGTGACCTCAGCAAAACCGCATTGAAGGAATCTTCGGTGTATTCTTCATAGATATCCAGTCCGGTCTGTGCCACACCGCTGATGCTGACGTCAAAAGTCCGATGCGGCACGGTGATTTTTCCATAGATTTTTTCGTTGCCGAAGCTGTCAACTGTCATATAATACCGGTGGCATTCCTTCACGGCAATGGCAAGGGAAGTGATTTTTTGACGGTTGCTATCCTTTGGCACAAACATTACCGTAAAGCTGTGGTTGCTTATTTCAGCACTGTAAGAGGCTGTCAGCCTGTACTCAAATTGTAATTGCTTGATCGTAACCACTCCGTTCACTTGGAAATCAGATTTCTCAGCAGCTTTTTCACGTTGTCATGGTCAAATTTCGGTTCGGAAAGCAGACTGTCAACCGTGTAGAGAATATGCTCGTCATATCGGAGACAGGATTTTTTCAAAAAGCCCTTTGTCCGGCTATATTCGCGCTTGATTTCGTGCTTTGCAACGCCAAGACTGAGATACAGGTCAAGCCGTTCCATTCCCTTACCGAGTTTCATGATGTTGCGGATTTTTTCATCGTCAATCAGGTCGTTGGCGCAGCCCCAGAACGCGTAAATATGATCGATCACCAGCATAAGATCGGCAATCTGTGCGGGGCTTTGCTCAGCGTGTTTGACGTCATCTATCGCCAACTGAATGTATGCCATTGTTTCAGTGCCGATATAGTCGCGCATGACAATGGCGTTGTCATACGCTCTGTTGAGACTGCTGATGATGGAATTGCTGTCTTTTGCATCAAAGGGATATTTCCTTCTGAAAGCTTCGCCTGATCCGTAAATATCCGGAATGCCGATTTTCCTGCACAGAGCTGCGTAATCGTCTGTGCCGTGATCCAGCATCAAATCCGCTGTTTTCAGATAGTATCTGAGTGTGGTCTGCACCCTTTCGGTGTACCTGCCAAGCCAGAACAAATGATCGCTTTTGTCTACCGTGATAATACCCATGTGTCTTTAAAACCTCCGCCTTGTGATGAATTTACGATGAATGAATCGGGATTTCTGGAAAACCTCGTAAGGCCGCTCGGCCATACCTTTGTTGTGCTGCCGGTCAGGACAAATGCGCGAAGATCGGCTTTCCGGGGAACCCTCGCTCCGGTTTCGTCGAGAATATCGAGATCATAGAAGTCAATGACCTCCTGCGCAATAAACCTTCTCGGCTGACTTTTCAGCAGCGCGATAAACTCCGCCTTTTTTTCCGTTGTCAGCGAACTGCCGAACACAACGCCGTAGCCTCCCGCTTCCGCCACGTCTTTGATGACCAGACTGTCGAAGTTGTCCAGCACATACTTCATATCCTCGTCGTAGAAAGGAAGATAGGTCGGCGCATTCATTAGCGCGGCATCTTCACCGAGATAATACTTGATCATCTTCGGCACAAAATAATATATGCCCTTGTCGTCCGCCACGCCGTTTCCCGGCGCATTGAGCAGTGCGACATTGCCTTTTTTGTACGCTTCAAAGATATGAGGAATGCCAATGACAGAGTCCTCGTAAAATGTCATCGGATCGAGATATTCGTCGGAAATACGTCGATAGACAGCGCCGACTCTTTGCTTTTTACCGTTGTAGTCTATGTAATAAAGCGAGTCGTTTTCACACACAATATCCTTTCCTGTTGTGAGTACCGCGCCAGTCTTTTCCGCCAGATAAGAATGTTCAAAGAAAGCGGCGTTGTACCGACCGGGCGAAAGAATGACGTTAATGCCGCCTGTGTTGACGTGATCCATGACTTCCTTGAGAAGATCGGCATAATTCCGGTTGTCCACCACTCCGGCATTGGCAAATACCTCGGGGGCTCCCCGTCTTTGCAGTTCTCTGGCAATCATAGGATAGGAGGCACCGGACGGCACACGCAGGTTGTCTTCCAGAATGTACCAGTTGTTGTCCTTTGACTGAACGAGATCAATGCCTGAAATATGGCTGTATATGCCCTTGGGAGGACATACGCCGTCACACGGGGCAAGAAATCCCTTGGCAGAAAAGACAAACTCCTCAGGAATAATGCCGTCCCTGACGATCTGCTTTTTGCCGTAAATGTCCTGCAAAAAGCAATTCAAGGCGTCAACCCGCTGACGCAGCCCCGATGCAAGGTAGTAAAATTCCTTTCTGCCGATCATTCTGGGGATCGGATCAAACGGGAAAAGCTGCTCTTTGAATTCCCCGTTTTTGTAAATGCCGAATTTTACGCCGTATCTTGCCAGCAATCCGTTGATGGTTTCCGCATTTTTAATCAATGAATCCATACTCATTACCTCCTTAACAAGTCAAGGGCGCCTTTGCACCTGATGCAAAAACGCCCTTGTTTCTTGTCAGTATCATATCACAAATCTTATCGTATGTCAACGAATTTTTGCAAGATTTGTTTTTGATAAATTCATTTTGGAGAAATATCCAAAATGAATTGTCTTATTATAAATTATTTTTGAAATTATTTCATTAATCCCCTGCAAAATAATATTGACAAATGAAAACAAAAGATATACAATAAAGGGGAAGAGCAAAGGCGTTCTCGTATTTTACGGGAGCGCCTTTTTGCACTTGAAAAGATAAAGAATGGAGGATGCGCAATGGCAGCTTTTGAGAAAACACGCTCCGGAATACCGATGATGGACGAGGCTTTGCAATACATACGGCTGGGGGACAATGTTGTCTGGCAGGTTCCCTCCCTCAATGAATTCCGATATGTGGCGGAACGGTTCGCACAGCAGGCAATAGCGGACCGCAGAAATCTCATCTATATCCGTTTTGCGGAACACGAGCCGATTCTCACGCCACGGCAAGGGTTAAAAATCGAACACGTAGAGCTTTCGCACCGCTTTGAAAATTTCACGGTCAATATACACAATCTGATTGAACGGGAGGGCTACGACGCTTTTTATGTCTTTGACTGCCTGTCAGAGTTGGAAGAAGCGTGGGCGACCGATCTGATGATGGGCAACTTCTTTCACCTGACCTGTCCGTTTCTGTTTATTCTCGATACAGTCGCCTATTTCCCTATTATCCGAGGCAGACATTCCTTTGACGCGATTGCGACCATCAGGGATACAACGCAGCTTTTCCTTGACGTGTATAAAGAAAACGACAATGACGGGCAGTCATTCTATGTGCGTCCGATGAAGGTGTGGAACCGTTATTCCCAGACGATGTTCCAGCCTTATCGCATGAGAAGAGATGACAACAGCTTTACTGTTCTTTCTGAGGGAACCGAGATCAGCCATTTTTACGGACTCATGAACAAAGAAGCCGGAAAAGCGCTCGATCAGAATCTCGACAGCTGGGAACGCTTTTTTGTAAGAACCAAGATGCTCTATGAAAACGGCGTGGACGTAACCAATGAATGTGCGAGAATGTGCAACATCATGCTCACCCGAGACGAGCGTATGCGCAGTCTTATCAAGCAGAATTTCAGACCGGAGGATTACTTTGAGGTGCATTCCCGCATGGTCGGTACGGGAATGATCGGCGGCAAGGCTTGCGGAATGCTCCTTGCGAGGAAGATCGTGGAGAATCACCGCCCCGATATTTTTGAACGCTTTGAGCCGCACGATTCCTATTACATCGGGTCCGACGTGTTTTACGCCTATATCGTGGACAACGGTTTCTGGGATTTGAGGATAAAACAGAGGACGGAGGAAGGATTCTTTACGCTGGCGGATCAGTTCAGAGAAAAGATCATGGAGGGAAAATTCCCTGCCGCGATAGAAGCCGAATTTCGCAGAATACTCGATTATTACGGCAGTGATCCGGTGATTGTCCGTTCCAGCTCGATATTGGAAGACGGCTTCGGAAACGCCTTTGCCGGGAAGTATGAATCGGTATTCTGCGGGAGCATCGGTTCTCCGGAAGAACGTCTGCAACAGTTTGAGGACGCGGTGCGCACCGTCTACGCCAGCACGATGAGCCTTTCGGCCCTTGACTACAGAAAACGCCGCGGACTTGACAAACGCGACGAACAGATGGCAATTCTGGTGCAGAGAGTATCGGGTTCAAGATACGAGGGTTTCTTCATGCCCTGCGCGGCAGGAGTGGGTTATTCGACCAGTCCGTACAGAATGGGTTCGGTGCGTCCGGAGTCGGGAATGCTCAGACTCGTGATGGGACTTGGCACTGCCGCCGTAGACCGGAGAACCGGCTCTTATCCGCGAATGGTATCTCTCGATGATCCGAAGCATATCATCAACACGTCGGTTTCCGACAGACAGCAGTATTCTCAGCGGATTGTGGACGCGGTCAGTCTGGAAAGTGGAGAAGTCGAAGGCTTCGACCCAATGAAATTATCCCTGAAGCTCCCGACTTACCTTAATCGGCTGCTGCTTGCGCATAATTATGAAACCGAAGCGCGGTTCAGAGACATGGGCATTGGCAGGGATATTCTTTTCGTCACTTGCGATGGTCTGACCGGCAATCAGTCGCTAATGACTGATATGCGGGAAATCCTCGGACTGATTCAGCAGCATTACGAATACCCGGTAGACACGGAATATACCATTAATTTTGCCCCTGACGGGAAATACGTCATAGACCTTCTGCAATGCCGTCCTTTGCAGCTTACCGCCGACGGCGACAGGGTGGCATTTCCGGAAGACATTCCTTCCGACAGAATATTGCTTGAAACAAAGGGCGTCTCCATGGGATTTTCAAGAGAATTCGATGTGGACTGCATTGTGTATATCGATCCTGTGAGATATTACAGACTGCCTTACAAGAGAAAGTATGACGTGAAGAAGGCTCTCTCCGACGTCAACTGGCAATTCAGAGGAAAGGGAAAGCGCTTGATCCTGCTCACGCCCGGCAGAATCTGCACGTCTTCGCCGGAATTGGGCGTTCCGTCCGGATTTTCGGACATCAGCGAATTTTCGGTGATTGCGGAGGTGTCCGAATCCAGCATAGGGTACATTCCGGAACTCAGCTACGGCAGCCATATTTTTCAGGATCTGGTGGAATCCGGCATACTGTACACGGCAGTTTTTGAAGGAAAAAGCACTGTTGTGTGGAACCCCCGGCTTCTGAAAGGTCTGCCGGAACTGACAGAGACACTCACGAATCTTCCGGAGGATTTAAAGGGCATTATCGGTGCCTTTGATGCGTCAAAAGCCGGCATGAAGCTGTATTATGACATGGGCGAAGAACGGCTTATGATACTATGGAATGAATAGATGATTCTGAGGTGAAGCCCATGATACTCCCTAAAAAAATTCCTCCCATCGGAGCAAGAATCATAAAATCGTCGGTGGCGGTCGGATTATGTATGGTCATTTACTATATCCGCACGCTAACGCCTGTCGGAAACGGATTACCTTTTTACGGAGCGCTTGCCGCTCTGTGGTGTTTGCAGCCTTATGCGGATTCTACTAAAAATAATGCGTGGCAAAGATCGACTGGCACTTTCATCGGCGCAGGATTCGGACTTGTGTTTATCATATTGCTTCGTATTGCAGGACTGACACAGCCCGTTCTTGTCTACCTTCTTGCATCACTAATGATTATTCCTGTCATTTATTTGACAGTTATTTGGAATAAGCGTAATGCGTCGTTCTTTTCTTGTGTTGTTTTTTTAAGCATTGCTCTCACACATTCATTTGATGTTAATCCCTATATTTTTGTTTTCAATCGGGTATTGGATACCTTTATAGGAATAGGCATTGGCCTTGCAGTCAATCATTTTCATCTGCCTGTCAGACACGACAGTAAGACTCTTTATGTCAGCGGAATTGACTCGGTTTTGATCCCCGACGACCATTCCACTATGCAGTACAGTAAGGTGGAATTAAACAGGTTAATAGAATCAGGCGTCAAATTTACCATTTCTACCATACATACGCCTGCCGAAGTTCAATCTTTAATGCAAGGGGTAAACCTGAAATTGCCCGTTATTGTTATGGACGGAGCTGCACTGTATGATGTAAACGAAAAGGAATATCTCGAAGCAGAATCACTTCCGTTAGATGTATGTGAATCTGCCGAAAAAATTATATCGGATAGCGGTATGCGCTGCTTTGTCAATGTGTTGTATGATACAACTCTTTTGATATTTTACGGAGAATTGACAAATTCTGCCGAGAAGGATTTATTCGAAACACACAAGCATTCCCCCTATCGAAATTATGTCAGAGAGAGATTCCGGCGGCATGATGCTTCCGAGCGTGTGCTGTATCTGACTGTTCTCGATACTGACGACAGAATCGCGACTCTATTTAAAAAACTGAATGACAGTCTTGAAAAAACAATCCGTATCACAGTTACAAACTCCGAATATGAAGGCTATCAATATCTTAAAGTGTTTTCTCCTCTCGCGTCAAAGCGTGAGATGATGAAAAAGCTCAAAGAATATACCAGTGCAGAAAAGATCATCACCTTTGGAAGTATTGAAGACGAATATGATGTTTATATTGGTGATGGTGGAGGAAATGTAACGGTAAAGAAATTAAAAAAGATTCACTTTAAGTTTCATGATTTTTTTGAATGATATCAGATACGTCCTGCAATGAAATAAATGCGGACGGATCAATGTCGTGTACAATTTTTTTGAGCTTATTGATCTGAAAATGATTGACGATAAAATATATGATTTCTTTCTGTTCCTTTGAATATCCGCCTATCGCTTTGACAATCGTTCCGCTTGCTTCAAATTGTTCCGCAAGGGTATCAGAAATGTTATTTGCTTTGGTGGTTACTATCATGGCACATTTGGTTTTATCAATACCTTCTACTACAAAATCGACCGTCTTTGAACCAATGTAATAGGTAACAATGGAATACAGTGGAAGAATCCAGCTTTTGATGGTAATTCCGCACACAGTATATAGTATCGTATTAGAATCATGACAAATGTACCTATAGATATGCCTATTTTCTTGGAAAATACAACCGAAAGCACGTCTATACCGTCTATTGCCCCGCCGAACCGTATTGTCAGACCGCTGCCGATTCCCGATATGACCCCGCCGAAAATGGCACATAGTAAAAGATCAGAGCCGGCGAGAGGTGAGATAAACGAAACGTCAATCGGCAAAACATTCATGATCAAAAAAGACATCACCGAATAAACGCCAACGGTAAAAACAGAGTAGATCGTAAATGACGCACCTTGTTTCTTGTATCCAAAGGCAAATATCGGAATGTTCAGAAGCAGCAGAAACAGTGATAAGGTAAATTGGGGCGGAGTGATCTGGTCAAGGAGCATTGACAAACCGGAAATGCCGCTGTCATAGAGCTTTACGGGAAAAAGGAATATCGTTACGCCAAAGGCATTGATGATGCCGGCTATCGTCAGAATAATAAATGTCGAAATACGAAACTCGTCAAACATTTTCGGTCGGTTCTTCTCTGCCGGGACTTGCGCTTTTCTCTTCATAACTTCAACAATGCTCCTCATGAAATGAAATAGATTGATGTAATAAATTATATCAAATGCTTCTGATTGAGTCAATGTGCAACTGCCTCGTAATTGATATTTTTCAATCCTATCGACCAGAAGTGCTGACTGTCCTTTCAGGTTAATAGAACTATAAGATAAAGAAAAAAGTCTGTGTCTTGTAAAGTGTGATTTACCTTTGCAAGACACAGACTTTTTTCTCTCAATCGGTTGTGTAGGCGGCTTTTCGTTATTATCCTTATGGAAACCTTACTTTGTATACGACATTGATTTTTGAAGTGAACTGGCTGTCCAGCTCGGAAGCCTTCCACTCTGCCTCTGTGCCAGCGTAATAGACGGTCGCAACAGGTGAATCGTAGAAGGCAGGAGATGTTGTGTCAATTGTGGGATTTTTTGTCAGAATAGTGACGGTTTTCAGTCCGGCGCAATCTTGAAATGCGTATGCATCCAGCGTCGTTACGCTGCTCGGAATGGTCACACTCTTCAGGGCATTGCAGGACAGAAACGAATAACGCTCAAGCGTCTTTACGCCTTCCGACAGTTTTAAGCCGGTCATACTTGTGCAGTTTTCAAAAGCATACCTGCCGACGGTAGAAACGCTGCCCGGAATGGTCACACTTGTCAGACTTGAGCAATTCTCAAAGGCACAGAAATCAATGGTCTTGACGCCGTTTGAAATGGTCAGGGCGGTGAGACTCTCGCAGTCTGCAAAAGCATAATCTTTGATATTGGCAACACTGCCCGGAACAGTCACCCTGCTCAGACCCTTGCATCCCATGAAAGCAGCATAATCGATCGTCTTGACGCCGTTTGAAATGGTCAGGCTGGTCAGACCTTCACAATAAGCAAAAGCGTAGTCCTTAACGACCGATACGCTGCCGGGAATGACAATGCTTTTGAGACCTGTGCTCTCATTAAAAGCGTTGTCCTCGATGGTTGTTAAGGTGGAAGGAAGCGTCACGCTTTTCAGTCCTTCACAGTCCATGAATGCGCCGCTCTCTATTTTGGTTACGCCCTCCGGAATTGTAACGCCTGTCAGACTGGAACGTCCTCTAAAAACATTGTAACCTATGACGGTAACTTCCTCCGGAATGGTCACATTGCCGCCGTTTCCGGTGTATTCAGTCAGCACGCCGTCTTCGATTACAAAGTCGGTCGCAGCGTAAACCTTGATTTCGCTGCCATACAGCAGAGGGACAAGCAAGGCAATCAGGCTGAATCCCGTCACCAGCAACAGGCTTCTGATAGATTTTTTCATAGCAAATACCTCCTGTTTTTTCCAAACCCATGCTTCGGATTTGGAATATTTTGGTAAGCGTCAAATAGCCCGTACATTCCAATCCAGCACAAACTGAAGTAAAATAGAAAAGATCAAGGAAATAGACAAGTCCAAAGAAGTCTATAGAGTTG